>CAYZYP010000028.1:0-3062 GCA_964482695.1 uncultured Gammaproteobacteria bacterium | reverse complement strand
CAAACACTTAATTTATTTTTAAATAAAGTGTGTCAGATGTCTTGACCCATTACATGATATAATGGGATAAAATAATGGCTTGTGAATAAAATTATAGACAGGGTATTGCGAAAAGCCAATAAAACCTGTATAATATAATTGGTAGTTTTAATTATTAACCATATATATCATATGGCAGGCATGACAAAATCAGCCTTGTTGGCCGCTATGGCGGAAAAAACAGGGCTCAGCAAAAAAGATGTCGGCGGTTTTTTTGACGCTGTTACCGAAATGGCGTACAAAGAAGTCAAAAAGAGCGGAGTATTTGTACTCCCAGGTTTAGGAAAATTGGTAAAAGTAAATCGTGCCGCGCGCGTTGGCCGCAATCCAGCCACCGGAGCGACAATTCAGATCCCAGCCAAAACAGTAGTAAAGTTCCGCGTAGCAAAAGCTGCCAAAGAAGCAGTGTTATAAATTTTGCTTTAAAAAAAGGATAAAAAAATCCGTCTCGGTTCAATCGAGGCGGATTTTATTTTATAGAGATTATTTTTTCAACGCGTCTTTTAAAGCTTTGCCTGCTTTGAATTTTGGTACAGTAACAGCTGGAATTTGAATTTTTTGTGAAGGATTTTGTGGATTGACTCCAATACGGCCAGCTCTTTTTTTGGCACTAAAAGCGCCAAAACCAGTTAATACAACCTCGTCGCCATTTTTCAAAGTAGTAATAACTATTTCCACAAAAGAGTTTACCATATCCTCTGCTTCTTTTTTGGAAATATTTAATTTTACCGCCAATGCTTGTGCTAATTCTGCTTTATTCATAGTGTCACCACCTTTCTATGAGAGTTATTTTAGCTAATTAATCTTATTTTAATGTGTCGTTATTTTAGCACACTTAATTTATTTTGGCTAGGGAAAGCCAAAATAAATTGTCCACAGACTTTCGTTCGGCCTTTGGCGGAATTTCGGCTTGTGAAGTACCTATTATCTTGCGTATTCAATAACTCTGGATTCGCGGATGACAGTAACTCTAATTTCACCAGGATATTGTAATTCTTGTTCAATTTTACGAGCAATATCTTTGGCTAGTTGGTGAGCGGCGTAATCATCAATATCGTTTGGTTTGACAAACACGCGTACTTCACGGCCAGCTTGGATAGCGTAAGTCTTTTCTATGCCAGGGAAGCTGTTGGCAGTTTTTTCTATATCTTCTAGACGCGTGACAAATTGTTCGTATGTTTCTTTGCGAGCGCCAATACGCGCGCCAGAAATAGCATCGGCCGCCTTGGCTATAGTGGAGAAAATATTGTATGGCTGGTCTAGGTGATGAGTTAAGGCCGCTTGAGCAATATCTTCGTCCATATTAAATTTTTTGAGTATCATATGGCCGATTTCTGGATGTGAACCCTGGGTTTCTTGATCCACTGCTTTACCAATATCATGGAAAAAGCCGCATTTTTTTGCTTTGGCGCTATCTACCCCTAATTCACTAGCCATAATGCCAGACAAATAACCAACTTCCATAGAATGATTAAGAATATTTTGGCCATAACTGGTGCGGTATTTTAAACGGCCAATAATGCCGACTAATTTAGGGTCAATGCCGGTAATGCCCATTTTATACAAGGCGTCCTCGCCGGCTTTTTTAATATCTATGGCCAGTTCTTGTTTGGCTTTTTCTACAAACTCTTCTATGCGAGCTGGCTGAATACGGCCGTCGGCCATTAATTTTTCCAAAGCTAATTTAGCTATTTGTCTTCTGATAGGCGAAAAGCCAGAAACTAAAATTGAATCAGGGGTGTCGTCTATAACCAATTCACAGCCAGTTAATTTTTCTATGGTTTTAATATTTCTGCCTTCTTTACCAATAATACGGCCTTTCATTTCTTCGTTTGGCAGAACCACACTAGTAGAGGTAAGTTCGGTAGCATGCGAAGACGCGCAACGTTGAATAGTGTTGGTAATTATTTCACGCGCTTTTTCATTATATTTTTCGCTTGATTCTTTTTCTAATTTCATTATTCTGATCATTAAATCATCTTTGTTTTCGCTTTCTACTTTTTGTAATAATTCTTCTTTGGCTTGTTCGCGGCTTAAACCAGAGATGCTTTGCAATTTACCAATTTGGTCTTCTTTTATCTTTTCTATTTCACCTTTAATAGCCTGCACTCTTTCTACCTTTTCTTGTAATTTTTGTTGTTTTTCTTGAAACTCTAATAATTTTTGATCAAACATGTTTTCTCTTTTTTCCAGGCGTTGTTGCAAGTTAGAAATTTCTTGGCGTTGTTGCTTTTCTTCTTTTTTGGCTTCGTCAATTATTTTAACCGCTTTTTCTTTGGCTTGAAGGACAAATTCTTGGTGTTTTGTTTTTGCTTCGGTTAGAATTTTTTCTGCCTTAGCTTCTATAGAATTGGCTTGTGCTTGGGCGATTTTTTTGCGAAAAAAATAGCCGACCACTGCGCCTATACCAGCGCCTGCCAAAATTATTAGTACCCAGATGATGTCTGTCATATGATTTATAATTTAAAATTTATATATTATTAATTAAATTAAAAAACCTCAAAAAGAAATTTGAGGTTGTTCAATATTATGAAGAAAAAATAACAAAAACAGTTTTAGATTAAAATTTTGTTTTACGCGAAAAGACCCAATTTGGTGTGGTTTGCGATAATTTCGGAAGTAAGATTCAAATAGGTATTAAAAATCATAAGTAGAATTTTCGCCTGTTTTTTGTTTATGTTAGGTAATGGTTAAGGTTTGTCATCTGTAAAAATCGTTTAAATTAGCCATTATTTCTTTATATATATAGAACGCCTCAAAAATCTTAATAATTAATTGTGAAAATAGTGTAGCATAAGTTGGGGTGGCTTGTCAAACGAGAGTGTTTACCGCGCTATACTATTGACGTTACTTGTTTTTTAGTATTTACTTATTTTAGAAATTGGATTTTTTTAACAGTCAACCGGCCATGGGCCAAAACAAAGGAGTGAAATGATGGGCAAGCTGTATGATGAAATTATGGAGGTGGCGAGTCTGTATAATATTTTGTGTAAATGGGATAATAGAATAACTTTTATTCACTT
>CAYZYP010000027.1:0-5404 GCA_964482695.1 uncultured Gammaproteobacteria bacterium | reverse complement strand
TTTAATTGATAATCCATACATTTCTGAGTGTGTCAGATGTATGGTACCAATACATATCATTGACTTCCTAAAAAAAATCATATATAATTTACTAGATAAATCTTAAATCCAAAATTACTTGGCCCCATCGTCTAATGGCTAGGACACCACGCTTTCAATGTGGTAATACGGGTTCGATTCCCGTTGGGGCTACAAAAAATCCGCTATAATAAGCGGGTTTTTTATTCGAAAAACAGCGAAACCACTGGGGAAATTGAACTCGGTAAAAAAAATACAACAATTGGGTATAAATGCCCCATATGGTATAATTAATTTTATGTTAGATATCCATCAGAAAAATATAACCTATCTCTTTGATTTTCTGAAATCAAAAAAAATTAAAGGCCTTGTATTAAGTCAGAATTTTTCTGTTTCTTATTTTAAAAGTGGTGCTGGCACACATCTTTATTTGATAACAAATGGTGAATATAAATATCTTGCTCGCATTAATTATTATCCACTAAAGAATGATTGGGGTGTTAAGGAACAAGAATACAAAATTTTATGCATGATTGAGCCACTAAAAATAGCGCCAAAAGTGTATTATTTCAACAAAAGCAATTCTCTTAAACAGCACTTTACTATTGTAGATTTTGTGGAAGGTAAAGCTTGGAATAAGATCCGCGATAACCATATCATCAATTTAGCAAAAATATTAAAAAGATTACACTCGTCTAATAGCTTCAAAAAATTCGGCGACACGTTCCCGCCCAAAGAGCCGTTGCCTTACAAATGTGACATCTATATTACTTACGCGAACGGAGAAGATAAACAAATAGAAAAATACGGTAATCTTGAGGGGCTTAATAAAGTAATCGAACCATATAACAGGATTAAAAATAAGTTGGGATTGTATTTTGATAAACTTATTTGTTTTGAAGGAATCAAACAATTTTGTTTGGTCCATGGTGATTTAAAAAAAGAGAACGTAATTGATGCGGGCAACAAACTAGTCCTGATAGATTGGGAGTGCGGAGGCTCTGATATACCAGAGGCCGATATAGGTAACTTGTTTGCTGGTTGTCGACTAACTAAAAAGCAACGAGATTTATTTTTAAAAATCTACTACGGACAAGTGCCGAGTAAAATAATTTTGGATCGTATTTATGCAATTAAAAAAGTTCTCGATTTTTTTGGTATTATCGACGACTATATTTTGCAAAAAAGAAAGAAGTGGAATGCTGATGTGGTGAGACGTGAATTGCTAAAATTTGAACGAGTAAACCTCAAATAGAACCTGTTATTCTATTAAGAAATTTGTAAAATAAAATCCCGCCAGCCCCTTATCTCAACCAAAAAAAGGTTCCAATAGTCCATAGAGTGGTCTACACGATTAAAGACGCCGCTATTTACGCGGAGTTTTTGTTTAAATAGAATCTACCGCTTGCATTATTTGCAGATTGATAGCCGACTTCACGTTTGAATATTTGTTGTAAAATACTTTTGATTAAATACAAACTTTGTCGTTGAAGACAAAGTTTTATTTTTTTAAAACTATTTGCTATTGACAAGATATCTATTAGGGTATACACTTAAATTATTAAACAAGTGTTTAATTAATATTTATGCTTAGCAAAAAAGAAATCCAAAAAAATCGCCAAATATTCAGCGAAACCGACAAAAGTATAACTGAGGCGTTTAAAATTCTTAGTGATCTTAATCGCTACCGAATTTTCCGCGTTCTTTCCCAACAGCCCAAAATATCTATAAGCAGTATCGCGCGTATCCTCAAAATATCCCTGCCTTTGGCATCGCAACATATCAAAATTTTAACAAATGCCAAATTATTGCAAAAAGAACGCAGTGGAAAAAAAGTCTATCCTAAACTTGAATATGGCAATCCCTTTGTTCAGGCTGTTGTTAAAACAATTCAAGAAGCTTTAAAAAAATAATCTTTCCTTTCTTGTTTAATTTTAAAATTCTACTCCTTGTCTAGGGCATCTATGGCAGTGTACACGTAGAACATACCGTCAATTGGGCGACCGAGCATGATCGCGAAGAAAGAATTGAAATGATAAATTTATTTACAATTAATACTTAAATTATATGACTAACGATAATTCAACAAACAATAACGATACTAAAAAAGACGATAGCGCCACTGCTGATGATTTTAAATTAGGAGTAGAGATTGGAAAAAGTGAAGTTGTTAAGGAAGAAGACAAAGAAGAATCAAAATAGAAAAACTAATAAACTATAATTTTAATCATATGCTGTGGACTATTGCCATCATTTTAATCGTTTTGTGGTTTCTTGGCCTTGTCACATCCTATACATTAGGCGGCTTTATCCATATTCTACTCGTGATTGCCATTGTTGTCGTACTAATCAGACTAATTAAAGGTCAGAAAATATTATAAACCCTTCCCTAAAATAATTAATAATCACCAAATTATATGGACTCTTATAATTCACCTACTACCAAACCATTGTATCGCGGAACCCAAGTTGTTTGGTACCTCGTTGGTATCATAGAAATTTTACTTGCGTTTCGCTTTATATTAAAGTTATTAAACGCCAATGCTTCGGCTGGATTTACCAATTTCATTTATACAGTCACCTTTCCCCTGACAGTACCGTTCTCTACTGTTTTTCGCACGGGTCAACTAGAGGGTAACTTATTTGAATGGACTACTCTTTTAGCTATGCTTGTATATTTGTTTATAGGTTGGGGAATAATTAAACTTTTTTTGATGGGCAAAACCGTTTCAACATCAGAAGCGGCTAGTAAACTTGCTTAACCAAAAAACGAACCAGTGCCCCACGACCCAGTCGTGGGGTAGCCGTGGTTTGTTAGAAACCTATTCGCATGTCAATTTGTTTTAAAAACTTTTATCAAATAATTTTAGCAAGAAAGCTATCTTTTGTTGTTGTCGGCGTGTTTGTAGCTTTGTTACTATTTCCCCAAATAGCTACTGCTGCCACAAGCACTTCGAACGGAATCATTTTGGATACTTTACGAATTTTTGGCGCTAACATGGGGCTACCTGAAACTGATCCAAGGTTGATAATCGCTCGACTTATCCGCGTGGCTATGGGATTTGTTGGTATTATATTATTGCTAATGCTTTTATCAAGTGGCGCTCAGTTTATGATTTCCGGCGGAAACGAAGATAAAGTTAAAAGCGCTAAAAAAACTTTTTACAATGCTATTGTTGGCTTGATAATTATCCTCTCGGCTTATAGCATTGTCGCGTTTGTGCTTCGTTCACTAAGCGACGCTAACAGTTAATTATCCATGACCATTTTTATTGCCAATGCCATCTGGGAAACTAGGATAGTGATAGTAGGGCTTTTACTCGCGCTATTAGTATCAGCGCGACGCGCCAAAAACCATTCCTTTTTTCCACCATCAACTACCACCGAATTGAAAGGACTGGCGATTTTAATGATAATTTTTTCGCATATTGGGTATTTTTTGGTTAGTGAACATCAATTTTTAACGCCATTGTCCAATTATGCCGGAGTAGGGGTAGATTTATTTTTACTTTTATCTGGCTATGGTTTAGTTGCCACGACATTAAAACGGCCATTAAAAGCAGGTCAATTTTATTTAAAACGTTTATCGCGCATTTATATACCGCTAATTATCACCTTGATAATTTTTTTATTGCTTGATTACTTTTTTTTACATCGAGTCTACCCGCTCAAAACCATCGTGGAAAACTTTTTAGGATTTTTCCCGCAAGCGGATATATATCAAAATATTGATTCGCCGTTGTGGTATATTACCCCGCTGATAATTTATTATCTTCTCTTCCCCCTTATTTTTTGGCGACGCTTCCCAATTATATCAGCTATTGGCATGGCTTGTGTTGGCTGGCTAATCATTCGTTATATTCCAAATTTTAATATTATCTCTGTTGATCTTATAAAATTATATCGCCTTCATTTTTTGGCGTTTCCATTGGGCATGGCGATAGCAGCGCTATTTAACAAACCGCCAACATTTGTAGCAACGATTGTTAAAAAATTCGCTAACTACTCTAATCGTTTATATCTATTTACCGCGCTACGCTGGGCAATAATTGTTTTAGCTGGCGGCATTCTTGTTTATACCGCGCACCATTCGCGTGTTGGCGAATACTGGACAAAAGAAATAACCACTAGCTTAATTTCAACAACAGCCATATTAATCATATTTCTTTTTAAAAAAATAAACTTCAAAATTCTGTCTTTGTTCGGCGCTTTTTCTTTTGAGATATATCTTTTTCACTGGCCGCTTCTCGCTCGTTATGATTTTTTATTTAACAAACTCCCGGCCGGCGCGGCCACGCTTGTTTATCTGGCGTTATTTCTAGGATTGGGCTATTTATACCAAGCCGCGCTTACTAAAATTTTTAGTTTCAAAAAAACATCCGATCAACATATGCAAAATGATATTTCTGATTAAATAGCATTGTCAGTGGACAACTGCAAAGTGGATAACTGCTGTTGACACTAACCAAAAAAATTTATATATTATTAACATAGCGTAAGCTATCCTGCCCGCGGATGCGGGTCCGAGTTCCGAACCCCTCTTAAATGGTGGGGTTCTTTTTTGTTTTAATTTTTATAATATCTTTTTTTATAGTCTGGGAATTAACTAAAACATCGGCAAAACTACGTAGTCTATGAGAAATATGTCCGGAATAAAATAATATAACTTTTTTCCCTTGCTGGTGAAGATATCTCAATAACACGCCAAAATCACTATCGCTAGAAAACAGAACGAAGGTATCATAATAATTTATTAGCCGCAAAGCGTCAATCGTTAACTCCACATCAAAATTGCATTTGGGTAATTCAATAAAAGTTCGTTTTATCATATTATTTTTATTCTCATTTAAGTAGCGACGCACCCACTGAATTGGTTTTTTAATTACTACAAATTTATTTTCAGCGGCTATTTTAGTAATATGCCAGGTGGCTTTTTGGCGTATGTCCAAACCATAATAAAATCGTTTTTGTTTAGAAAAATTTTCAATAAATTGCGCTAGTTTTTTAATATCAACTATAATCATCTGTTCTGATAATAATAATCCTCCGATTGCATCCTTTCGATCATAACGAAACCAATAATTTACATTACCAAAATCGACAAAAGTAAAAATACGGCCAAATTTAATCGCTTCACTAAGAAAATCAAAGAGGACATCATCCATAAATTTAACACTACTACTTATTATCTAACTAACTTAGCACAACCAACATAATACCCCGTTAAAAAAATCATAAAAATAATCTAAACAATTTACAACCTATTTAAAAACCGACCAAAATTTGGTCGGTTTTCTGCTAGTAAATACTATTAAACTAATATCCACTAGGGAGTCTGTATAATATTTTGTGTAAATGGGATAATAGAATAACTTTTATTCACTTA
>CAYZYP010000026.1:0-7116 GCA_964482695.1 uncultured Gammaproteobacteria bacterium | reverse complement strand
CAAACACTTAATTTATTTTTAAATAAAGTGTGTCAGATGTCTTGACCCATTACAGGAAAGAAGTTTTTGTTGACTTTTTTGTCTGATTAGGGTATAATAGCGCCACTAATATATCCTTAGAAAATTAGTCGAGCTTCTTAAGTTGAATAGTAATTTAATTATTTAACCATTCATATTATGAAAGGTACTATTAAAAGCATAATTTTTGAAAAGCATTTTGGTTTTATTACACCAGAAGATGGTTCAAAAGATGTTTTTTTCCACGAAACTGGCCTTCAGGGTATTCAATTTTCTGAATTGAAAACAGGCGATGCTGTTAGCTTTGACGTCGAACAGTCAGAAAAAGGTCCTCGCGCTATTAATGTTGTCCGCGCTTAAGTTTGTTTTTTTGGAAGAAAAAACATCCCGACTAAGTCGGGATGTTTTTGTTTATTAATTATTTTTTCTTTTTGGCCGGTGCTTTTTTAGAAGTAGCTATTGTTTTGATTTTTTTTACTTTTTCTTTGGCAGCTTTTTCAACCTTTTCTTCTTTGGCAGTTTCTGGTTCTTCAACTTTTTCTGTCAAAGCGTTTGGGGTTAATAATTTTATTAGCTTATCAACCTTGTTGTTTAATTGCTTGATTTGTTCCATAACTTCGCCAGAATCTTTTCTGTCTGAATTTCTGCTTCCGCCTTTATCAAAACAATTATTGCAGTAAACAGGTTTACCAGCCGATGGTCTAAATGGTACTTGGCAATCATGGCCGCATTTGTCACAGACGGCATCGTATTTTTGTTTATCATCAAAGCGAGGCTTTTCGTATCTGTTGCCACCAAATTTTTCTGGTCTGCCGTTATCTTGTTGTCTAAAACAGTCATTGCAATAAACAGGCCTATCCCCGGTTGGTTTAAAAGGCAAGTCACAGCTAGCGCCACATTCACTACAAGTCGCTTTGTGTAAAGCCGGTCTGCCGCCACCGAATCTGCTTCCGCCACCAAACGAAGATCCACCTCTGGCAGAAAATCCACGGCCAAAACCGCCACCACCTGGTCTTTTATTATCTCGGTTAAATTTTCCCATAATTTAAGTTTAAATTACTTAAAGCGTAATTTACAGAAGCTTAACACACTTTTGGTTATAAAGCAATGTTTTTTTGACATTGAATCATGGTCATAAAAATGGTACAATCAAAACAATTATTATAAGAGTATCATTTTATGAGAGTGCCATATAGAAAACCAGGTAAACAGAGCCAAATAACTTTGGATCCTTTGATGACCAGTGAAAAGCTAGCTGAGCTCCAACATAAATTAAATAAGCTAAAAAAAATACAGCCGCAGGCAGTAGAAGAAGTAAAGCGTTTGGCTGAACTAGGTGATTTTTCTGAAAACGTGGAATACCAGTTAGCCAAAGGGCGATTGCGGGGGATTAATAACGCGATTCTAAGGTTAGACAATCAATTGCATCAAGCGATAATTATTACCCCGCAAATACAAAAAGAAGTGGTGCAACTGGGAAATACAGTAACAGTTGAAAATGAAGGCAAACAAAAAATTTATCAAATACTTGGTTCTTCGGAAACTGACCCCAAAAAAGGGATAATTTCTTACAATTCACCGCTTGGCGAAGCGCTTGTTGGGCATAAGGTAAGTGAAGTAGTCACTTTAAAATTAGCCGGTAAAGAAGCAGAATATAGGATATTGAAAATAGAATAAAATTCTGCACAGCCCTCTATTACAGAATATAAAAAATAATGGTTTTATGGGCCATTATTTTTTATATTTTGAAATTTTTTAATTTTTAACCACTGGCTCGGGCCTCTTTTTGTTCGTCGCCTCCTCTAAGAACACTTACTAAATCATCTTTTTGTGCTCTTACTTCTTGTAATTCTTTTTTATATCTAGCCCGGGTAAGTTCATCCAGCTGTTCATCGGCTAATAACCTTCCTAATTCTTGTTCCCTGGCGTCTAATTGTTGGGCCATTTCTACGGCGTCGAATTCCCCGCCATTAGTTGGTTGTGGATTAATTTTTTCCATATTCTTATATGTTAAAAAACGATATAAATTAAATTTATATAAAGCCTATTTATCTGGTAATGATTGACCATCAGCCATACTTTGTTGTATGGCCGCGCCATCTCCTTCTCTACGATTTGCCATAAATTTTTATGCTAAGAATTAATTATATATATATTACACAATTTAGCTAAAATATACAATAAATTTTATACACAACAAAAATTCGAATCCTGGAGGGGATAGAAAACATGAAAAATTCAGTTTAACTAATTTAAGCAAAATCTACTTCAATTTTCTAACTCTTTAAAAAACCATTTTTGAACTGTTTTCTTGGCTAAGATAAAACAAAAACAAGACGTTTTTTTGTCTTGTCACTGTTTACCTCGCGTACATGGACAGCTTCCGAACTTTCTTAATTACAAATTATCCAAAATAATTATTAACTGCGAATTCAAATTGAGTCAAAAATAACTTCTTAAAATAAGAAACATTGTTCTGTTCGTAGAATAGCAGCATCGCTTTTTTATATTCTAATTCGTCCATACTGCGATATGACAACGGACAGTAATCAAAAGCATACAAAATAGCATTACCACACAACCTACTCGTCCGCTTGTTACCATCTACAAAAGGTTGGATATAGGCGATGAGCAACATCAAAATTACAGCTTTTTCAAATGGATTCTCAATTTTATTAACTAAAGCGCAGGTATCACGCAAAGCTTCCTTAATTTGGAATTCGTTATCAAGCGGAATATACTTTGTGCCCGTAATACGCACAAGAGTTTTACGTAAATTCTTGGTTACCTCCAAATCCTTGGTTAAAATTGCATGAATTTCCTCAATTTTCTTGATAGAAATATTTTGAAAATTATTTTTTTCATTTCTAATATAATCCAAAGTTGCTTTATGATTTAGGATCATCGTCGCTTCTTCTTGTGAGTGACCTGTAGCTTTTTTTTGATTCTTTAATAATTGTTCTGTCTCCAACAAATCATAAGTATTGCCCTCAATCTTAGATGACTTCCAACTAAAATCAATATTGAGACGCTCTATCTCTTTTCCTAATATTTCCGGCGTAATTTTCTTAATTTTCTGACGATAAATATTATTTAATTCTTCTAACTCGGCTTTTTCGCTATCGCTAAGTATTGTCGTTAAATTCTTAAAAATATCAAAATTAAATTTTTCCGCAACTTTACGTTTGTCCGAATCAACCGCAAAATATTCTTTAGCGTCAATGTCTTTTATTATTGAATATTGAGCCGATAATTTGTAAGTAATACTTCTGCCGGCACCTTGGCGTTCTATAAATCCTAATTTAATTAATTTCTCTAAATCACGAGATATGGTTACTCGCGCTGTGATACTGAATTCTTTTTGAACTTGTTCGATGATCTGCGCAGTCGGAGCGACTTTCAGAGATCCGACAAAAGCTAAAATTAAATCTTGACGTTTATTTGTTAAGTTTTTTGACATATTTTTATGTATCATTAATATATGCTAATTGTATCATTTTTGATACAAAAGTCAACGAATGTTGGGAAATAATAATCGCGGTATAAAAAAATTGGCTAATTTTAGCCATATTATTTGGATCTCCGGGACGCGGATGACGTTTGAACCAACATATCTTATTTTTTATCAAAATAATTTGTATTTTTATCTTGATCAATCAAGTGGTGGGCTTGCTCCATCTCCTCTGGAGTATAGATATAAATAATTTTAAATTTCCCCGATGTTGTTCGGTTAAGGTTGTCGTGGGTTGTTTCAATAATGTGAACCAAACCCCAATAAAGCCATTTGCCGTTAATATTTTGAACAAGAAAATTACGAACTGGAGGTTGCTGGTATGTTCTTATTTTAGGTTTATCTTTAAATGCAAATACTTGGCCTGCATAGTCTTCAGCCACATATGGTTTTACTTTGTGTTTTGTATAATCTAATTCTTTCGGGAAACCTTGTTCAGTCGTTATCTGTAAAGTATCGTTGATTTCTATAATGCTACCCATATCATTATAATTAATAGTTTATTTAAAAATTTGTTTAATATTTTAAATAGTGGAATACTCCATTTTTTTCAAATGTCACTAATCAATTTTTAATTTCAAAAATTATTGAATGCGGTAAATTGCGATAACCACCAGAATTATATAAAACAAAACTTGGTAAACTAATTTTGCAACCGTTTTCAGTCATTTCTGTAATTACGCCTTTTTGTGGAACATCCCAAGTCATGGTATTTTGAGGAATTGCCACACTTTGCCCGTTAATTTCATTATGAATTATCCAACCAGGAGTCTGAAATTTACCCTCTTTGGTTATGGCTTGAAAAGCACCATCCTTTAAAACTGACTCAGCTGTTAAATCAAATTCTAAATAATGATTATAACCAAAATCCATTTGGCTAGAAACAATACTATATACCGTTTGAGCGGGAAAATGTTCCAAATAATCAACCTTAACTTTCCATTTACCCAAATAAGAATATTTAGCATTAGATGGCACGGAATTTTTTATTAATTCTCCCTCGGCTTGATATTTTAAAGTACCAACATAACTTGGGCTAACAGCAAAAATTGGTTTTACTGTCATGGTTTCACTTTGACTGATTTCATAGCACGACTCTTGTGTTTTTACTTTTATACTGTTTGCATCAATTTTATTCTTTAAATCTCCATTGCTAAAAATTAAAATAATTCTATCAAAATCATCTTTTGCTTTATCAAAACAAAATGATCTTTTTTCTAAATCAGTCCAATCTTCTATATAAGCCTCGCCTTTTTTAGGATAAATTACCGCTTTAATTGCTAAGTTTTTATTTTTCCCCGTGAAGTTTTTTAAGTCTGTAAAAATTGCTTTACGAACACCTTGCGTTTCACTAAAAAAAGTTTCTATCACTTGCGCGGTAAGTGGTTTTAATTCTTTTATTGGAATATTAGTTTCGCCAGGTGCTAAGAATATCATATCTGTATTATCTTTTTGTGAAGTGTCACTTGTAAATTTTTTGCTCTGATCTGCGTTCTTATAATTTTCAACCGGCTTTTTATTATAATTCCACAACGTAAACTCTTTCCAATTCTTTTTAAATCCACCATCAATGGTTTTGTCTGCACTAACTAACGGATCACTGTTGGTTTTACATCCCTCAAAGATTTTTGTAATAATCCCTCTGTCATAAGTTTTGGATAAATAAAAAGGAAAAACATAAGCTCCATATTCAAAATTTTTGCCATTTTTAAACAAACTTGTAGCCGGTTTAGGAATAAAACTCTCAACATATCCTTGCTCGGTATTTTCTTTAGGGTAAATAAAATCTTCGGACCAAGTGGCAGTTCCTTCAATCCACCACCAATTGGCTGGGGTTAGTTTACAGTTAAAGGCTCTCTGAAACGCATGAAAAATTTCGTGCACGGTTGTTGTTTTTAAATATTTGTCATTCAAATTTTCTCTAATAATTATAAAACTGCTTCCATTTGTGGGGCCATCTGGCGCGTTAACTCCCTGAGAAGAAGAATTATCTGAATTAAGCAATAAAGAATAGCCGACTGGACTTACATAAATATCCAGCTTGCCATCTCCTCCTAAAGTTCCATCAGATGGTGGAATTTTGCCCAAAAGTCCAACATATTGAGCGTAAGCCTGATCGACATTTAAATTAGCAACAATTTTTTGAGCTGTTCCATAATACATTTTAGTAATTTTTTCTTGGCCACCAATCATTTCTTTTTTTTCTGGATACCAAACTTTAATTTTACCATCTGTGGTATTTAAGCTATTGTCTGTTTTGTAGGCAATCGGCCTGTCAAAAGCATTTACTTCTTCTATTAATTTAAGCCAACCAACTTGTGGCGCTTTTATTTCTCCATTCATTATTTTACTGATAAAACTTTCTGGATTGTCTGGCCTTAAAAAATATGGCTTTAAGATTTCTTTAGTTTTTGGCAAAAGCTTACCCCAATTATCTTGAACTTCTGCAAACGCTCCGCCATCTTCAAATGGAGCATTTTTAGTCAAATATTCTTTTGGTAAAGTCGGATCATTAAACAAAAACTTTATTTTATAAATTAAAGCTGTGTCTAAATCAATCTTTTTTTCGTCTAAGGCATTTTGTATTAAATCAATACCTGTTGGTTTATTACTATATCGCTCTTGGTCTAGTTGATTAATGACTACCGATGAATTTTGATTATTTTTTGTTTTAAATAAAAAAAATACTCCAACAATTATAATTATTAAAATAGATACTAATATTGATATTTTTTTTGCTTTAGACATAAGTAGATAGTTTGCTCTTATTTTTACTTTCGCAATAATTGCAGTATTAATCTAATCACCATCTCTTTATTCTTTGGCTCGCTTTCCGCGATCAATAATGTTGAAGCGGTAAGAGCAACTGGAGTCATAGTGGTTAAATTTAAAACCCTGGCTTTTTTTAAAAACCAAACAAAAGCATAAGCGCCGTTTCTTTTGTTACCATCAATAATCTGAATTTGCAATGTGCATTTTTTGCACATTGCTTCTTTCGTTAACTTCATTATTTTTTAAAATATTTCCGATATGCTTTGTGACAACGGTGCGGTCAATATTAAAAATATTAGCAACTTGAGCCTGTGTCGCCCATAATGTATCTTTTTTTATGTCTCCCTTCAATTCAATCGCCCCAGTCTTTGTCTGGTAAACAATAATTTGATTTATAAATTTGTTGGAATTCATACTATTTTAAATTAAGTTTTCATTTATTAATTTCCAATTACTTTATCATAGCATACTTAAGATAAATTTTAAATCATTTTTTCTTAAAATAATTCTAAAATTATTAACAAAAAAAGTGGACTTTGTGCCCACTTTTTGGGGTACAGATCATTGGCTCCGTTTATGGGATGAAGTCAGAACCGCTTTGCATGATTATTACCCCACCGTGCCACTCACTATATCTTCTTAAAAACAAAAAACCACCCATAATTAATATAAGTGGTTTTATTTTATCAAGGCCACTTCCTTAATTGACAAATATTTATCATCTAAGGATGCTGGTGGTCTTGATGGCGACCTCCAGCAAAGAGTCTGTATAATATTTTGTGTAAATGGGATAATAGAATAACTTTTATTCACTT
>CAYZYP010000025.1:0-8832 GCA_964482695.1 uncultured Gammaproteobacteria bacterium | reverse complement strand
ATTCGAACCTAGGAAGGCTGAGCCAGCAGATTTCACAAACCCAAAAATTTCTTTTTGGAGTGGACTATATCTTTATCCCAATTTAATCGGGATACTCCGGTATCTAGTCTCTACGGCGCCCCCGACTTGGTCGGGGTTCCCACGGTATTAGCATAGCTTTCGCCTTAGCTTTCACCGTTATCCCAGAGAGTTCATCTTAAGGTTACCCCTAAGAGCTGCAATATTTTACAGTCTGCCCCAGTTGGCCGCTTTGGTACCTGCCCATTTTACAATTTCCTAATTGTATTATAACAAAGTGATAATATTTTTTCTAAAAGTTTTTTATCACTATATCGTACATGGATGACTCCGTTTTTCATCACCCTTTTACCTCTGTTAAAAGCTGAACGCACATGTGGTTTTGTAAATTGATTAGGTTCAACCTTTAATTGAGAAGACCAAAAACTGATTAACTTATCGGCATTTTGATCTGAAAAACAATATAAATAAAATCTTAATTTTTTTTCATCTACACGACAAATCTTTCTTAAAAATTTTAAAAATAATTTTATCACCTGCTCGTCGGAATTCGTAAAATCAACTGTTACGCCTGTTTTTGCACCCTCCCCATAATACAACATAATAGCTGCTATCAAAAGTTCCTTTTCTTTTTTTAACATCTTCTCTTTAAAATCAAATGATAACGGCTTATTTTCAAAGATAATTTTATTCTGCTCCCATAAACTTTTACGAGGAATATTTTGCCGCTTCAGAGAACTATATATCTGCTTCAAAGACAAATTTAATATTTCTGCTATTTCTGGACCCATCTTGCCTTGACAATAATATTTCTTTACTAATTTTTCCTGGTTTTTACTAATTTTTTTATTAGGCATACTATAAATGATATATAACCACTTTTAATATACCTTGATTTAAAAAATTTTGCAAGTTTCCACCGAGCCGCCTCAGGGATTTGAACCCAGGACCTACGGTTTACAAAACCGTTGCTCTACCACTGAGCTAAGGCGGCGATAATATTATTTCTTAGCTATTCTTATTTTATCTATTCTATCTCTAAAACTGTCCAATTTATGATTTTCCGGATTAACCAACCTTAGATTATCAAAACCTTTCCTTGCCAACTCTTTGTCGCCGCATATTATAGCAATTTCTACTAGTAAGTCAAGGTACTTCGGATTCTGAGGCTCGAGCTCTATTGCCTGGGCGACAGCTTCTTTGGCTATTGTAGGCTGATTTACCTTTTGTAATAATTCTGCCAAATGATAAAATCTCGAAGCAAACATGTCGTTTATTAAAACCGTCTGCTGATAATATTCTATTGCTTCTTCTAAATCACCTTGGCTTTCGGCTATTTCTGCTAATTTAACCAAAGTACTGTCGTCGTCTGGTTCTAAACGCGCCAAAAAACGATAAGTTTGCCTCGCTTCTTCTTTCTGATTTTTAGCTAAATAGGTATCGCCCAAACCGCGATAAGCTACGGCTGATTTTGGATCAATGCTAATTATAGAAATAAACAATTCTTCTGCTTGGTCATAATCCTTTTGCCGCAAACAATTTTCGGCCTGAGCCACTAATTGATTTTTTTGTTGTTCTTTGTCTCCGGTGATTGTTTCAACTCTTAATTTTTTCTTTATTACTTGTTCATGATGCCATAATTTTTGTACTTTATAAACATATATTCGGAACTTTGTTTGTATCCAATCCCAGAATTTTTTAAATGGCGCTAAACGACCGCCCATTATTGATAAAATTATTTTACCTTTTTCTTCTACTCGATTGGTTATTAAATCTTTCTTTTTACGCAAAACTTTCTCCTGCGGTATGTTACTGACATCTAAATTACTTAGTAAAGGAAATTTACGGCCTATAACAAAAATAACTACCAACAAGCAAATAAAGATAAAAATAAAAAAAATAATATTAAACATACCAACGTCTGTGTTTATTTTATAAGTACTAATTACATTTTTTTATCATTTCCAACCAACTGTCTAGCTTTGTTGATGCCGCGCCAACCAGCACTCCATCTATTTCTGGACTTTTAATAAAGTCACCTATATTTGTTGACCTAGCGCTACCGCCATATAATACTTTTAGATTAACTTCTTTTAACAAGTTGCTGGTTATCTCTCTAATTATTTTATGCATTCGCTCCGCTTCTTTGCTATCACAAGACACTCCAACCCCGCTTTTACTAATAGCCCAAACCGGTTCATAAGCTATAAATAACTCACGACCAAAAATCATAGCTAAATCACTTAAAGCAGATCTTAGTTGTATTTCTACCACTTCTTCGGTGCGTCCGTTATTTCTTTCTTGTTCATTTTCACCAACACACAAGACCGGAACCAGACCAACAGTTAAAGCAGTTTCTAATTTTTGCCTAACTTCGTGATTTGTTTCGCCAAATTGGTGACGACGTTCTGAATGGCCTATAAGCGCGTACTGACAGCCAACATTCTTATACATTTGCGCTGACACTTCACCAGTATAACCACCTTTATCTACCCAATAAATATTTTGCGCGCCAACACCAATTTTTACATCTCTTAAAACTTGCCCCACCGAATACCAAGACAAGGCGCTAGGAAAAATTGCCATTTTAACATTAGCTGGCATATTTTTAGCTTCATTTGCCAAAGCATTGGCCAAAATATTGCTTTCATCAAAATCCAAATACATTTTCCAGTTAGCAAATAAATAGGTTGTTTTCATAAAATTAATCTTTAAAATAATATCTTCAACACCTCTTCTTTTTTTATCGGCCCAATAACAGCTAGCCGCATTTCATCCAATTTAAACAATTTTTTGGCTGCTTGTCTCACTTGATTAGTTGTAACTGATCTTATCTTCTTAAAAATATCTTCGTAAGTATCAATCTTTTTCGCAAACCAAAATTGTTTGCCAAACCAATCAGCCAAAACACTGCTATCTTCGCCGCCTAATGTCATCCGACCAATAATACTAGACTTGGCTTCTTTTAATTCCTGGCTAGTAACTGGCTCACTAGCGATCCTTTTTAATTCATCCTTTATCACTTTTAGAGCTTCTTTTAGTCGCGCTGGATCTAAACCCGCCTGAATTTGCGCTACGCCAATATCACGATAAAAAGCCTGGCCGGCGCGGATCATATACGCTAATCCCCTTTTCTCGCGCACTTCGACAAACAACCGCGAACTCATGCCAATACCTAGAATAGTTGTCATCAAAGCGGTGGCGTAACGATTAGGATCATTATAGCAAATACCTGGAAAACCCAAAATCAAATGCGCTTGATCTAATTTTTTTTCTTTAACCGCCACTCGCTCGGACAAACTTAGCGTCTTTTCCGGCCACTGATAATTAGTAAAACTTTTTACTAAATCTTTTGTTCCCTGAATTTTACTTTTTTGCTCATGAGAGAAATATTCCAATAATTTTTTCATTTTTTTGCCACTGGCAATATTTCCAGCTACCACAAGTACCATATTGCCAGGAACGTAATAATGATTATAATAATCACATAATTGTTCTCTGGTCATCGCTTTGACTGTTTCCACCGTACCACCGATATCCCAACCAAGCGGATGGTCGCCAAGCATCACTAAATCAAATAATAAATCTATGGCCATGGTTGGATTATCTTCGTACATTCTTAATTCTTCCACAATTACACCTTTTTCTTTTTCCATTTCTTCTTTATCAAATTTAGAATTAAAAATCATGTCTGATAGTAAATCAAAAGCCACTTCTTGGCGTTCACTATTAATTTTTACGTAATAACCGGTATAATCCTTGTAAGTAAAGGCGTTAAAATCAGCACCTTCGGCCTCTAAGGCGCGTGAAATATCGATAGCCGAAGGTCGTTTATTGGTGCCTTTAAACAACATATGTTCCACAAAATGCGACGCGCCGGAAATTTCTTTTGTTTCATAACGCGAACCAACTGGCAATAGTACTAAAACAGTTACCGCTTTGGTGCCTTTGACTGGAACGGTAATTAAATTTATACCATTTTTAATTTTACTAATTTTAGGCATAGGTTTCTCTAAAATTAATTATCTTTATCGTGCTTGGTTCGTACCCGCGCTATAGTTTTGATGAACACCGCTAATCTATTATACTTTTGAAACAATTCAACCAGTTCTTTCTGCTTCTCTTCATCTAGTTCCCTTTTTTTGTCTTCCATCAAATAACTCAATGTTATGGTTCCATCTTTGCCTTCAACTATCACATTTTCGCCTGTCAGAGGTTGACCAAGAAGGCAACAAATTTGCTCTTTTATTTGTTTTTGCGCTTCAATCATTGTCATTAAGTTTTCCTCTTCTGGTCCTGCTTTGTTTGCTCCACTTTCAGCATCGTCAAATCTTGGCTCGCCTCTTTGCCAGCCCCCTGACTTTTTTGGTTTTGCCATATATATAAAATTAAACTATTTTAAATAATCATTTAAAAAATCGCTCAATGACGCGATGTCAATTCTTTCTTGTTTCATCGTATCCCTATCTCTGACTGTTGCCTTTTTATCTTCTAAGCTGTCAAAATCAACTGTCACGCAATAAGGTGTGCCGATTTCATCTTGACGGCGATAACGCTTGCCAATGCTTTGAGTTTCGTCGTATTCAACAGTAAAATATTTACGTAAGTCTTGAGCAATTGATTTAGCTACTTTCGCTAATTCTTCTTTTTTGGATAATGGTAACACGGCGACTTGGATAGGCGCCAAATACTTGGGAAACTTCATAACAACCCTAGTTTCTGTTTCTCCTTCTTTGGCAGTTGGCGCTGTTTCCTCGTGATAGGCTTCTAACAAAACTACTAATAACATTCTATCTATGCCAAAAGTTGGCTCTATAACATGCGGCAGAAATTTTTCATTGGTTTCTGAATTTACATAATGCATATCCTGACCGCTAACTGCCTCGTGGCGCGATAAATCATAATCAGTGCGATAAGCAATGCCATGCAATTCTTTTACCCCAAATGGATATTTATATTCTATATCCACCGTACGTTTGCTGTAATGAGCTCTTTCACCATCTGGTATTTCGTGCCAAACCAAATTTTCCATGTTAATTTGCATTACATCTTGCCACCAACGTTTAATTTCGCCTAGCCACATTTCAAAAATATTTTCCCAACTTTCTGGATTAATAAAATATTCAAACTCGCCGATTTCAAACTCGCGCGTGCGGAAAATATAGTTACCCGGGGTGATTTCATTTCTAAAACATTTGCCAATTTGAGCGATGCCAAACGGTAAACGACGCCTAGTAACATTTGCGATATTTTTAAAATTAACAAACATGCCGCCGGCTGTTTCTGGCCGCAGATAAGCCGTGGTAGAGTTATCTTCGGTAGTGCCTAAAAAAGTTTTAAACATTAAATTAAAACTTTTTGGCTCTGTCAAATTTCCATCGCAATCCGGACAACTAATTTCGGCAATTGATTTTACTTTTGCTCTATCATATTCCGGGCGCATACTTTGCGCCTCGAGTAGATGATCGGAACGAAAACGATGATGACAATTTTTGCATTCTACCAATTCATCGCTAAAATTTTGTAAATGTCCGCTAGCCTCCCAAACTTTTGGGTTCATTATAATAGCGCTATCAATTGGCACCATATCTTCGCGCTCTTGCACAAAAAAACGCCACCAAGCTTTTTTGATGTTTTGCTTGAGTAAATGCCCCAACGGACCATAATCCCAACTATTAGCCAAACCGCCATAAATTTCACTGCCTGGAAAAATGAATCCACGGCGCTTACATAAAGAAACTATTGTATCAAGTGATGGCATACTTAGAATTTATAATAATTAAGCCAAAATTTTACACCGCATTTATTTCTGCTTCTTTTTTATCGCTAATTTCTTTTACTTTATCATTGTTTTCTTTAACTATTTTTTCTAATTCCTCTAATAAACGAAACTTTTCATCTTCACCAGTCTCTTTGTTTTCTTCGGCCTCTTCTATTAAAGCTTTAGCCTCTTCGCGTATTTTACGAATAGCTATCCGCACGTTTTCCGACTTTTGACGCAAGACCTTGATTAATTCTTGGCGTCTTTCTGTGGTTAATTCAGGCAAAGATAAAATGATTACTCGCCCATTATTTACCGGATTAATACCTAAATTTGATTCTCTAACGGCTTTTTCTATATTCGCCAGCACTCCTTTATCCCAAGGTTCGACACTAACTGTTTTGGCGTCAGGCACACTAATTGTTGCCAATGACTTTATTTGTTGTTTAACTCCATAAGCCTCTACTAATATATCTTCGACAATGGCAGTAGAAGCCCGGCCAGTGCGCAAACCAGACAAATCATTTTTAAAAAATTCTAAAGCCTTGGCAAATTCTGGTTTAAAAATTGTAATATCCATAAAATTAAATTAAAAGTTTTTAAAATTTACGACTCTCCAGACTAAAATTTAATATTTGTCGCAGACGAGGCTGAAGCTGGTTGATCTAACGTGGTGAATCCTAAAAACAGCATACTATTGTTAACCGGATGTATCAGCATTGTTGTTGGTATAGTATTGGTGGGTAATTTTTTGGTTACCCAATTATTACCGCCATCTGTAGAGCGATAAAAAGTAGAACGAACATTTTGATTTTTATTATCCAAAATAGTGCCCGTATAATAAATCTCTGATTGATTTTTTGGATTAATAGCAAAACTATAAATATTTATACTGCCAGGCGCTGTTAATAATTTCAAATCCTTCCAGGTAACACCGGCATCGTCGGAACGTAGAATGCCATATTTTGAAATCCAGAATAAACTGTCTTTTTGAGCTTGATTTAATATTAAACGATTAAAAATTTTACTATCACTGTAATTTTCAAAACCTTTGCTTAGATCTGTCCATGTAACACCGCCGTCGTCGGAGCGATATAAACCATCTTTGTAGGTAGCAAGATACAGCCTGTCGCTTTTAAGAGGGTCGGCTACTAATGTCCTAACTTCAAAACCAAACCGCTTAACTATGCGCCAACTAACTCCACTGTCATTACTTCGTAAAAAATCACCATTGGTCTGTACAGCATAAATCGATTTGGAGTCTTTAAAACTAACGACCAAATCAACGAATCTCTTTGATAGCTGTTCTTCGGTATACATTAATTCCCAATTACGCGAACAATCGGTGGAGCGATAAACATGAGCGCCGTCAGTAGTGTAAATAATACATTTATCTTTTGGGTCAACTGCCAAGCCATAAATAAATTTATTATTCATAACAGCTACCGACTGCCAACTTTCGCCATTATCATAAGTATAATAAAGACCTTGTCCACGCGTACCTAAATAAAGAGCGTTGTCGTCGCTGGGATCGGTAAAAATTTTGAAAACCAATAAGCCGGCCAAATTTTTTACGCCTTGTACCGTGGGGTAAGAAACAATCTGTCTCCAAGCATCACCTTTGTTGTCGGATCTAAACATGCCTACCACGCCTTTACTCTGGCCACTCAAAGAAATACAGCTGGCGCCAGTAAGCGTAGCGATAATTATCGCGAATAAAATAAATAAATTAATTTTCTTTAACATATTTTTGAAATTCTAAATTTTAAACTCTAAATCCTAAATAAATTTAGGATATAAAATATTTTTTAAAGTTTAAAATTTAGCACTATTTTATTGAACATTTAGCATCAACTCTTCTATTAATAATTTTGGATTTATATTTTGACGAAGCATTATTCGCGCGTTTTTAAGCAAATCCAAAAATTTTAATAAATCACTTGTCAAAAAACTGCTTTTCTTTGATAACTGGCTTGATTTTTCATCTTGTCCAATAATTTTATCTAATAAAACTCTTCGCCACAACATTAACCAAATTGAAAAGATCTTTGATAATTTTTCTGCTGTAGCGGCTTCATCTTTGACGCCTAATAAATCCGCTGTCTTTTTTATTCGTTGATAAAAAGGCTCTTTTATTATCCCCTCCCAACGTTTTTCTTCTTGTAAATAAATCTGTCTGGCGGTTTCATCTGCTAATAATTCTATCGCTTTCCCAGGGCAACCCCAAGCTAGCGGTAAAACTTCTTCTATTTTAATTTTGTCAAAGCCGGCTTTTTCTAACCCATCGGTAATTTCTTTTGTTGGTGTTGGCAACAAATAAAATAGCTGGCAACGAGATTTTATAGTCGGCAACAAAGCATTGTCATCTACTGTTAAAAGAAAAAATAGTATCTTTTCTTTTACGTCTTCTAAAACTTTGAGCAGCGCGTTGGCAGATTCTTTGTTTAGTAGTTCGGCTTCGTCTATAATTATCACGCGATAACCGCCCAACCATGATTTATTACTGACACGCTCTTTTAGTAGTCTGGCCTGGGAAATACTAATATCTTTTTTTAATTTACCGGTTTTTTCGTTTTCTTCGCGATTTAAATAATAAAAATCAGGATGGGTATTTAGCTGTTTTTCATTAATATTTAATAACTTAATAGCCAAATAGCGAGCCAAGGTACGTTTTCCAATCTGATCTGGCCCTACCAAACAATACGCTTGCGCCAATTTACCATTTAAAATGGCATTATCAAAAAACTGAATTATTCGCTGGTGGCCGATAATTGGCATAATACTAATAATATAGCAAATTTTTCAACTTATGACAACCCACCCCCCCACCCTTGACGAACGCCAATTTTTTTGCTTTAATAACACGTTGTTCTTTTGCTCCATTTTGGCGTTTAGCAGAAAGACTTTTTTCTTTTAAACGCCGCAATGGAGCGGACAAAAAAAGGAGGTGGCCAATGGCCGCTCACAAGGAAATCAAAATTAAATTCGAGGTGGAAGACGAGTCTGTATAATATTTTGTGTAAATGGGATAATAGAATAACTTTTATTCACTT
>CAYZYP010000024.1:0-10042 GCA_964482695.1 uncultured Gammaproteobacteria bacterium | reverse complement strand
TTCTTTTTTTCCTCATCAGTAACAGCTATCTTTTTCTCGTCAACTTCTTTCATCATTTTTTCGGTTGTGTAAATCATGGTGTCGGCAATATTGCGCGCTTCTATGATTTCTTGTTTTTTCTTGTCTTCGGTCGCATGAATCTCGGCATCTTTTTTCATTTTTTCAATCTCATCTTTGCTAAGCCCGGAAGACGCTTCGATACGAATGGACTGTTCTTTGTTGGTGGCCTTATCTTTGGCTTTAACATTTAATATACCATTAGCGTCAATATCAAAAGTAACTTCTACCTGTGGTACACCGCGTGGAGCTGGTGGAATACCATCTAAAATAAATTTGCCTAATGTTTTGTTATCACCTGCCATTGGGCGTTCGCCTTGTAAAACATGAATTTCTACCGCTGGCTGATTGTCGGCCGCGGTGGAAAACACTTGTGATTTGGAAGTTGGAATAGTAGTATTGCGTTCAATTAATTTGGTCATTACGCTTCCCATCGTCTCAATTCCAACTGACAATGGAGTCACATCCAAAAGCAATACGTCTTTTACATCTCCGCGTAAAACACCACCTTGCACCGCCGCACCAACAGCAACAACTTCATCCGGATTTACGGTGATATTTGGCCGTTTACCAAAAAACTTTTCCACGGTTTGCAAAACCAAAGGCATGCGCGTCATACCGCCAACCATCACGACTTCGTTAATCTCGTTTGTTGATAATTTCGCATCTTCCAAGGCCTTGCGCACCGGACCCAAAGTTTTTTCTACCAGTTCTCCAACCAATTCTTCCAATTTCGCGCGTGATAATTTAATCATTAGATGTTTAGGACCATTGGCGTCAGAAGTAATAAACGGCTGATTAATTTCTGTTTCTTGCGCGGTGGACAATTCAATTTTCGCTTTTTCCACGGCTTCTTTTATTCTTTGTAAAGACAGAGGGTCACGGCCCAAATCGATTCCCTGATCGCGTTTAAATTCGTCCAACACCCATTGGATTAAGACCTGATCAAAATCATCGCCACCCAAGTGTGTGTCGCCGTTAGTGGACAAGACTTGCACACTATCAGCAGAAATTTCCAGAACCGAAATATCAAATGTACCTCCGCCCAAGTCATAAACCGCGATTTTTTGTTCGGTCTTTTTATCAAAACCATAAGCCAAAGCGGCCGCCGTTGGTTCGTTAATAATGCGCAAAACTTTAAGTCCAGCAATTTCACCGGCGTCTTTGGTAGCCTGTCTTTGACTATCATCAAAATATGCCGGTACGGTAATCACAGCTTCGGTAATTTTTTCTCCCAAGCGTTCTTCGGCGTCAGCCTTCATTTTCTGCAAAATCATGGCCGAAATTTCTTGCGGAGAATATTCTTTTCCGCTCATCTCAATTTTTACCCCCTCGCCGGATTTAACAATTTTATATGGCATTAATTTCAAATCGCGTTGCACTTCGGCGTCATCCCAGCGACGTCCAATTAAACGTTTAATGGAATAAAGCGTATTTTGCGGATTAGTCACCGACTGCCTTTTGGCCAATTGACCGACTAAACGTTCGCCTGACTTGGAAATAGCGACAATTGAAGGGGTGGTTCGTGCTCCTTCTTTGTTTTCTAATACCTTTGGCTGTCCGCCTTCGATGACAGACATGCAAGAATTAGTTGTACCTAAATCTATACCTAATACTTTGGACATATAGAATTATAAATAAATAATAATTAAACATTGTTAGTTTTTTAAATATGATCCATATATTGACCAACCGTTTCTTTATAATCATCACAAACTTTAAAAATTTTCATAAACCATTTTTTCCTTAATTCAGAATAAACTCTCTTATACATTTCTATTTTTTTATCATCCCAATTAGAAATATTTATTAACTTGGTATCTGACACATCCATACCAGATTCTTGCAAAACACGTCTGGCGGCTAAAAATTTTAAATATGCCATTTCACCTTGTATGCCAAAATTATCGGCTTCTTTAGAGATAATATATTTGTCCATTTCATTTTGCCCGGCATCAGGAGATAACTGAATACCAGCTTCAATAAATAATCGTTTCATGGCCTCTCTCCCTACCCTTTGCCGAATATCCTCAGCTTCTGGTATTCTTCTACTAACTAAATCCTGAGGCGGAACGCCTTCTTTTCGCATAAGATAGAACACATTTCTCGCAGTTCTTCCGTTTCCATTTCCAAAGGCATGAGAATAAATGATCGCAAAATATGTTTTTACAGCCCATTCATTAAGATTAGTGCTATTTAATTGTTGTTTCATATTACCAAAAAATAGTTCTAATCCTCTTTCTGCATTTTCTGGTGGCTCAAGATCTGGATCATCTGTGGATCCAACCACAACTTTAGCTGCTTTTCCTTCCCATTCTTGGTGTTTATCTCTAAAAGCAAGTCGTCCATTTAGCCGGGAGATTACCTGCATAATTTTATCAAAATCCATTTCTTTGATTCTCTCAATTTTTTCCTCCTGACTTAACCCATCAATCCCATGCTTCTTTAAAAAAGCAACAAATAATTCATATCCTTCTTTTCTAAGTTCGTCTGATTCACTTTTTCTTGTATCACAATCCTTTGAGTGCCCCGCCTCAGTTGGATATCCGCAAGTCACGCAGGTTGTAATTAATCGATCCGGCATAAACACAAATATTAAACTCTAATTTTTATTTTCAAATTCCCACACAAACTTCTCCAACTCCTCTATCAACAACAATCTTGAACGAGTGGTGGCGGTTTGAAGAGCTAATGCTGGTTGATGACCAAAACCAACATACTCTACATTCTTTTTTAATTCTTTAACTTTCTGCATTGCTGGCAATAAATCGGTATCTGATGAAATGATTATCGCGTCATCATATAAATTTTCGTAAGCACCAACCAGTAAATCCGTCGCTATCTTTACATCAACGCCTTTTTCGTGATAGACACCGTCATTTTTCATTAAATACCCTTTATGAACAATTATTTTTTGATCACGCAAATGATTAAATAAATTTCTTTGCGCCAAACGCAATTTTTGTCCTTTTTTATCATTAAACGCGGCTCTGACCACGCCAACATAATATCCAATTGCAATAATTTTTCTTTCGCCCGCTAAATCTTCACATAAAGCCCGATAATTATACTTCCTCAAATTTTTTATACTAAGTGATTTCATCTTAAAATAAAAATTACTGCCATCAATGAATACCACCGCCCTCTTTTTATTTTCCATAAAATCAACTTAAAATAAAAACCCCACCGGGCCTCCTTTCGGAGGCAGGGTGGGTGGTTTTAGTTATTTATAGTATAACCACACACCCACCATTTGTCAAGTGGATAAATTGTAAAGAAAATATTAATTATTTAGACCTTGCTCCGAAAAATCGGGATAAGAAACTAATTGACCAATTATTTCTTATTTTTCTTGATTACTTTTATTTCTACTTTTTTTGCCTGTACTGGCGTTGCTTTGGGGCAGGTAATTTTTAACATGCCATCTTCAAATTCCGCGGTTACTTTGTCTTCTAAAACAGGCGATGGCAAAGCCACTTCGCGATAAAACGAACCAGAGCGAACTTCTTTGCGATAATAATTCTTTTCGTCAACTTCATGTTCTTTTTTGTTTTCTCCTTTAATAACCAAAACGCCTTTTTGCACGCTAACATCTACTTCTTCTGGCTTCACTCCGGCCAGCGGTGTTTCCACGATTACGGCTTTATCTGTTTCATAAACATCCATGGCTGGCACAAACGATTGGACACTACGTGAAGCCATGGCTGGTAACCGGCTCAACATGTCATCCATGTCGCCGAACGACTCCCATGTTGGGGTCCAACGAATTAGAGACATAAATTTTTTCCTTAATCATCTTAAACATCGCGTGATGTCGAGATGAAAAATTAAATCATTATTTTTTGCTTACTATCACTTTAGCTGCTTGCAAAATTTTATCTCCCATTTTATACCCCCCCTGCATTTCTTTAATTATTACGCCTGGTTTAAATTCTTCGTTACTTTCTTCACTAACAGCTTCATGAAACATGGGATCAAATTTTTCACCTACTGTTTTTATTTCTTCCACACCGTGCGTTTTTAAAATATCGGCAAATTGTTTAATCACATATTTTACTCCTTCCAACCATGAACTGCTATCTGTTGACTTTTCATTATTGATTGCTAATTTCAAATGTTCGTACACTGGCAAAAACTCTTCCAAAATCATAATTTCACTCATTTTTATCCACTCACCGCGACGTTTTTCTATTTCTGTTTGTAAATTTTTATAATCAGCCAAAGCGCGTTTCCAATTATTTAAATATTCTTCACATTTTAAATTAACAGCCGGCTGATTTTGTTTTTCTATAAATCTTTTGATAGTTACTGTCGTGTAAGGATTAATCTTTAAAGTTTCCAAAGCTTTTTTTGGATCAATCCAAACCCATTTTTCCATTTCATTACTTTTTGTTTCTTGGCCACCAGATTTTTTGGCAAAAAAATCCAAAAATATAAAATGCTTTTTCTTAAAAAAATCTTTTGGATAAATAGCGTCTTGCCAACCACTAAATTCAACATTGTCAATATCTAAACCGGTTTCTTCTTTAATTTCTCTTTTAGCTGTTTCTGTACTCTCTTCTCCCATTTCAATATGCCCGCCCGGAATATGCCAAGCATCGCCCCACTTATTTGAATTAATTAACAAAATTTCACC
The DNA here is from genome assembly GCA_964482695.1 of uncultured Gammaproteobacteria bacterium. Classification (GTDB taxonomy): domain Bacteria; phylum Patescibacteriota; class Patescibacteriia; order Magasanikbacterales; family GWA2-37-8; genus CAYZYP01. The sequence goes on along the minus strand of CAYZYP010000024.1, from coordinate 5,349 downwards.
TTGGTCGTTATAAACCAAAACACCAACAGTTGGTTCTGGAAATCTTTGTTCATTTTTATTTTCTTCTACCATAATAATTTAAATTTTTTACTAATTAGCTACTTTTATTCGCCACGCGTATTTTTTACAATAATTCCACTACTCCTTTTATCAGTCCATAATTACGTTGATAATCCATTCTTTGGGGAGCCAATAAAACCACTAAGCCATTTTTAATTTCATTATTATTAAATTTACTGGCCACGACAGATAACATTTCGCCAAAAGGTTGCTCTAGGCCAATATAAAATTCCGGCTGATTATTTACTTTATCAAAAAAACCTTCCAGACATTCTTCGCAATGATCAAACACTTGCGAAACATTGGCTACTAATTCTAATTCCCTAAATTCCGGCTGGCTAAAAAGATTTGCCAAGCCAGTATAATACACCATATCCGGTGAAAAGGCCATTATCACCATAGCGTTAGAAAGCTCGGCCAAAGATTTTGCTAAATTTTTTCTAGTAGATTGATAATCGACGCCTTTTTTTAAGGCTAGGCCAAAAAAATCATTTTCTTTTTTGTTTATTCTAATCTTATCTTTATTTATATTATCAACATAATAACGATAGCCTTTTTCGGTTGGTATGCGTCCTGCCGAAGTATGTGGATGCGTTAAATAACCCTGTTCTTCTAGTTCGCGTAATTCGTTTCTAACTGTCGCTTCGCCGCAATCTAAATTGCCGCTTGATAACAAAAATCTAGACCCCACCGGCTCGGCAGTATCTATATAATTTTCTATAACTAAATTAAGAAGTTTGCTTTGACGAGTGTCCATAGACGTTTATCACTCTAACCTTATGAGTGATAATATATCATACTTTAAAAATACGTCAAGAGTCTAGTTATACACAGAAAAAAATACCTTTTACAAAACTGTTTCCGCGTCCGTTACTTTAAAATCTCCGATCTCTGTTCTTCTCAATTCTTTAATTGTTGCCGGATATCCTAGCCGACGGCCAATTTCTTCGGCAATAGAACGAATATATGTGCCACTAGAAACTTTTAATTCTATTTTTAAAACATAATAATTATCCAGTGAAAAATGCTCCAATAATTTTATCCAAAAAATTTCCATTTCTCTCTTTGGCGTTTCCACGTCTTCGCCCCGTCGCGCTTTTTTGTATAATGGCTCTCCTTTTACTTTTATGGCCGAATACGCTGGCACTGGCAAAATCAACTTGCCAACCAAACTGTTTAGTACAGACATAAAATCTTGTGGAGACGCAAGATTTTGCGTCTCCACAGACGTAAAATCTTTCGTCTCTATAATTTCGCCTTCCATATCCCCTGTTGTTGTTTTAACCCCCAACAACACTTCGGCCTGATAAACTTTGGATAATTTAATTAACTTGGTCAATTCTTTTGTTCCTTTTTCAACTCCAATAATCATCAGCCCCGTAGCTAACGGATCAAGCGTCCCCCCATGCCCCATTTTCTTAATGTTTAATTTTTTACGCAGTTTTCTAATTACATCAAAAGAAGTAATGCCTTTTGGTTTGTCGATTAAGAGAATACTGGGGAGATTCATAAATACAATTAAAATTCATAATACAAATTGTAACAAATTATAATAAAAACAACAATGCCCCCTTTGACTTATATTATTTTTCGTTCTATAATATTTTTTAAAAATTAAAACAAATAAACAATATCTTTAAAATCTTAAAAATTTAATTTTTAATATTTGATATAATATATGTCTATTACTAAATTCCTTTCTAGGAATAAAAAAATTTTATTCACCTTGTCAATAATGATTGGGTTAGCTATTTATCAAATAGCTAAAGCTAGTTCCGAGCCAGCAGAAGGCGGCGCTCATAATTTTGCCACTACCTTTTTGTGGATTGCTGTTATCCTAATTGCGGCCAAAATATCTGGTTTAGTAGAAAAATTCGGGCAGCCCTCTGTTTTGGGTGAGTTAGTAGTTGGCGTATTAATGGGCAACTTAGTGCTTTTAGGAATTCACATTTTCGAGCCAATTAAAACAGATTCTATTATCAGTTTTTTAGCAGAATTAGGCGTGGTAATTTTATTATTCCAAATTGGCTTAGAATCTAACATCCAAGAAATGAAGCGAGTTGGCTGGCGCGCTTTTTTAGTAGCTTGTCTTGGCGTAGTGGTGCCATTTATTTTGGGCACTTATGTCGCTGGCCCATGGCTTATGCCCGGGTTAAGCTTTAACGCCTATTTATTTATTGGCGCTACTTTAACCGCCACATCAGTGGGCATTACTGCTAGAGTATTTAAAGATTTAAAAAAATTACAAACCAAAGAAGCGCAAATAGTTTTGGGAGCAGCAGTGATAGATGATGTCTTGGGTTTGATAATTTTAGCTGTTGTTTCGGCCATAGTTACTGCCGGCAGCATTAGTCTTGGTATGATCAGTTGGATAACCGCTAAAGCAATTTTGTTTCTAGCTGGCTCTATTATTATTGGTCAGTTATTGGCGCCAATACTAGGAAAAGCGTTCGCTAAAATTCACGCTGGCGTTGGTATGAAATTTAGTTTGGCTATTAGCTTTGGTTTAATTTTTGCTTTTTTATCTCAGAAAATTGGCTTAGCGCCAATAGTAGGCGCTTTTGCGGCTGGCTTGATATTGGATCCTGTACACTTTCATTATTTTAAAGATGCTAAAATAGTACGCGATGTTAAGAAAACCATAGAAAACGAAGATGTCGCTATCAAAGAGAGAATTTTAAAAGTAATAGAACCTCACGCCCGCAGACATATAGAAGATTTAATAGAGCCAATAGCCATGTTTTTGGTGCCAATTTTCTTTGTTATGACTGGTATGAGCGTAAAATTAGATACTCTGTTTAACATCCCTATTTTGCTAATGGCTTTGGGCATTACCGTGGTTGCTTTTGTTGGTAAAATAGTTTCTGGTTTAGCTGCTGGCAAAGTCAACAAAACAATTGTTGGCTTTGGTATGATACCACGCGGTGAAGTTGGTTTAATTTTTGCCATGATAGGCAAATCGTTAAATGTTGTTTCCGACCAAATTTTCTCGGCTATAGTTATTATGGTAATATTAAGCACTCTACTAACTCCTCCAATTCTAACCTATTTATTAAAAAGACAAGATAAAAAAGCAGCGGTTTAAATTTTTTTCTTATTTTCATTGACAAAACATAAAAAATCTGCTATAATGGAGCTAATGTTGGCTCCACGTAGTCGGCAGTTACTCTTAATACGTGTTGCTATGTTGCTTCACAATTCTTTCGACGGAGATGGTTCTCAACCAACTCCTACCCCAGCAGAACCTACTTCTGCTCCAACAGAAACTCCAGCTACTCCAGCCGGAGATGCTCCAACTCAGGCCTAATTGTAAAATATAGGTCAAAAAACGTCCCGATTTTAATCGGGACGTTTTTTTAATCTGTAAAAATACAACTTTTTATGTTAAAATACTATACATTGTTTAAAAAATTATCTTTATGCCAAAATCTTTAACAACTATTCACCAACCTTCACTTACCGAGTGGTTCCACGCTATTGGTAATGAAGCTGATTCAAAAGCAATTCGCGAAGAAGATAACAGCCGTACCGAACGGTTTATAACTCTTTACGAAACTTTTGGCTTTCCTTATGATCGACCAGAGGTCTTGCCGGCGATTGAACTGGCGCAACAATCCCCTGCTTTTAAAAAGGTATTTGATAAGTGGGCTGACTTGCCAAGCGCTATTAGATTAGTGCCCACTAAACCTGGCTTGCCAAAATTGCGCGACCGTAGACAAATTTTACGTAATTGTTATGAAAAATGGTTTTTGCGACAACAAATAAACTACGGTGATTATCTTGCCGAGATTTATCGCCATCATGAAATAAAAGAATGGTCAACTACTTTTATTGTTACAAAAGATGGCATATTTGGTGAAATTATTCGTGGATCAGCTTCGCAACTCACCCAAGGTGAAACATTAAACCCTATTTATCAATTTAATTATAATTTTAGTAATTGGCTTTGGGCAGAAGAAAATACAGAAGCGCAAAAAATGATGAAAAAAATTATCGCGCTTGTTTACGTGCCTGAAATAAATAAACAAAAAATCTTAAAAAATAAAATGAACGTGGCATGTTTTAATAATTATGTGTCTGGCTACTTTGAAGCGACAACTTTGCCAGATGGCACGATATTTTTTATTGATTATAACAGAATAATGCCTAAATATATTCCGAAAATAATGATTAGTAAAAATAAGGCGACTAATGATGAACTAAAAGGAATGGTGGTTAGCCCGGGGAAAGCAATTGGTAAAGTAGTTATCGCTAACGAAGAAAACTTGGGCGAAGTAAAGTTTGATGATGGTGATATTTTAGTTTGTGATGTCACTGACGTGCGCTATTTACCACTGATGCGCAAAGCCGGCGCGATTGTTACCGGCCGCGGTGGGGTTTTAAGCCACGCGGCTATAGTTGCTCGCGAATTGAAAAAGCCATGTATTGTAGGAGTAAGCCATGCTTTGAGTGTTTTAAAAGATGGCAATATGATAGAAGTTGACGCAAAACAAAATTTAATCAATATTATTTAAACAAACTCCGAGTAGCTCGTTCTAGATTTGTCTTCATCTTTTTCATCTTATTGATACCAGTCTCTTTTTCTTCTCTAGCAAGCAATTCGGCAAATCTTATTTCCTCGCCCATTTCTTTGATTACCTCTCTTAATATACCTTTTAGTTGGGACAAATTAGCTGTGCCCAATATTTCATACGAACAACCATTGATTTTTAACAAATCAATAGCTGATGTTATATCACCCCCATTTTTGCCTACATCTTCATTTTCTTCGCCAGGTTCTGTCCGTGATAAAAAAAGAGGAAAAGTATCTTTCTCCTGCTCTATCACATCTCTTATCTGCGCTAAAGTGTCTAATAATAATTCTAAATGTGGATCCGATTCAACTTCACCTGTGTGCATATTAAAATATTAATTTAATTACTTAGCGATTATATTGTAGCATTTTTTTTGCAGATAGCAAAGTGGCGTGTATTGACTTGCGTTTAAATTTTGTTTATACTATTTTTACAATTTCTTCCGGGGTAGCGCAGCGGTAGCGCAGTTGACTGTTAATCAATTGGTCGTGGGTTCGAATCCCACCCCCGGAGCCAATGGAACTAAGTTAGAACCTATTAAAAAGCACTGATAATTTTAGTGTTTTTATTTTTCTCTTTTCATAATATAATCTCTCAATTGACCAAGGGAAGATAATGTGATTAAATTATTAAACCAAACAGAAGCTTGAACAACCACATAGGAGTGTGTCAATACTTTTGTGTAAATGACTGTGCATAAGGCACGGTTTTTTGT
>CAYZYP010000023.1:0-10323 GCA_964482695.1 uncultured Gammaproteobacteria bacterium | reverse complement strand
AACAAAAAACCGTGCCTTATGCACAGTCATTTACACAAAAGTATTGACACACTCGTTCCCTAACTTCATATTTTTGTACTCCCGTTTGAATTAAGTTTCGGCGGTTTTTTTATTTTCACGCGTACAATTCGCCTTGGCTTTCTGCGAATTGCCGTAGAATATATTGTTGCCAATAATACGTATCGCCGTGGCGAAGGAGGCCGAGGTAGGAATTTAAACTTTCTTTCGACGAGTGATAAATAAAATTTTTTATCATTCTCCGCCGAGTAGTTGTACGCAGCACATGATGAGTAGGAAAATTAACCCAACCAAAAAAATCTACACCGGAAGCAAGTGTTTTAATAAATAATTTATCAGGATGTAATTCTAATTTTAGTTCGCTAAAAAGAAAATTTTTAATAAACGATAAAATTCCTTCCAGCCGTTGCTTATCTTTTGAAAAAAATACAAAATCATCGGCGTAACGAATATAATATTTTGCTTTTAGTTTGTGCTTTACAAATTGATCAAATTTATTCATATAAATATTCACAAATAACTGCGATGTGAGATTGCCGAGCGGCAAGCCAACACCGGATTGTGTTTCAAAACTTGAAATAATATTCTTTAACAACCATAAAATTTCTTGATCTGGTATGTACGCGACTAAAATATTATATAAAACTTGGTGGTCAATATTCGCAAAAAATTTTCTTATATCACACTTGAGCACCCAACATGTACGCGTATTGTTTTGTGATACTTGGCGTGAAAACTGATTAAAACGATTAAGCGCCTTATGCGTGCCTTTGTTTATCCGACACGAGAAAGAATCGGCAATAAATGTTTTGTCAAAAAATGGATACAATTTCCGATATATGGCGTGATGCAGGAGACGATCGCGCACGGTCGCTTTGTGGATACTCCTCGGCTTTGGATCAGAAATACCGAACGAATAATATCCGCCATGCTGATATTGTTGGCTCTTTAAATCATCGCGTAAATTATGCAAATTATCCATTAGGCGGAGTTGAAAATCTTGTACATCTTGCTTCTTTTGTTTGTCTCTGATAAACTCTGACCAAGCTTCAAGTAAATTTTCAATCGTAATAATTTCTTCAAACGTATGACTAATTTGAATTTTCATAAAACGCTTACAACTACCCCCCGCTTCCCGGTTGCCAATTTTGCAACACCTAATGAAAGCATATAAATTATGGCAGGATTCTTTCCAACATTTTCCAAAAAAATCCCGTTTTACGCTGGGGTCAAAAATTGACGCCTGTTTTGTAGAAACATTAGAATTTATTTTTCTCGCCAGCATTACGCCACGGGAGAAAAAATTGCCTTACCTTGAACGAGCAGGGGCAAAATTTGATCTACTCAAATTCTTTCTCCAACTGGCGTGGGAAATCAAAGCGCTTGATACCAACAAATATGCTCTGCTAACAGAACCACTAAACAGTATTGGAAAAATGATTGGTGGCTAGCAAAAAAGTATTTTTTCGCAAACGCAAACCCCTTCACAAAAGAAGGGGCTTGGATAGATGAAATGACGTTCAGCGACGCACCACGAGGCAGTAGCCGTCCCGCCGGTCGCCGAGCCAGTACCAGTCCTGGCACCACCCGTCGCCGTAGAAATAGAAGAACGAGACGTCGCGCGGGTAGTCGGGATGGCGACGGCCGGTAACGAGGTAATACCTCTGGAGCTTGACCGGGATCTTGCCCCGGCGCTCCGAGAGGAACGCCTCGTCCTCCTCGCCGATGGCCTCCCCGGTGCGCTCGTCGCCGTCGGTCGACATCTCTTCCTCGTTGAGAAACCCGACCGCCTCAAAACGGCGGTCTTCCACCTCGAATTTAATTTTGATTTCCTTGTGAGCGGCCATTGGCCACCTCCTTTTTTTGTCCGCTCCATTGCGGCGTTTAAAAGAAAAAAGTCTTTCTGCTAAACGCCAAAATGGAGCAAAAGAACAACGTGTTATTAAAGCAAAAAAATTGGCGTTCGTCAAGGGTGGGGGGGTGGAGGGAGGGATGGGTGGAGAAACTTCTCTAATAATAAACACGTCTTTTTAGCAGTCTCTTTCCACGAAAATAGCCGTACGCGCTCTAAACCAGCGGCCATTTTTTGTTGCCGAAAATTTGCGTCAGAAATAAATTTTTCAATTGCCGTGGCAATTTCCTCCGAGTTTAGTGGATTAATATAAACACCAGCCTCCTTGGCTACTTCTTCCAGAGCATTGCCTTTGGCCAAAATCACCGGACAACCACAAGCCATGGCTTCTAAAACCGATAAACCAAAGCCTTCATAAAGCGACGGAAACACAAAGACAACGGCTGACTGCAATAAAAATGGCAATTCATCTGTCCCTACCCAACCAGGAATTATAATATCTTTTTTATATGGAGAGTTGTTTATTTCTTTTTTGACCACTTCATAACCAGCGCCAGGAATACCAACCAAAACCAACTGTAAATCCTGTTTTATTTTATCTTTTAGTAAATTGAACGCTTTGACTATGTTTTTTGTATTCTTTTTTTCTTCCAACCGACCAATAGAAATAATATACGGCTGATGTAAAAGGGATGCTTCACTTCGTCCCGCCGTGGCGGAACTTCGCTCAGAATGACAGACGCTGTTTATCTTATACCTTTTATTATCATACGCCAATGGTATAACCGCCACTTTCTTACCAACGTCACCCCCATAATATTTCACCAATTCTTTCTTATTAAATTCTGTTGAAGTTAAAATTATTTTTGCTTTACGAACAATTAAACGATTCATCCATTTCAAATATTGTCTGCCCAAAAAACGATAAGCTCGTGGGTGAGCTTTAAACGCGCTGTCGTGAATCATCACCACTGTTTTTTTAGGACAAATAATCGGTACTAACTGCCCGGGAGCGAAAAAAATATCCGGCGAATGAAATAAAAATTCCCATGATAACCTAATTTGACTCCATAATTTTTTTACAGGCCAACGCAAAATCTTGACACTCCAATTAGCTGGCAAATCACCCAATTCACCACGCAACGGCTCGTTAGAATACAAAATTACCCTCACATCCGAGGGTACTATTTTTTTCAATTCCTGAATAATCTGATAACAATATTCTTCCACGCCAGTGCGATGTTCTTTATTAGCGTGAGAAGCTTCGATGCCAAGTAGCATATATAAAGGTTTACCTATCTATAATTCGTCAGCGACAGGTACAAACTTTTTTCCCAAAATTCGCTATCTTGTCGCTAAAATACTTCGTTTATAATTTTCCAAATTATCCAAAGCAATCCCCACGCCCTTTATTACGCACAATAGTGGCTCTTCGGCCACATAAGTAGCAACTCCGGTAGCCTGCGCAACTAATTCATCCATATTGCGCAGTAAAGCCGAACCGCCAGATAATATTATACCTTTATCTATCACATCAGCCGACAATTCCGGCGGTGTTTTATGCAAAACATTTTTAATAGCGTCTATTAAATTATCTAAATCATTTTGCAAAGCTTCGGTAATATCATCAGAACTTACTTTTAATATTTTTGGCAGACCAGTTATTAAATCACGCCCCTTAATTTCGGTGGGCAATGGTTTATCCATAAACATTGCCGATCCTATTTGAATTTTCATTTCTTCGGCCATGCGTTCACCAATAGCCAAACTATATTTATGACGAATATATTCTACTATAGAGTGATCAAATTTATTGCCGCCGATACGCACAGAACCACAAGAAACAATGCCACCCAAAGAAATTACTGCTATCTCGGCAGTGCCACCGCCAATATTTATAATCATATGGCCAGAAGCGGCGCCTATAGGAATATCTGCTCCAATAGCGGCTACAATTGGCTCTTTAATAATATAGGCGGCGCGCGCGCCAGCAGAAACAGAGGCGTCTATCACCGCTCTTCTTTCAGTAGAAGTGATGCCTGCTGGGACAGAAACCATTACTTCTGGCCTAAATAAATGCACTCCGCCCAAAGCTTTGTTAATAAAATAACGAAGCATAGCTTCGGTTGTTTTATAATTAGCTATAACGCCATCTTTTAAAGGACGTTCGGCAATAATAGTATCCGGAGCGCGACCAATCATATCTTTGGCTTCCAAACCAACAGCCAAAACCTTTCCATCGGCTTTTGAAATACCAACAACGCTTGGCTCGTTTATCATTATGCCTTTTTTTGGCACATATACCAAAACATTAGTTGTGCCTAAATCAATTCCAATTTTTTTAATAAACATAACATTATGGTTTTATCTGTATTATGAACTCTTTGTCTTCTCTCAAATCGCCTTTATATTCGTATTTCGTATCGCCATATTTACTTTTATCTTCGGCTGGTATGGCTGATATTATATTTTTACCAAAATCTAGGTTAAGAGTCAAACTAGAATTAATCACGCCTAATTGTTTTTGAACAAACAATGTATACGTTCCGTTTTTAATCTGGTCAACAATTTCCAAAGGTAAATAATATTGCCAAGTTATTTCACCTGTTCTTTCTGGAGGCAAAGCTAAAAAAGCACCATACCATTGTTTGTTGTGTTCTATCCCTTGATTAGTTGATAAAAGTTCTTTGGTAATTTTTACGTTTACAGATGCTCCTTCTACCGAAACAAATTTGCTTCCCAACGGCGCGTAAAGCCGGGCGTAATCCAAATATTTTGTTGAGCGCCAATCATATGACCCGCTGTGAATAAATTTTATTTTTAGAGTAGCTAAAAATTTTCCATTGGCTGGCGTTATATTGTAAAAAATCTGTCTAGAAATATAAGCATCTGTTTTTAAAGCTCCTAAATTAGCATCTACCCACATTATATAGTCCCCTTTCTTATCTTTAATTTGTCCGTCAAAGTTTTTAAAAGTAATGATCTTTTGAATATCTTCGTCAACTGCGTAAGCTAAAACTTGCTTCTCTTTTATCATTTTATTTGTTAAATCAAGATATTTTGACCAATTTAAAAAAATATTGCTAGCCACTTTTTTAAATAAAATATCTGCTAATTCTCCGGTAATTTTTTTTCTTTCATCAAATTTAACGCCGCGTTTTTTATAATCATATTCTACTTCATATTCTAATTGTTCGGTAAAATTACTCGCGGTAAATTCTATGCCATGCAGCTTTATTGGCCCAATTATTTTTAATAATTCTTCTATAACTGTAGGAGTAAAACCAATTACCATATCAATTTTATCAGCTAACAAGCCATTTTCCTTGCTATACAACTCTAAAGATTTAATAGTTGAGCTGGCAAAATCCGGCGACCAATTACTATCACGGAATTCCCAACGCTTAATGCCTAAATATTCTCGCAAAGGATAAGGCGGCACAGATTGGAACGTTCTAGAAGAATAATTATCTAAAACTTCCGTGCCTTCTACTTTTAAAATATTAGGGGTTCCCTTGTCCATTTGTATTATGGCATAAGTGCCTATAAAACCACCACCAGGACGCATCTCGGTGTTATTCAAAAATAAAACTAAATAAGTTTTTGCTCCATTGAAGCCTAACAAATCTTGGGCAAGCCCAGTGGTGCTACTGGCGCTATATAATAGAGTTGAACTAGCAAAACGCTGATCAATCTTTTCGGCAATTTTTTTCTGCAAGCCTCCGGAGCGATACCAAAAATAAACAGCTAGCGCGCTACTGCCAAATAAAAATAAAACGATTATCGAAATTATGGCTATTTTCTTTAACATAATATATCTAGTTTAATTATCTCTTTTTCACCGACACATTAAACCCTAAATATTTTCCAAACATCAAATGAGTTACAGCCGATATACACGGTATGGCAGAAAAAAGAATTAGAGAAACTGGCAATAAAATCCACTGCAAAAGCATATATAAATAGCGATGCGGTGAATAATTATCTGGCCGACGAGGTAAAATTAACATGCTTAAAATCGCCGAAACAGCCATTCCTAACATTGCTATTGCCATTAACACTTCTAAAACATGCGGGGTGTTAAAAAATAAAGCACTTTGCCTGATTTCTCCGCCAGCGACTAAAAGTGGTAAACGGCTAATAGTAATTAAAATAGCTACCACTGCCCAGCTCCATTTCCCTTCCCATTCATGAAACAAAACGGTCATTTTTTTCCACCAAACTATTTTTTTGTTTAAACGATATTGCCACAATAAATAAGGAATATGTTCTGTGCCCCAAGCCCAACGGCGCTGTTGATAAAATAAATTTTTTAAACTACGCCAAATATTATCGTCGCGTACTGTGTCCATAGAAACCGGTATGTACAATGGAGTTACCTCGTAATCTCCGTCGTATCTCAGCCAACATTGAAAGAAAATCCGTGAATCTTCGCTAACAATATCCTTGGCGTGGCCACCACAATCTACTATTGCCTGATAACTCATGCTGTGAGAAGAAAAAGTTACCAAGCTATCTAAACGCGCTAAACTAAACATTATCCAAAATGTAGTACCAAAAGCCATTACACGCAAAACAGATGGTGATTCCCAAATATTATTATTATACAGGGTTAGTGGTTGAAAAGAACTTCTTTCCGGGCGCGGGTGGCGACAATATAGATAAGTTAAATGAGAAAAATATTCGGAATGTACGATAGTATCGACATCGAAAATAGAAACAATTATGTTTTTATATTGCCATTTTTTCTCGTCAGCATACTTTTTAAACTCTTGTTCGGCATAATGAATGTTAGAACCTTTGCCTTGTATTTCTTCGGCCATGTCTTGCGGATGAGTATAAAAAATAATATCAGCAAATTTACCTGTAAATTTTTCTTTGACACGTTTTTGCATCTTTTGCCAATGTTCTAACTTTCTTTCTTCTCCAGATAAAACTATATATATCTTATCGGCTGGATAAGAAGATTGACCTATACTCTCTAGAGTATATTTTACTACTTGCCAATTTTCGTTATACATTGGCAAAAAAACCACGTTTATCTTTTCTGCCCAATTGGGAAAATCTTGACACAAGAGTTCAAACCATTTTCTCTTAACAGCGCGCCGAAAACGACGCCACGAAACAACAGTATAAAAAGCAAAGTAAATAACTCTTAAAAGCCAATAAACATCAAAAATAATAATAAAATAAATCATCCATAAAGGCCTAATAAAAGATAAAGAAAACACTAATATCAAAGTTAGCCAAATTGACAAACCAGGCAAAATTTCATACAAACGATAACGATAATGATCGGATAATTTCATAGTTCATCAACTATCACCACGTGTTTACTTTCTAAAATACCATATAAAAATTTATCCCCTATTTCTTTACGCTCGCTGTATTCTCGTTCGGTCATAATAGTATAACGAATTTGTTTGCTCATTTTCTTTTCAAACTCCACTATTAATTTGGCGACAACCAATGGTTTAACGCTGCCGACCAAAAAAACATCTGTAGCCGCTTCTTCGCTGCCAGTAAAAACACCTGATAAAATTAATAATTTTAATTTACCTGCTTTCTGCGCTAATTTGTCTACTAATTCTCTTTCTCGTAAAACCTGCGCTTTTAGCAGTAATGCCTTTAATTCAAAATAAATTAAACAATCTCTTTGCAACTTGTAGTATTTTGAACGACTAGAATTAATCGCTTTTATTGGATCGCTAATATCTACGCCTGCGGAAGGCACTACTTTTATCAAGCCAACTGCTTCTAGGTTAGCTAGCTCCCGGCGTATGGCGTTTAATTGCCCGCTAATTGTCCTTGCTAGCTCTCGTACAAAAAAAGCACGATTAGGATATTGAAAAAAAAGCTCTAAGAGCTTAACTCTGGTCTTTGAACCAAAAAGTTGTTCAATCATATTTAAAATTGTTTTTTACTTTACATCTTATATTAATATATAGTATAATATCACATATCGTAAAAGTCAAAGTATGGAGACATTTTTACAACTACATGAATTTTTTATAGAAGGAACTGACTCACAAAAATCGCATGTTCTACTCAATGTTACCGAGCCTTCAACCCCGGAAGAAAAATTAAAAGGCTACTTTTTTGCTATCTGTGAAATTTCTAATAGCGATAATAAATATATTGTAAAATTGCAAGAACTTATCGATGAAATAGAAAATAATTATTACGAAATAACCGACCAAGAAGACAAAACAGCCTTGGAAATCGTTTTGGATAAAATAAACCAACAAACATTTTCTTTATCTAAAGATAACATTAAATTAGATTGTGTTGTTGGTGTTATCCGCCAAACAGAAATTATTTTTACCTTTTGCGGGCAACCTCAAATATTGCTATTTTATAAAAATCGCTTGGAACAATATAAAAAAATAGATTTGGTAGAAGAAAACAAAAACACTAACGAAGAAACCGACAAACAACATCTTTTTCCTCAAATAATCCAAGGAAGAATTAGCGACCACGATTACCTCTTTGTTGGCACGTCGCATCTTACTGATTATTTTAGTCAAGATAGATTAGAAAAAATTATCTCTTCTAGACCGCCCAGACAAAGCGCCGAACATTTAGAAAGGGTGCTCAAAGAACTAAGAAGCAATTTATCATTCGGTGGCGTTATTATTCATCTGCAAAAACAAAGCGTCAATCAAAATTCTAATAAAACCAACCCGACTAAAAAAGGCGGCTCTTTGAAATCTTTGACCAATTTATTTAACACAGAAAAAACAACAGCTCACATTCTTTCTCCTTCATTGTTTCCAAGAATAAATAAAATCACTTCCAAATTTAAAAATAATTTTTTAGAACAAAATAATAATCATTCGCGCCCAGACACGATTCCTGATAAAAATCAACCGATTACTGAAATAAACTCTACTCATCTGCGCGCGCGGCAAACACCTTCTCTGCCAAATAAACCTACCTATTCTATTGATTGGCAAACGATATTAAAAAATATTGCTAATATAAGCTGGCTAATTTTAAAATATTTTGCTTACGCCATTAAATGGCTGACAATATCTATAATCACATTACTAAGCGCCATTGGAAAAAATATTATTTTAGTATTTTTCGTTATTATCAACTATAAAAACCGTCGAAGAAATATTTTAAACGACTGGTCTCATGCTTGGCTTAATTTTAAACAAAATATTAAACAACTGCCTTTAAGTGTTAAATTAATGGTGATTTTATCCATTTTATTAGCAATTGTCTTGGTTGTCAGTATAATTGTTATAAAGAATAGACAAACGACGCAAGCAGAAAATAAATTATTCACCAGTACTATTCAAGAAATAGCCAATGAAAAAGACGCCGCGGAAAGTGCTATTATTTATAATGATAATGCAAGCGCTCTAAACTATTTGCAAACCGCTAAACAAAAATTATTGTCTCTTAATTGCGAAATTAAGGGGCGTCAAGAAACTTGCCAAAAATCAAATCAACAAGTAGAAGATATTTTAAAAAAAATACGTAAAATTTATACTGCCAAAGCACAATTATTAACCGACTGGAGTCAAAATACTACCAACCAATTACAAAATATTTTTATTATTAACAAAAAAATATTTGGCTTTAATTCGCAAGATTCTAATCTTGCGCTATATGACTTAATAAGTAAAAAAGCCGGAACTGTTTCGCCAAGCATTTCTACTGGTGGCTTTGCTAGCACCGCCGTACCAAAAGAAAATGACTACGCGGTTTTAATTTATGAAAACAATAAACTCGCACAATATAAATCTGATAGTAATAATTGGGAAAAAATTGATATTAGTTATCCTAACCAAAATTCCAAAATTAACGCTTTGTTTGTTTATAATCGTCGCTTATACGATATAGACACGGCAAACAACCAAATTTATCGTCATGATACTATTAAAACTGGTTTTGGCGCTGGTAGCGAATGGCTAATAAATAATTCTGGCGTTGATTTAAAAAATGCTATTTCTTTGGCTATAGATGGAGATCTATATACTCTTGATAAAAACGGTGTTATCAAAAAATTTACTAGCGGCCAAGAAAAAACTTTTGCTATTTCTGGTTTAGATCCAAAGCTTGAGTCTGCCAACGCGCTTTGGACTTATTTTGAATTAAATTATATTTATATTTTAGACGGTAAAAATAAACGCTTAATAATTTTAGATAAAGAAGGCGCTCTTAAAAAACAATTAACAGCTAACGAATTCTCTAATCCAACAAGCATGGTGATAGATGAAGTAAATGATACAGGATATATTTTAGACAGTAATAAATTATATCAAATAGAACTAGGGTTAAAATAAAAATATATTACCAGTCTCCAAAATTACCTTTAAAAACACCCGGTTTTACCGGGTGTTTTAGCTTTAACTTTTTATTTATTGAGTTCCCTTCTTGTCCCTGACCCAACATAGCCTGGAGCTGTGCCTAATTTGGTTATGTTAGCTTGTTGAAATTTA
>CAYZYP010000022.1:0-11199 GCA_964482695.1 uncultured Gammaproteobacteria bacterium | reverse complement strand
ATGGAGAGGTGGCTGAGTGGTCGAAAGCGGCACACTGCTAATGTGTTGTACGGTTTTAAACCCGTACCGTGGGTTCAAATCCCACCCTCTCCGCGAATTCACAATTTTATGCTATAATAAAAGCGAGTACCACTACCCGCTTTTATTAAAATATTTTTCTATTGGTTATTTATGCCGGAACTCCCAGAAGTAGAAACAATACGACGCGGACTAGAGAAAAATATTAGAAATAAAAAAATTAGCAAAGTAGCTGTAATAAACAAAAAATCTATCCACGGTAGTTTAGATAATTTTATTAAAATTTTAAAGGGTAATTTTTTTTCAGACTTTACGCGTTTTGGCAAATTATTAGTTATTACTTTAAGAGATAAAAATAGTTTTTTATTGATTCATCTAAAAATGACCGGCCAATTGATATATAGTGATGGTGAAAATATTGTTGCTGGCGGTCATAAATTAGCGGACGAAGATATAAAAGTGCCAAATAAATACACACGGGCGGTCATTAGTTTCCAAGATAAAACTAATTTGTATTTTAACGATTTGCGAAAGTTTGGCTGGCTAAAAATAGTTGACAAACAAGAGAAAGATAAAATAAAGTTAAAATACGGCGTTGAGCCATTAAGTAAAAATTTTACATTTGATTATTTTAAGAAAATAACGGATAATAAAAGAACAAGCATCAAAGCCATGCTATTAAAGCAAGAGTTAATTGCCGGCATTGGTAATATCTACGCCGACGAAGTCTGTTTCGCGGCCAAAGTATTGCCCGATCGCCAAGCCAATACGTTAAACGCAAAAGAATTGAGAAATATTTACTTAATTATAAAACAAATATTGGCAAAAGCAGTAAAATATGGTGGCACCACTTTTCGTGATTTTTTGGATAATAGCGGGCAAAAAGGAAACTATTCCAACCAACTAAAAGTTTATGGTCGTGCCAAACAAAAATGTTTACGATGCAATGGTGTTATCATGAAGAAGAAAGTGGCTGGCAGGGGAACGTGCTATTGTAAAAATTGTCAAAAGTGATTGTAAATTTTTTTTATAAATTAAATTATGTTCACTAACCCTTCACAAAAAATAACTTTGCCATTGGATATTGGCAACGACGAAGCCAGAGAAATGGCGTTTTTATCGTCGCTGGCCAAAGTAGAATATGAACACGAAGCCGAAGGGCAATTAGCTGTTGACGTGGCACAAACCGCGGATGAATTGATAATAACAACAGCGATGGCCGGCACATCGCCAGATAAAATTGAGTTGCATTTACATAATGATTTATTAACTATTAGAGGTTTTAGAAATTCGCCATTGCCAAAAGACGCTGAATTTTTTTGCCAAGAGTGCTATTGGGGAAAATTTTCGCGGACGATTGTTTTGCCGGTTGATATTAAATATGAATTAGTACAAGCACAATATAAAAACGGTGTTTTAACTATCCACCTGCCAAAAAAACAAGTCAATAACGATATTCCAATATTGGTGGTGGAGGAGTAAAATGAATCAAAAAGTACGCGCAAATGATTTGCGTGGCGCGAGTAGATGACGAATATGCCCGTGGATATTAACTTCAACAAACAAGAAAAATCACCCCAGCCAGAAAAGAAAAAGCGGCCTTTGTTAAGGACGTTAATTTTTATTTTAGCGATTTTAGTTAGTCTGTCAATTTTAGGTGTTGGTTTTATTTTTGCTTATAATCAAATATATAAAAATAAAGTTTTTTCTGGCGTTTATGTTGGCCAGTACCATTTGCGGGGGATGACAGAAAACGAAGTAAAAAATTTTATTGAAACTTTTTATAATCGTTTAAGCAAAGAAGGGCTTGATTTTAATTTTACCGACAAAAGCGGACAAACAAAAAAATTTAAAATGAACGTTGTAACTGGCGGCGATAGTTCGGTGGAGTTGGTAAAATTAGATAGTAGTAAGTTAGCAAATCAAGCATTAAAGGTGGGCCGGCAAGGCAGTTGGTGGCAAAAAATTTACGAAAGCTTTTATTATGGTTTTATTACCAAAAAGCAACTGGCGCTAGAAGTGGCGATAGAAGACGAGTTTATCAAAAATTTACAAGATTATTTAAAACAATATTCCGATCAGCCGCGTAATGCCGGAATTAAAATTAAGACAATCTCGCCGCTTAGCTACGAATTGTTAAACGAGCAGAGCGGCACCAGTTTTGATTGGGCGCGCTTGGAAACCGATTTAAAAAATAATTTATCTCGCTTGTTGTTGTTGGCAATAGAAGTTAAGCAAATAGATTTTTTGCCAACAGTAACCGTGATCAATATTCAATCTATTAGTGATAAATTATCCTCTTTTTTTAATTATAGCGATATTAGCTTAAATTTTATAGATCCTCAAACCAAAATTAGGCGGGATTGGACGTTAACGCCACAAATTTATGCCAGCTGGCTAGAAGTAATAAAAGCCGATGACGGCCAGTTTATTTTTTCTATAAGTAAAGACGAGTTTAAAAAATATTTAGCTTCTACTGTCTCGTCGTATGTAGAGCAAGCGGTAAAAGACGCTAAATTTGTTATGGAAAATGGCAAAGCCAATCAATTTCAAGCCAGCCAGTCCGGTATTAAAATAGATAGCGATAAAACACACAAAGATTTGTCAGCTGCTTTTAACGAGCGGAATTATAATACAAAGCAATTAACAAAAACCGTTGGCATTTCTTACAATATTATCGAGCCAAAGATAAAAATGGCTGATGCTAACAATTTGGGGATAAGTAATATTTTGGGAATTGGTGTTTCTACTTTTAGAGACAGCCATACCAATCGTATTAAAAATATTGCTAACGCAGTTAAAAGATTAAACGGAGTTTTGATTAAACCCGGCGAAGTTTTTTCTACCAACAAATACGCTGGCCCGTACGAAACCGCGTATGGTTATTTGCCAGAAGAAGTTATTGTTGGCAATGAAATTAAAAAAGAAGTAGGCGGAGGTATGTGTCAAATAGGAACTACCTTGTTTAGGATGGCAATGAATTCTGGCATGCCAATTACCGAGCGCGTTAATCATTCATTGGTGGTTGGTTATTACGCTGATCCGGTCAACGGTAACCCAGGCACCGATGCCACGGTTTACGAGCCCTATGTTGATTTTAAGTTTTCCAATGATACTGGAAATTATTTGCTTTTGCAGACAGAAATAGATTATAACAAACAACAGCTAACCTTTATCTTGTGGGGTAAAAACGATGGTCGTTCTGGCAGTTATACTCATCCCGAAGTTACTAAGTGGATACCTGCTGGCGTAGTGCAAGAAACAAAAGTGATTACATTAAATGTTGGCGAAAAGAAATGCCAGAATTCTTTTGTTGGCGCGGTGGCTAATTTTATCTATACTCGCTTTACTTCTACTAGCCAAAAAATAGATCGCGTGTTTGAAAGTTATTACCGTCCTTTGCCACAAATGTGCGTGATAGGAGTTAGCCTGGCAGATTATTGCAAAGAGAATCAAACCAGTAGTGCGTGTGTCAGTTCAACGGTAAGCGCGACTACCACGCAGTTATAAAATTCATAAAGTAAAACGTTAAATAAAAATATTTTATAATTTTATAACTAAAAAAAGACCCCTCTCTAGAGGATGTCTCTAAAAAAGGGTCTAGTTATTTTTACGGGGCTGTGACAGCCCCCTTGAAACCGCACCCAAGAAGGAGTGTTAGAGGAGAAGACGAGCATAAATGCCTGTACTACCCTTCAACACCCCTCCATGCTTGTCGTGGGCACGGATCCGTATGCAGTAATGGGAAATACAATATAACAACTTAATCGATCAGTGTCTTAATGCGCACGGATCCTAACCCAAATTTATACTTTTTTACGAACTGCTTATTATAGCACAAAAACACTGCCTTGTCAAGGGCAGTGAGGTGGAAAAGTGTTATTTTTGGCTAAAATAAGTGTTTTTACTTTCTAATTACTTTATCAATTATGCCATAAGCCAGTGCTTCGTCTGCTGTCATAAAATAATCACGGTCAGTGTCTTTTTCTATTTGGGATAACTCTTTGCTAGTATGTTTCACTAAAATTTGATTTAGTCTGTCTTTGATGCGCAAAATGCGTTCGGCGCGAATTTTGATGTCGCTAGCCTGGCCTTCCATGCCGCCCATTACTTGATGGATCATAATTTCCGCGTTTGGCAGTGCTAAGCGTGAACCTTTGGTGCCAGCGGCCAAAAGTACCGCGGCCATACTAGCGGCCATACCAACACAAATAGTGCTAACAGCAGGTTTGATATATTGAATAGTGTCGTATATTGCCATGCCAGCGGTAACAGACCCGCCGGGTGAATTTATATATAATTTAATATCTTTGTCTGGATTTTGATTTTCTAAAAACAGTAATTGGGCAATAACAGTGTTGGCCATGCTATCATCTACAGAAGTGCCCAAAAAAATTATTCTATCTTTTAAAAGACGTGAATAAATGTCGTAAGCTCTTTCGCCATAGCTGGTTTTTTCTATAACAGTGGGGATGAGGTATTGCGATGTTGTTGACTGATTATATTTTGATTGAATCATATTAAAATTATTTTTGATTAAATTTTACAGATATTGTTTTAAACTATTTCAATTATACCACTTATTAATTATTCGTCAAAATTTTTTCAATTACTTCTTCTATCGTGCCGGTGGTAGTAAAACCAGCTGCTTTTTTGTGTCCGCCACCGCCCATTTTTTTCGCTATTTTTGCCACATCAACATCATCTTCGTTGGTGCGTAAACTGCCTTTTATTTTATTATCCTCGGTTTCTTTTATAAAAAGCATTATTTTAACACCACTGATTTTATTTAGAAAATTAGCAATGCCATCGGTAGCTTTGTCGCTGATATTATAATTTTCGCAATCTTTTTTTGTCAGATAAGTATAAACCAAATCTAATTGTTCTTTGTGCTTTAACCTTTCTAAAATTACTCCCCATAATTTTAAAACATCAAGCGATTGATTTTTAGTTGTCCACTTATTAATTAAATTTATATTTGCCCCAGAGCGCAATAATTGGCTGGCAGCGGCTATAGCGACAATAGAAGTTGCCGAATTAGAAAAATTTCCAGTGTCAGTAAATAATCCAGTAAGCAGAGCCGTGGCCATATTGCGAGAGATGTTGATATTATTATGTTTAAAAAAAAGATAAAGAATTTCGGCGACCGAAGAGGCCGTGGGGCTAACCAAATTTATTTGCCCGTATTTTTCGTTGGTCGGATGGTGATCTATGTTGATTATTGTAGCTGGATGATTTTTGACAAAACGGTCTATGCCAGCATAGCGCAAATCACCACAATCTATAGTTATAATGGTATCAATAGAATGATCGGCAAAGAGTTGGTGATTATTGGTTAGTAAATGAAGATGAGGTAAATATACAAGGTCATTTGGCGAGTCGTGAAGACAAAAAATAGTTACCTGCTTGTTGTTTTTGGTTAAATAGTCTGTTAAAGCGCTAGCCGAACCCAAAGTGTCACCGTCTGGGTTTTGATGGCAAACTAACACTATTTTTTTAGCGTTTTGTAAGTGAGAATAAATTTGACGACTGGTATGGTGCATATTTGTTGTTGTTCGGGAAACTAGCCAGTATAATGTTTCTGTTCACATCTGTCAATAGTTATGCTATAATGAACCACAAATCTATGTATCTAAAGCGTTTGGAAATAAAAGGTTTTAAGTCTTTTTCTAAAACAACGGTCTTAGATTTTTTGTCATTTAAAGACAAGCATTTTAGTATTACCGCCGTAGTTGGCCCCAATGGAGCCGGAAAATCTAATATCGTTGATGCTATTAGATGGGTAATGGGTGAACAAAGTTTAAAAAATTTACGAGGTAAAAAAAGCGAAGATATAATATTTGCTGGTTCGGAAACCAAAGGGCAATTAGGCGCGGCCGAAGTTAAAATGACTTTGGATAACAGTGATGGTAAATTATTGGCAGATTTTGACGAGATTACTATTGCCAGACGCTTGTATCGTTCCGGAGAAGGGGAGTATTTGATTAATAACAATTTGGTACGTTTACTTGATATTCATCTTTTATTAGCCAAAGCGCAGTTTGCCCAAGCATCGTATAGTATAGTAGGGCAGGGTATGATAGATCACTTACTAACAGTAAATTCCGTGGATAGAAAAGATTTTTTAGACGAAGCTTCTGGCATTAAAGAGTTTAAGATAAAACAGCATCAGGCTGAATTAAAATTAACTCGTACTAGAGAAAATATAGAACAGGCTAAAAGATTGATGCAAGAAATAGAACCTCGTTTAAAATTATTATCTAGGCAAGTAAAAAAATTAGAAAAACGCCAAGAAATGGAATTAAAATTAAGAGAAAGCCAAGAAACCCATTACGCTTCTTTGTATTTGGCCAATCGTAATGAACTAGAAGAATGGACAGCCAAGTTAACACAAGTCGAAAAAGAATACCGTTTTCTTTTTGCCAATTTGCAAGAAGTGCAAGAAGAGTTAGCTTCTTTGGCCCGCGCTTCTACCAGACAGCAAGTATTTAATAATTTGCAAAACAATTTTCAAACGATTGTCCGCGAGAAAAACGAGCTAGAAAGAATGCTGGCCATTAAACAGGGTCAATCACAAACAGAATATCGGCGCGTTGGCCAAGAAAATATCGGCTGGTTAGAAAAAAAATTAGCTGATTTAAAAAACCAAAATGATAGTTTGTCCGAAAAGATTAAGAGTTTAAATTTAGAAGAAACGCAAATTAATCAGCACCTTGTAAAATTAAAAGAAACTACCGAAAAATTATTAGCGGCCAAAACAGCCTGCCAAATACGTGTTAGCCAATTAGAAAAGCAAATAATAGATGGCCAGTCAGAACAAAATTTTCGTCGTTACAGCGGCCTTTTGGCAGTACAGGCAGTGTTAGAAAATAGAGAAAAATTTGGTCAAATTTACGGGTTGTTGGCCGAACTAGGCGAAGTAGAAGAAAAGTATCGTTTAGCTTTGGAAGTAGCCGCTGGATCTTATTTGTCTGCTGTGGTAGTAGAAGATGAAGAGGTTGCTCGTTTGGCCATAGAATTTTTGCGTCAGAATCGTTTAGGTTACGCCACTTTTTTGCCTTTGAATAAAATAACCACTTCAGAATTTGTTTTACCGGCAGAAATAGTTTCTCATCCTGGCGCTTATGGTTTGGCAGTAGATTTAATTAGTTACCGTTCAAAACTAGCGTCTGTTTTTTCTTTTATTTTTAAACAGACTTTAATAGTAGATGATTTAGTAGTCGCTCGTAAAATAGGTATTGGCAGAGCCCGCATGGTAACCTTGGCCGGTGATTTGGTGGATAAAAGCGGTGTGATGCGCGGCGGTTATCGCTCTATAAACAGAAACATGTTAGGTTTTTCTCATAAATTGCGATTAGATCAAGACAGCTTGGCTGGGTATAATATACAAATTAATTCAGAGAAAAATGAATTAAGTGCTCTAGAACAACAGCTAGAAAAAAATCGTTTAGCTATTTTAGAACAAGAAGGCAAAAAAGAAACTGCCCGCATCAAGGCCGAGATGTTAGTAGGCGAGCAAAATAGTTTGTTGCGAGAAACAGCCGCTTTGGAACAAGAGTTAAAATTGTCGCAGATTAAACCAGAAGATCAGGGTGATTTTCTTGTTCAATTACAAAAAGACAAAGATTCTTTGGCAATTAAAATAAAAGAAAAAGATACCGAGATTAACAAATTAGCAGAAGAAATAGAAGCTTTTAATAGCGATGAAGAAAGAAAAAAACAGCACGTTTTTTCTTTACAAGATAAAATGCAAAAACAACAAAACGAACTTAACGACATCATGACTGCTCGCAATGACTTGCGGATAGAGATAGCTCGTTTGGAGACAAAGCAAGAAAGTATTGTCGAGGAAGTAAAATTAGAAATGAGCGTTACAATAGACTCGATTATTGCTCGCGATATTCCTACCGTACAGAAAGACCAAGTTAGCGAATTATTTTCAAATATCCAGAAAATTAAATACCAGCTTAGCTTGATAGGCGGCATAGACGACGAGGTAATTTCTGAATATGAACAAACTAGAGAAAAATATGTCTTTTTGTCCGGCCAGATTAACGATTTGCAGAAGGCAATAATTGATTTGGAAAAAATGATAACAGAACTAGACGAGGTTATGAAAAAGAAAAGCGAGGTGGCTTTTAAAAAGATAAAACAAGAATTTAGTCGTTATGTAAAAATTCTTTTTGGCGGCGGTAGCGCGGAAATGAAAGAAATTTACGGCGAAGAAGAAACAGCCGAAGAAGCTATTAGCCGGGATTTAAATTTAATTAATAGCGCTGGTGCGACAAAGTTTATTGACAGTGAAATAGATAATCCTCAAAAAATAGAGAGCAAAAGAAAAAAAATAGTAACTGGTATTGATATAATTGTTAGTCCGCCCGGTAAAAAAATTAAATATTTAAACAGTTTGTCTGGCGGCGAGCGTACTTTGGTGTCGATAGCTTTAATTTGCGCGGTATTAAGTTATAATCCAGCGCCATTTGTGGTTTTAGACGAGGTAGAAGCCGCTTTGGACGAAGTAAACACAATGCGCTTCGCTAAAATTATTTCCGAACTATCTTCTCGCTCTCAATTTGTTATTATTACTCACAATCGAGTAACAATGCATTCGGCCGATGCTTTGTATGGCGTTACTATGGGGCCAGACGGCATTTCTCAATTATTAAGCGTAAAATTAGCACAAGCCGAAGCAATGAGCACGGAAAACAGCGACGAGCGTTGACAAAAATTAAGGCATGGGGTATAATTTTAACTACTTTTATATTTTTTATATTTTATGTTAACAATCCGTTTACAACGCGTTGGCAAAAAAAAGTTAGCAACTTATCGTTTTGTTATTTCTGAAAAAGGCCGCGATACCCAGGGCAGGTATTTAGAAGTTTTAGGCAGCTATAACCCTCACGATAATAAAAATGGTTTGGTATTAAAATCGGAAAGAATTAAATATTGGTTAGGAAAAGGAACGCAAACTTCGGGCACAGTTTATAATATTTTTGTCGCTCAGGGATTGATAGAAGGCAAAAAGAAAAAAACAGTAACCATTACCAAAAAGAGGGCAGAAAAAATTAGTAAAAAGAATGAAGCTAAAAAAGCCGTTGAAACAGTTAAAGCATCAGAGGCCGCTAAAGCGGTACCAGCGGCATAAGCGTTGACTTTTTTCAAAAATAGTTTTATTATTAATTAGCAGACCTGAAGTCGAACAGTCTGCATTACTAAATTAATATAAGTACAAAGTATGGAAGACAAAGATTTTCTATTGTATATCGTAAAGGCTATTGTCAATCATCCAGATGATGTCAAAGCCGAGAGAACGATTGATGAAAGAGGTGTCCTTATCACCTTGGATGTAAATCCAGAAGATATGGGTTCAATAATCGGTCGTCAAGGTCAAACTGCTCGTTCTATTCGCACCTTATTACGCATCGTTGGTGCCAAGAACAATGCTCGCGTTAATTTAAAAATTAATGAGCCAGCTGGCGGAAGACGTAGCAACATGGGTTCTGGCATGGATTCTGGCATGGGCTCTAGTATGGGTTCAATAGATACTAGCGCTGTTGATAACTTGGATATTGATAGTATTAAGTAAAATATAATTAAAAAGTTTAAAAACTACCCCGATTTATTCGGGGTAGTTTTACATAATATGCGTTTTGATGTTTTAACACTTTTTCCAGAAATTATTGAACATTATTGTTCACAGTCTATCCTTGGCAGAGCTATTAAAGCTGGGCTTATTAAGGTTGACTCTTATAATTTTCGTAATTTTTCTAAAAATAGACATCAACATGTTGACGATCACCCGTATGGCGGCGGTCCTGGAATGATACTGCAAATTCAGCCGATTTACGATTGTTTAAAAAATATTGCAGGGACAGGTCGCGACCTGTCCCTGCAATCACGCGGGCGGATATTACAACGTCCAGCCAAAACAAAAATAATTATCCTTGACCCGGCTGGGAAAAAATTTGATCAAAAAATGGCTAATAAATTTTCCAAACTTGATAGGCTTGTTTTAGTCTGTGGGCGTTATGAAGGTTTTGACGCCCGTGTTTATAAATTATGCGACGAGCGTATTTCGGTAGGCGATTATGTTTTGGCTGGTGGCGAATTACCAGCGCTGACAATTATTGAAAGTGTATCTAGATTAATTCCCGGCGTGCTAGGAAATGAGGAGTCGTTGAAAGAAGAAACATTTAATAATGACAAATGTCAAATGACAAAAAAAAATGAAAAGTCAAAATTTGACATTAGAAATTTGACATTAGAAATTTCACACGAGTATCCTCAATACACTCGCCCGGATAATTTTATGGGTTTAAAAGTGCCAAAGGTGTTATTATCCGGAGATCATAAAAAAATAAATGAATGGCGAAAATCAAAATCCAAAACTTAAATTTTAAGTTCGTAGAGTTTAAGATTTTTAGTTGTTAACAGCCTGTGTATAGTTTAGCCCTTGACAGAAATAGATGGAATTAGTATAATTGGCTTTGCGTAAAAATACAGTAAAAATCTAACAATTAATTGTTTTTCTAAGTCCTTGAAAAATTTAGGATACTAGAGAGAAAAAAGAGAAACCTAAGGATTTGGGTAGCTCTTTTTTAAATCATAAACCCGCACCACGAATTTCTTACATGAATTAACACCAACCACAATTAGTGATTAGTGATAATTCGTGAATGGTATTAGTGGTTCATTGACAATATAAACGTGACAAAAACCATAAATCTGTTTATTCCGGAAAAATATCCGCAAGGATATTTTACATTAAAAAGTTTTTTAACTTTGTTCACTCCATAAGAAGGAACAAAGTAATTCAAATCAAATTCTTACTTAAGAGTTTGATCCTAGCTCAGGATGAACGTTGGCGGCGTGTCTAAGGCATGCAAGTCGAGCGCAGCCAGTGTGTAGCACCGAGAGTTTCAAAAATTGAAAACCTCGGTGCTACGTGCTGGTTCAGCGGCAGACGGGAGAGTAACACATTGGTAACCTACCTCCGAGACGGGAATAGCTCGCCGAAAGGCGGATTAAAACCCGATAGTAACGCGGGGACGAAAGTCATTCGCGTTTAAACCTCTTTTGGCTCTGAGAGGGGCCTATGACCTATCAGCTAGTTGGTGAGGTAATTGCTCACCAAGGCTATGACGGGTAGGGGACGTGAGAGCGTGATCCCCCTCACTGGGA
>CAYZYP010000021.1:0-14437 GCA_964482695.1 uncultured Gammaproteobacteria bacterium | reverse complement strand
CAAACACTTAATTTATTTTTAAATAAAGTGTGTCAGATGTCTTGACCCATTACAGTTTCTTGACAAACATGGCATTGTATATTAAAATATCAAAATTAAAAAATGATGTTATAAATAACGTCAAATTATGGAAATTGATGTTTTAAATAGTTTACAAACAA
The DNA here is from genome assembly GCA_964482695.1 of uncultured Gammaproteobacteria bacterium. Taxonomy (GTDB): domain Bacteria; phylum Patescibacteriota; class Patescibacteriia; order Magasanikbacterales; family GWA2-37-8; genus CAYZYP01. The sequence goes on along the minus strand of CAYZYP010000021.1, from coordinate 14,276 downwards.
TAGGATTGCCAGACAAAGAAGCGTCTGTTTATGCCGCTCTTTTAGCAACAAAAAAGGGCACCGCTCTAACGGTAGCTCAGGCCGCTGGCATTAAACGTCCAACCGCTTATTTGGTATTAGAATTATTAAAACAAAAGAAATTAGTGGCAATAACCAAATTCCGCGGGGTTAAAGATTATAGGGCGTTGCCTTTGGAGCATTTAAAAAGTTACGTGCGACAACAAAAAAAATTAGCTGATAAGTACTTACCAACTATTCAGAAATTATACGATAGTAGGCAACAGAAACTAAGATTACGCGTGTATAATAATTTATCTGATGTTAAAACTTTATTAGAGAAATCATTACGTGAGAAAGCCGCCATATATATTATTGGTGATGAAAATAAATTTATAGATAATTTGGGATTATACTGGCAGTTTTTTATAAAAAGATCCAGGCAACTAAATATGTCGCCAAAATTTAAGATGTATAAAGGCACAGTTAATTTATTACTCTGGAGCGATAAGGTGGCTTTTATTAAATTTACTGGCGATACACGGGTTTTTGGTTTTAAAAATGCTTTATTACATGATTATTACCAAAAAGTATGGAATCTTTATTAAAACAATTTAATTTAACCCAGCAAGAAATTGTTGTTTTTAAAATACTGCTTAAAACTGGCGGAGCAAAAGTTTCTGATATTGCCAAACAGGCAAATATTAAACGTACTTCTTGCCAAGAGTATATCCGTGGTTTGGTAGAAAAAGGATTAGTTAATTATTCAAAAATTGGCAATAGGTATTTTTATCAGACAGAAGACCCGGATAAATTTAGGCAAATTATTAGTGAACGTCAGTTTACAGTGGATAGGTTGTTAGAAAATTTATGTTGCCAACCAATCAAAGATATTTGGCAGGTACGTTCACTAGATAAAGCAGAAGCAGATAAAAATATTAAAAAGGCTAAAAGGAAAGGTTTAAAGGTTGTTGGTTTTGGCAGTAAAAAGGCCGACGGGTTTATTATAAATGATAGTTTGGTTATATTATTAAGCGATAATATTAACTTGCCGGCAATTGAAATTAATTCAAAGGACATTGCCAAATTTCATAATGATATTTTAAATAAAAAATAATTTTGTAACATTTTCCCTCTTGCAGTATTATCATTACAGATCAGCTGACTCAAACAACAATATATTATGACAACCAACGAGGAATTAGCGCTTGTTAAACGCGTTAAAAATGGCGATAAAGAAGCATTGTCCAAATTATGGGATAACATCAACCCTAAATTATACGGGTATCTTGTGAATGTTTTAAAAGATAAAGAAAGGGCGGATGATATTTTGCAAAGTACTTGGTTAAAAGCGATTGATAAAATGGATAAGTTTAAAGACAGAGGAGTTCGTTTTAGTGCTTGGTTGTTTGCTGTTAGTAGAAATGAGTGTAAGCAGTTCTGGCGGCAAAATAAAACAAGCCAGCCCACAAGTTTAGAAGGTTTAGAAGCAAATTTGTCTGTTAGAACAGAAAACAAAATAGCAGATAAATTAATGGTAGAAGATATCTTTAAAAAATTAACATTAGATGAGCAAGAAATTATACGCCTACGTTTTATAGGTCAGTTGGATTTTAAGGAAATTGCCAAGATTTTGGAAATATCAGTGATTTTGGCGCGAGTACGCTTGCACCGGGTTTTGAAGAAAGCGCGGGTTATTGTCGGGTGATTAAAATTTGTATAAACGCAGTAGGGGCAGGACATGTCCTGCCCCTACATATTTATAAATATATATATGCAAAACAAAAAACAAATTTTACAATTATTTACTAAATGGGGGCGAGACCAAGAACAAGCTTTAGATGAGCATGGGAATTTAAAGATACGAGTTTTAAATTCATTAGAGACAAAAGATAATATTAAATCCAAAAGGCCTGTTCGTTTATTTAAATTTGGTTTTGCTTTGGGGGCCTGTGCTCTGCTTGTTCTTTTAATAGTAAATTACACTCAAGAGCCAATTTCGGTTTTAGATAAAAATTATGTTGCCAAAAATCTTCAGATTGAAGATTCGGTTCCAGGTCTTGGTATTTCTTATGGTTCGGCAGTTGGTCTTGCCAATACTGGCAGTGAATCAAGTCGGCTAGAAAAGGCTGTAACAGCTGTTTCAGAGTTCGCCAATTACATCGTTCCACCAGACCAATCAATACCATCAACAGACACTCGTGAATATTTAAAATTAGATTATTATGCTACTTTAAAGACAAGAACGGTAGAAACAATTGCTGGTAGAATCCAAACTGTTGTGCGTGGTTATGGCGGGCGAGTAGATAGCGTTTCTGTTAATTCTAAATATGGCTACGTTGGCTTCGTAATTCCTAAAAAGTCGTTCGAGTTATTTAAAGCCGAACTGAAAAGTTTGGTTGGTGAGAGATTTTTTGAGCAGAGCATTAGTTCGCAAAATTTATTGCCGCAGAAGGTATATATTGAAGATGAAACCAAAACAGCCAGTTCCACTTTGGTAGATTACCAAAAAGAGAAAAATGATTTGACTGACAAACATAATAAATTGGTTAGTTTGTATCAAAGCGAAATTAATGGCTATGGCCAGGAGATTTTGAGCGATAGGCAGAAATTGAAAAACGCTACAAATACACTTAAAATATCAATTTTAAAAAATAATATTAGTTATGCCAATTCGGAAATAAGCAGATATAAAAAGGTTATTGAGGACATAAAAAAAGATTATGGCAGTAAAATTTTCGTAATTGACAAAAATATCAAAAGCCAACAAGACACAATGGTAAATCTTAAAACGCAAGATATAAATTTAATCAATAACGTAGAAACTGTTCAGGGAACAATAGCTATAAATTGGATAAGTTACTGGGAAATTATTGAATTATACGTGCCATTTTATAAATGGCTAATAGCAGGAGCTGTAGTTATGGTTATATTAGTTGCTATTTATGGTCGTAGGCGATCGTTTGAAACATTGTAAATTTAATTGAATTTAAAAACAGCTTTGATCGTTCAAAGCTGTTTTTTATATTTGTAGATTCGTATAATTAGTAACTTCGAATTATGCTAATTATTCCCCAATTCTCTTCTATAATGATGCGCGTACATTTCCCATAGAGCTAGAAGTAAAGAAGTAATAATTGGACCGATGATAAAACCGGAAATGCCGAATAGTACGATACCGCCCAAAGTGGAGAATAAAATTAATAGCGGATGCATTTGAGTGTCTTTGCCAACCAAAATTGGACGTAAAATATTATCAATCGTGCCAATTACTACCGCGCCAACAATGATGATAACTATTCCTTGCCAAATATTACCTAGTACCAGCATGATTATGGCGGCTGGTAGCCAAACAAAATAAGATCCTAGCCCCGGTATTAAAGATAAAACTGTCATTACTACCGCCCAAATTAAAGCGCCTTGCACGCCAGTAATCCAAAAAAGTAGTCCGCCAATTCCACCTTGAATAACGCCGATAATTAATGAGCCTTTAATGGTCGCTCTAGCGGTAGAAGTAAATTTTTTGTACAGCATTTCTTCGCTTTTATCGCCTAATGGGCTTAAGTACATTAATTTTTTAAGCATCTCGGCGCCATCGCGTAAAAAGTAGAATAAAGTATAAAAAGTAATAAAGAACATTACCAGAAATATAACCGAGTTTTGAGTTAGATTTTTAATACTGGCGAAAATATAAGAAGTGAGCAGTTTGGTACTATCGGCGAATTTTTCCACCCAAAATTTGTCATCAAAATTTAATCGGCTGGTGTAACTATTATGTTTTAGCCAGCCAATTGTTTGTTGAACATTACTATTAATTTGGCTGCGGCTATTGTCTACCGCAGAGTATAAATCAATAGATTCTTTAATGAGCAAACTGCCCAAGACTACTAGCGGTATAATAATAATAATGAAGATAATAATTAAAGTTATAACAACGCTGATATTTTCTAGTTTTAAATATTTTTTTAATTTTAAATAAAAAGGGTAAAAAATACTAGCAATAACTGCCGCCCAAAAAATTGGCAAGATAAATGGCCGGACAATGTAGAGAAAAGTTATCGTGATTATAGTGAGTAGTCCAAAGAATAAAATTGAGCGCATTTTGGAAAAGTCCATATTTTTAAAATTTTAAATTTTAAATTCTAAACTCTAAAATTTAGTATTTTTCAATCTTTGTTATATTATATCAAGGTTCTTGTTTTCCAGCAAACATTATCTGTTAAATATTTCGTTGATAGTCTGTCGAGAAATCGTTCTGAAAATTAGTATCAAGCAGGTGTAAATAGTTGCTCCGATCAAGACAGAAAGAACGATATTTAGTGGTTGTAGCCAATTTACTGTTAATGCCATTAGAATGGTGGCAAAAAATATTTTTAAAAATGTTTGTAGTTTTGGCCAGTAATTAGCGTAGTATGAACAAACTATTAGTAGTCCAATTCCAGCATAAAATTCGGAAAATATAGTGACACCAGCCGCGCCCCAGATGCCGTAACGAGGAATAAATATCAGATAAAGAACCAAAGAAATAATAGCGTCAGAAATAGTTACCCACATTGCCTGGCGTTGGTGATTGATAGCTGTAGCTAAATTGCCAAAAGTCATGCCAAAGCAAATGCCAAAAATAGCGATGCTTAAAATTTGTAAAATACCGCCGGCACTGGCAAATTCTTTGCCAGCAATTAATTTCATAATTGGATTGGCTAAAGCTATTATACCAGCAATCATCGGCAGTACTACCAGCATCATTAAATCAAAGCTCATTTGATAGTGTTTTTTAAATTCATCTACCAAATTTCTAGACCAGGCATAAGTTACCAAAGGCAACATAATACCAATTATTAAAAAGGCGTTTAATGTCACCATATCTAAAACGCGATAAGCCGCTCCATATAAACCAACGTTTGTTTGTGAGGTAAAAATTGGTAATAACAATCGGTCGCCTTGTAAATAGATGGCATTGAACATAATAGTTACTGCCAGTGGCCACATTTTTTTGAACATTATTTTACTTATTTCTTTATCCGCAGTAAATCTTATTTTCGGCCCTTTTAGCCAAAGATAAAAAGTATAAGATACAGAAGCCAGAGTGATAATAATTATCATTGGTAAAAAATCAGCTTTATTTAAGGCTATCAGAGCCAAACCGGCTACTAAAACTACACGCCCAATTATTTCTCCAGTAGTTTGAATTATTATTTTTAATTGAGTTTGGTAGTACCCTAAGTATATTTGATTTAAGCTAACAGTAAAAAAAGAAATAAAAATTATAAAAGCGGCTATTTTTATTGGTGTTGGGTAAGGGAAAAATAAAATAGTAATTAAAGCGGCTATTTGCGTTAGGCCAGCGGTAATAAAACGCCAAGTAAATAAAGTATTAAATAGTTTGCTTTTATCAAATTGCGGTTCGGTAAGCATGTTAGCTGTTATCACCGAAAAACCGAAATCACTTAACAGCCCGAAAAATTGCAAAAAACTGGTAACAGTAATGTACCAGCCAAATTTTTCCACTCCTAGGCTGCGAGTTAAAATAGCTACCGCGGCTAGGCCCAATATGGTAGAAATAGTTTTTCCCACCAGTTGGATAGTGGTGTTTTTAGCGATTTGTTGAGTTAATGACATATTTTTTCCCGTGTGTTTGAATATGATAATTATACTTGACTTCTGTGGATAAATCAAAATGAAATTATGTGTTATACTATTGATTACCTACATTAAGACATAATCTTATTTGATATGAAATTAAAGTTATCTTTTATCATTTTATTATTTATTGGTTGCTTTGCTTTTATCAGTAGCGCGCGGGCGATAGATTTCACGTCGCCAACGTTTAAAGACGAGAGTTTCAAAGCCCAGTATCATAACCAATCAATTGCCGATCCAATTACTGTAGAAGCCGGTCAGACCAAAGAAGTTGTAGTTAGGTTTAAAAATACTGGCCAAAAAAGTTGGAGTAACACAGCTTGGGATTATGTTTCGGTTTATACTATTAATCCAAAATATCGTGCCAGTGTTTTTTTTAATTCTAGTTGGCTAGGCAATGATCAACCGGCCAAAGTTAGCGCTACTGTCAAACCAGGCGCGATTGGAGAATTTAAAATTAAATTAACCGCCCCAGCAAAAGCAGGTGATTATAAAGAGGATTTTTATTTGGCGGCCGAAAATACCACTTGGATTAAGGGTGGCTATTTTTATTTAAAAATAAAAGTTATACCAGCAACTAAAAAAATTGTTTCTGTTAGTAAAATAGCGGCGGTCGGCGCAACCACAACTTTAGTTTCGACAACCGCGCTCAACAATGTTACCTCATTACTTTCAACTATTGTGGTTACGTCCACTGCATTTTCGACAACGACAACTTTAATTCCGCGCCAGTTGATTTCAGAACCATTAATAAGAGTTGGGTTATACGAAGTTAGCGGATCAGTAAAGTTTGTATCTAAATTTAATTATTACATTTATAGCGATACTGCTTATCGTGGCACCTTGCCTGCCGACGAAGAAGCTACTTTAAGTTATAAAGATGGAGTTTATTATTTCAAAAGCGCTAGTTTTGATTTAAGTGCGACAGATAGCTGGCGTTTAGAATCTTTTGATACGCATAATTATTTTACCTTGTTAGATTACAATCGCACAGTTTCTTATCGCGGCAAACAAAGTTTTAATACTTATCGCGGAATAATGGAATTTAGATATTCGCCAAAATCAAGCGCGCCATATGTAATAAATGAATTGCCTTTGGATTTATATATAGCTGGCATTGCCGAAACAGATAATGAATCAGCGCCAGAATATATTAAAGCCGTTTTAACTGCCGCCCGGAGCTATGCTTATTTTAATATTACTAATAATACTGCCAAGAATAATCTTTTTGATGTTTATGCCAGTACCATAGATCAATTGTATTTAGGCTATAATTCAGAAGTTTTAATGCCAAAAGTGGCAAAATTAGCTAAAGATACTTATGGCGAAATGGTCACTTACCAAAAGCAACCTGTTACCGCGCCGTATTTCGGCCATTCCGATGGTAACACACGTACTTGGAAAGAAGTTTGGGGCGGAACGAATAAACCTTGGTTGCAAAGAGTTGTTTGCAAGTATGATCAAGGTTTGTCTATGTATGGCCATGGTGTTGGCATGAGCACGCGCGATGCATCTATGAGAGCGGTAAAAGATAAGTGGGATTATAAACAGATATTGAAACATTATTACACTGGGGTGGAAGTAGAGAATATATATTAAAAATAATTTAGAAATAATTAAAAAATAACTATCAAGTAGTTATTTTTTAATTATTTTAATGATATATAACCTATTTATTATTATGAAATCTCTTATCTTCCGAAGCCAATTCCAAAATTGTTTGTCTTAATTGATGGGGATTGGGTACGTTTTCTAAGATGAATTTTGGCACGGCGCCGGCGGTTTGGATTTCTACACGGCCATAATTAAAGAGACTGGCAAAAAAACCTTTTACTTCAGAACTTACATCTTGCACTTGATACAGGTCTGCTTCGGCAATACGGCGGGCAAAAAGAGTTGTTTGTTCAACATCTACCAGTCGATCGTTGGTAAAAATCCAAAGATCTAAGTAAAATTCTACAAAAGCGGTATAGAAAAATAGTATAATAGAAAGATAGAAGATGCTGGCTAGTAAAATGGCTAAGGGATAAATGATGGGACTGATAAACAGAGCAGGGAAGATGCGCTGAAAGAGCCAGTATAGGCCAACTGGTACGAGAGCGAGAAGAAGAAAGAAAAAGATTTGTGGAATGAAGGTGACAAAGTGGTGGCGTACCACTTGTTTTATTTTTTCATAAGGTTTTATTTTAATAACAGCAGAAACACTCATATTAAAAATTAAATATATTACTAATCCAAGTAGGATCAAAAATGGTAATTTGTTGTTGCCAATTGGCGCCGGAAAGCAAATAGATTGTCACCCAGAGAATCAAGGCAGTCGCTATAAAAGTAAAAATAGTCATTAGGAAACTGCAAGAGGTAAAGGAGTTGGTATGAATTATATGAGCGATATTGATGATGGAAAAAATAAGAAATAGCGCTAAGAAGGCGAGGTAGATAAAAAGAAAAACGTAGAGAGAGGTAATAATCATAAAATTACAGCAGTGTTTGTTTATTTGGTAAATTATGCCCTAGGTGTTTATACGCTGCTTGTGTGGCTTTTCTGCCTCGCGGTGTGCGTTCCAAAAAGCCTAGTTGTAATAAAAAAGGCTCATAGACTGTTTCTATAGTATCCATTTCCTCACTTATAGCCGCGGACAAAGTGTTAAGGCCAACTGGCCCACCATTGAATTTTTCAATTAAAATATTTAACAAACGACGATCTATTTCGTCCAAACCATATTCATCTACTGCGAGCATGGCCAGTGTTTGAATGGCCAAGTCAAGATTTATTGTATCACTGCCCTTAACTTGCGTAAAATCTCGCACTCTCTTGAGCAGGCGATTAGCTATGCGCGGCGTGCGGCGTGAGCGGTTGGCAATTATATCAGCAGCATCTGGATGGATAGCAACATTTAAAATAGAGGCATTGCGGTTGATTATTTTTTTAATATCTTGTGGTTCATAAAAATCTAGATGAAAGGTATGGCCAAATCTATCGCGTAAGGGAGCGGAAATCATGCTCATTTTTGTAGTCGCGCCGATAAGCGTAAATTTGTTTAAAGGCATGCGTATGGTGCGCGCTGCTGGCCCTTTGCCGATAATAATATCCAAGACATAATCTTCTAAAGCCGGGTAAAGCACTTCTTCGATTGTTTTATTCAAGCGATGGATTTCGTCTATAAAAAGAACTTCTCCTTCTTGAAGATTAGATAAAATAGCAGCCAAGTCGCCAACTTTTTCTAGAGCTGGCCCAGAAGTTATTTTAATATTATTATTCATTTCTCTGGCAATAATATGGGCAAGACTAGTTTTTCCAAGCCCGGGATTGCCATACAGCAAAATATGCTCGATAGCCTCGTTACGTTGTTTGGCGGCTTGCATAGAAATAGCCAAATTTTGTTTTATTTTTTCTTGGCCAACAAAATCAGCCAGCTGTTTTGGTCGCAAACTGGCGTCAAAAATCAGTTCCTCGGTTTCTATTCCAGGGTTAATTAATCTTTCGTCATCATTTTGATTTTTTGTAGCCATAATGGTAGTATTGTAGTATAAAGTTTGGGAGAAGTCCACAGCCAATTACTTGATAAATCTTAAATTTAAAATCCTAAACTGTAATATGAGTAATTTTGAGCAACAACAAGAAGAACAATACCGGCGGCAACACGCCGAGGGGCGAGAAGCAAATTACGAAGCCAAAGAAACACAAGACGAAGAATTGGAAAAGAAAATGGCCGCCAGAGAAAGAGTAGAAAAAGTGGCCCAAGAAGTTAAAAGCACCAAACAAAGAATGCAAAATATAATGGTTAACATCCAGCAAGTAATTGCCGCTGTTAGAGCTATCAGAACTCAGCTTGGTTTGGACCAGGAAAATGAAGTACCGGTAATAAAAAAAGACAAAAAAACTTTGGAAGAGCTAAAAAATAAGTTAACCAATCTATTGGGGCAGGTAGCTGATTTAAAGCTGGCTCTAGAAAATGAAGAAGTTGCGCGACTTAGGCAAATTAACCCCAATATGAGCGAAAAACAGTTAGAAACCGAAGCTAAAAAGGGGGTAGCCAAGATTTTAAATGATTTAGGCGTTGGCGAGAAAATATGAGCAAGCTATAAACGTTGCGCGCTATAAAGCGTAACCCTCGACTGGGTTTAATGAGGGCTTGTGGATAACTCATTTAGTATGAGTTATTTTATTTTATTTTTTCTTTATAATTAGCCAATTTTTTCTTTATTTCGCGCTTACTTAACGGGTATGTTATAATACTTCTGGTGTGATAGAAATACAATATATTGTGGTTAAAATTTCGTCTAACTACAACATGTTGTATTTTCCGCTATTAAGCATCAAGATAAAAATCATGGAATATTGTGTTGTTTTACATAATATTTGAATATTCATTATTTCAATTTCTTTCTTCAATAAAATAATATGCAAACCGCCACAGCCACCAAGACTTATTTGGTAGATAATAATTTTCGTTATTCACCAGAAAACGGCTTGCGTTTTAAAAGGCATTATACCAAAGAAAGCGTCAGTCCTTATGACCTGTTTAATTACGAGTTACGTACTTCGGTTATCCGTGAGCCAAGCGGTAAATTAGTTTTTGAAATGAATGATGTTGAAGTGCCTACCACTTGGTCGCAAGTAGCAACCGATATTTTGGCGCAAAAATATTTACGCAAAACAGGCGTACCACAATATGATTTGGATGGTACGCCTGTTTTGGATGAAAATGGCCAGCCTAAATTAGGCCCAGAAAAAAGTATCAAGCAAGTTGCGCATCGTTTGGCCGGCACCTGGCGTTATTGGGCGGAAAAGTATGGCTATTTTTCTGGTCCAGAAGACGCCGAGGTATTTTATGATGAATTGGTCTACACGATCATCGCTCAGATGGTGGCGCCAAATTCGCCTCAATGGTTTAACACCGGTTTGTATTGGGCTTATGGCATAAACGGGCCAGCGCAAGGACATTATTATGTGGAACCAGATAACGGAGAGGTAAAAGCATCGGTAGATTCATATACTCATCCGCAACCCCACGCGTGTTTTATCCAATCAGTCAAAGACGACTTGGTTAATTCGGGCGGTATTATGGATTTATGGGTTCGCGAAGCCAGATTATTTAAATACGGCAGTGGCAGTGGCACTAATTTTTCTACCTTGCGCGCCGAGGGTGAAACATTGTCTGGTGGTGGCAGATCTTCGGGGCTCATGAGCTGGCTCAAAATTGGCGATCGAGCCGCTGGCGCGATTAAATCCGGTGGCACCACTCGTCGCGCCGCTAAGATGGTTATTTTAAACGTTGATCATCCTGACATTGAACAATTTGTTTCCTGGAAAACAAAAGAAGAAAAAAAGGTAGCGGCGCTACTGGCCGCTGGCTATGATTCTGCTTACGAAGGTGAAGCTTACCAGACTGTTTCCGGACAAAATTCCAATAATTCCGTGCGTGTTACCCAAGAATTTATGGAAGCTGTAGAAAATGATCGTGAGTGGAAGCTCATAAGACGCACAGATGGTGAAATATATAAAACAGTACAAGCGCGAGAATTGTGGGATAAAATCGCTTATGCCGCTTGGGCCTGTGCTGACCCAGGACTTCAATTTGACACCAATATTAATGATTGGCATACCTGCCCGCGATCAGGGCGCATAAATGCTTCCAACCCATGCAGTGAATATATGTTTTTGGATGACACTGCCTGTAATTTGGCTTCTATTAATTTAGGTCATTTTTTTGACGCGGAAAAATTAGTTTTTGATATTGAAGGTTTTAAATATACTACTCGTGTTTGGACAGTAGTATTGGAAATTAGTATATTAATGGCTCAATACCCCAGCGCGGAAATAGCGCGTAATAGTTATGACTTTCGTACATTAGGCTTGGGTTATGCCAATATTGGCAGTGTGCTGATGACCGCTGGCATGCCGTATGATTCGCCAGAAGCCATGGCTTACGCCGCTTCTATCACAGCTCTTTTGACAGCTGAATCATATTCTTGTTCCGCTGAAATGGCTAGAAATCTTGGCGCTTTTTTTCATTTTGACGCTAACCGCGGCGATATGATGCGCACCATGCGCAATCATCGTCGGGTTGTTTACAATGTTAGTGAAGATGAATACGAAGGTTTGGCTATTAAACCAATGGGTGTTAATCCACAGTACGCGCCTTCATATTTGTTACAAGCGGCGCAAGAAGCTTGGGATAAAACTTGCAGTTGGGGAGAGAAGTATGGTTTTAGAAATGCTCAGGTAACTCTGCTTGCTCCTACCGGCACGATTGGGCTACTTATGGATTGCGCCACTACTGGAGTAGAGCCGGATTTTTCTTTGGTTAAATTTAAAAAATTAGCTGGCGGCGGTTATTTTAAAATTGTTAACGAATCTGTGCCTGTCGCGTTGCGCGCTTTGGGATATAGCGAACAGCAGATAGGCGACATTATTAATTATTTAAAAGGGCATGGTACTTTGATAGGCGCGCCGGCTATTAACCATGAAGCTTTAAAAATTAAAGGCTTTACGACCGATGAGTTGGAAAAAATGGAAAAATCTTTACCAATGGTGTTTGAACTGCCATTTGCTTTTAATGTTTGGACCTTAGGCGAGCCGTGCTTGTCCCGCTTAGGGTTTTCCAGCGAACAATACAATGACGCTAATTTTAATTTATTATTAGCGTTAGGTTTTTCTAGCAGTGATATTAATACGGCTAACGAGTATGTTTGTGGCGCGATGACAATAGAAGGCGCGCCACATTTGCGCAAGGAGCATTACGCGGTGTTTGACACCGCTAATAAAAATGGCAAGAAGGGTAAACGTTATATCCACTATCTTGGCCATATACGCATGATGGCGGCTGTCCAACCGTTTTTATCCGGCGCGATTTCTAAAACAATTAATATGCCTAATGAGGCGACGGCAGAAGATGTTAAAACAGCTTATGTCGCTTCTTGGAAATTAGGTTTAAAATCTAACGCTTTGTATCGCGATGGTTGTAAATTATCTCAGCCATTGTCTAGTAAGTCGGATAGCAAAGAAGAAAAAGATGAAACAGAAATGACGAAATTAGAAAACAAAGAAATAGTCAGTGACGCGAGAACGGTTGATAAGCAGTATGTTGTTTCGGCTGGTGAAGCCGAAAAAGTAGAACGCGTGGTGGCGTCTAATCAATTACAAACCAGTTACGCGCACGATGGATCTAGCAGTGGAACAAGGGTATATATTCACGGTGAACAGCGCAAGATGCCTTACAAGCGAAGTGGCTTGACTATTAAATCAAAAATAGCCGGGCAGACTTTGTTTATGCGCACAGGCGAGTATCCAGATGGTAAGTTGGGGGAAGTGTTTATTGATATGTACAAAGAAGGGGCGGCTTTTCGCAGTTTACTTAATTTATTTGCTATCTCTATTTCTACTGGTTTGCAGTATGGCGTGCCTTTAGAAGAATACGTGGAAAAATTTACTTTTACTCGTTTTGAACCAAGCGGCATGACAGATCATCCTAACATCCGTTCTTGCACTTCTATTATTGATTTTGTTTTTAGAGTATTGGGCATGGAATACTTGGGACGGACAGATTTTGTGCAGGTAAAACCAAAAGGTATCCAGAAAAACCGGGCGGAAATGATGGCCAAGGTAACGGCCGCGATGCAAGGCCAACAGGCAATGCCGTTGGGAGATAAAATTGAGGAAAAAGAAATTGGAAAAGAAGACCAAATGGCTTTGCCTAATATGCCAGAATTAAAAAGTGATGATCAGTCGTTAATCAATCAAATTGACGCTCATTTATCTAATATGATGGGCGACGCGCCGCCTTGTTCTACTTGTGGGCATACGACTATAAGAAACGGGACGTGTTACAAATGTTTAAATTGTGGGAGTACGACTGGGTGTAGTTGAGTTATGAAGAAATTAAAGTTTGCGTAAATGTCATTCCTTGCGCCGGTAGAGACAGGACATGTCCTGTATCTACACAGGTTTTTTCGCTGGCGTGACGCGCGAAGAGAGTATCAAAAATTATGGTGAAAATCTATACTAAAACCGGGGATAAAGGAAAGACATCTTTACGCGGTGGCCAGAGAGTTGAAAAGAGTTGTTTGGATATACAGGTTGTTGGAGAATTAGACGAATTAAACGCGGTATTGGGATTAGCGACAGTAAATATTAGAGGTAGAAGTTGTGGCTGTCATCCTGAGCGAGCGAAGCGAAGCGAAGGATCCCTTGAAGAATTGGTTTATTTTATTGTAAAAATTCAACGTGATTTACTTAAAATCGGTTCAGAAGTTGCTTCATTGCAAACAACATTATCAAAAAAAATAGAAAAAGTTGATTCAAACAGAGTGATGGAAATGGAAAAAATGATTGACGCTTGGTCACAAAAATTGCCAAAATTAAATCATTTTATTTTACCTGGTGACAGTTTGGCTAACGCTTATTTGCATTTAGCGCGCGCTGTTTGTCGCCGAGCGGAAAGAGCGTTAGTTACTTTGGGAAAACAAAAAAAAGTTCGGGCAGAACTTTATAAATATTTAAATCGCCTGAGCGATTTTTTGTTTGTCGGCGCGCGGTGGGTGAATTACTAAAAGTTCGTTTTGTCATCCCGAAGGAGCGTCACAGCGACTGAGGGATCTCTGTCTCAATAATTTATATTGGCCAATAGGACAGAGAT
>CAYZYP010000020.1:0-15325 GCA_964482695.1 uncultured Gammaproteobacteria bacterium | reverse complement strand
ATCAACAATTATATGGTATATTACAACCAACATAGAAAACAATGGTCAAAAAACACCGCCTTCGGTCGCCGTAGCTTTAGCGAAGGCGACCTCGTGAAATTAGAATATACTAGTTTGTTAATTTTGTTAAAAAATCGCGGGCGACCTACGGCGGACAAAGTCCGCTCAAGTCGACCGAAGCTTTTTCTACCGCCATAGTTTTAACTAAGACGATAGCAAGTAAGAGGTATTTGAATTTTAATTAAATTTAAGCAAGGAGGGTATGTTTTTTGTTTATATATTAAGGTGTTCTAATGAAAGACCGTATATTGGTTGTACGCAAAATATCAAAGAGAGGTTAGTAAGACATAAAAAAGGAAGAGTGTCAGCTACTAGTCGTATTCTTCCTGTAAAATTGATAAGTTGTATTGTTTTTGCTAATAAATACACTGCCTATAACTTTGAAAGATATTTAAAGTCAGGTTCTGGTAGGGCGTTTATAAAAAGACATCTTTGTTATGTTAAAAGAGATAAATAATCTTTGGGACGTGGTTGTAATCGGTGGCGGGCCGGCAGGCATGATGGCCGCTGGTAGGGCGGCCGAAAGAGGCCGCTCGGTTTTATTATTAGAAAAAAATCCAGCGCTTGGCAATAAACTACTTTTAACTGGCGGTGGAAGGTGTAATTTAACGAATAACAAGCCAAACATCCGCGCTATGCTTGCGGAGTATAAGGCAAGTCATAAATTTCTTTTTTCCGCTTTTTCACAATTTGGCGTTGAAGAAACGCTTAATTTTTTTAATCAGCGAGGTTTGATAACTAAACAAGAAAATAATGGCAGAATTTTTCCTATAGCAGATAACGCGCAAGCCATTTTAGATTTATTAATCGGCTACATGAAAGAAGGCGGTGTAAAAATACAAACCAAAGCCATAGCTAGTGATATTTTAGTAGACGCAGATAAAAAACAGGTTAGTATTTATCTTCAAGACAAAGCAAAAATAATTACCAAGTCGTGTATTGTGGCTACTGGCGGCACGTCTTATCCAAAAACCGGCTCAACCGGCGATGGGCTTAGGTGGCTTAAGAAAATGGGCCATACAATTACCAACGGCAACTTCGCGCTTGTGCCAATCGCGCTGAAAGATACTTGGGTTAAAAAAGTATCTGGGATTACCCTGGCGGGTGTCGCGTTAACGGTATTTTTAAATGATAAAAAACAAGGAAATAATCAAGGTGAATTACTGTTTACTCATTTTGGCATTAGCGGGCCCATGGTCTTGAATATAAGTAAGGATATTGGTACACTCCTAACAAGAGGCAAGGTTGTGATTAATTTGGATTTATTTCCAAAATTAGATCATGGCGCACTCACAAAAAAGATCCAAGAATTATTAATAGCCGAAAGCAACAAGAAATTAAAAAATACGCTTAGTAAATTGTTGCCTACGACTTTGATTATAGTTATATTGGAATTAATAGGCATAAATGGTGAAACAGCCAATCATAGTTTTGGTCGTGAAGAGCGAATAAAGTTAGTTAAATTTTTAAAGGCAATGCCGTTAAATGTGAAAAGTTTGTTAGGAGCCGACAAAGCAATTGCTTCTTCGGGCGGCGTAGTGCCGGAAGAAGTAGATTTTAAAACTATGCGTTCGCGTTTAGCGCCCAATATATATATTGTTGGCGACGCGTTAGACATTGATCGTCCATCCGGCGGGTACAGCCTACAACTTTGTTGGACAACCGGCTTTGTGGCTGGTGATAGTTGTTAAATGTTTGGCTATATTGTATGAAAGAAAAAGATCATCAAATTAATATGGAGGTGGCAGTTGAAACCATGGAATCACTGCCGGAAACACAGTCTATTGCTGACACGGGTGTAGTTAAACCAACTGAAGCGGATGTTGTGACCACGCCAGGTGACAAAGGTTCAATTGCGAAAGCGCGTGATAGGATAAATAAACTTGGAGGAGAAGATGCGGGTCCGTTAACTGTTGTTGGTAAGGGCGGGGATAATATTGTTTACGATCTTGGGAAAAAGGTAGCCAAAATAACGGCTGAGCCTAATGAATATGGTCTAACCTGGTTGCGGCAAAATAGAAAAAGTCATTCTTTATTAGAAGAGTATCTTGGTAAGTTTTTACCTAAAACTGAATATTGTGAAGCTTATCAAGATGAAAAAGTACCAGAACTTAATGGCAAACCTGTTATTGTTCAAGATAAGATTGAGGGGAAAATTTTAGATGAAGTTAGTCAGGAAGATTTAAACGATCCAGCATTTTTAGCTATGTTGATTGACTGCATGGAACGGGTTTTGCGTTTTAATACGGAACACCCAGAAGAGGTAATGGATTGGCGTGGTGGATTAAGGAGAAAAAATAAACATAATATATTAAGTCCATTGTGTTCTAGTAATGTGATGGTTGCTGGTGACGCCAGCAGTAGGGGCTTAAAGATAATTGATACGAGTTTATCGCCAAAACCAGTAGCCGGAATTTTTAAATCATTAGCTATGTTGCCGTGGTTTCTCGCAAAAGGGAAAGTAAAAGATTTTGCCAAATATTTTAGTTATAATATTAAAACAATCGGTATAAGATTTGCGTATAAACTATTTTATAAAACCATTTTTAGATGGAAACTGGAAAGTTTAAAGAAGAGATTAGCTAGAATAACTCATTTAAAATAATATTTAATACTATTCATTTTACATATGCCAGAAGAAAATTTTAATTTCGTTGATAAAATAGGAGATAGCGTGCCTAAAAAACGAAAGATTAATTTTCGTTTTGTTGGTATTAGCGCGGTTGTGGTTTTACTTATCGCCGTTGGCGGTGTGGCGGTTTTCTATAACCGTTCTAAAATAAAAGACGCCTTTTTTGGCGCGCGCTATGCCCAGGCCTATCAATTAGTAAGTGATTCTATTTCACAAAGCGCGAACATAGTTGTTACTTTGCCCAAAGGCGTTGGTAAAGACACCGGTATTGAAAATAGCGTAAAATTTTCTCCAGATATTAAAGGCAAGTGGGTAGCGACTGATAAAAAGGATCAATTAATTTTTCAGCCAGATAAAAAATTAAGTTTAGGAAAATATTATACCGTCACGCTAACTAGCGCCAAAGGCGATATTGGTAAAGATTTTTTGGTTGCCGAAGATCCCAAAATAATTTCCATATTACCCAAGGCCGGTTCCGAGGCAAATGAAAATTCTAGTATTACCATTGTTTTTAATCGCCCCATGGTACCACTCACCACGCTTGATACCTTAGACGCTTTAAATATTCCAGTAGAAATTACCCCGCAAACCGAAGGTAAATTTAAATGGATTGGCACGCGCACTTTGCAGTTTATTCCCAAAAATAAATTAATCGCCTCGGCCAATTATACGGTAAAAATTAAAGATGATTTTCAATCTCTTGATGGCTTAAAAGTTAAAGGTCAGGAACATAAATTTTACACTCGTCTTTTGCGTTACGACTATGCTCACACAGGCGAAACAACCTATCAGCAAGCAATAAAATTAGATTTTAATCAGCCGGTTGACTTGGAAAAAACTAAAAAAGAAATTGTTTTATCTTATGTGTCTGGTGGTTTTTCTATGCCCCTAGAATTTATGGCAGAATATGGCACAAAAAAAGAATATGACAAAAAAACCAAGAAGTATATTGATGTTCAAGACAATTCAATAATTTTAGTATATAACGCCAAAGATAAATTCGGCCGAGCAAAAACTTGGGATTTTAATGATAATTACAAATTAGTTGTCAGCAAGGCTTATCCGGAAAAAGGCGATATTGTTTTAAATGAAAAGCAAGATATATCTATCTATGCCACTGATATTATTAAACAAATTACCGCCACTTCGGACAACAGTAGTTTTGTAAATCAGGATTTTTTTGATCCCCAAGGAAAATTATGGGTGGAATTTTATGAAGACGTTGATACTAGTAAGAGTGAAATTGTCAGTAGCAAGTTAGTTAGTACCGGTTATGGTGAAAAATGTAAAAACCAAAATAGCGATTCTGACTATAATTCTGACGTTGCCTGCGAAAAAGAAGCCGACAAGAAAAAAGTATATTTTATCTTTGACGCTAAAAAAGTTGGTTTGGCCGAAAATCTAGAATTGGAGTTTAAAAAAATAGTTAATACTAGCGGTGTTAAGTTAAATCCGCAGACGTTCAAAAAAACAATTAAATCTTATCCTAAATTGGCAATTTTTAAAACAGTTACCGACCCCAAGCACACTGCTTATGCTACATCGCTAACGGATCTTTTTATCTGCAGTAACAACCCTGTAAAAGCGCAGGATAAAAAATATATTAGTGCTTTCATAAAAACCAGCGCTACATATGAATTTGAAAAATGGAACGAATCAGAATTGGTTCCTAGCAAAGATAATCAATATTATGAATGTACTCCTGGGCAATTTCAAACCAGACTTCAGTATCGTTTGTTGCCAAATTATTATTACAAGTTTGATTTAACTGTCGTGGATCATTTTAGCACTACCACAACTGTTCCGGTAAGTTTAACCACCGGCAAAATGCCAAACAGCTATCTGAATTTTTACCATTTTCAAAAATTGTACAGCGTTACCACGCCTAGCAGTACAAAACTCACCTTTGCGGCCGAAAACATGGATTACGTGAATTTACACATTTGCCAATTATCCGCCAAAGACATGCTGTATTATCTTACCACCCCAATGTCTAACTATAATCCAGGCTCGTCTTTTAGTGGCTGTTTAAAAACAGTTGATAAAAAGATTGCTTTACCGCAAAAATATTGGTTAAAAAACTATTTTACCGTAGATTTAAAAGATTATGTTGGCAGTAGTCCAGGTCATTACGCCGTTACTTTTTCGCATCCTAATTACAAAGAACAAAATGGCAGTCGCAATCTTTATGAACATAGCTATTTAACCGTTACTAATTTAAGTGTTGTTGGCAAAAAAGTAAACGTGGAAAATTATACCAGCGCCACTTATGGTAATTTAGAAAGTAAAGATTTAAGTAAGTTAAATAATTTGTATTGGGTAACTAGTATTAGTACACTGCAACCAGTTGCTAAAGCAAAAGTAGAGCTATATAGTTCGGCTAGTGAAAACAATAATTATAATCTATCTGCCAAACTAACAGCTTTCACTGATACCACTGGTATAGCCAAAGTGATTCCAACCGATAAAATTCGCGGGGTAATTGTTTCGTTTGGGCCGGACAGCGCTATTATTGCCGATGAAACCAATCAATTTGAGTGGGCTAACACCGCTCGTTCCGACCGTAAATTGTATGTCTATACCGACAGACCAATATATAAACCGGGCGACACAGTAAATTTTAAGGGTTTGTATCGTTTGGGTTATGATGGCACATATGAAATTATTAAAGACAAAGATATTCCAATTAAAGTCTATGATAGTCAAGACAAAGAAGTGTCTAACAAAAGTTTAAAATTAACCGATTACGGCACATTTAGCGATTCTTTTATCTTGGACAGCAAATCTTCGCTTGGTTCTTATCGTATTGCCGTTTTTGATGAATATTCAGTAGCTTGGTTTACCATAGAACAATACGTGCCAGCGCCGTTTAAAGTAAGTGTTAAAGCGGATAAAAGTGAATATGTTTCTGGCGACACGTTTAAATTAGACGTTGATGCTAGTTACTATTTTGGCGCCGCGGTAGAGGGTGGAACAGTAGAATACAGTATTAATAGCCAAGATTACCATTTTGATAAATACACCGATGAATATTTTAGTTTTGGTTCTCCTTGGTATTATTGCTATAGTGGCTGCAGTTATGGCGATAAATATATTATGAGTAACAAGCTAGATTTGGGCGCGGATGGAAAAGCGCAAATTTCACAGCAGTTTGATATTAACAAACTATTTAGCAAAAGCACTGATAAAACCAGCAAAATATTTACTGTTTATATCACGGTAAAAAATAAAACCGGTCAGTCGGTAACAGCTAATACTTCTTTTATCATGCATGTTGGTGAATATTATCTGGGCATAAAAACAGATAAATCATTTTTGGGCAAAAATGAAACTTCTACTTTGAAAGTTAAGTCAGTTGATAAAGATGGCAAAGTATTGGCAGTCAAAGATGTTAAATTAACAATTAGTAAAATAAAATGGAGCTATAATCAAAGGCAAGAAGTAGACGGCGGTTATTATTACAATTGGGAAAAGAAAATAGAAAAAGTGAGCGAAGAAAAAATTGATACTGATAAAAAGGGCGATTGGAGCAAGTCTTTTTCTTTAAAAGAAGAAGGGGAATATAGCGTGGTGGTTCAAGGCAGTGATAAAAATGGCAACACCATTTCTAGCAATTATGAATTGTATGTTTGGGGTGATGGTTACGTAGATGTTCAGCCAAGTAATGATAATAAGTTGGAAGTGATTACTGATAAAAGTTATGTTGATGTTGGTGACACTGCCAGTATCGTGATTAAATCGCCATACAAACAAGCCAAGGCGCTAATTACCATAGAAAGAGGCGAAGTGTATGATTATAAAATAGTGGATATTAACCAGAGTTTGTATAAGTATGAGTTTACGGTTAGCGAGAAATATATCCCTAATGTTTACGTTTCGGTGGTACTGTTATCTTCTAAACCAGAAGTTAGATATGGCAATACAGAGTTTACAGTTAATAGTAAAGAAAAGAAATTATCTATTACTACCAAAGCAGACAAGAGCCAGTATCTGCCCGGAGAAAAAGTAAAAATAGATTTTAAGGTAACAGATAGTAAAGGCCAACCAAAACAAACAGAACTTTCTACTGCTGTAGTGGATATGAGCGTCTTGGCTTTAAAAGGTAATCCAAAAAAGAATCCGCTACTATTCTTCTATAGTGGTTTTCCATTAAGTATCACTACTATTAGTAATGTTAAAAATATTCTATACAAAGTAGATGTGCCTGTTGGCACCAAAGGCGGGGGCGGGGCAGAAGCCGATGATTTGGCCAAGAAGAAAAGAGGCACTTTTAAAGACACGGCTTTTTGGCAAGCAGTGATTAATACCGACAGTAGCGGCCAAGCCAGTGTTAATTTTACTTTGCCGGACAATTTAACTACTTGGCAGGTAGAAACAATTGGTGTTTCCAAAGATACTAAGTTGGGGGTGGCTTACCAAGAATTTGTCAGTAAAAAAGATGTCATGGTGGTACCGCAAAAACCACGGTTTGTTATTCCAGGCGATCAATTTTATGTTGGCGCGAAAGTATTTAATCAAACCAATGACACACAAAAATTAGATGTTTCTGTTGAGAGTAAAACTTTGAAATTAAGCGGTAATTCTAAAGATAGTATTAAATTAAAAGCCGGTGAAACTAGCATTGTTTACTTTAATGTTTCGGCGCCAGTCAATCAAACTACCGGTACACACAAATTTACTTTGTCGGCAAAAAACAGCAGTTACAACGACACAGTAGATAGTGATGTAAATATTACTCGTAATGATACTTACGAAGCAGTGGCCACCGCTGGCTATGGCACGCAGGACAAGATAAATGAATATGTGTATTTTCCAGATAGCATTATTAAGGATAAAGGCGAACTGACAATTAATCATGGCGCGACTTTGGCCATATTTATGTCCGAGGCTTTGAATTATTTGTTTGATTATCCTTATGGTTGTAGTGAACAAATTGCCAGTAAGTTAGAAGCGATTGCTATTATTAAAAAGAGTACAAATCTAGAAAATATCCGCGGGTCCTTTCAGTTAAAACAAGTTGAATATGAAGGGCAGAAATATAGCGTAGACAAAGTGGTTGAAATGGGCTTGGCGCGTTTGTACCAAAACCAACAAAGCGATGGCGGCTTTAGTTATTACAAAAACTATTACACTAGTTCTGATTTGTATTTAACTTTGCATGTTGCTAACACTCTCAAATTATTAAAAGATGCTGGCTATAAAGTAGATAGCAGTAGTTTGAAAAATACTGTTAGCTATATTAACAATCAGGTACAAAACCATACTAATATCTATAATAACAAAGACTTAATTATCTTGAGCGCTTATACACTATCGCAAATAAGCGAGTATGGTGGTATGAATCAAGCGGTTATTAATTACATTAAAACTCTGGAAAAAGATAAGAAATTTATCAATGAACAAATTAGCAATAACTCTTTAAATTATCTGGCTATCTTATTATCGCAGAATGAAAAAACTTTTGGCAAGAAATTTAAAGACGCAGTGTATAATATTTTAGAAAATCGCGTGGCCATAGACGCGCGCGGAGCGTATTTATCCACTAACAGCAATTTGATCTGGCAATATTATGAAACGCCGGTGAAAAATACCGCTTTGCTACTAAAATCAATAGCCATAGATAAGCGGGAAAGTGTGGTAACTGACCGTGTTTTACGCTGGCTAGTAAACAGCCGTGATAAAACCGGCGCTTGGGGATCTACTAATAACACGATTACAGTAATAGATGCCATGGTTGATTATTTAAAATGGAAGCAGGAAAATAAGTCGGACTTTACGCTAAAGACTGTTATCAATGGCAAGGAAATAAGTTCGTTTAGCTATAAAGATAAAAGTGTTACCGCGCAAAATACTTTTGTGACGCCACTCAGCCAGTTAAAGTTTGGCGAGTTAAACAGCGTTACTTTCAACAAGACAAACAATAACAAGCTGACAAATAATTTCTACTATGATTTATCGTTAAAGTATTACTTGCCGGTTGATAAAATTGGCGCGCGCGACGAGGGCTTTACCATTGAAAGAGGGTTTTACAAGTTAGATGATACTGATAATGAAAAGGCGATTGCCGAAGCCAAAGTTGGTGATGTTCTGCGCGGGCATTTAAAAATAGTCGTGCCACGTTCTAGAAATTTTGTTTCTATAGAAGATTACATCCCAGCTGGGGTGGAATTAATTAACTTTAATTTAGCGACAGAAAGTCAGACAGCGATTGAAAATGATGCTACCAAAGATAATAGTGATATTAATAATTATGACGATGACTATAATTATTGGGGGATTTTACGACCGGATATCACAGAAAATCGCGATGATAGATTGTTCTTGTTTAGCCAATCTTTAAGCGAAGGCGTTTATGAATACGATTATTACGTCCGCGTTTTAATCCCAGGCACATTCAACCACCTGCCAGCTGTTATATCAGAAATGTATTTCCCAGAAAATTTTGGCAGAACAAAGGGAGAGTATTTTGTGGTGAAGAAATAAGTTGATTATTTTAAATTAAGGATAATATGACGAAGAAACAAACAAAAAATAAGGTCGTAACGATTTTTGAAGGAAAACAAATTCGTCGTCATTGGAACGAGGAAAAAGAATTGTGGTATTTTTCTGTGGTTGACATTGTCAGCGTCTTAACGGAGAGTGTTGATCCGAGAAAGTATTGGAATAAACTGGCACAGCGGTTGAGGGAAGAAGGGAGTGAGGTGGTGACAAAATGTCACCAACTGAAATTTATGGCCTCTGATGGCAAATTTTATCTTTCTGACGCCGCTGACACGGAAACAATGTTTCGTATAATTCAATCTATCCCATCGCCCAAAGCTGAGCCGTTTAAATTATGGTTGGCGCGGGTGGGGTATGAAAGAGTGGAAGAAATCGAAGATCCGGAGAAAGCCATCCAAAGGGCGCTTTTAACCTATCTTAAAAAGGGTTACTCCAAAAGTTGGGTGGATTTACGTTTAAAAAACATCGAGATTAGAAAGGATTTAACCAATGAATGGCAAGAAAGAGGAGTAGAAACTAACGATGAATTTGCTATTTTAACCGATGACATTTCTTTTGCATGGGCGGGATTAAAAACTAAAGATTATAAAAAACATAAAGATTTGAAAAAAGAAAATTTGCGAGACAATATGACAAATTTGGAGAATGTAGATGTCTAAATTATCAACAGACAAAGTTTGACATTTACACATAAACACCCTATAATATATATAGGGTGTTTATGTAGTTTAATCATATAAAATATGGCTCAATCATACCGCGAATTAATTAAATGTTTACGAGCAGAAAAGGGCTTATTACAAGAAGATATATCACAGAAAATTGGTATTTCGAGGTCTTCTTATATTGCCTTTGAACAAGGTAAAACCGAGCTTGATTTTCCACAAATAGTAAAATTGGCGGGTATTTTGGGTATTTCTTTAGAACAAGTAGAAAGTGGAGCTAAACCGGACTATGAAAAATATAAACAGATGATAATAGCTTATTTGCGTAAAGCGGTTTCTCGTGATGGCAAAATTTTAAAAACTAAATTAGCTAAAATGTTATATCTCGCGGATTTTGCGTGGTATTACGATCATTTAGAGAGTATGAGTGGAATGCAGTATCGTCGTTTACAATACGGGCCGGTACCAGATGTATATTTTCGGGCAATAGATGAATTAGAGGAATCTGGCCAGATTACAATTGATCATAAAGGCGATATGCTTTTAATTTCCGAGAATAAGAGCGCAAATAATCAGCCCATTACTTTGTTATCTAAAAATGAAATAAAATTAATTAACAGTATTGGCGACAAGTGGAAAGAAAGAAAAACCGCGGAGATTGTTAATTTTACCCATAATCAATTGCCATATAAAATTTGTCAGCCTGATGAAATTATCCCCTATGAATTGATCACTCAACAAGATCCTGAATATGTCTACTAAGTACACAGTGGTTATCCAACCGTTTGCTGAACGCCATTATTTTAAAAATTTTAGTAGAAAGTATAAAGGAGCTTGGGATGTTACTTGGCGTGCTGTTTACGAAGAACTTAAACGTTTTGATTCGCTTTTAGATACTACTATTGCCGAGACCATCACTTGTTGTGGTAGTATACGAATTGCAAAAGTTGAATTTCGTGTAGCTGGAACTAGAGAATCGCGTAAGTCATCCGGGAATAGATGTATTGTGGCTGTTCATCAGGATATTAGTGTGATAAAGTTGTTATTAATTTATCACAAAAGTGACTTGGGCGATGGTAACGAAACGGCGAAGTGGAAACAAATAGTTAAAGATAATTATTTAGATTATACAAATATGTTGTAGAAATTTTATGTCCCAATACTACACCCCCCAACGTCTAAAAAATCTATACGATCCTAAAGAAAACTCCGCCAAAGATGGGCAAACTTTCAAACTCTCCCGTTCTAAAATAGACCTATTTTTAAACTGTCCTCGTTGTTTCTATTATGATCGCCGTCTTGGAGTGGGTCGGCCGCCGGGATTTCCGTTTGCTCTTAATTCGGCTGTAGATACGTTGCTTAAACAGGAATTTGATATTCATCGGGCTAATGGCACAAAACATCCTTTGATGGAAAAATATGGCATAGACGCCTTGCCAATTTCGCACGAGGATTTGGATAAATGGCGGCATAATTTTACAGGCATTCAATTTTTACACAAACCAACCAATTTTTTAATTTTTGGCGCGATTGACGATCTTTGGCAAAATTCTAAGGGCGAATATATTGTGGTTGATTACAAGGCAACGGCCAAGACAGAAGAAATAACAGAATTGGATAAAGATTGGCACAAAGGCTATAAAAGACAGATGGAAGTTTACCAGTGGCTATTACGGCAAAATGGCTATAAAGTTTCGGATACTGGGTATTTTGTTTATTGCAACGGCATTTTAGACGCCAAGGCCTTTGACCAAAAGTTAGAATTTAGAGTTAATTTAATTCCGTACACAGGCAATGATTTGTGGGTAGAAAAAATCATTATTAAAGCTCATGAATGTTTAAATAACGATAAAATTCCGTTAGCTAACAGAGATTGTGATTATTGCAGTTATATTAAGACTATAAATAGCAAAAAATAATTATGAAATTTTCTAACCCTATCAAACTCATTATTTCCATCGTTGTTTCCGAGTTAGCCGGTATTATCGGTTCAATATTTACCGCTGCGTCTATTCCAACTTGGTACGTGGGGATTATAAAACCAAGTTTTAACCCGCCAGCTTGGGTGTTTGGTCCAGTTTGGACAACATTGTTTGTGTTGATGGGTATTGCCGCTTTTCTTGTCTGGCGGCAATTGGATTCCCCATTACTTAGCCGGGAGAATGACAAAGAAAAAGATCTTGATAATAGACAAATTAAAATTGCTCTTGGTATATTTATTGGCCAGTTAGTTTTAAACACATTTTGGTCAATAATATTTTTTGGTTTACACTCTCCAATGGGCGCGTTTGTAGAAATTATTTTTCTTTGGTTGGCTATTTTAGCCACCATTATTTCGTTCGCAAAAATATCCAAGCCAGCCGCATGGCTTTTGGCGCCGTATATTCTTTGGGTTACTTTTGCCGCTTACCTAAATTATTCTATTTGGATGTTGAATTAAAGAGAGTTAATTATTTTATTAAAATATTAATTATTTCTTCCTTCTTATCACCACTTATCGCCTTAATTTGGTACTGCCCAACTTTTTTTGGTTTAAACAAAATCTCTTTACCTTTACCAACTAACTCACTATTTACGTACCAACTTACCTCACCGCTAGCTTTTAAAGGAATGCTGGCATTTTCTAGTAAAAATACATCTTGATCGTGCGGATTTAAAATGATATTTTGAGAAATGAGTAGGTTTTGATATTGAGTAACATTATCATTAGGCAAGCCATAATCCAGACTGTTATTAATTGTATATTCTTTTAAACCGGGAAAATTAAAATTGGTTTTTTTGTTATATTCCGAATTAATTAACAAATTCATGGCTTGATGCCAAATTTTACCAGCGCCAGTTTGGCCAGAAACATTATTCATTGGTGTATTATCGCTATTACCAGTCCAAACACCGACTAAAAAATCAGGTGTGTAGCCCATTACCCAACTATCATGATAATCACGCGAAGTGCCGGTTTTTAAAGCATAATTGTTTATCCCCAAATTTAAATCACTTAAAGCGCCAAATTGGTCAATACTAGTTTGTCGGTCAGATAGTATTTTATTAACCAACTGAATATATTTATCATCAGCGATTTTTTTGTTTTGGTTGTAGTTAGTAGCGTATTTAGTGGTCCAAGTTAGAGCTGTCATCCCGAGCACGTTCGCTTCGCTCAGTGTAAACTCCGCGAGGGATCTCTGTCCGTTATTTTTTTGACAATTGGACAGAGATTCCTCGTCGCTTCGCTCCTCGGAATGACAAGACGATGTATAAAACAATTTCAAAGACAATAACTTTCCTTGATTGGGGAAAATAGTAAAATAGTAACTTAAATTGAGTAGATCCATTTCTAATCCTCCCAAAGCAATGCCCAGTTGGTATTGTTTTAAATCCTGAATCGGCTTAAATTCCAAATTTTTAGTTAAAAAATTATTAAAATTATCAACACCAACATATTCCAAAACTTTTACCGCCGGCACGTTCAAACTATTAGATAAGGCGTAATGCAAAGTTACCCGTCCGTTATATTTTAGATCATAATTTTTCGGATAAAGAGCAAAACCTGTCCCAATGTTATATTTATACTCCACATCATCAACAAAGCTGTATGGTCGCAAGTTTTTTTCAAAAGCTTTTAGATAGATAAAGGGTTTAACAGTAGAGCCGATTGGCCTGGCCTCTGTTGTCATGTTTATCTTGTAGCCATACGCGTCAATACTTGAATCTGGTGTGCCAACTAACGCCAAAATTTCGTTTTCCGGTTCTTTAATAACTACAATAGCGCCATTAGCGACATTTTTTTGCGCCAGCATTTGCAAATTGCCCTTTAAAAAAGCGCGCAGTTTTTTGGTTAGTTCTTTATCAATTGTTAAAGTACAATATTTGTCACAGCTATATTTTAATGACTTAATTTCTAGCATCGCTTCATCTTGGCAGTAATTATAAAAATCAGTTTTTAATTTTTCAATATCAATGATGCTAAATTTTGTCAGTTGTTTGTCTGATACGTCTTCTTTCATATCAGACGCCAGTATTTTTGTGGCGTCAATGTTTCTATCTTTAAATGGATTGCTGTCATTAGGGTTGGAAACAGTTGCCAGCAGGCGAATTATTTGCGCTTGATCTAAATTTTCTGGTTCGGTATTAAAATACAGTTGGCTAGCCGAAGCAATTCCCTGGGTGTTGTTGCCAAAAAATACAGAGTTAGCGTACATGATTAGTATTTCTTGTTTTGAGACTCGCGTTTCTAAAGCCAAAGAATAATATGTTTCAATCAGTTTATTTTTCCAGGTTCTGTTGGATTCGTTGCCCAAAAGGATTTTTACCAATTGTTGGGTAATAGTGCTAGAAGCGCCACTGCCTGTTTTGGTTAAGCGGTTGTAAACAGCACGAAGAGTGCTTACTGGATTAATTCCTGGGTGATAAGAGAAATATTTATCTTCTTTTTTTAACAGCAGTTTTTTAAAGTTTTCTGGTACCTTATTAATATATTGAGCGTAATTTCCTAATTTGTTTTTTTCTAATGATAAAATTTTTCCTTTGCGGTCGGTGATAATTACCGCTTGCCGGTCGCCATATGTTTTTAGCAGTTTATTAGCCGGATTACCAGTTAACAAAAAGAAAATAACGCCCAGAGTAATTAGAGTGGCAATTATAACTAAAATGATTTTTGTTTTTTTACGCATAATCCCAGTAATTTTAGCTAAAAACAAAAAAGATAGCAAGGCGTTAAAACAAAATGGAGCGTTGCTTATTAATTAAATAGTTTGTATAATAAGTATGTAAAAAATATACCTAATAAATGTGTTTGGAATATGGGGAAAATTTGTTTAAAATAAGCCATATTTTTAACTTTGTAAACAAATTAGAATAAATTAAAATTACAAAAATACAGGCTAATTTAGAAAAAAATGTACCTAATAAAAAAATTTATCAAAACCATTTTTCGTGGTTTTAGCCAAGTGATGTTACAGAATAACGCTTTGACTGGCTTGTTGTTTTTATTGGGAATTTTATATAACTCTTGGATCATGGCTATCGGTGCGCTTATTGGAGTTTTAGCAAGCACCCTGTTGGCTAAATTATTTGGTTATGATAAAGAAGATATTGAAAATGGCCTATATGGTTTTAATGGTGTGCTGGTGGGCATTGCTTTGGTGTTTTTCTTTGGACTAAATATTGAGTCTGTTATTATTTTAATTTTAGCTTCTATTTTGTCTTCTTTTGTCATGAAAAAAATGAGTGGACGAACGTTGCCGCCATACACCGCGCCGTTTGTCATATCTACCTGGGTAGCTTTTGTTTTTGTAATCATTTTAAATTTAATGTCTTTGCCAAGCAGTGTTTTAATAGCAGCTAATAGATTGAATATTATTTCTGCTTTAAGCCATGGGATAGGTCAAGTAATGTTTCAGGGCAGCATAGTTACCGGTGTAATATTTTTATTGGCTTTACTAATTAATTCTCGTCGAGCGGCTATATATGG
>CAYZYP010000019.1:0-20508 GCA_964482695.1 uncultured Gammaproteobacteria bacterium | reverse complement strand
ACAAAAAACCGTGCCTTATGCACAGTCATTTACACAAAAGTATTGACACACTCCTTACCAAGGGGAGGAAAATAAAGGTAAAAATTGGGTTGGAAAAATTTTTGTCTCAACTTGACAAAAAAAAAATAAATGGTATTATTAATATTGGAATTGCCATCACCTTGAACTGTCGCAAACCAATGCGCGCGTTCCCTTAATAAGGATAGAGGTGGTGGTTTTTTGTTTTTAAGGCCAAACGCAAAAATATTTTTCTTTTGATTTTATTAGTCCAGTGTCTCCTGACTCATCAATAAACACCAACATAACCCCTCCTTTAAAGACCCCTCCCTATCCTCCCCTTGTTAAGGGGAGGATACAAGAGAATTTAAATTGCTTTTAAAATCTTTTCCTTAATATCCCCCGCCGTCATCTTTGCCAATTCATAAACCTCTTTCGGGTTGCCGGATTTTAAATAATCGCTAATGCCCAAAGCGCGGTTTGAATAGTCGGCTGGAAGCATAAACGGATGCAAAAATCCTGGCCAACCATTGTGTAAAGTTATTACTAGCGGTCGTTCATCATCTGGCAAAATACTTTGCGCTTTTTTCGGATTAGTTTTTCTTAATTCCTCAAACAACTGTGGCGAAGTAACAGCGATAATTTTTATATCCAGTGTTTTTTCTAATTCCGGCAACGCCTCTAATGTATTTAACAATGTCTGGCACCCGCTAATTGCCAAAACAATCTTTTTCTGGCCATTATTAACAAATTGTTTGTAAACATACGCTCCGTTTATTGCTTCTTTGGCTGGCGGCACACCATTTTCACGTTTTATAACTGGTGTATCCGGACGCATCACTGACAAAGCAATCGGCTCACCTTTTTCAAGCGCGTAAAAGAGCATTTCAATTGTTTCATTAGCATCCATTGGTTTATAAACTTTGATTCCCGGATAGGCAGTAAAAAGTGACATCCAATACATACCTTGATGCGTTGGCCCATCTTCGCCTGTTTCCGGACCATCATGAGCCGCGAGCATAATAAAAAATCCTTTTGTTTCTGGTTTTAAATGATTACCTATTAAAGCCATACGCACACTATTGGCCATCATGGAAGTAAACACCGCGTAACTAGAAAAAACAGAAACCGGCTGAAAGCCACCTGGTAAAACATCTTGCGTCAAGGCACAAGACATCATAGCCATATTTTGTTCGGCAATGCCAAAACGAATACCTCGGCCAAACGGATTTTGACGATTGATAATACCATAAACATCTTCGGCTTTTTTGGTAAGTATTGAACAACTTAAATCACCGGTGCCAATATAGAAAAAAGCAGTTTGCTCCATTAACCATTTAAACCAAGCATCGGTTGCTTTACGCGTAGCCACTTTGCTATCTGGCGCGAAAACCAATTCCGGCGGTAAACTTTTCGGCCGACGAATTGAAACTGGATTAACAAATGGTCGGTTACTCAAAGTAGTTTTCATTTTTTCTAATAATTGCGCTTCGTGAGTTATTTTCTCGGCCGCTATTTCTAATCGTTTATCAACATAACTTACGTCTTCGTCTTTTAGCTCGTCCAAAACTGTTTCTATATCAACCATTACCTGGCCTTCTTCGCCTTTTATATTAAACCCAAGATTTTTCATGATAGAAACATATTCATCATGTTTGGCTGGCGTGCCATGAGAAGCGGCTTTGTTTTCGTTTTGGCCATAATATTTACCTTTAATGCCGTGGCATAAAATCATGGTCGGCGAATCGTTGGACTGTAAGGACAAGTCGCGACTTGTCCTTACACCACCGGATGCCAAATGCTGGGCATTAATCAATTCCGTAAAATTATGTCCATTGACCTCTATCACATTCCACCCCAATCCCAACCAATGATTAATATATGGCGAAGAGATAACTTCTTCTATCGCGCCATCAATGCCAAAATGATTATAATCCAACATGACAATAATATTTTTGTTGCCAGCAGTTGATAAAATATTACGCGCTTCATAAGTCATACCTTCTTCTGTTTCCGCATCACCCATAAAGGTCCAAATTTTCGTGTCCAGCCCGCATGACTTATGAACAATGGCCAAGCCTCCGGCAGC
This sequence comes from uncultured Gammaproteobacteria bacterium, assembly GCA_964482695.1. GTDB lineage: Bacteria > Patescibacteriota > Patescibacteriia > Magasanikbacterales > GWA2-37-8 > CAYZYP01. The sequence goes on along the minus strand of CAYZYP010000019.1, from coordinate 18,422 downwards.
TGAAAGCCCATGGCCAGAAGCCCCAGTGGCGATATCAGACAAAGGATAATAATTTTCTATATGCCCTTGTGGCCCGTCTGAATGACGAAAACGTAATAAATCTTCGGGAAAAATTGTTTTTAAAACTGCCGGGGAAAATTGCCGGCCAGCACGACGCAAACTTTCGTAAATTAAAGATAAACAACCATACAATACCGGGCTACAATGCCCAGAACTCCAAACAATTCTATCTCGGCCTGGTTTTTTAGGAGCCATTGCGTCAAAAGCCATTGCCCCACCCAAAACCAAAGATAATAATTGTTCAACTTTAGAACTGCTTCCACCAGGATGGCCAGATCTTCCAGCCTCCAAAGCGCAGAATATTAACCCACGCATTACTTTGGCCAATCTTTCTAATCTTTCAACTTCTACTCCTACTGGCACTTGTAAATCCAAACCTTGCAAATTTAGATAACTAGAGCCTTTTAGCTCTTGTTTAAAACGTTCTGGTTGATCTTTTTGCAAAGACTCCAAACCTTCTTGTTGTAAGATATTGTAGAACATAGAAAATTTTAAATTTATAATTTATCTAGATTAGCAGATTAAATTGGTCGGTGTCAATTTTTTTACCTCATCCACAATCTACCATCTTCAAACATTCTCCTTTTCCATTTATAAAATTCTAAAAATTCACAGGCAGTCAACGGTGAAGATGACGTTGCGGTAAAATCCTTGGCAACGCACTTTAACTCACTTGGTAAATTATAACTTACCTGTCTTTTGCCATTTTCCGACAATTGATTAATGTACAAACCAAATTCATGCATGCCGAGTAAATTAGGATATTTCTGACGATCGCCAAATATGGAATGGCCATCAAAAACATTGTCTGTATTGATGTTAAGTAAATGCAAAATTGTTGGCGCGAAATCTATATTAGAAGAATAGGCGCTTATTTCTTGAGGCAAAATACTATCAGGAACATACATTAAAAAAACATTTTCGTCATAATAGGTGGCAAAATTTTTACCCAAAACTTCTTTGGTGGACTGCCCTGGAAAAATAGCGTGGTCGGCCACGGCAATTAAAATAGTATTTTGATAATACTGGCTGTTTTTAAATTTATTCCAAAATTTATCAAAAGCATCATCAGTTGAATAAACAGCGTTTAAAACAACGCTCTTACCGTCTTTATAGTTCAGACCGTCTTTAGCCAAGTCAAAAGGCGGATGAGTGTCGACTGTTGATAGCATGGCAAAAAACGGCTCTTTGGTATTTTTCTCTATTATCTGCCAAAAAACCGGAAACAGCTGGTGATCAGAATAACCCCAAGAAAGAGGTTTTTCGAAAATTAATTTACTTAATTCCTCGGTGCCGTAAATTTCATCAGTGCCCATGCTTTTAAAAATAGATCCCTTGTTGGCAAAATCCTTGTTAACAGCAGTAACGTAATTGGTATATTTATAACCACCCTGATTTTTGAGAATATCAGGTAAACAAGATAAAAAAATTCGTTGAACACGCTTTTCAACTTCTATTTCATTGTGTCCTGTTGGCGGCAAGAAAGAACATAACTGAGCCAAAAGCCCGGTAATAGTCGGCGTGGAAGCATTGTAAAAATTTTTAAAAATAGTAGTATTTTTATCACTAGCCATTTTATTTAGCCCAGGAGTAACATCTTTAAGCTTGTTATTGTAAACTCCGGTTAATTGGCTAGAAAAAGATTCTAGAAAAATTACCATTATATTCGGCTTTTTTTGATTAAATTTAGTTGGCAACAATTTATCTTGACTGCTAAAAATATTATCTTTGTAGGCAATGGCAAAATCGTTGGTCTTGTAGTCCAACCCAAACCTAATTAACTTATCTTTCACGATCTGGCTCAATTCAACACTTTTATAATCCCCGTGCCAATAATTATAAAAAGAATTAAAAATTATATGTTCTGGAGTATTGCGAAAAGAACCTAAAAATAATAGTGACAGTAAAGACAAAAAAATAAGAACAGCCGTATAATAATTCCACTGACGAAAACAAGCCGGCTGATGATTTTTAATTATTAATCTCAAGATTAAACCAAAAATACCAATAGTAACAACACCGCTTACCGCCAATAAAATCGTCAACCAATTAAACACTACGCCGGCAGAATTACCAACGTGCTCAATGGCTGTTGGGCTAAAAAAAAGACCGGAAAAATATACCACACCGATATTGACCAGCCAAATAATTAAAATAAAAATAAATAATAGTGCCCAACAAACTAAAAAAATATGCCGCCAACGGCTTCTTTTAAATATTCTTGATAATAAATTCCCAACAGCGAAAATAAGCAGCCAGAGCATTGTTATGGCTAAAACGCGGAACAAAACTATGTTATAATATTTAGCGTTAATATCAAAAATATATAACTTATAAGCTGTATATTGAAAAACAGATAAAATAATAAATAAAAAAACAGCCAGTATAAAAATAACGCGCTGAGTTTGTAGCCAAGCTAGTGGGACGGGATGCAAAGTTAAGCAACGTTTAGAAAACCAATAAATAAAAAACAGCCAAAAAAGAACATAGAATAAACTAATTAATTCCCAACGTGAAAAAAGAACTAAAAAAAACAAAGAACCTGCCATAAACAGCTGATCCAGATGGCGATAAAACTCTGTTTGCCAAAAAACATGGCGGTTAAAACGCTTTACCAATTTACGATATAATAATTTAGCTAGTTGATAAAAAAGAAAAATAAAAACAAATTCTCCAATCACAATTACAGCCCATCGCCAATGTGGCCGATAAGCGGTGTGATACCAATTCCAAGAAGCGGATATTATAAAAGAGCCGACTAATTGGTATAAAGCCGGCCACAATTTCTTATTAATAATTTTAAATATAGATAACATTTATAAATCAAAAATTTTACAAACTATATTCTTTCAGCTGCCTAACTTTTCTTTTGTCTTTTTTCTCTTTTTCTCTGGTCATCGTTTTATGTTTTTTTAATTCACTTTCTAAATAATCACGAATTTTATCGACGGCTTTGTATAAAACCTGTTCGGTCTTAGAAGCAAACAGGTCATTCCCCGGCACTTCTAGTTTACATTCGGCCACAAATACATAACCTTTTTGATGGTGACTACTTTCTTTGCCTACTTTAACATCGGCACGGATAATTTTGTCGTAAAATTTTTCCAACCCACCGATTTTTTCGTTAACATAGTCTTTGATGGCCGGAGTTAATTCTATCCCCTTGCCGGAAATTATAATTTGCATATTTTAGTTTAAAATTTATAAAATGCTCATTTTAAAAATTATACCTCTTGGCGAGCTGAATATAATTTACGCTTATTTTACACAATCTCCACCTCTGGCTCCAAATTCACTCCAAACTTATTATACACTTTATCTTTGATCTGTTCAACTATTTTCAAGACATCTGCTTGAGTAGCTTGGTCGCAATTTTCTATAATATTATTATGTAAATCAGATACTTTGACAACGCCAATATTTAACTGGGCGCAACCAGCTTGTTCTATCAACCAGCCTGCCGGTATTTTGCCTCTTTCTATAAACTTCGGATCTAAAACGTTTTTATCGCCAGTGTAATTATCTAATTTAACATTTTTAAAAAAACAGCCACATGTTGGATAAGAAGTTATGCGACAACTTCTTTGTTTGGCGTATTCAATCATTTTTTTCATTATTTCTATTTTATCGCCTTTGTTTAATTTTAAATAAACGCGCAAAACTACCAAACCATTGTTTTTTTTCAAAATACTATCGCGATAAGCAAACTGACAATCGTTATTTTTTAGTTCAATTATTTCTCCATTTTGCCAAACTTCAACTTTGTCTAAAACAGCAGATGTGTCACTGCCATAAGCGCCGGCGTTTCCACGCGCCGCGCCGCCAATAGTGCCTGGAATTCCTACTCCCCACTCCATGCCTGTTAAACTATTTTTGGCCGCCAAATCAACGACTTGACCCAACAAAACACCCGCTTCGGCAATAATTGTATTATCCATAATCTGTAAACCTGAATTTTTGATTTGGATAACAATACCATCATATTCATCATCGCTAAATAACAGATTAGAACCACCGCCTAAAATAAAATAATTTATCCCTTCGCCAATTAAAAAATTTAACAAACCAATCAATTTTTTTGTTTCTTCAACAACAACAAAATACCTAGCTAATCCGCCAATTTTAAAAGTGGTGTGTTTTTTCATTGGCTCGTTTAACTTAACACGACCGTAATTTTTGAGTTGTTGATATAAAGTATCCATATTGCCAAAAACATCTATTTTTAGTATAATCATTTAGTATATCTACGATATAATCTCATTCGCTCGGAAAAGAATAAATAGTTTATTGTTTATTCTTTTCGCTCACTCATTTCGATTATGCAAGCACTAAAACAAGCGCTATTTTTAAACCCTGTTTTTTACGTTACCAGAGATATAGAAAGAGCTCTGGGATTAGATTTAAATACTAATGGTTATTTTATTATCTCAAATTACAGCGTCTTTGCCAAGTCTATTGCCAAAAACCATAAAAACGTCTTTTTAATAAAAGAAAAAAAACAGTTGGATACGTGGGAATTATTGGAACATTCATTTACAAAACAGACTATACAAAGAATGTCTAATATTCTTGTTTTTAAAAACACGACGCAGATAGAAAAAATTTGCCAAAAAAATAATTGGTGCTTGCTTAATCCGCCAGCTAAATTAGCCGGTGAAATTGAAGAAAAAATTAGCGCTATAAAATGGCTGGGCATGCTAAAAAAATATTTACCAAAATATCAAGTAAAAAAATGTGGCTGTATTAAATGGACAGGCAAGCAATTTGTTTTGCAATTTAATCGCTCACACACTGGCTCTGGTACGATAAAAATAAAAACAAAAACACAATTAACTGAATTGCAAAATAAATTTCCTTTACGCGAAGCCAGGCTCGCTCCCTATATAGACGGACCGTTATTTACCAACAATAATATTGTTTGGAAAAATACAGTCTTACTGGGAAATATTAATTACCAAATTACCGGGCTTGAACCTTTTACCGACCTACCTTTCGCAGGCATAGGCAATGACTGGGCGCTACCTCATAAAATTTTAACCACTAAACAAATTAAACAGTTTCAAAAAATAGCGACTGACGTTGGCCAAAGAATGAGGCGTGCTGGCTGGAAAGGATTGTTTGGTATTGACGTTGTTACTGACAAAAAAACTGGGCGACTGTATTTATTGGAAATCAATGCTAGACAGCCGGCAAGCGCGAGCTTTGAATCACAATTACAATCTAATTTAAAAACAAAAAATATTACAACGTTTGAGGCGCATTTGGCAAGTTTGCTAAAAATACAATATGATAATTATAAACTAGTTAAAATAAACGACGGTGCGCAAATTATACAACGAGTAACTAATAAAATATCTAAAATAAAAAATCCGAAATATAAAATTCAAGGTCTAATAATAAAATATAATAATACTAAACCCGGCGCTGATTTGTTAAGAATACAAAGTGATAAAGGAATTATGGCGAAACATAACAAATTAAAAAATTAAAAATTAGGATTCACGATTCCAACATTATGCTTTCTCCCAACGCTCAAAAACTTATTCAAGATTACTTTAAACTCCCCTTTTCAGACGTGGACAGCGTTCGCTGTCCATATTTTAACAATGAACGAAAAAGACAGCGCGGACAATTACGCGTTTTGGTAGGCAAAGGCTTACCTCGCGATATTGTGGAAGAAGCAAAAATTATTTCTATTCAATATCATCATAAAATTTTTGATTTAGAGGGGCATTGCAGTTTGTGCGATCATGAACATGATAAAACTATAATCACAAAAAATTTACGTAAATTTTTAATTGACAACGAGTTGGGCGTAGATTGTTCTGGATTTGTTACCAATATTTTACAAGCTCATTATCAAGAAACAAAAAATATCAACCTCGCGCGAAAATTACCACGCGCCTATAATATCTCTTTCTTACGAAAAATAATTTGTTTTTTCAGGCCAGTGGAAAATATTGGCGTTAGAGCTTTTGCTAGTAACGCTAATACTGTTAAAATAGAAAGACTGGCCGACATAAAACCAGTCGATGTAATAATCATGTTAGAAACCGGTCCGCAAAACAAACGAAGTCACATTCTGCTTGTAACTGAAAAAAATAATGACACGATTAAATACGTCCACGCTCGCGCTTGGGTAAGCGAAGGTAAATACGGGCATGGTGTGGCCATTGGTGAAATACATCTTGTCAAACCAGCTGGCGGATTATTAGAACAAGAATGGATTGAATTTGGAAAAATCGGTGAGCAAAATGAAACTTATCTTGAAGCGAAGAACGCGAAAGTGTTAGAAATAAGACGAATTAAATAAAATTATGTTAAACCCTTCTCAATGTAGCCCATTTTCCCCTGACTTATTTCAGCTGATTTTAATTTACGCTATTTTTTCGGCTATTGGCGCGTTTGTTTGGGCCCCTGTTTTAATTAAATTTTTATACAGATTTAATATTACTAGGCGAAATGAATTTGATTTTACACTCCAAGGTGATAGAAAAAATAAAATTGGTACCCCGATTATGGGAGGACTACTGGTTGTTGGTACGGTAACAATCATTACTCTTTTGTTTAACTGGAATCGCGAAAATACTTACGTACCAATAGCGGCTATGGGAGTTTCGGCGCTACTAGGCGGAGCTGATGATTTACTTAACATTTTTGGCCACAAACGTCGTTTGCGAAAATTCAGTCATGTTTTAAATTTAATTAAGGTTCATAAAATATGGTATATGCGCGCCTGGTACGCGTTAACTCTGCCTTGGGCGCTATTTAGAAGAATTGTTTCTGTGTTAGGTTCTCATCCCGGGCGCGGCATTCAAGTGCACGAAAAATTACTTATTCAATTTTTAGCCGGCGCTATTCCGGCTTGGTGGATTTATTTTAAACTATCTAGCGATTGGCATTCTCTTTGGTTGCCGTTTGGCGGACAAATACAACTTGGCTGGTTAATTATACCTGTTATAATTTTCTTTGTGATGTTTACAGCCAATGCTGTTAATATTGCCGACGGCCTAGACGGCTTGTCTGGCGGGTCGCTCATTATCGCTTTTATGGGGTTAGCGACTATTAGCTGGATGAACGGCCGGGTATCATTTGCCCTGCTTAACGCTACTGTTGTTGGCGCCTTGATAACTTATACTTATTTCAACGTCAAACCAGCGCGTTTCCAAATGGGCGATGTCGGCTCTTTGGCTTTGGGAACACTCTTGGCTATAAACGCTATCGCTATTAACCGTACGCTACTCATACCTATTTTTGGTTTTATTTTTTATATTGAAGCTATATCAGTTATTGTTCAGGTATTTTTCCGGCGCTTACTTGGTAAAAGATTTTTTAAAATGGCGCCACTGCACCATCATTTTGAATTTCGCGGTTGGAGCGAAGAAAAAATCGTCATGCGCTTTTGGTTAATACAAGCGTTTATGGTGATTGTAGGGGTGTGGCTTAGTGGGAGGTGATATGTACCTTATCTGGCAAACAAAAACTATTACTGACTTTTCTGACAACAATATTAATTCTCTTTATAACGAGGGTTATCTTTTTGGCCGTACGGGAAAAGGAGAAATGTACCAAACCAGAAGTTTGCGCGTTGATTTGGAAAAATTTAAATTATCAAGTGAAAATAAAAGAATTTTAAAAAAAACAGATAATCTAAATCTGGAAACCGCGTCTGTTCCCTATTCTAATTATCATTGGTCAATACATAAAATGGGTAAAGATTTTTATGATACTAAATTTGGTAATAAAACTTTTAGCGCTAATAAAATTAAAGAATTAATGACTGACAAAGAAAAAAGTAATTTTAATTTAGTATTTATATATAATTATATTAAGGGATCCCTCCCGCCCGACTTCGCCCAGCGACGAAGTCGCTGGCGGGCGGGCCACTCGTCCTTCGGACTCGGTCGGGATGACACAAGTGGTTACTGCATTGCCTACCAAACTCCGCAACTACTCCACTATTGTTATCCATTTTATGACCTTGATAAATCATCCAAAGATACAGGGCTTGGAATGATGCTGGGGGCTATTTTGTGGGCTAAAGAAAATAACAAAAAATATGTTTATCTTGGTTCTGCTTCGCGGCCAACAGACACTTATAAATTACAGTTTGCGGGAGTGGAATGGTTTGAAGGAAAGAATTGGAAAAATAATTTAACGGAATTAAAAAAAATATTAAAAACATGAAAATTCACTTTATCGGCATTTGCGGGGTGGCGATGAGCGCTTTGGCAATTGCTTTTAAAAAACAGGGGGCGCAAGTAACTGGCAGTGATGCTGGGTTTTTTCCACCTGTTTCCATAAATTTAGAAAAACATGGAATAGAATTTTATCCTGGTTGGCATGCGGAAAAAATGCTTGCCAATGGCGAGCCTGATTTAATAGTTGTTGGCAATGTTGCCAGCTCTACCAATCCAGAATGGCTCTACGCGCGAGAAAATAAATTGAATTACAAATCATATCCCGAAGTGATTGCCGAATATTTTATTCAACCTAATTCTATTGTTTGCGCCGGTACTTATGGTAAAACCACCACCTCTGCCTTGTTAGCCTGGATTTTAATAAAAGCCGGTTTTGATCCCAGTTATATGTTTGGCGGGCTGACGGTGGATGAGGATTTTGATTCTGCAATGATTACGCGGTCGCCACGTTATCATCCTGAACGAAGCGATAGCGAAGTGAAGGATCTCTCCGGCCAGAAGCTTGGCAGAGAGAAAGATTCTTCAGTCGCTACGCTCCTTCAGAATGACAACCATACCGGCTGGTCTATCCTAGAAGGCGATGAATATAAAACAGCGCGCTGGGATAATCGACCAAAATTCGCGCATTACTCACCCACTCACTTACTTCTCACCGGCATTAAATGGGATCACGCTGATGTTTATCCGACCGAAGAAACGTATTTTAAAGCTTTTGAAAAGTTAGTTTATTCTATACCGCAAAATGGATTAATTATCGCTCATGAAAGAATTACAGATTGTAGATTACAGATTGCAGATTGTATTACTTATGGAATTTCTGATAAAGTTGATTATCAATATTTTAATGTTACCAGTAATAAAAATGGCATTGAATTTCAAATCAAATCTAAAACTGCAACCCGCCTGCCATCTGGCGGGCAGGTCTACAATCTAAAATCTACCATGCTCGGCGACTTCATGGCCGAAAATATTTGCGGCTGTTTCACCTTGGCTAGTGAAATAGGTATTGAGCCAAAAATAATTATTAAGGCAATTGGTGAATTTAAAGGCTTAAAAAGACGATTAGAAAAAAGAGGGGTAATTAATGACGCTGATATTTATGATGACATTGCCCACTCGCCTACTAAAGCGAAAAATACTTTGGCTACTTTACGTAAAATTTATACTGGTAAAATTTACGCTGTTTTTGAACCAAATACCGGTAACAGACAAAAATCAACAACGTCTGGTTATAAAAAAGCTTTTATTGACGCGGATGAAGTGCTTATTCCTCGTTTAACTAGAATTAAAATTAACCGACTAGAAGATGAATTACCTTTTGACGGCCAGCAACTAGCCAAAGTTATTGAACAAACCCACGCTTGTGTTAAATATTTTGAAAAGGACGAGGATTTAATAACTTATTTAAAAACAAAAACCAACGCCAATGACGCGGTGGTATTTTTGGGAAGTCACGGATTTCGTGGAATGATTGAGGAGGTTATTTCCCTTCATCCACTACTTCTGTCTTAACACTGTCGCCAGAAATTTCTGTTACTAATAAAGAAACACCGCAAACATCGCATTCTACGACATTATCTACGGCTAAATTATGATAATTGGCTAGGTCTACTTGATTTTTACACTCCGGACAAGTTAAGTTCATATCAAATTTATTAAGTAAATTATAGTTATATTGTAAGGAAAAAAGGAAAAAATGTCAAAAAAAATACTTATGTTAACTCCACAAAATAAAACCCTAAAATTGGCCAAAGCCATCGGCCTAAACGCTGACCTATATTTAAAGCGTGAGGATTTGCATCCTTATAGTTCGCACAAGGGACGTTCTATCCCACTAATGATAGAGCGCTACGCTAAAAAAGGTTGGCGAAATTTTGTAATTTCTTCTTCTGGTAACGCTGGTCTGGCGGCGGCTTACGCGGTAAAAAAATATAATGATAAAGAAAAAAATAACAAGATAAATTTAAAAATTTTCGTGGGAGAAAATATTGATGGGGGGAAATTTCAAAGGATTCTTCGCTTCGCTCAGGATGACAGAAATATTGAAATTAAACAGGTTCTTAACCCTAAACAACAGGCTTTTTTATTAGATAAAACCGGCAAAACAAAAAATTTACGACAATCAACAGATGACTTGGCGCTGTTTGGCTATTATGAATTAGCGAAAGAATTAAGTAAAATAAAAAATCTTTCAGCGGTATTTATCCCAACTTCCAGCGGAACGACAGCCCAAGGATTGTATGAGGGATTTAAAAAGTTAAAATTAAAACCACAAATACATGTCGTACAGACGGATTATTGTCATCCGATAGTTGGAGGGCATGGGGAAAAGGGCAGAGGGAAGATTCCCCCTTCCCCTTCCATAGCCAATGCCATTGTAGATAAAATAGCTCATCGTAAAAAAAATATTTTAAAAATAATAAAAAACAGCCGTGGATCGGGCTGGATGGCAAATAACAAAGAGATTGGAGAAATTATAAAACTGGTTGCTAAAAATGAAAAAATTAAAATTTCTGCTAATAGCGCCTTGTCTTTAGTCGGCCTAAGACAAGCGGTAAAAGCAGGATGGAAATTAAAAGGAAAAGTGGCCTGTCTTATTACTGGAAAATAAAGAATATTAACCCTTTATTTTGTCATCACAACAATATCATCACGGCCGTCATAATTTACATCCAAAGCGCCTACATCTATACGTATAGAACCAAAAGTATTAGGCACGGTAAATTCAGACAATTTACGACCAGATAAAGTATAGACTTGGACGACTGCTTTACTCTTATAATTAAGACCAACAATTACTTCGTCAACGCCATCGCCGTTTACATCTCCAGAGGCTACTCTGATTTCGTTAGCTTGAGAATCCAAAGTTAAAGTCTTTTTTAAATTGGCTAGCCTGGCATCCCAAATTAAAACTTCTGTTTTACCATTTCTTTTCACTCCCATAATAGCTTCTGACTCTTTCCCGCCATCTAAATTTCCAATCGCTAAACTAAAACCACTTCTATCTTTAAAGCCATAGGGATAAAACCCACCTTGCATGGTATAACCATGGTAATTATACATAATGACGTTGCCACCAGCGCTGGGAGCAATAAGTATTTCTTTTTCGGCGTCACCAAATAATTTTTTAACAGCCATATTAATTTCACCGCTAAAATTGCCGCCAAAAGGAAAATAATTAAACCAACGTTCACCGGCGCTGTTATAAATTTCAAAACGAAAACCATCGTTTATTATTTTTTCTTTATCTTTTGGGTTGCTGTCGGTATTGCCATTATACAATTTAACACCGCCAGCCAAAGTATCATCGTAAGCAAAAAAACCATTCCTCACCATATTGCCAGTCATATCATAAAAACGCAAGAAATTACCGTTAATATAAACTAGGTCATCAATAGTTTGTGTTGACAAACTCTTAAGCATAATCAGCCCATCTTTAGACGGCACACTAACACTGCTAATAATAGAACCGTCGTTAACTGTGCTATCTTGTTGACCGTTTATTTTTTCATAATCAGTGCCTAAATTAACTGTTTGTGTCTGATTAGTAGCGTTAACCAAAGCCAAACCATTTTGATAATCACGGCGCCAAACGTCTTCTTTAAAATTGGCATAATTTTTGGTTGATACCGGGTTGCCTAAAGGAACGCCTAAATTTACATCGTATTCATCGTACTGCCATAATTGCCAATGGCTAGCATCGCCTTGATCAAACGAATAATAACCATTACTCATAAGTGCGCTTGTTAAACCATAACGCATTTTTTGATAATTATTCTGTCCACTACTGTTGCCCGTATTAACGTTAATTACCATTATTTTGGGAGTATAGCCGCCATTTTCAAAAAAACGATAAGCATCCATAGACGCGGTCCAACCGCCAATTTGTGTGGGGAAATTTTCTATCATCATGCCATTGAGTTCGCTAGCATATTTAGTGCCGTTGCCATTACCTATTATTATATAATTACTACCAGCTAGACGGCGAGTTTCGTTGAATAAAAATTTTAAGCCATTTTGCCAATGCGTATCTATATCTATATCATTCTGGCCATCTCTGTCTAAATCAACATCGCTACCGGTAAACCAAGTTAACGTATCCCAGGCGTTATCATAAAAAATACCATCCCACAAACCAGTGGCTAAAACCTGAGTTACCATAAACTGAGCCAGATATTTATTAAAACGATAACCGTTAATTAAAGGACTGACATCTGTCGGATTTAGCATATAAGTACCAGACCAAAAAGTCTTTTTTTGGCCACTAGCGTTTGCCATATACCAATTATCATAAATGCCGCTAGCCAATTTTCTTCTTAGCGCACTACTACAAACAAGAGCGTCTTGACGCATTTCCTGCGAGGTGACATAAGCCAAAATAATAATATCGGGATTAAGTTTTCTAATTTTTTCTAACTGCGAACGGCTAGCTACTTGAATTTCCATATCTAAAATAAGTAGATCCCATTTAGCTAATTTTGGCACTTCGGCATCTGATATGCTCCAGCCTAAATAATAGTTGGCTTTTTTGGGATAATTATTATTGGTGGCTGAATGAAATGGGGAAATCAAAAAAAAGGAGATATAAAATCCAAGAAAAATAATGGTAAAAAAATAATAAATTCGACTCATAATTATTCTCAGCCAAAGGCTGATCTGCCTATGGCACGATAATTGACCTAATTATTCTAATTACCTTTAATTACGAAACCCTCAATTGTCATCCCGAGCCGCAGCGAGGGATCTCTGTCTCAAATCGTCAATATGGCCAAATTGAGACAGAGATCCCTCGTCCCCCGACTAAAGTCGGGGTTCTCGGAATGACAGATAAACCGTGTTTCGTAATTCAAGGTAATTATTCTAAACAACATTTAGAATAATTTATTTTCTCCCCATATACAATATCCCCCCGACCTTAAAAAAATTCATTATTGGATCAAAAATAATGGCTAACACTTTTAACAAGCCGGAATATTTTACTCGCCAACGACCAGTTGTTAAAGAAACTGTTTTAAAACCTAATTGTTTTGTTAAAAAACTCAAACTTCTTGGACTGTAATAACCTAAATGACAGTCAATTATACCTGTCGGTGGTTTAACAAAATATTTTATACCGGTTAGTTTGTAAGCCAAAAAATGCGGCGCGTAAATCGATGGTACTTCTATTACTAATAATCCACCCGGTTTTAAATGTTTTTTGGCTATTTTTAAAATAGCTACTGAATCTGAAAGATGTTCTATTACTTGAATAAACGTAATAACATCAAAACTATTTGCTGGAAAAAGATCTTCTTTGTATTCGCTATTTGCCACTTTTCCTTTTACTTTGCCGGCGGCGTATTTAGCTAAATTTTTTGAAGGCTCTACGCCGGTACAAACAAAGCCGTTTTTTTCACAATTAGATAAAAAGTGGCCGTCGCCACAGCCTATATCCAGTAATTTCGCGTCAGGTTGGCTTAATTTTTTAATTCTATTGGCAATATCTTCAAACGATCTTTGTCTTTGCGGGTACATAAATTCTTGCCCGCGATCCACAAAGTCTAATTCATAATAATCGTGGTAATCTATTTTTATTGGCTCGCCACAAGAGCTAGTATATTGAAAAACAAATGAACATAATTTGCATTGATACAGTTTTAAATGGCTATCAAAATATAGTTTAAAATCAACTGCTTTATTATTACCACAAACAAAGCACGGTTCAAATTTTTCTATTTTAAAAACAACTCTAATTGCTGGCGCGAATAAGTCTGCTGGCAAACCAAATAAGCGTAATAATAAATAAATAGGAAAATAAAAAATAAAATAAATTCTTTTTAAATTTCCCATGGTGGCGCCTAAATTAAAAAATATTTCCCAATACTTATTAATAAAATAAATTTTGGTTAGTGGTATTATTTTGGATGTTTCAACTGTTAAAAATTTTTTAATTTGAAAAATGTTGGTATATTGCGAAACAGGCCAATTTTGTTTTCTGATTTTTGTCAGTAAAAATTTACGCCAACTGTTTGGCAGTAACCAATGAACCAAAGGCAGGCCGGTATCATGATAGTCAAAAGGAAAAAAGGCGTTCGGTGTTTCTATTATCACCACTCCCCCGCTTTTTACCACGCGATTTACTTCTTTAAGCAATTTTTCTTTATTGGCTTTTTCCAAAACATGTTCTAAAACTTGCCAGAGGACAACAACATCAAAACTGTTATTATCAAAAGGTAACTTATCAGGATTTTCTTGGACAGCTAACTTAACATTATTTAATTTATTTTTTTCTACTCTCTCTCGCGCTTTATTTAATTCCGCTTTATCTATATCACAACCTATCACTTGGGCTTTTTCTACTTTAGACAAAGCGTATAAATTTCGGCCAAAACCACAACCGACTTCTAATATTTTTGGCGCTTTAGCTTTGTTATATCTATTTACCACCGGCAACAATTCTTTGACAGCAAATTCTTGGCCCGTCTTTTCATCGTGGTAAAGAGAATTAATTTTAGAATGTAATGACATAATCCATTGTAAAACCAAAAAATCTATTTTTGTAAATTTGGTATTTTTCTATACCTGCTAATTTTAATATTTGCTTTAATTCAGATAAAGATAATAAATTCATGTAATTTCCACTGGCCCAACCTTTACCAACCAAACGCACAAACCAATTAAAAAAACTTTTTGGTAAAAAATGTAAAAGTGGCAAACGAGTATGAATTTCTATTGGAAAAAAACGATTAGGTGTGCTAACAAAAACGCGCTTAGCCACTCTTTTAATCTCTTGTAAAAACTCTATCTGTTTTTGTCTGTCACCAACATGCTCTAAAACAGCGTTGGACCAACAAATATCAAAATAATTGTTCGCGAAAGGAAATATCCCGCCTTGGTAATAAACCGCCTTTACTTGTCGATAACGCTTGGCAAATTCCCTGCTGTTATTATCAAAACCCAAAGCAGTAATATTTTCTGGATACCTATAATTTTTTTCCAAATAATTATCAGTAGCGCTGTATTCAATGTCGTTAAAACCAACGTCCAATATTTTTGCGTCTTTATTTGGTTTGATTTTATCCAAAAATAACCGCCATTTTCTATTTCGGTTCCAAGCGGATATTTTGTAGGCTAAGGACATACCTGCTATTTACTAATTTTATTATTGAATTAATCTATTTTTAGAGTTTGCGAGGCAAAAATGCATGGTTCCGACAAAGTCGGGATTTTTGCCGAGCACTTAAATTAATTTTTTCGCTGGAAAAAATTAATGTGTCTAAAAATGGATTAATTCAATAATAATTAATTATTATAACTTATGTATTTTTAATAACTCGTCGTAAATATCCTCCACTTCTCTCACATTATTTTCCAAAGAAAAATTTGTCATAGCGTATTGACGCGCGTTCAACCCCATTCTTTTCATCTCTTCCTTGTTATTAAACACTTCTCTAATTATACTCTCTAAACCAGCAACATCTTTGTTCGCCACAATATAACCATTTTGTCCATGAGCAATTAAATCTTGGCCGGCAGCTTGCGAAGCTATAACACACCGCCCACTAGCCATACTTTCCATTACCACCAAACTTAAACCTTCCCACAAAGAAGGTTGGACAATTAGCTGAATATTGGCTAATTCTTGCGACAAGTTAGCAGTTATACCATGCCAAATAATTTGTTGATTAAT
Organism: uncultured Gammaproteobacteria bacterium; assembly: GCA_964482695.1. GTDB lineage: Bacteria > Patescibacteriota > Patescibacteriia > Magasanikbacterales > GWA2-37-8 > CAYZYP01. The sequence goes on along the minus strand of CAYZYP010000019.1, from coordinate 2,492 downwards.
ACCCAATTTTTTTGCTTCTTTTTGTAAAATTCCTTGTAAACTGCCAGCACCAAAAATATGCCATTGCCAAGAAATATCTCTAATTTTACTTAAAGCACGCAATAAATATATATGGCCTTTTTGTTTTTCTACTCGGCCTATGGTGGCAATCTGTAATGTATTAATTGAAAATGAAATTTTTGGCACTTTTAGCCAAGGCTCTAAATCAACGCCATTTAAAACTACTTTTAATTGTTTCTCTAATACATTTAAATATTTTAAAGCGTATTCTTTGACAACTGGTGAAACAACTATTACAGAATCTGCTTTTGGTAAAATATAACGCCACAAGGCGCGATAATACCACGGTCTGTCGTATTCTACGTTTTGCAAACCGCAAACCCATGGTATTTTATATTTTTTCTTAAACCAATAGCCAAAGGCGTCGCTAATAATAAGCTGACTATGGATTAAATCTGGCTTAATTTCGTTTATATATTTTTTTAACTCTCGCCAAACTCCCCGGCGGCCGCCTTGTTTTTGGCGCGAACCAACAAAAATATTAAGATTGTTTTCTGCAAACTTTTCTTTTAATTCCCCGTCTTCCACAGAGCTGGCTGTGTATGCTTCATATTTTTCTTTATCCAAATTTTTGGCTAACTCGTAAACCATCATTTCCGCGCCGCCAGTGGCAAAACAAGGGATAAGGTAGAGAATTTTTTTCATATTGTCGTTTCAATTTTCTTTTTCTTTAACACAAAATTAAATAAATTTTTTATTGGTCTGGTGTCTGATTGGAATAAAATGCTTTGGCTAATGGCGATAGCGATTGGCACCCACATTTTACTGGTATAAAAGTTGGTGTTAAATAACTGAAAAATTAACGGCGATAATATTAAGAAAAAAGAAACAAAATATGCCAAGCGAGCGTCGCGGTGATAATTAGTATTCTGGTAACGTTCAACAATAATTTTAATAATCCAACCAATAAACAAACTAAAAGTAATCAGTCCGATTATCCCCTGCTCTGACATTACTTTTTGAATAATGCCCAATACATCGGTTGGGGTGCCGTATTCTATTAAAATATAATTAATTTCATTGGCTCGATTAAAAAAGCTACCAACACCGCTGCCGATAATTGGATGCTGACGAAAGAAAAACAAAGCAACATCGGTTAAATCCCAACGCACGGCGGTAGAGCCGCGGGAAATATAACTGGTGAGTGTAAAATACAAAGTATATAAAAACAAAGGCGTGGCCAGAGCAATCCCCCACCACCATTTTTTTAATAATTGGCCAAAGCTATTAATATTTTTACTGATGATTAAAAAAATTATTAATTCTACCAGCATGGTTAGCCAACCGGCACGCGACAAAGTAAGCATGCCAATAAGCCAAACAAAAATAGCGCTTAAACCCCATATTTTGCCAATTAACTCTTGTCGTTTTTGATACCAAAAATATAAAAAAATAGGCAACGCGGTGGTAATTGTTTCTGCTAAAAAAATATGCTGATCACCAAACGGCAGCCATGAGTAAATGGCAAATGGCACGGCGCGGCGAAAACCTTCGCCAGACCAAACGCCTAAAAACAAAGAGACAAAACCCATCAAAGCGGCCAAAAATCCCATGATAGCCAAAACAATTAAACTGCGCTGCCAAATTTGCTTACTCTTAACAATATTGGCGCCAAGGACAATATAACCAAAATAAAATAAAAAGAAGAAGTGAAAAATATATTTAATGCCAATGCTGATATCTATGGCGGTTAAATTAAACAATGATAAAACCGCGCTTAAAACAAATAATAAAAACCAGTGTAAACCTGGCAAATGAAAGATAACTTTTTCTGACCGGCGCCATTGGCGGATTAAATAAATAGCCAAAGCAATTAGCATGATAATCGTCCAAAATTCTACCATTGGCGCGTGCGCTCTGGATATTATTCGGCCATAACCTTCGTTGGATATAAAAGTGCCTAAGTTTAATTCCCAATATCTAAGCGGCGACAAAAAGACTAGCGCGTACCAGCCAATATCTAATCTGTATGATAATAAATAAATTCCTATGGCAACCAAAACTAATATCGCTAAATTACTATTAACAAATAACAAAACCACGCCTAGGGCGATTAATAGCAATTGCCAAGCTGTTTTTTTGATGGAAATATCTGACATATGTTGAATAAATTATAACAAAAAACAAGCTAACTGTCTAATAACTTTATTTTCTATTTATCTTAATTTTGTAAAAACTTTAGCTTGTATCTGTTAGACTGAAAATATTAACTTTTTAACCTTTAAAATATGGGCTAAAAACAAAATTTGACAAGCTATTTTTTAGTGATAAAATATAATTAGCGTAAAATAAACTATAATCTATATGGATAATAAAACTATAACAATCAATGATTTAGCGGTGTCTATCGGTCAAATTTCAACATCCATCAATGAATTAAAAACTGATGTTGGTGAATTAAAGACGAATGTTGGGGTTCTAAAAACTGATGT
>CAYZYP010000018.1:0-21827 GCA_964482695.1 uncultured Gammaproteobacteria bacterium | reverse complement strand
GCCGTATTGTACGTTTCATCATTGTTTTGTGATCTAACATTAATAGTGTAACTGGTGTTAGGAGTTAGACTGGTGATTGTTTTGTAGACTGTGGTGGAAGTGGAAATGACTGTGGAGGTGGTGATGCCTGTGCCGTAAACCTGGTAAGTGGTGCCGACCGGGTTATCATTGGCTGACCAGGAGAGTGAGATAGCGGTGGTAGTGGAGGCAGTGGTAGCTAGTGTGGAGACATCGTTAGCTAAAGTATATACTGCTGCTGCACTGGTAGTAGCCGTGTTGATTTCGTCACTATTTATGGCTATTACCTGAAAAGTATATTGATTGTTGGCTGCGAGGCTAGAAATAGTTGGTGTGTCCCAAATTAAAATAGTCTGCCAAACAGGAGTGGGTGAATCTAGTTGTTCATCAATTGCAACGTATAATCCGGTTGATGATTCATAAATGGCATAGGCAGTATCTCCAGGATTGTTGTTGCCATAGATAGTTAGATCTATGGTTGAAGCGGTGATGTTGCTAGTAGCCGGTGTGCCTGGTGGATTAGCCAAAGTATATGTGCCAACGGTTTCGCCAACCTCAGTAGACACATTATCTTGATTTTTGGCATAGACTCTAAATTTGTAATTGGCGTTAGGGTTTAGAGAGTTGACAGTAACTGTGCCCCATTCAGAGTTAGTCTGCCAAAACGATGAAGTGGCGAGCGTGCCGTCGGCTTGGACAAAACTATCACTATTTTTTTCATTAATGGCATAGGTGGTGCTAGGTGGGTTAAGATTAGTGTCAATAGTGACATTGATAGTGCTAGCGGTAAGCGTATTGACTATAGAAGATCCTGGAATATTGGCGTAAGTATAGACAGCATCAGAATTGGCGGAATAATTTGAATAAGATGACGGGTCGGAAGTATTCTGAGCGCGGACTTTAAAAGTATAGCTAGTGTTAACATCAAGACCAGTGACAGTATAGCTTAAATCAGTGGTGGTGGTAGATACCTCGGAGTCGGTGATATTGTATAGTTCGTAGACAGTGCTAGCTGGGTTGTTATTTGCTGTCCAAGTGACAAGAAATGAGCTGGTGGAGGGTGTTGATATTATTGGGGTGGTGGGGATAGCTGGTAGAGTGGTAGTAGAGGTGATAGAGACATAGTCGGTCCAAACATCTTCGGTGTTTTTGGCTCGGACACGGGTGGTATAGCTAGTGTTGGGAATAAGAGAGGTGATATTGGTAGTGACAGCGGTGGTGGTAACATTAGTAAACCCGCTTGTTTGTTCACTGACTTCGTAAACGGTGTCTGGTGAGGGATTGGAGTTGGCGCCCCAAGAGACCGTAAAAGTGGTGGTGGACAAATTGGAGATGTATGGTTCTGCCGGAAGATTGACGAGAGTGTATTCTGCTGTACTAGCCGAAGACAGAGCAGTTTCTTCATTATCGCCATTACGAGCTTTTACCTTAAAAGTGTAGCTAGTGTTGGAATCAAGGCCGGTAACAGTAACCGCGCCCCAGACAGAAATGGTCTGCCAGTCTTCGGAACCAGATAACGAACCGTCGGCTTGTTGGACATAGTTGCCAGAAGCTACATCTTGGATGGCGTAAGTGGTGTTGGCGGGGTTGGAGTTGGCGTCAATAACAATGTCAACTGTACTAGTGGTTTGGTTATTCACGGTGGGAGTACCCGGGGTGTTGGCGAGAGTATACATACTGTCTGTGCCGCCAAAAGCTGTTTCTGTGTTGTCTCCATTTCTGGCTTTAACCTGGAAAGTGTATGCCGTGTTGGCAGAAAGACCGGTGGCTGTGATCGTGCCCCAGGTTGATGTTGTTTGCCAAACTTCGCTAGAATTTAATGAGCCATCGGCCTGGATATAATAAGAAGTACCGGTTTCTTGAATAGAAACTTCTGTATTGTCTGGATTGGAATCAGCATCTACGGTAACATCTATTGTGGTAATAGTTGGATTAGAAGCTGTTGGAGCGTCAGGAGTGTTGGCTAAAGTGTAAAAAGTGTCGGTGCAAGCCTCATCTGTGGTAATGAGGGCAGTACTGGCCGCTTTGACGCAAATACGATAACCTGTGTTGACATTTTGATTAGTAAGAGTTAGCGGTAGTCCACTATTTAATTCAGCATAAGTTAACCAATTTACAGGGACACCCCATGTATAATCATCCTTTAAAAATTTACTATTTTGTGAATTTCTAACACGATATTCTGTATTGTCCGGGTTGCCATTGGAGTTAATGGTAATGGCATAGCTGGAGGTATTGATACTAGAAATCGTTGAAGCTAATGGGATATTGGCTAAAGTGGTGGTGGTGTATTCACTAACTGAACTGGTGGAATATCCCCAAGTGTCGTAAGCATAAATGGTAAAGTAGTAAGTGGTGTTGGGAGTGAGACCGGTAAGTGAATAACTGGAATTATCATTGAAATTATCATCACCAAGATTGGCATCAGTGCTAGAAGTAATGGCAGTATCGGTAATGAGGACCGGTGTGGTTGTTGAATAATATATTTTGTATTCTGAAAAGTTAATATCCGTGCTAGTGGTGGTTGGATAACCCAAAACTACACTACTAGTGCTAACCGAAACAGCGGTTAAATTACCAGGAGTGGTAGGATTACTAGTATCAACGGAAAAAGCGGACGATTCCGCTGGAGTACCATCGACAGTGCCATCATTGGGAGTAATTTTAATATATGTTGTTGATGTTTCAAAATTAGGTAGATCAGCAAAAAGATTCCATTTAATTGTTAAATCAACCGAACCGTCGTTGTCGGTATCTATGTCGGTGATTGAGCCGGTGGAAGTGACCACGCCGTCAACACCAGCGCCCTCCTCTCCATCTTGGGTGACGTTGTCAAGAGTAGCGTTGACCCAATCAACGGTGTTGGTGGAGTATTGGACGGTGAGGGAAGTGACGTTTGAGTCAGCGTCAGAAACGGTGGTTGAGAAAGTAACTAGTTGGGAGGTTGATTGGGAGGGGGTAATAGCCGTGACAGTAGGAGCGGTATTTGACATTTCAGCGAGGAAGAGACCATTACTACCAGCACCAACACCTGTATACCCAATACCACCATTAAGATTGTAAAAAGCAGAACTTGAAGTTATAATAGCAGAGGGTGCTTGACCATATGATATATATATTCCTCCACCGCCTCCACCACCACCTAAAGTGCCACTATCTGGATTAGAATTCCCACCAATTACAGTAATGCTCGCAGGCGTACCAGTTACAGTACCTGCAGTTAACTTAATTCCGCCACCAGCACCGCCACCAGCTGCAAGGTATGGACCATCTATTCCGTCAGCAGTTGTTGTCCCATTGATAGTTAAGGTATTAACAGCGCTAAGCATTATCAAACCTCCACCAGCAGCTCCAGCAGACCAATGTCCCCAATTATCATTTCCTCCTGCTCCGGCACCAATAGTATCTAAACTCGAAATATTGCAATAGGCTGTACCACCAGTAGAAGAATACTGCCCTGTACCACCATTACCACAATGTGCCCCACCTCCACCACGATTATCAACACTCAAGCCATAACCATTATTCGGACCATAGCCATTATAATGCCCATATAAACCACCATCATAACCTAAACCATCCACATTAATTGAACCACCAGTATTAACTGTAATATCATTACTAGCTGATATATTAATAATATGTGATTGAGCAGTAGAATTATTGCCATGTTTTAATGTTCCCCCACTATTTATTGTTAAATTTGTTACTGATAACGGAGTTGAAGTGATAAAATAGTTCATTGTTACGGTACCATAATTAATAATAAAATCACCAATAGAACTAAATACTCCTGATGCAAAATTAAAAGTACTACTCGAAGAAAGAGATGAAACTGTCGGATCTGTTAATATAGAACCGCTATCAAAAATTAAATCCCCTAACGCATTAATAATCAAGGTATCCGTATTGACAAATGTTCCACCAGAATAAACATGGAAATCAACAGGATAATTAAAATCAGAGATTCCACTACCGTTGGTGATAGTGCCATAAACATTAATAGTACTAGCGGCGGCTGAATCACCAGCCAGACTAGAGTAAGTTAGCGTCCGACCAGAATTAATATCTAATTGAGAGGTGCTACTAACCGTAACTGCCCCAATTGATATTGAACTACTTGCTATATATTTGGATTTATTAGATATATATAAACTATCTAAAGTAGCTGGTGTACCAGCTAATAATGGTGTGGTAGTGGCAGTAACACTAGCATTAATGACAAATAAATCACCATTACCACTATCACTGTCTTTAACCAAAACTTGGCCAGCGCCACCTGGAAGAGCATATCCAGCCGTTCCACCATTCATAGATATAGACATCCCATTCAAGCTGTTTGAGGTCGTGTACTGAATATACGCGCAACCTCCACCGCCAGCACCACCAACATTTTCACTTCCTGGACCACCGTTGCCACCAGTAAGAGTAAGACTAGCAGGCGTACCAGTAATAATATTAGCTGTCAATTTTATTCCACCGCCACCACCGCCGCCAGACGCAGTATATGCACCATCAGCGCCATCAGCAGTTGTGGTGCCATTTATTGTTAATGTATTAACTGCATTTAGTCTAATCAAACCTCCACCCGCTGCTCCGACACCCCAACCAGCACCAGCTCCTCCTGCTCCAATGGTGGATGGATTAGAAATATTACAATAAGCAGTACCGCCAGCCCCAATCAAAGTAGAAGACCATCCATCGCCTCCATTACCTCCATGAGCACCACCTCCACCACGATTACCATCATTAGTGCCAAAACCACCAGTCGGACCATAACCATTAAGATGCCCTGCATTACCACCATCATACCCCAAGCCCTCTACATTAATCTGTCCACCAGAGTCAACTGTAATATTATCGGCACTAAAATTAACAATATATAATTGAGCAGTAGAATTATTTCCATGATTTAATGTTCCTCCACTTTGAATAGTAAGATCACCAGATATCGTTTGAGTAGTGGTATTGTTTTGAGTTAATTTTCCGTTATTAGCAACCGTAATATTAGTGCCAGTACCAATATCTCCAGTAAGAATTAGAGTAGATAATGCGCTATCACTACCAATCACCAAAGATTCAAAATCAATCGTACCGGTAGCGGTAATGGTAATAACCGAAGAACTGGAAATCAAAACATCCTTAGTAGCATCTGGCACCACTCCATCATTCCAATTTACCGCATCTTGCCAATTGCCGGTTGATCCGCCTACCCAGGTGGAAGTTGATACCGCACTTCGAGCAATTGGGGTATGGTTGTTATATTTAGAAAAAGGACTATATGAAAAATAAATACCAAAAATAGCGGTTATCAAAAATACCGCGCTTGCTACCATTAAAGCTTTTGGATTTTTTAATGTTTTAATTAAAGGCATTTAAATTTTTTACTGAATAGTTATATTATAGCAAAAAATAACTAAAATTAAAAGACAAAAAAAGGGGGGGGTGCTGTGGATAAGTGTGCCCCCACCAGGAATTGAACCTGGACCTTTAGCTTCGGAGGCTAATATTCTATCCGTTGAACTATGGGGACCAATTTCTTTAGGCGTGTGGCACAAAATGACGCATAATATCGTCAACTGTTACCACGCCTAATAATTTACCGCCTTTTTTATCAACAACCGCGATTGAGAAGAGATTATATTTTGTCATTCTTGAAGCAATCTTCAACAGCTCTTCACCTACCATGGCTACTCTTAATCGTTTAGCTTTTTTCATAATATCGCCAATTTTTTCCTCTTTCTTGGCAATCAATAAACGACGCAAAGAAACAACGCCAACTAAATTATCTTCGTTATCTATAATATAGACAAAATAAATGGAATGATGTAGATGAGATACTCGACGTATGTGTTCAATTATTTCTAACACCGTATTTTCCTGCTTGGCACTAACATATTCTGTGGTCATCAAACCACCGGCTTTATTTTCATCATACTCCAAAAATTGTTTCACCTTCTGCACTTTATTGTCGCTGGATAATTTACCCAAAATATCTCGCGATTCTCGCGAAGGCAATAATTGTATCAGGTCTACCAATTCATCTACCGACATTTTTTGCATAACCAAGGCCGCCCGCTCTGGCCCCCATTTAGAAACTAATATCTTTTGCACTTCTGGTTCAACTTCCTCTAAAACGCGCGCGGCTGTAAATTGATCCATTGATTCAAGTAGAGCGCTCCCTTGATTTAAATTTAACTTCTCCACAATATTGGCTATATCTGCTGGATGCAACTTAATAATATTACTGGCCATTGTTGGTAGTTGCAACTTGTGACCAACTAAATGGACGTGCCTCCATTCTATTAATTTTGGTTTAAGTACTGGCCCAAATTTTTCTAATCCTAAACGACGCAATAATCCAGCCAAACCAACATCTATGGTCACCAAACTCATTATTTCTTTCAGATAACCTAATTGCAAATCATTTACGCGCACTACTCGTATTCCTTTCAAATCTATAATCTGTTTATCTAAAATAGTACGACGCAAAAAAATAATATCTTTTTCTGTTGGCAATGGCTGACAAACTTCTGGCAAAAATTTCTTTAAAGTAACATTTTTAAAAGCATAACTTTCTATGTTTATGCTTTTTACAAAACATTCTTCTTTTTTGCCTTTTATCTTTATAACAGCTCCCAAAACCGGCGGGTGATCCAATTGCGTGCCACCTTTTATTATTAAGTCTACTAATTTACCGACTTCCTCGTCGGCTTGGTTACGCACCGAAGCATTTAAGATGTGGCTGAAGAATAACATAGATGTTGGGTTATTTTTTATCCAAATAGCTGCACAAAATTATCATCGCCGCTTTTTCATCACGGCTTACCCCCTTTTCCAAACGATCGGCTTGTTGAGAAGTAAAACGCTCATCAAATAATTCTATCTGTGCTCCCACAAATTGTTTTAAACCATCTACAAACGTTCTAACTCTTTTAGTATTAATATTTTCTTGCCCATCTAATCCTAACGGTAACCCAATCACAATTTTATCAAAATTTTCTTTTTCTACTAATGCAACCAGGCTATTTAAATTATTTACCACGCCGTATGGCAAAATTACATCAACTTCTGAATGCCATTTAGCCAAACCAATATTTTTAGTACCAAAGTCAATTGCTAAAATGTGCATAAAAATTTTAAACCTAATTCAAGACACCTTTACGCGTCACGCCAAGGGATATTACTTTTTTAAAACTTCTCGTCCGGTCTTCTTGTCGCCACACGGCGCCCATAAGGCGTAACAATTACAGTATGTTCAAAATGCGCGCACATAGAACCATCGGCCATTTCTATCGCCCAACCATCGGCCGCTGTCTTTATCCTATAATCACCCAAAGAAATCATCGGCTCTATGGCTATTATCATTCCTGGTTTTAACACCCAATCATGTAAATTTTTGTCAAAAAAATTAGGCACGCGCGGGTCTTCGTGCACCTCATAGCCAACTCCATGGCCAACTAAATCACGAACAATTCCATACCTGCCCTGCGACTTAACATAATCCTCTATCGCTCGCCCAATATCAGCTACTGTATTACCCGGCTTTACCGCCTTAATTCCAACTTCCAAAGACGTACGAGTAACAGCCAATAATTTTTGAATTTCCTCTGATACTTTACCAATCATTACTGTAATAGCTGTGTCGGTAAAATAACCGCGAAAATTTTTCTTGTATGGCCACTCCATACCTATATCAATACTAAAAATGTCACCCTCTTTAAGTTTGACACTTTTCTTGGCAGCCGCGTGTACTAGCTCTTGATTAATAGAAGCGCAGATAGTTGTTGGAAACGGTGTGTCTTCTGGCTGGCTACGATAACCTTTAAACGATGGCCTGCCACCAGCTTGCGCGATCATTTTTTCGGCAGCTTGATCTACCTCCCAAGTAGTCACGCCTGGTTGGCACAGTTTCGCAAGCTTAGCTAATATTATACCTATTATCTTGCCGCCCTTTTCTATTTGTTTTATTGCTTCTGGTGATTTTATAAACATAAAATAGTTGATATTATATATTTTCCGCTGACAAAAATAAACAACATTTAAGCGAACTTTATTTTCGTTATTAATGCCTTATTATATCACTTATCTCCATCTCAACTTCCCCAATCCCCCTGTCCCCATCTACCACTTTTAATATCCCTAACTCTTGATAATAATCAGCTATTGGTTTTAAGGCCAAATTACCCTGCTTATTTATTCTCTCTCTGATAACTTCTTCGTTATCATCTTTTCTAATCGTCAACTCACCGCCGCACTTAGGACAAGTAGTTAATTTTTTAGTTTCTTCCATCCAAGGAATAATTTCTCCACAAGAATCGCAAACGCGCCTTTTGGTTAATCTATCAAAAGATTGTTCGTCGGTTAAAGCAACCTCAACTGTTAAGACTTCGCTAATTAAATTTTTATTTTTAAAATATTCTTGATATCTTTCCGCTTGTTCAACATTACGAATAGCGCCGTCTAAAACCACCCCTTGGCCATTATTTAAATAATTATCAATTGCTCGAAAAGCTAATTTATAAATCAGCCAATCAGCCACTAAATTGCCGGCTTTCATGTCTAAAAGCGCCTGTTTTTCTTTTGGCAAAGCATTTTTATCTGCTTCCAAAGCGCGCAATAAATCACCGGTAGAGATATGACCATAATTATATTTTTTCGCTAATAATTTTGCCTGCGTGCCTTTGCCGCTCCCCGGTGGGCCGATTAGAATAATAATTTTTTTCATGTCTAAAAATATTATTTTCCAAAATACTCCACAAACCTTTTCATAATACTCTCTCGATCAAATTTGCTAATCTTATTTTGGTCTTTTAAACGCGTCAAAACTTCGTAAATCTGATGCAAAGAAATCTGTCCGTCACCACCGCGACGACGTAAAATTTCTTCCCGTACTATTTGCGCTTCCTCTTGTTTTAAAGTATTAATATGCACCGAACTAACAAGCAATTTAAGGTGCGCTTCTGTTAATTGGTGTTCTAATTGCGAATGATGATTAGCGCTAAATAAAGACATAATGCAAATATTATTACTGCCTTATTTTAACACTTATTCTAACCATTGGCAACCCAGAACCGCTAATCTTAACACCTATTTCGTCTAAAGTTTATCTATGTTTTATTTATATTTCGGCATAAAACAAAAAATACTAAATGAGTTAGTACTAATTAAAAATCTCCTGGACAAGGAGATTATTAGTGAGATTGATATTAAAAATTTGTGATTTAAATACTATCGTACGCGTGCATGGTCATTTGCGCTTCTATTTGTTTGGAAATTTCTATGGCTACCGCTACCACGATAAGTAAGCTTGTACCACCAATAGCCAAACTTTGCGTGCCCATGACAGCTTGTAGAATCAAAGGTAAAATAGCAATTAAACCCAAAAAACTAGCACCAGTTAAATTTATTCTGTTCATTGTTTTCTGTAAATACTTTTCGGTTTCCTTGCCAGGGCGAATGCCAGGAATAAAACCGCCTTGTTTTTGTAAATTTTCTGCTATTTTTTGCGGATGAAAAACAACCGCGGTGTAAAAGTAAGTAAAACCAAACACTAATAAGAAATAAACTATGCCATAAAATAATTGATTTTGAAACAACACAATCACACTGGTTGCCGCTTTAGCCATCCAGGCACTTTTAGCAGAAACAAAAAATTGCGCAATCATTGGTGGAAATAGCACCAAAGAAATAGCAAAGATAATTGGTATAACGCCAGCCATATTAACTCGTAGCGGCAAATGAGAAGTTGTACCGCCATAAGTACGATTACCTCTTACTTGCTTGGCATAATTTACAGGTATATTACGCTGGCCTTCATTAATAAACACCACGCCAACTACTGTTACCAAAGCAATAATAATAAATAAAGCAAAGGTATAAAAATCAGAAGAATTATAATTAACTACCGCGTTCCTAATCATGGTTGGCAAACTAGCTACTATGCCAGCAAAAATCAGCAAGGAAATACCATTACCTACCTTTTTCTCCGAAATCAATTCGCCAATCCACATTAAAAACATCGTGCCAGCGGTTATAATCATCATAATCATAAACAAACGCATGGTGGTCAAATCGGTAATAATCGGCAAAGATGAACGATTCAGTAGTTTAATCATGCTAAAAGATTGTAAAAAAGCCAAAGGCACTGTCAACAGGCGAGTATACATGTTTATTTTTTGTTGGCCGGCTTCGCCTTCTTTGGACATCTCTTCTAGTTTCGGCACAATCATGGTTAACAATTGAAAAATAATTGATGAAGTGATATACGGCGCCACGCCCATCATAACAATGGAAAAATTTTCCATCGTACCGCCAGAAAAAATATTAAGTAAACCTAAAATTTGATTGCCTGCCAAAAAACTGCGCAAATTTTCTATATTCACTCCAGGAATCGGAATGTGAGCTACTAAACGAAAAAATACCAACATCAAAATGACGAATAGTATTTTTCCGCGTACCTCTTTAATTTTCCAAATTTGACGTAATTTTTCTAACATAATTATTTCACTTCTCCACCTGCTTTTTTTATGGCTTCGGCCGCTTTTTTGGTACAAGCCACGCCTTCTATAACTAACTTTTTCGTTAATTCGCCACTAGCCAAAATTTTAACTTTTGAAATTTGTTTTTTGATCAAACTCTTTTCTCGCAAAGAAGCCACGTTAACCACTTCTCCAAGCGCATACTTTCTTTCTAAATCTGCCAAGCTAACTTCACCTACTTTTTTGTGAATAATAATATTATGAGCACCACGCAATTTTGGTGTTGACTGTAACAAAAATTTAAACCCCTTCATTTTAAGACCACTTTTACCGCCAGAACGCGCTCGTTGGCCTTTGCCGCCACGGCCAGAATAATTTCCTCTACCAGAAGCATTGCCTCGGCCTAATATTCTTTTTTTCTTTCTAGCGCCCTTGGCTGGCTTAATATTGTGAAATTGCAAAATCATATATTTAATCCTTTTTCTTAAACATTTGTAAAGCATTGAAAACCGCTCGAGCGATTGTAATCTTATTTTTTGTCTTGCTCAATACTTTTGTTGAAACATTTGGTACGCCAGCTAATTCTAATAAAGCTCGCACCGCGCCGCCGGCGATAATACCAGAACCTTTTGGAGCTGGCTTCAAAAATATTGTACAAGCCTTAAATTTATAAAGTATTGGATGAGGGATGGTTTCGTTAATAATCGGCACTTGAATAAAATTTTTCTTCGCCTGATTTATCGCTTTATCAACACCTATTTGCACGTCTTTTCCTTTGGCCAAACCAATACCAACTTTCCCGCGTTTGTTGCCCAAAACAACGCAAGCGCGAAAACTTAAATGCTTGCCGCCTTTGGTAACGCGTGTTACGCGACTTAAATCCAAAACATACTGATCATATTCAGATTTTTCATTTTTTCTTGATTTTTGATGATCTGGTCTAGCCATAAATTATTTACAAGTAATTTTAATTAAAAATTTAAAAAATCAATCCGCCATCTCTAGCGCCATCTGCCACAGCCTTTACACGTCCATGGTATTTATAACCGCCTCTATCAAATATTACCTGGTTAATTTTTCTTGTTTTGGCTTTTTCAGCTAATAATTTACCAACCAAATAACCAACAGCTATTTTGCCTGTTTTTCCTTCTATCTTTTGTCCAGAAACTTCTACACTATTAGCACTACACAATGTGTTTCTCTTTTCATCATCTATTAATTGAACCAGCGTTGAATTTAAACTACGAAAAATCGATAAACGCGGGCAAACGGCAGTGCCTTTTAATCTGGATCTTATACGCAAGTGCCTTATTTTGCGCAAATCATTTTTATTTTTGTTTTGTAATCTTTTCATATTTTATTCACCTTTAGACGCTGTTTTGCCAGCTTTGCGACGTATTATTTCGTCGATATATTTAATCCCCTTGCCTTTGTATGGTTCTGGCTTTCTAATTCGGCGGATTTGGGCAGCCATTTCCCCGACTACTTGTTTGTCTGCGCCCTCTATATTAATAACATTTTTTTCAACTGAAAACTTTATTCCTGCCAGTGGTTTAACTTCTACAAGATGAGAAAAGCCAACCTCTAATATTAAATTTTCTCCCTTGATACTTACCTTATAGCCAACACCATTAATTTCTAACTGCTTTTTAAAACCCACTGTTACCCCTTGAATCATGTTCTTTATCAAGCTAGAATAAGTACCCCACAGAGCACGCTGTTTTACTTTTTTTTCATTTATAATCTGTACTCTTATCAAACCGTTTTCTATCACAATAGTTACTTCTGGGTGTGTTTCTTGGGTTAATTCTCCTTTTGGCCCTTTAATCTTTAATTTTCCGCCTTCAAGAACGGCTTCAACACCTTTTGGTAACACTCTTTGCTGCTTTCCAATACGTGACATATGTTTAAAAATTCTAAGTTATTTTTTAATAAACTTCACAAATTATTTCACCGCCAACATTTTGTTTCCTAGCTTCTTGGTCTGTGAGCAAACCTTTTGGTGTCGACAAAATAGCTAAACCAAAACCATTTAATATTTGCTTAATTTCATCTTTTTTAACATAACAACGCCGACCTGGCTTGCTTATCCTTTTTATGCTGGAAATAGCTGGTTGCCCGCTATTATAGCGTAAAAACAACAAAATCAAAGGGTGCTTTTCTTTTATTAATTCCGCTTTAGCTAAATAGCCATTATTTACCAAAATTTTAGCTATATCCAATTTAATTTTTGAAAACGGCACAAGAACCTCTGTTTTCTTCACCAAAGAGGCGTTGCGAACTCTTGTTAACATGTCGGCTATTGTATCGGTCATCATAAATTGATCATTTATTTTAACTTATTATTTGAATATCGGCTACTAAGATATAGGGTATTGCGTAAAATAAAGGGTATTAAATCTGTATTTTAGTAATTTTACCAACTTGATTTTCTAACACCTGGTATTTTGCCTTCGTTGGCTAATTCGCGAAAACAAATACGACATAAGCCAAATTCTCTAAAATACCCGTGCGCTCGTCCACACTTCCAACAACGCCTTACTATTCGTGTGGAAAATTTTGGTTTTCTTTTAGATTTTGATATTTGTGATTGAGTAGCCATAAATTTACTTTACAAAAGGGAAACCTAATTTTTCTAATAAAATTTTACTGTCTTTACTATTTTTAGCTGCAGTATTTACTGTAATTTGCAAACCGTGAACTTTATCAATTTCTTCTACTTTTATTTCTGGAAAAGCTAAATTTTCTCTAAAGCCTATGGTGTAGTTACCTTTTCTGTCAAAACTTTTGCCGCTTATACCGCGGAAATCACGCACGCGTGGAAAAGTAATGCTTAATAATTTCTCTAAAAAATCATACATTCTTGGCCCGCGCAAAGTTACCATCACGCCTATCTCCATACCTTCGCGAATCTTAAAATTAGAAATAGATTTTTTGGCCTTAACACGCACTGGCTTCTGGCCTGTTATCTTGGCAAGGGTATTTTCAACATTAGTAATATATTGCGCTTCTTTTACAAATTTCCCCACGCCAACATTTAATACTACTTTCTTAATTCTAGGAACCTGCATTACGCTTTTGAAATTTAATTCTTTTTTCAAAGCTGGTACTATCTCTTCTTTATATTTTTTATATAAATTATTCATATTTAGTCTACTAATTCATTACATTTTTTACATTGTCTTTTTTTTGTTTTGGCTTCTATTTTATAATTTATTCTTGTCTGACGATTGCACTTGGGACAAATTAACATTAAGTTACTTATGGCCATAGGCGCGGATAATTCTAATATTTGCCCTTTTTCTCCTTTACGGCCAGAACGTAAATGCTTTTTGATCATATTTATTCCTTCTGTTACTATTCTTTTCTCTTTAGGAAAAACCTGAATAACTTTACCGCTTTTGCCGCGATCTTTACCTTTTATCACTGCTACTTTGTCATTAATTTTTATTTTCATATATATTGATATTTTATTCTTAGCCGATTCGTACAGACGCAAAATTTTGCGTCTCTACAGCACCTCTGGCGCCAAAGAAATAATTTTCTGAAACCCTTTATTGCGCAATTCTCTGGCCACAGGGCCAAAAATACGCGTGCCCTTGGCTTCTTTGCTTTTACGATCAATTATCACTACCGCGTTTTCGTCAAATCGGATATAAATTCCGGTAGGCCGTCGCATTTCTTTTCTCTGCCTAACAATAACGGCGTGGACAATTTCACTTTTTTTAACCATGCCTCTTGGGGCAGCTTCTTTTACAACGCAAGTTATTGTGTCTCCAATACGAGCATAACGTTTTTTGTAACCATCCAAAACACGGATGCATTGTAATTTTTTTGCTCCGGTGTTGTCTGCCACTTTTAACATGCTGCGATGTTGTATCATAATATAATATTTTTAAACCTATGTACAGCCGTAAAATTTTACGTCTCTACAGTATTTCAATTAAACGCCAACGTTTATTTTTGGACAAAGGACGACATTCTACAAAATGCACTGTCTCGCCCACCTTGGCCAGCCCCTTTTCATCGTGTACTTGATATTTTTTACTAACTAAATACTGTTTTTTATATTTAGGATGTAGTTTTTTTGTGTCTACCTTAACAACAGCGGTTTTATTCATCCCAGTAGAAACTACTATGCCAATAAATTTTCTTTTGGTTACTTTATTTTCCATAATATATTTACTTCTTTTTAGCTAATAATAATTGTACGCGCGCTAATTGCTTTTTTAACACTTTTATTTTATGAACTTCTTTTAACTGTTTACTGCGCGCTTGAAATCTCAAATTCTGCAACTTTGTTCTAGTTTCTGGTAATAATTCTTTTAATTCTGTTAAATTTTTAGTTTTTAATTCCTGCCAATCCATATTGCTGATTTATTAAAAATATTTACTTTACTTAAATTTACTTTATTTGACAAATAAATTTGGTTTTTACTCCTAGTTTAAAACCGGCGGCCCGCATTGCTTCACTAGCTTTTTCTACTGGTATGCCATCCATTTCAAACAACATTGTTCCTGGCTTTACCACAACCACATAGTGGTCCGGTGAACCTTTGCCACCACCCATTGGAATTTCGTTGCCTTTTTTTGTTACTGGTTTATCAGGAAAAACACGGATCCAAATTTTTCCACTTTTTCTAACATAGCGTGTCAAAACACGTCTGGCCGATTCTATCTGGCGGCTTGTTATCCAATCGCCTTCTAGAGCTTTTAAACCATAATTACCGAAAGCTAAACTCGTATTGCGCGTTGCCACGCCCTTGTTTCTTCTTCGTCCCTTATGCCATTTTCTATGTAATACTTTTTTTGGTAACAACATATTATTTTAAAATTAGGATAGCCAGAATTCTACCTTTGTCCTTTTGTTGCTTTTCCTTGTTTGTCTTCTTGCTCTACTTTGGCAAATTTGTCTCTCCTGCCAAAAGCTTCGCCTTTATATATCCAGATCTTAACACCTATTTTTCCATAAAGAGTCTGCGCTTCGCAAATCGCGTAATCCACTTCACTGCGCAAAGTTATCAAAGACATTTTCCCAGCACTTAATTTTTCGGTACGAGCTATTTCTACTCCGTTTAAACGTCCTCCCATGCCTATTTTTACTCCCAATGCTCCTGCGGCCATTGTTCTTTCTATTACTTGCTTCATTACTCGTCTAAAAGGGATACGTCTTTCTATTTCCGAAGCCGCATTCTGCGCGATTATTCTAGCTGACAAGGCAGGCTGTCGTACTTCCTGTACATTGATATCTACTTTCAATTTAAACTGTAAAATTTTTCGTTCTATAAACTGTCTTAAAACTTCTAATCCTTGGCCGCCTCTGCCAATAATTACTCCTGGTTTGCCGGCTAAAATTATCACTTTTAAATCTTTCTGCGTTCGTTCAATATTAATAGAATCGATAGATGCATCTTTTAGCTTTTGCTGTAAATATTCTCTAATTTTTATTTCTTGTTCTAAAAATTTTGGCGCTTTTCCCTTGCGGGCGAACCACTTTGAATCCCAGGTATAAATTAGTGGAATGCGATGAATTGTAGGATGTACTTTATGACCCATAAATATTATTTTATTTCGGTTTTAACCTTTTTATCTTTTGGTTTATCTTTTTCTTTTTGTTCAATAACTTGTAATACTAAACTTACGTGTGAGACGCGCTTCCTGATTGTGGTTGCTCGGCCTCTTGCTCGTGGCATCCATCGCTTCAACATCGCGCCGCCATTTACAGTAATACTGGCTACGCGCAAATTTTCTGCCTCCAAAGAATAGTTATTTTTAGCATTCGCCACAGCCGATCTTACCAACTTTAATAATGGCAAAGCAGCTTTTTTTCTTAACATGGTTAAGATGTCTATTGCTTTTAAAACTTTTTTTCCTCTAATCAAATCCGCGACCAATCTTACTTTTCTTGGGCCCGTTTTTAAATAGTTTAATTTTGCCGTAATTTCTTGTTGCATAATTATTTTAAGTATTCAAACTTTTTCCACTACTATTTTTTCTTTTCTTCTTTTTTGGGGGCGGGAGCGGCAGCAGCGACAGCAGCTTGCGCCTGATCTTTGGCCATCTTTCCACCATGAACAATAAACTTTTTGGTAGGAGAAAACTCGCCCAAACGATGTCCGACCATGTTCTCTTCTACTAAAACTGTTAAAAAATCTTTGCCATTATGAACTAAAAATGTCATACCAATCATTTCTGGCGAAATAACACAAGCGCGTGACCATGTTTTGATTGGCTTTCTCTGCCCACTGTCTTTCATTTTTTTCACCTTGGCTAATACCCGTGGGTCAATATAAGGACCTTTTTTTAAACTTCTAGACATAAATACTTAAATATTGAATATTATTTCTTCTTTTTTCTATTTTTGATAATAAATTTGTCGCTCCACTTGCCTAGTTTACGAGTATTAACACCCAAAGCTGTCTTTCCATAAACAGTTTGTGGACCTCTTTTCTGGCCTATTGGGCTATGCCCTTCACCGCCACCATGGGCGTGATCTACCGGGTTCATGTTTTTGCCTTTTACTCTAGGCCGTATTCCTAAATGGCGTTTACGACCAGCTTTGCCTAAACGTATCAAACGATGATCTGAATTTCCTAACATACCTACTGTTGCCGCGCAATCTTCGGCCACTTTTCTTATTTCACCAGAAGGTAATTTAATTTGCGCGTAGCCATCTTCTATTCCCAAAAATTGGGCCGCGTTGCCAGCTCCCCGCGCCAATTGACCGCCTTTATTAGGAGTTAATTCTACATTAAAGACAGAAATACCTGCTGGAATATGTTTGAAAGGCATACGATTGCCTACCTTTGCCTCTACAGCTTTATCGGAAGAAACTACCTTATCGCCTACCTGCAAATTTTCTGGACATAAAATATAAGACTTTTCGCCATCAGTATACTGTATCAAAGCAATGCGCGGGCCGCGATTTGGATCATATTCTATAGCCAAAACTTCCGCGATAACATCAAACTTCTTTCTAAAAAAATCTACTAAACGATAATATTGTCTAGCGCCGCCACCCTGATGGCGCACTGTTATAATTCCCTGATTATTTCTACCGGATTTTTTAGATAAAAACACAACTAGAGACTTTTCCGGCTCTTTCTTGGTGACGTTTTCAAAAGCATCTACGCTTGAAACACGACGCCCATTATTAGTTGGTTTATATTTTTTGATAGCCATATCTTTATACTCCCTTATGAATATCTATAATTTTTCCTTTTGGCAAAGTTACGACTGCTTTTTTATAACCTTTTCGTTTTCCTGATTTGCCTCGGAAAAGAACATATTTTCCATCATAATTAGCTGTATTTACTGTTATTGGGTTTACCTCATACAACTCCAAAATTGCTTTCTTTATTTGTTCTTTTGTCGCTCGATTAGAAACAATAAAACTATATTTATTTTCGCTCTCGGCTATAGCGCTTTTTTCGGTTACAAGAGGAAAAAGCAAAATTCCTTGCGCTAAACTTGTGGCCTTTCCAATACTTTTTTCACTTTTGACTTTTTCAGATTTTTCTTTTAATTGACTATCTTTTCCAATAACTGCTGGAACATCCTTAATAATTGCTTTGCTTTTTTCCGCTATTTTTTCGCTTTTTACTTTCTTTTCGCCCTGTTTAGCGGTTTGCTTGATATCCTGATCTGCTGTTTTTGATAATAATTTTTTCAAAAAACCCATATATTTATCCTGCTAAAATTTTGGTTAGTTTTTCTATACCGTCTTTACTGATAATTATCTTACCCTTTTTTAATATATCAACAACATTCACGTCTTCCGCTCGTTTTGTTTCTATTGTCTTTATATTTCTACTCATACGGACAATCTGCTCATTACTGCCGGCAGTTAATAACAATACTTTTTGTTTCAAAGAAAAAATTTGTAAAAATTTCGCCAACAACTTTGTTTTTGGTTCTTTAAAAGAAAAATTTTCTACAATCAACAAAGCGTCATTTTGAGCTCGATCGCTTAAACACATTTTTAGAGCTAGGCGACGTTTTTTCTTGTTTATTTTACTGACATAATTCCGTACAGTACGTGGCCCGAATACTACACCGCCGCCTTTCCAAATAGGTGAACGTATTGAGCCATGTCTAGCTCTGCCAGTACCTTTTTGTGCCCAAGGTTTTTTACCGCCACCGCGCACTTCTCCTTTGCTTTTGGTGTCGGCCCATGGTTGCCTTTGATTATTTTCCATTGCCACAGCTACTTCGTGTATTACTTCTGGTTTTACTTTAACAGCAAAAATATCTTCGGCTAATTCAATTTCACCTGTCGCTACTCCTTCTAAATTGTAGATTTTTGCTTTCATAAACTTTGATATCTCCAAATGTCTTTTACGCAATGTTAGATATTTTATATTATTCTGGTTTTTCAATTGTTGCTGGTATTTCTTGTGCCGGCATTTCTACTGGCTGAGCCTCTTTTTTTGCTTCAATATTTTCCTTAATTTTTAATTCTCCATTGCCTTTTATTAATAAAATACTATTCCTTCCTCCTGGTACTGCGCCTTTTATATATAATTCATCTTTTTCTGGTACTATTTGAACAATTTCTAAATTTTTTACAGTTACGCGATCGCCGCCCATTCTGCCGGCCATTCTCATTCCCTTAAATACTCTTTGCACGCCGCCAGCGCCTATACTGCCAGGCGCGCGCAAATTATCTTTATGACCATGCGAAGCCGGCCCGCCTCTAAAATGATGTCTTTTCACCACCCCGGCAAAACCTTTTCCTTTTGAATAACCACAGACTTCTACTTTATCGCCAGAAACAAAAGTTTCTACACTTACAATATCTCCGCGCTGTAAAGTTTTTTCTTTTTCCCCGATTTCAAAATCACGCAAAATTTTCGCTAACTTTAAATCTCTTAAATGACCTGCCTGGGGTTTTTTGATATTTTTTTCCTCTCCTGCCGCGAAACTAATCTGAACTGCCCCGACTTTTTCTTTCTCAGGTAACTTTACTTGCACTACTTGGCACGGGCCTGCTTTCACTATGGTAACTGGAATTACCATCCCGTCAGTAGCAAAGATCTGAGTCATTCCTAATTTTTTGCCGATAATAAATTTCATATATATTTTCACTGTATGTTTATCTTAGCTAGCCTGCCCCGGCTAAAGTCTAGGTCTCGTTGCACTTGAAACTTGAAAACAAAAACTAGAAATAACAACATTGAATTCTACAACTTTATTTAATGTTTTCAATGCTATTATTTCTAGCCTTATCTATGATAACAAAAGGGAAGTTCCTCTTTAGATTTGGCGTTTTTTCTATTCTTTGTTTTTTTATATTTCCTCTTGTTTTTTATATCCTCTTTAAATGTTTTCCCAAATACACACCAGATAAACATGGGATCTTATTTATATCGGATTTAAAAAACATCGTTGGTCAATATTCTATAGAAAATATTTATATTTGTCAAGCCTCTTGCTAGTTCTCTTGTTTTTTAAGATTCTTTACATCTTAATTTCAATATCAACACCGGCCGGCACTTGCAGACTCATCAAAGCGTCTATACATTTAGCATTTGGATTAAGGATATCAATTAAACGCTTGTGCACGCGCATTTCAAACTGCTCTCGGGCATCTTTGTGAACAAAAGTAGAGCGATTAACAGTAAATTTGGTCTTTTCGGTTGGCAAAGGAACAGGGCCTATCACTTTGGCACTATTGCGTTCTGCTGTATCTATAATATTCTTTGCTGTCTGGTCTATGATCTTATTATCATAGGCTCGTATTTTTATTCTAATACGGCTTACCGCGTCTTCTGATTTCTTTTGAATTGTACTAGCTATCTGAGTAGACATGTAATTTCTCTTTATTTTAAAAGAATTAATTGTTAAACTGTGGGTGCCCATTTTTTAAAGGGCACCCACAAAACCAAACATATTCTATTTAATTATCTTGGTTACTACGCCTGCGCCAACTGTACGGCCGCCTTCACGTATAGCCAAGTTCATCTTTTCTTCCAAAGCTACTGGAACTATTAATTTAACTTTTAAACTTACGGTATCACCAGGCATTACCATTTCTACACCGCTTGGCAATTCTACTTCGCCAGTCACATCTGTAGTACGAATATAGAATTGTGGCTTATAACCCTTAAAGAATGGTTTGTGTCGGCCGCCTTCTTCTTTGTTTAAAACATAAATTTCTGTTTCAAACTCAGTGTGCGGAGTAATACTGCCTGGTTTGGCAATTACCATACCTCTTTCAACATCTTCTTTCTTAATACCACGCAATAATAAACCAACATTATCGCCAGCTTGGGCTTCTTTTAATGATTTATTAAACATTTCGACACCTGTCACTACTGTTTTAACGCTGTCACGTAAACCAACCATTTCTACATCTTCGTTTACTTTTACTATACCTCTTTCAACACGACCGGTAACAACAGTACCACGACCTTCGATGCTAAATACGTCTTCTACTGGCATGAGGAAAGGTTTTTCAATATCACGTTGTGGTTGAGGAATATATTCATCAACTTTTTGTAAAAGTTCTAAAATTGGTTTTGCCACTGTTTCATCTGTGGGATTTTCCAAAGCTTTTAGGGCAGAACCACGAATAATCGGCGTAGTGTCGCCAGGGAATTCGTATTTCTTTAATAAATCACGTATTTCAGCTTCAACTAAATCAATTAATTCTGGATCAGAAACTTGGTCTACTTTATTTAAGAAAACAAGAATATATGGCACACCTACCTGGCGAGCTAACAATATATGTTCTCTGGTTTGTGGCATTGGGCCATCGGCAGCTGAAACAACTAAAATAGCACCGTCCATCTGCGCGGCGCCGGTAATCATGTTTTTTACATAATCAGCGTGTCCTGGACAGTCAACGTGGGCGTAATGACGATTGGCTGTTTCGTATTCTACGTGAGCGGTAGAAATTGTGATACCACGCGCTTTTGATTCTGGGGATTTGTCTAAATCGTCTACTGTCTTATTCTGCGCTGTCATGCCACGAGCTATCAAAACTTTTAGGATAGCCGCGGTAAGAGTAGTTTTACCATGGTCAACGTGGCCAATTGTGCCAATATTGACGTGTGGCTTGTTTCTGATAAACTCAGCCATATTATTTTTTTATTCACGGCACTACTACCGAGTGGTCGGCGCAGTTTTGTTATCCAACCGTAATAATTATTTTAAATAAAGGATACTGACATTTTGTCCCAAGGCAAGCCCTGAGATGTTTAATTATTGATAAATATTATAAATTGCACTAAAATAGCGTGTACATTATAAACAAAGTTTGAAATTTCGGCAGGCTTCATAAAACAGAAATTGCATTTCTGTTTTAATTCAGCCTTGGAAATTATA
>CAYZYP010000017.1:0-22919 GCA_964482695.1 uncultured Gammaproteobacteria bacterium | reverse complement strand
CCAAATTGCCGATTGGCCAGTCATCAACCCGCCATGCCATGAAAACCACAGAAGTTTATTATATTATTAAAGGACAAGGCCGGATGCACATTGACGAAGAAATCCAAACAGTCGGGCTACAGGACACAATCTATATTCCACCAAATTCGGTTCAATTTATAGAAAATATAGGCGAAGAGGAGTTAGAATTTTTAGCTATTGTTGATCCAGCGTGGAAAAAAGAGGATGAGATAAAAAAGTAAATATTATGTAATTAAGGTTTTTTTTCTTGACACAGTATGACATCTGTATTACACTATAAGTATTAACTATAAAAAACAAAAATATGCGCCAGGTTTTAAGTTTATCTTTGCCTTTACAGATAACAAAGGAGATTAAAAAAAGTGCCACACAAAGAGGTTTTACTTCTGTTTCCGGTTATATAAAATATTTATTTGAGTGCGACAAAGATTTGATTTCGGAAAAGGAGTTGCTAGTAGATGTCAAACAGGCGGAGAGAGACTACAGGAACGGCAAATGCGTAAAAGCCAATTCCATAGCCGAGGCACTAAAAGTTTATGATAATCAGTAATATTTTTTACTCGCCGTCATTTTTGAAGTTGGCCAAAAAATTGCCGTTTGATGTATTTAAAATATTTGAGAAAAAAGAAAAAATATTCAGATTAAATCCTCTCCACCCATCGTTAAGACTGCATCAGTTGCACGCCAATTTAAGCGGTTTGTGGTCAATTACTATAAACAAAAATTACCGGCTAATTTTTCAACGCCAAGACAATGGCGACATTTTATTTGTTTCCATAGGCAAGCATGATATTTATAAGTGCTTATAGGTTTTTTTGCCTTTAAGAGAGCGCTTTATCGATTATCAATTTTAAATATACAAAATTATGGCTAAATCTATCCAGCTTAAATTTTCAAAAGTAAAATATAGCGGCGATTCTATCGGTGATAACATATGCGTAGAAATTGAAGTGCTCGGCAAATTTTTACGTATTGATAAGAAAATTAAGGTTGGCACAACTGTGGAAATAAATCGAGAAGTGGGCAGGTTCGAAACTGTTCAAGGATTATTTCATGCCGAGGTTTTGATTACTATTATTGAAAATGATTTATTATTTAACGATGTTGGCAACACAAAGAATAATATAAAAATTAATACCAGCGTTATCAAATCGCAACAGTTTGTTTTTGAAATACAAGTAAGAGAATCACGTTCAATATTAGGAAAATTTTGGGGAAAGAAAATAGCTAATTTTGAAATAATAATGGAGGCAGTAGCTGGTGATAGCGAACGATACACTCCGGATATTGAAGACGGCTGGCTCCTGGCGCGGGACGCAAAAAATAGTGAAATATCTTTTCCTGCCTATATTAGAGTAAAATCAGAATATATTAAAAATAAACGTGAATATTTTACTCCATCGGAAGGCGCGTATCGTCACCAATTAGTATCTACTAAATTACAAAATAACGGGTCTTCATATTTTATTTCTGACATAGAACATAAAGCGACGGTCAAAGCCACATATTCCATTTCCAAAAAGTTATTTATTTTAAAGGATAAAAAATATAGGACCGCGGATTACCCAGAGGCGCCTTGGAAAAAAGGTTTGTATGATATAGAAATTCCAGATTTCCCTCATGGCAGAAACGATTTATACGCAGAAGCCAAAAGACAAAAAGTGTGGTTTAGAATTGGACATGGCGGCGAAAGATATTTGCATGTTGGTAGAAGATCTCTCGGCTGTATAACGGTCATCGAAACAACGCGTTGGATGGAGATTTATAACATCTTAATTATGGCGCGCAAAGGTGATTTTATGAGTGTTGGTATACTTGAAGTTATTGACTAATTTATGTCTAAGAAACGAGTATTAAAATTGATAATTGGCTCTAGTATTATCATTGCAGTTTTATTCTCGGCATACTTCTTTTCTATTCCACGTTCTGTGGAATATTTTAATACGTTGCGCATAGGAGGAGATACTCCTTATAAAATTCAAACCGAAACAAAAGATATTAATAGTTCCACAATCTTTGTAGGATCAAAATTTTATGTTTATCTTGTGCAAAAAGATGTTGGTTGGTGTCAAGTTGGCAATTGCGGAATGAGCGGCGCTTTGGTAGAGTGTATGGGTGGATGGTTTGCTGGTGAGGTTGTTGCTCCTTCTGAAGAGATGTTTGGTTTAACAAAGAAAGAAGTAGATGCCGGTAAATCTATTGTTGTAGTTGCCGACAAAAGTCAAAAAATTGTAGGAATATATCCAAATTATACAATCCAACAAGTTCCCTATATTTTAAAAAATCACCGCGATTTTTCTGATAAGTTTGATCTTTGTTATAAAACTCAAATGCCAAAAAGATGGAAAAGGTGGATAAATTTCTAGTTTTTTCAATTAATAGATAATTTGTTAACTTATCCCCACCAAACTGTCAAAAAATACTTGACAGTTTTTTAGTTTTATATTATGCTTAAATTAGCTAAAATATGCCCATAGATTTATTAAAAAGTATAGGATTTTCTGACAAGACAGCTAATATTTATCTGTCTTTATTAGCTTTGGGCCCATCATCCGTACGCGCTTTGGCGCAAAAAACCGAGTTGAACAGGGGCACAGTTTATGATAGCCTTAAATGGATGAAGGGAAAAGGGGTTATAGATTATTATGAAAAAGACAAAAAACAGTATTTTGTTGTAGAAAATCCAGAAAAATTACATCGTTTAGTGCAAGAACAGCAAAAACAACTACAAGAAGCTGATAATAAATTGGATAAAATAATCCCGGAATTAAAGTCTGTTTATGATAAGGGCGGCGATCGCCCAATAGCAAAATATTATAATAGAAAACAGGTTAGTAAAATTTTAGAAGATATTTTAGAAGCTTGCGAAGCAGACGAAGAAAAAACATATCGTATTTATTCTTCGGCCGGGATCCGCGAATATTTATATAATGGTTTTGAGACTTTTAGTGATGTGCGTATCGCCAAAGGCATTGCGGTAAAAGCAATTGCTATTGGACAGGGTGGAGAGTTGCGTGGTTTGGACGAAAGAAAGTGGCTACAGACGAAAGAAAAAGGCTCGCCAACGTATATTTTAATTTATCCGGGTAAGACTGCCTATGTATCATTGGATGCTAAAGGTGAACCAGTGGGCGTAGTTATAGAAAATGAAGGCGTTTACCAAACGCAGAAAATTATTTTTGAAAATTTGTGGAAAAAAATATAAAATATAATTTATAAAAATACACGTAAATTTAATTTTTAGCACCAGCGGGTACATACATCTTTTTTGGAAAAAAAGTAGTCGGAAAACTTTTTGCCAAGCTTAAGCGTAGG
This sequence comes from uncultured Gammaproteobacteria bacterium, assembly GCA_964482695.1. Lineage (GTDB taxonomy): Bacteria > Patescibacteriota > Patescibacteriia > Magasanikbacterales > GWA2-37-8 > CAYZYP01. The sequence continues at coordinate 19,583 of CAYZYP010000017.1, read as the reverse complement.
CAAAAAGGCAAACGGATAACTGCTTTTTTTCCAAAAAAGATGTATGTACCCGCTGGTATGACTCTTGAATTGAAGATAAGTAAAATATGTTTATTATTGATTTTGATGATACATTGTTTGATACTAGAGTGGGCTATGAAAAAGCCAGAGTTAAATCTTTGAATAAGCTTGGTATTTCAAAGAAACAATATCGCGCCACCTACCTACAAGTTCGCGCTCAAGGTAAACGAATTGTCTATAACCATTTTTTACACGCGCGCGCTTTGGCTCGTTTGGGCTTTGAAGAGAAAAAAGTTTATGCTGTTTTTAAAAAATTTGAGAGTAAAAAGTTTTTACAAAAATTTTTATTTAATGAATCAATTACTTTTTTAAAACAATTACAAAAATTTGGCGAGAAAATGATTTTGCTAAGCGCTGGCGATAAAAAATTTCAAGCCGCAAAATTTAAAGCATTACGGTTAGAAAAATATTTTAATGATATAGTAATAGCCTCTACCAACAAGGGCAAAGTTTTACGAAAAATAATCAAGACAATTAGTAAAGAAAAAATTTGGTTTATTAACGATAAAGTGGCGGAAACATTAGAATTAAAAAAAAGGTTTTCTCGACCCAGTTATCTATTAAAGAGAGCAAAAATATATCCTTTAAAAGATTATCAAAAAAGTGGTTTGCCGTATTTCACAAATTTGATTGATGTTTATGAATATATCAGAAAAAATAAATAATTTAGGCGTAGTTATACTGGCCGCTGGCCGCGGCACTCGTTTGGGTTGCGAAGATATTCCCAAAGTGATGCTAGAAATCGGTGGCAAGCCGGTTGTTAGTTATGTTGTGGAAAATTTGTTTAAAGTTGGTTTTGCCAGGGAGCAGATAAGTTTAGTGGTTGGTTATCGCAAAGAAAAAGTGATGGATTATTTTGGAAATAATGTTTTATACGCTGTTCAAGAAGAACCTTTGGGCACAGCTCATGCCGCTTATACTGGTATGAAAGTTTTACCTGGTCACATTAAAAATATTTTGGTGATTAATGGCGATGATAGCGCGTTTTACAAGCCAGAAACCATTGCTAATTTTATCATTGGATATTTAAATTATGGAGCAATGATTAGTTTATTGTCAGCGGAAATCAGCTCATCTTCTTTTTCGTATGGCCGGATTATTAGAACAGATAATAATATTGAAATTATAGAGAAAGAATATTTAACTGAAGAGAATAGACATATCATCGAAACTAGCACGGGTACATTTTGTTTAAATAGAGATTGGTTTGTGGGAGTTTTTCCCAATATGCCAGTAATGGAAAAGCTTGGTGAATATGGTTTGCCAACAGCTTTTATGATGGCGCAAAAAGAAGGTTTATCTGTCCAAGTGGTAAAATTAGAAGACAACCAAGAATGGTTGGGTATAAATACCAAAGAGGAATTATTAGAAGCTGATAGACGAAAAAAATTATTTTTGTAGAAAGTTTATGGAAAATAGAGATAAACAATTTTTATTTGGTTCGGAGATTGCTGTTCAAGCGTCGATGGACGCTGGCGCGGAAATGATGTATGGCTATCCAATTACGCCGGCTACCGAAGTTTTTACCGGCTGGATTGATAGCGGCCAAAAATATTTACAAACCGAAGATGAAATAGCGGCCGGTTTTGCTGTTTGTGGCGCGTTACTCGCCGGTCAGAAAGCTTTTACCGCTACTTCTGGCCCAGGGCATACTTTGATGCAAGATGGACTTAGTATGGCCGAAGGTATGCGTTTGCCATTTGTGATGATTGTCGCTCAGCGCGGTGGCCCAAGTTCTGGTACAGTAATTTATTCTCAGCAAGAAGTAATTTTGGCTTGTTTCGGCGGTAATGGCGAAGGATTTCGTTTTGTCTATTCTCCATCAAGCCTGCAAGAAGTGTACACACTTACTCGTCGCGCGTTTAACGACGCTTGGCGTTATCGTTTCCCGGCAATAGTACTTACTGATGGTTATATGTTAAAAACAAGAGGGGTGATAGATTTATCAAGTTTTAAAACAATTGAAAATATTCCCGCGCATCCTTTGGTGCCAGAAGACAAAATAGTTCATTGGCCGAATATTTATACTTTTGAAGAAGAATTACACCAAGAAATTATCTTTGCCCAAAATGATTTTCACAAAATAGCTCCCGAAATTGTCGCGTCAGAAGAGTACTTAAGCGCTGACGCCGAAATATTGTTAATTGCTCATGGCATAGTAGCTTCGTGTGCTAAAGAAGCGGTGGTAGAATTAAGAAAACAAGGGAAAAAGGTTGGTTTATTTCGCCCGATTACTTTGCGTCCGTTTCCTAAAAAAGAATTAGATAAAGTTGCTAGCCAACAGTCGCTCAAAAAAATTGTTGTTATTGAATCCAGCGCCGGCCAATTGGCTCGCGTTGTTCGTGATCAATTGGCGCCGGAAATTTCCGTGCCGTTTGAATATTTGCAATATCCTGGGTTGGGGGTGGAAACAGAAGAGATAATAGGGAAAATAAATGAATTATCCTAATATGTCCGATTTCGTTCCAGCAAAATTTTGTTCAGGTTGTGGGTATCCGATAATACTCATGTTTTTGTATAAAGAATTACAAAATTTGAAGTTGGCTGGGCAAGCTGTTTTGGGTTTGGATATTGGCTGTTCACTACTAGCTTGGAACCATTTACCGATTAATACTTTTCAAACACACCATGGCCGAGTGGTGCCGACAATGATGGGTTTTAAACGAGCGCGGCCGAATTCAATTTGTATTGCTTTGGCAGGTGATGGTGGGGCTTATGCTATTGGTATTCAGAGTTTACTGCACGCGGCCAAACGTGATGAGCCGGTTTTGGTGTTAGTGGTAAATAATACTGTTTACGCCATGACTGGTGGGCAAACCGCGCCAACTACTTTGTATGGGCAGAAAACTAGCACTAACCCGCAGGGCAATATTGAAGAACCGTTGTTGGGGCCGGAATTATTAAAAAATGTTATAAAAAGTGGGGCGTATTTGGCGCGTGGGGCGGTAAATGATCCAAAGAATTTACAAGCGTATTTACGTAAAGCAATAGAAACGCAACAAGCCGGTCATTTTTCAATGGTAGAAGTTTTGTCTTTTTGTCCGACTAATTGGCGGACAAAGGGGCAGGAAACGATAAATTATTTGGAAAATTTAAAGCAGGTATTTAAGACAGGTGAGATTTAGTTTTATCATTGTCATCCCGAGCCGCAGCGAGGGATCTCTGTCTTAAATCGTAAATATGGCAAAATTGAGACAGAGATTCCTCGTCCCCCGACTAAAGTCGGGGTCCTCGGAATGACAGAATCAAATATTTTATGACCTTAAAATTATTATTATCCGGTGATGGTGGCCAAGGCATTCAGTTACTTGCTGATATTATTTGCGTCGCCGCCTTTCAAAATAATCTACACGTTAGTTTTATACCTAATTACGGCTTGGAACAGCGCGGTGGAGTTTCTTTGGCGTATATAAAAATTAGTGACCAAGAAGTCGGTTATCCACGGTTTAATAAGCCAGATATTTTGTTAATTCTATCAGAACAAGCGAGAGAACGGACCAAAAAAAATAAATTTGAAGATATAAAAGTATTGGATGTAAAAGATTATCAGAACCAATTAACAGAAAATAATATTTTGTCAAAGAGTTGTAATATTTTTTTCTTGGGTGCGATAGCAAAAATTTTACAGAATAAAAATATTTGTCAAACAGAACAAATTTTTGGATTATTAGAGAAGAAGTTAAGCATTAAACCTGGTTGGGAGGACAATAAGAAAGCGTTCAATTTAGGAAACAAAAATTTTAAATTTTAAATTTTAAATTATCTATGTGCGGCATAATTGGTTATATTGGTCAAAAGAAAGCTTTGCCAATTTTAATTCAAGGCTTACGACGATTGGAATATCGTGGTTATGATAGTGCGGGCGTGGCTATTTTTAGTAATGGCAAAATAAGTAAAATTAAAGCAGTAGGGAAAATTGAAAAGTTAGAGGAAAAAATTGGTAAACAAGATTTATTAGGCTCAATTGGTATTGCTCATACTCGTTGGGCGACCCATGGCGGCGTTACACTAGAAAACGCCCATCCTCACAGTGCTTGCACCGATGATTTAGTTATAGTTCATAATGGCATTATAGAAAATTATCGTGAATTGCGCGATGAATTTTTGAGTGGTCATGATTTAAAATCAAAAACCGACACGGAAATTCTGGCTCATTTGATAGAAGTTTTCTATAAAGGTAATTTGTTAAAAGCTGTACAGAAAACATTGTCTTACGTTCGCGGCACTTATGGATTAGTAGCCATGCATGCCGGCGAGCCAGACAAATTAATTGCCGCTAGAATGGGTAGTCCGCTTGTGATTGGCGTAGGCGAAGGCGAATATTATATTGCATCGGACACTTCGCCAATGCTGGCGCACACTAAAAATGTTATTTATTTAGATGATGGAGAACTGGCAGAAATAACCCAAGCTGGCGCACAAATTTATACTTTAGCTAATAAATCGGTTAACAAATGTGTGCAAAAAGTTGAATGGGATGAACTGAAAGCGCAAAAACAAGGCTTTGAACATTATATGTTAAAAGAAATTTTTGATCAACCAACTGTTTTTCAAGATGCTATTCGCGGTCGGTATTTTTTAGATGAAGGCACTGCCCATTTGGGCGGTTTAAATATTACCGACGAGGAGACGCATAAAATAAAGCGGATAATTTTATTGGCCTGTGGAACGGCTTATCACGCGTCTTTGATTGGTAAATATGCCATAGAAAGATTGGCTGGCATTCCGGTTGAAGTTGATGTCGCTAGTGAATTTCGTTATCGCGATCCGATTATTGATACCAATACTTTGGTTATAGGTGTTTCGCAATCTGGCGAAACCGCCGATACACTAGCCGCGTTACGTGAAGCCAAAAGACGCGGCGCGATGATTCGCGGCATAGTCAACGTCGTGGGTTCTACTATCTCTCGCGAAACCGATGGCGGCACCTATATTCACGCTGGTCCGGAATTAGCGGTTGCTTCTACCAAAGCCTATACTAATATGGTGGCAATATTATTATTACACGCTCTACAATTTGGGCGCGTGCGCCGTGTTTCTTTGGCAACTGGCCAGCGATTTTTAAATGCTTTAGTGCAAATTCCAGATAAAATGAAAATTGTTTTGGAACAAAGCGATAAAATAAAAAAGATAGCCGAGAAATATAAACATTGTCAAAACATGATGTTTTTGGGGCGTGGCATAAACTACCCGGTTGCCATGGAAGGATCTTTAAAATTAAAAGAAGTTTCCTATATTCATAGCGAATCTTACGCCGCGGGTGAAATGAAACATGGTCCAATTGCTTTGTTGTCGCCGGAATTTCCAGTATTTGCCTTGATAACTAAAAACCAATTGTACGAAAAGATGCGCAGTAATATAGAAGAGGTTAAAGCTCGCAAAACTGTTGTTATCGCGATTGCCAACGAAAGTGATGACAAGATAAAAGAAGTGGTTGATGATGTTATCTATGTGCCAGAAACAATGGAATTATTAGAGCCATTAATTAATTCTATTCCTTTGCAATTATTTGCTTATCATATGGCAGTACTACTTGGTAGAGATGTTGATAGGCCAAGGAATTTAGCAAAGTCTGTAACAGTAGAGTAATTATGACTAAAATACCAAAATTTAAAGCAGCCATTTTTGACATGGATGGATTGCTAATAGATAGTATGTTGCACTGGATTGATGCTGACCACTCTCTTTTTAAAGAGTTAAACATACATTTGACAGAAGAAATAATTAAAAGATTAACTGGCAGAAGCGAGCAAGAAAATATGTCTTGGCTTAAAAAACATTTTAATTTAGATGGTAGTTTGGAAGAATTATTAGAAAAAAGAAAACAATTTACTGATACTATTTATACGCATAAAAGTTGTGTTATGCCAGGTGTGCATGAATTAATAGCAAAAACTAAGGGTAATAATATGAAATTGTCAGTAAGTTCCGGCGCGCCTTTGCGACAAATTGAACTGGTAATGGATAAATTTAATTGGCATGATCATTTTGACGCTTTAATTTCTAGCGATCATGTAAATTTTATAGGCAAGCCTGATCCAGCTATCTATCTTCATACCGCTAAAGTTTTAAAAGTAGAACCTGCTCATTGCGTGGTATTTGAAGACGCTGAAAATGGCGTAGTTTCTGCCAAAGAAGCGGGTATGAGATGTATCGCGGTATTAGACAAGAGATGGAGTTTTGGTGATTTTAGCAGAGCGGATTTGGTGGTGGAGAGTTTAGAAGATAAAAAGATATTGAAATTTATTGGGTTATAATTTGAGACCTAATTGAATAATTGTCATTCCGAGCCACAGCGAGGAATCTCTGTCTCAATATTGGTTTAAGACAGAGATCCCTCACTGCGGTTCGGGATGACAAAAGTAATTATTTAACGTTCTCAACTTATCATTATGATAACTAAAAAGAAAAAAATTGTTGTTATCGGCGGTGGTAATGGCAGCGCGATTTCTATTTGTGCTTTAAAACAGTATACAGATATTTTTGATATTTCCGCGGTGGTATCTATGAGCGATTCTGGCGGTTCTTCCGGACGTTTGCGACGTGAGTTTAAAACTCTTCCACCAGGAGACATTATGCGGGCGGTATTGGCCATGTCTAAACATGATTATAAAATTCTCAAAGCTATTTTCCACGGGCAAAGATTTTCTGGCTTGGGTAAATTAGATGGACATAATGTTGGTAATTTATTCATAGTGTTATCCGAAAAGTATGGCGGTGATTTTGTGCGGACAATTCGCGCTTTAGAACAGGCGGTTGGGGCGGTTGGCATGGTGTATCCCGCGACAATAGATAAAACCGATATGGCGATAGAGCTTAATAACGGCAAAATTATAAAAACTGATGAAAAGATTAGCCACCCTAGTTATGATAGAAAATATAAAATAGCTAAATTTTGGCTAGAGCCAAAAGGAAAAATTTATCCACCGGCAAAAAAGATGATTGAAAACGCTGATTATATTGTTTTTGGTCCAGGTAGTTTGTATACCAGTATCATTGCTGTTTTGGCGGTAGGTGGTATTAAAGAAGCGATAAAAAATTCAAAAGCTAAGTTGATTTATAGCGCTGGCGACGCGTATCATACTGATGGTGAAACTTGCCCGGAAGAGTTAAGTGGTTTGGTAAATGATTTGGAAAAATATTTACCGCGTAAATTTGATGCTATTGTTTATAATAGTGCCAAATTAGATAGTAGGCAAAAATTAAAATATAAGCAAAAGAATTGGGCTGTTTTTGCCAAAGATGTTGAAAATTTATCTGAATATAAACTATTTGGCGCTGATTTTGAACGTAAAGAGGGTGGTTTGCATTCAATAAAATTGGGAAAAATTTTAAAAAAAGTAATTAGTAAAATTTAATTTTAATTTATGGAGTTTATAGTGGAAAAACGAAAAATTCCTAGTCGCGAAGCAATTAAATTTTTTATTAAAGATAACGACAAAGAAGTTGGTTATGCTTTTTTGTATTTTATTTATAATCAAAGTCACGATTATCATTATGGTTTGTTAGAAGATGTATTTGTTGATGAAAGTTATCGTGTAAATGGTTTGGGTACCAAGTTGGTTATGGCTGTGATTGAGGAAGCTAAAAATAATAATTGTAAATATATTATGGGCACTAGTCGTTATAGCCGCCCGCACGTGCACAAGTGGTATGAAAAAATTGGCTTTAAAGATTATGGCAAGAAATTTAGGATGGATTTTTAATTTGCGATGTGAGCGAGAGAAAAACAAATAATAAATTTGTTTTTCCGAGCGAACGAGCAAACATGGGTTTACCCTTTATTATGAATCTCTACGAATTTGAAGGTAAAAAAATATTTGAGAAGTATAATATTATTATTCCCAAAGGGATAGTTGTTAGACGTGGGGAAGATTACACCAAGACGTATAAGGATTTAGGATTTCAAGAAGTTGTTGTTAAAGCGCAAGTGCTTTCTGGTAAACGTGGAAAAAACAATGCTATTAAATTTTGTTCATCTGCCGAAGAGGTGAAAGTAGCTTGCGAGGAGTTGTTCAAAATGCAGGTTCGCAATCAATACGTGGCCGCGGTGAGAATAGAAGAGAAACTGGATATTGCCGAGGAGCATTATTTGTCTATTACTTATGATACCAATAAAAAACAGCCGGTTTTAATTTATAGTAAGCAAGGCGGCATGGACATAGAAGACGTGATTGATAGTCAGGTTGAAAAAAAATGGTTGGATATTAGACAGACGGATATTGAGTTAGAAATACCTTATGCCAAAGAATTGTGGAATTGTTTTGTAAAAGAAGATTGTCGTTTGGTGGAAATAAATCCACTAGTTAAAACCGTTGATGGCCGCTGGGTATCGGCCGATGCCAAAATTGCGTTAGATGAGGATGCTATTTTTAGGCACAAAGATTGGGATAATTTTGAGCCGCGTACTATGATGGGGCGTTTGCCTACAGAGCGAGAAATCGCGGTCAAAAAAATCGATGAAGGTGAAAATTATTATCGTGGCACAGCTGGTAAATATATTGAAATGCCCGCCCGCCATGCTTCGCAAGGCGAAGCGGGCGGGGACGGGGATATTGCTGTTTTATTTTCTGGCGGTGGCGCCAGTATAGCTAATATGGATGCTCTGCTGAGTGTTGGTTTAAAGCCAGCCAATTATACTGAATATTCTGGCAATCCACCGCGGGAAAAAGTTTACCAATTAACTAAAATTGTTCTGTCTAAGCCCGGTTTACGCGGATTGTGGGTAGCTGGCGGAGTGGCTAATTTTACTGACGTGGCTGAAACTTTTGCCGGTATAATTCAGGCTTTGGACGAAATTAAGCCGTCTTATCCAATAGTGGTGCGTCGCGCTGGGCCAAAGGAAGAAGAGGGTATGAAATTAATGAAAGAATGTGCCACACGCAATAATTTAAAAATGAAATTATTTGGCAAAGATGCTTCTATGAGTGAGACGGCGAAAGTATTGGCAAAGATGGTTAATATCGCTTGAAGTACTCTTAAATGTTATTCCTTGCGCCAAGGGATATGACTTTTTGGATCGTCCCGCCAAGGCGGGATAGCCCGTCGCCCAAAAAGTATTTTTCGCTGGCGTGACGCGTGAACACGTTTGGCACAAACAATTTTGAATTTTGTATGTCTATTCTAATAGATAAAAATACTCAAGTATTAGTTCAAGGTATTACTGGTAAAGAAGGCCAAAGGGCGACACAAGCCATGCTTGATTATGGTACAAAAGTAGTTGCTGGCGTGCGTCCGGGAAAGGGCGGTAGTCATGTTTTGGGCGTGCCGGTTTTTAATACGGTGGCCGAAGCCACGGCAAAGTTTCCAGAAATTAGTACTACTACTATTTATGTGCCGCCATTTGCCGCCAAAGGTGCTATTATGGAAGCTGTTGAAAATAATATTTTTATTATAAATACAATTATTGAACGTATACCTATACAAGACACAGCGTACTGTTTGGCCATGGCCAAAGAAAAAAATATTCGCGTTATCGGCCCAAGTTCTTTGGGATATATTTCTCCCGGTATTGGACGAATAGGAGTGGTGGGCGGACCGTTAGTAAACGAAATATTTCAATCGGGTAGAGTGGGAATAATTTCTCGTTCTGGCGGAATGACAAATGAACTTTCTTGGCAAATAAGGAAAATAGGCTTGGGGCAAAGTACCGTAGTGCATGTTGGTGGTGATCTACTGATGGGGACAACTTACGCTGATCTACTTAAAATGTTTGAGGCCGATGACCAGACCAAAGTGGTAATAATTTTTGGTGAACATGGTGGTAATTACGAATTTGAAATAGTTGATTTGATAAAAAATAAACAATATACCAAGCCTTTGGCTATTTACATCGGTGGTAAATTTGCTAATGTATTACCAGAAGGCATGAATATTGGCCATGCTGGCGCGATTGTAGAGCGTGGCAAGGGTGCGGCAGAGAAAGAGAAGGCGTTGAGCGAAGTAGGAGTAAAAATAGCCCAGACTTACGAGGAATTGGCGAAGTTGGCCAAAGAGTTGTTGGATTAAGTAATGAGAGTTAAAGTACGCGTAAATGTAACCCATTACGCCAGCGAAGTCAATTACTTAAAAGTTCTAAAATATGATAAAAGTAATAGCAGTTGATTTGGGGGGTGTGCTTTTTAGCGAAGGTAAAAAAGTAGCTTTTAATGTTTTGCGTGAAAAATATGGCTATAATACTAATTTAATAGAGCCATTAATCAAAGCTCGCCTATCACCCTTGTCTAATGATTTAAGAAAAGGGAAAATTAGTGATAAAAAATTTTGGAACTGGGTACAGTCAAAATTACCAGACAATTATGACGCCGGACTAATTAAACAAGAATGGTACGATGGTTATATTTTAGATAGAGATATTTTTAACCTCTTAAAAAAGTTAAAAACAAAGTATAGAGTAGTTGCTTTTTCTGGCAATATTAGAAGCAGAATTAAATATTTGGAAAATAAATATCATTTTAGAAATTTATTTAATTTAGAAATTTATTCATTTAATTATAAGGTGAGCAAAACAGGCTCGTCTAATGAATTTTTTAAGATATTACTGAAAAAGACGGGTTGCAAGCCAGAAGAAATAATATATGTAGATGATCACCGGCGTTTTATAGATTTGGCTAAAACTGTCGGCAATATACACGGCGTTTTGTATAAAGCAGGCAATTTGGAGAAATTTAAAAAAGATTTAAGTAAATTTGGTGTTAAATTTTAAATTTAGTTAAAATTATGCAATGGAAAACTTCAATTAGCCATGTAGCCGATGGCAAAGAGATAATTCGTGGCTATAATTTACAAGAATTAATTCAAAAGAAAACTTTCGTGGAAGTAATTTTTTTGGTTTTAAAAGGTGAGTTGCCTAGTGATGTGGAAACTAAAATGATGAATGCTTTGTTTACGGCCGCGATTGATCATGGTATTGGCGTGTCTTCTGCCATGACCGCGCGCACAGTGGTTTCTACCGGTAATAGCTTACATACTGCCTTGGCTGCTGGTATTTTGGCTATGGGTAAATTACATGGTAGCGCCATAGAAGACGCGGCTAAATTTTTTCAAGAGAATGTTAATGAAGGGGATGTTGCCGGTCTAGTTAAAAAATTAAAAGATAAAAAAGTTCGTTTACCAGGGTTTGGCCATAAAATTTTAAGTGAAGATCCGCGCAGTCAGACCTTGTTTACGGTAGCCAGGGAAACAGGATTCTATGGCAATCATAGCAAATTGGCAGTAAAAGTTGGCGAGGAATTAAATAAAATTTCTTCTAAAAAATTACCGCTTAATGTTGATGGCGCGATGGGCGCTATTATGTCTGATATGGGTTTTGATTGGCAAGTGGCTAAAGGCTTTTTTATCATTGGCCGTGTGCCGGGGCTAGTGGCGCATATTTATGAAGAGATGATGAGTAAAAATGGTTTACGTCGGTTGACAGAAGATGAAACAGAGTATGTTGGGGTAGAGGAAAGAGAAATAGCATAATTTAAGATAAATTATAATAATTTAATTATGTCTTTAACAACTTTAATAACTAAACAATCAAAAGATTACGAATTGTTGGATAGTGGCGAGGGTGAAAAATTAGAGAGATATGGCCAAGTAATTATTTCTCGCCCAGATCCGCAGGCTTTGTGGCCGAAATCGTTATCATTGAAGGAGTGGCAGAAAGCGGATGCGGTTTTTAGCAGAGATGAAAAAGCCGGTTGGAAAACAAAAAGTAAAGTACCGGAAAAATGGCAGATTGATTTTTCTGGTTTGTCTTTTTTTATTAAATTATCTCCTTTTAAACACACTGGTTTGTTCCCAGAGCAGGCGAGTAATTGGGAATGGATGAGAGATGTTATTAAAAAAGAAAAAAGAAAATTAAATATTTTAAATTTGTTTGGCTATACTGGTGGGGCGACCTTGGCCGCGGCGCAAGCCGGCGCCGAAGTTTGTCATTTGGATGCTTCTAAAACAGCTATTTCTTGGGCCAGAGAGAATGCCGAAATTTCCGGTTTGGCTGATAAGCCTGTTAGATGGATTTTGGATGACGCCATGGCTTTTGTGAAAAGGGAAATTAAACGCGGTCGCCAGTACGATGGCATTATTATGGATCCACCAGCTTTTGGCCACGGGCCAAAGGGCGAGATGTGGAGGATAGAAGAAAACTTTATTGAATTATTGGATTTATGCAGACAAGTTTTATCTGTTAAGCCATTGTTTTTCTTAATTAATGGTTATGCTTCTGGCTATTCTTCAATCGCTTATGAAAATAATCTTTTATCTTTGATAAAAAAGTATGGCGGTGAGATTGAAAAGGGGGAATTGGCTATTTTGGAATCAAGCGGAAAAAGATTATTGCCGTGCGGTATTTTTGCTCGTTGGTTTAAAACGTGAGTATAAAATACGCGAAAATGTTACTCCTTGCGCCAAGAGATATGACTTTTTGGATCGTCCCGACTAAGTCGGGATCGCCCAAAAAGTAATATATCTTGGCGTGACGCACGAAGTTGGCTATTCAATATTTTAAAAACATGAAAGTTTTATACGAAGACAATCATTTAGTAGCTGTTTATAAGCCCCACGGTGTTTTGGTGCAGGGAGATAAGAGTGGAGATATTTGTTTAATGGACGATGTTAAAAAATATCTAAAGGAAAAATATAAAAAGCCAGGGAATGTTTTTTTGGGTCTGCTTCATCGTTTGGATAGACCAGTTAGAGGCATAGTTTTGTTTGCTAAAACCAGCAAAGGCGCTTCGCGGTTATCCGAACAATTTAGAAATCATACGGTAGAAAAGGTTTATCAGGCGTTGGTTGAAGGCAGGCCAAAACAAAAAAAAGCAACTTTGATTAATTGGCTGATAAAGGATAAAGAAAAAAATAAGGTAAGTGTGTTTGACAAAAATATGTCAGGCTCGCAAAGAGCGGAATTAGATTATGAAATTTTAGAGACGCAAAATTCTGGCAATACATTACTAAAAATAATCTTAAAAACTGGGCGGTCGCATCAAATCCGCGCGCAGTTAGCGCATATTGGTTGTCCAATTGTTGGTGATAAAAAATATGGTTCCAACACAGAATACAAAAAAGGTGCCATAGCGCTAAGCGCTGTTTATTTGAAGTTTAAGAGCGTGGTAGGGGAGAAAGAAATTGAGATTCTCTCTAAATAAAATTAATAACCCAAATCCTCATCAACAAGTATTATCGTTATTCTATCTTTTTTAAATTGTCTTCTTATAATCACTGTCGCGCAACAAATTGATTCTGGTAAATTACAGTCCAGGCATTTATTAGCTTTAACACAGGGAGTATTTAAATTTAATTTTTTAGCGTTTAATGGAGCGGCAATATTTTTAATCCTTTCAAGGCCTTTAGCCACATCATCCACAATTTTATTTTTTCCAACCACAATAATAACTTTGTTTGGTCCATAAATTAAAGATGAAACTCGGTTTCCAGTTCTATCAGTATTAACAATACGGCCATCTTTGGTGATGGCGTTACTGCTGGATAAAAAATAATCAGCGTGTTGCGCTTTGTGTCCCAGGTCATTAGATTTAGAAGTATATTTTGTTACTTTGGATCTGTCATATAGAACATAATCTTCATTTCTGATTTTGTCTAGAATACCAATGGTTTCTAAAGTAACACTGCCACTATAGCCAATTTTAGATTTTTTAGGGATAAGTTTCAATATCATTTCAGTCGCTTCTTTTTTATCCTTGGCGACAGTTACCTCAATATTATTAATTTTAAATGCTCCGATGATTTCTTGATACATAATTCTAATGGTTAGAATAAGTAACTTCTTTATTCTAAAAATATCATGTTTATTAGAATAAGGCAAGGAAGGAAGATGCAATTTTTTTTCGTCACTAAAATTTTACAAATCTATGAAAATGATAGACCGTTTAATTTTAAATCGTTTCTTGAACATCTCGTAGCCTGCCTTAAATGTACAGTTTTTGTCAGTAAGTCCATGCTTCATCATAGAAAGTGGAATTCTTTTGAAATACAATCGCGATCGATCTAGAAAATGCTTGTCTTTTTTGCCTGTATATAAGGAGTAGACTCGTTCAAGGAATTTTTGTCCATATTCGCACAGACCAAAAAAATCACTTGCTGGATCCGTGAAAGCTCGGTCACTGAAATCTATGACTCCGACTTTCTTTTTGCTGGAATCCCATAAAATATGTTCGAATGAAAAATCGCCATGTGACAGTACATTTGAGTATTTGTGGCCGAGGGCGGATTTTAAATGTTTAAAATATTCTTTTATCTGCTCAACCTCGTGTTTGTGAAGTCGAGGAAAAAGAAATTTCTTTGTTTCACGAACCAGCCTCTCATACTCCTTTTTTTTGTCAGCATACTCGACGTTGTATTTTGTGATTATTGATTTTGGAGTCGAATGAAGCGTTGAAAGGAAATCAGCAATTTGTTTTGCGATAATTTCTTTTTCTGAGGCGGAGAGATGCTTGAAAACAGAAGGCTTAATAACTCGGCCAGTCACAATTGGATATCCAGCAAGTGATTTTTTCTTTGAAACAAATTTATATACCGGCATATTCACTTGTAATTTTTTACCCAGATAAGAGAGTAATTGTATTTCATCAATTAATTTATCTGCGTATCCCTTATCTTTAGGAATACGAAATACAACTCTATTGTCGAGGATAAAAACGTAATGATCCCATCCATTAGTGGTGTCAACGTACCTACTCCATTTCAATTGAGGAAATTCCTCTCTTATCTGTTTTAAAAAGAATTCCATTTTCATAAAATTTTTATATATTCAGAGTGTTTGTTTTTTCAAATTCCCAATCACAGTAAGGTGCTTGCCAAACAATTTTTTTATCGTTTGTCATAATCGTTCATTTAAAACAGAGGGGTAGAGGTGAATGCCCCGGAGAAAAGATATGTTTAATTTTATTTTTTCTGTGCGATGCCGATCTTCCACACGCCTTTTTCCAGAAAAGCTTCAATCGTTTGGCGGTTGGCTTTGTTGATCAAATTAGAGTGCGACATTTTATTTGTTTTTCCATATTCAGCGAGCGTCATAATCTGTGCGCCCTCCAAGTAAGCCAATCGTTTGTAGTAGCTATTGGTCAGAGCTTTGCCGACAATTTCTTCCATAATGGCAGTTGTGCCGTTAGTGTCAAACTCTCTAAACGCTTCATAATATTTTTTTCGGTCAATAAATTTTATGTTTATTGGCACAAATCCTTCTCGAATTAATAAATAGTTGTTGATGACGCGTCCAATGCGGCCATTGCCGTCGCAAAATGGGTGAGTGTATTCAAAAATAAGATGCAATTTGGCAATTCTCTTAATTATATTTTCATGACTCGCTGCATTGTATTTGGCCAGCATTTTTTCTAGGCGATTAGCGACTTCTTTTGGGTTAGGCGCAATATGGCTACCAACACGCACAAATTCATTATCTTTTCTAAACCTGCCAGCAATATCATCGCGGATATTGGCGATTAACATTTTATGTAGCGACAGAATTACTTCCAAAGTAAGTTCTTGTTCTTTTGCCCTTTTATCAATATATGAAACAACGCGTGCTAAATTTTTAGCTTCAAAAATTTCCCTTTCGGTAATATATCTGTCTAAGTCAATTTGCAAAAGTATTTTTTCGGTTTCTTCCAGAGTAAGAGTGCTATTTTCAATAGCGTTGGAATTGTATACTTGTTCGGCTACTTCCGCTTCGCTTAGTAATTTTAAAAGATTTTGTTTTCCAACAGACGCGGTATAAAAACGCTCTCTTAAGTGAGAAATTGTGTTTAAAACATGAAGTGTTTTTGCCATATTATGTGAATAATAGTTAATATAGCCTTATTTTACACTATTTTAACTCTTTTGTCAAGATAACCGTGAAAAAAGGTTAAAATTAGGCAATATTCACGGTTATGGTAACTAAACTGTAATATAGATACTATTGACCCAACTTCTTGTAAATTAGTTATTAATTAGTTATAATTCCGATATAAATTTTAATTCACAAATGAGTGTGAAAACAAATTAAGTATATAACCTTGTGTATCAACCAGTCAAGCAAGGGCATCTGTGAGTTTAAAGGTCAAAATTTATAAATTATGATCAAACAAGTAACAGACCTTCATATCCACTCCAAATATTCGCGCGCTTGTTCGCCAGAATTAGAATTGCCCAAAATTGCTTTGGCTTGCCAGAGAAAGGGGATAGATATCGTGGCAACTGGTGATTTTACGCATCCAGGGTGGTTTGGGCATATCAAAGATAATTTGGAGGAGACCAATTCTGGTATATACAGTTTAAAAGAAACATCATTAAACAAAGTTAAAGGGATCCCTTCACTTCGTCCCGGCTGCGACGTCGGGACTGCGGTCGGGATGACAAACAAAACAAAGTTTATTTTATCCACGGAAATTGCCTGTATTTACAAACACAAAGACAAATGTCGGCGATTGCATCTGGTTATTTTGGCGCCGAATATTAAAACAGTAGAGACGTTTAATAAAGAATTGGAGAAGAGGAAAGTAAATTTACATTCTGATGGTCGGCCGATTATGGGTTTGCCAGCCCAAGAGATTTTAAAAATAATGTTAAGTATTGATGAACAAATGATGATGATTCCAGCCCACGCGTGGACACCATGGTTTGCCGTATTTGGCTCTAAATCCGGCTATAATAGTTTAGAGGAGTGTTTTGAAGAACTAACTCCACATATTCGGGCAATAGAAACAGGACTTTCTAGTGATCCGCCAATGAATCATCGGTTATCAATATTGGACAAAATTACTCTGGTATCCAATTCTGACGCTCATAGTTTGGATAATCTAGGTCGCGAAGCTAACGTGCTGGCGTTTGGAAAAGAGAGTAGTATTAATTATCAAGAAATAAAAAAAATAATTGAAACTGGCGATAAAAATAAATTCTTATACACCATTGAGTTCTACCCCGAAGAAGGCATGTACCATTTTGACGGCCATCGCGCGTGTGATATTTGTTTTACGCCTCAACAAACAAAAAAAGAAAAATATATTTGTCCGAAATGTAGAAAGCAATTGACCGTTGGCGTCTTGCATCGCGTAGATGATTTAGCCGACAGAGAAGAAAAAAATATTTCAACAGAAAAATTTATTCCTCACAAGTACATTGTGCCGTTAAAAGAAATTATTGCCAAAGTTTTTGATGTGGGAGTAAAAAGCAAGAAAGTAGACAAAGAGTATAATAATTTAATAAATAATTTAGGCAGTGATCTAAAAATTATTTTAGAAACATCAGAAAAAGAAATAGCCAAAGTTGTTAGTGATCAAAATATTTTATTAGCAATTCAGAACGTGCGTGGCGGTACGATAAAAGTTTCCCCGGGTTATGACGGTGTTTATGGCAAAGTAGAAGTGTTAACTGTTGGCAAAAAAAAGAAAATTGGCCAACGCTTATTATTATAATTTTGGCTAGTATTAGATAAAATCAAGACAAACAAAAAACCCGTTTTTATACGGGTTTTTTAAGAAGTCCTATTTCTTTTTCTTCTTGGCGACTTTCTTTTTCTTCTTGGCGACTTTCTTCTTGGCGACTTTCTTTGTTGCTTTTTTCTTGGCCATAGTAGACACCTCCCATCATACTTATTTCTAAAAGTTGAAATAAGTTTTTCTCACTTATTTATGAGAATTCCCTAGGGACAATTCCCAATAAAATGAAAGTGAATTTTTTTTGAAGAATTTTTTACAAGACAAGCATTGCTGTAAAAAATTTTTTCTCGACCTTATATTTATTATAGAACTAATTTAGAAAAATGTTAATAGTAAAACGCGAAGTTATACACAGGCGGCGAAGTTAGAAGGTTTATAAAGTTAAAAGTTTAAAATTGGAAATTAAATTTTTTCATAAATAAAAAACGTACTAGAGGTGTACGTTTGTTTTTTTATTTTCGCGTTTTTATAACTTTATGAACCTTCAATTTATTTTGTGCCCTCGGCAGGAATCGAACCCACATTACTAGATTCGAAGTCTAGTGTCCTATCCATTGAACGACGAGGGCGTTGTGGGCCGCCAGGGGATCGAACCCTGGACCTTATCCTTAAGAGGGATCTGCTCTACCGGCTGAGCTAGCGGCCCGTTATAACGGATCTCCGTTACTTCTTTTAATAATATTAATATTTGGTCCTTTCCAGCCTTTTATTTTTAAAGCAGCTTCGGCAGCTTCTGTTTGCGCTTCTTGTTTGCTAGAACCATTGCCACTAGCAATTAACTCGTTGTTTAAAAATGCTCCTACTTTAAAAAATTTCATGTGATCAGGGCCTTCTTCTTCTAATACTCGGTAAACAGGCGTGGTACCTAAATGTTCTTGCGCCGATTCTTGAAAGCGGCTTTTAGCGTCCATATATAAGCCATTTTCTAAAATATATGGTAATTTGGTTAATATCCAACGAGTGATAAATTGTTGTGTTAAATCATAACCTTGGTCCAAATAAATAGAGCCGATTAAAGCTTCTATAGTATTGGCCAAAATATAATCGCGTGCTTTGGTGCCAGCGTCTTTTGATTCACCGTGGCTAAGAAATAAATAATCTTCCATGCCAACTTCATAAGCTATGCTAGCCAATATTTTTGCGTTGACAAGAGCCGCTCGCCAATTTGTAAGTTCGCCTTCTGGATTGCCATATTCTTTAAACAAAAATTCAGTGACAATTAGCTCTAAAACAGCGTCACCCAAAAATTCTAGACGTTCATTATGTCCCAAAGGAAAATCCCGATGTTCGTTTAAATACGAACGATGAATGAAGGCTTGTATTAACAGTTCCGCGTGATTGAATTTTATACCGATTCTCTCTTCTAATAAAGAGAAATTTTTTTGTTGTACATCTTCACGCGCGAATACTTCTTCTGTTAAATTCATAAGTTTGAAAATTTAACAGATATTTCCAATGTAATTGAACCCACTTATAGCAGGGAAGAGATATTAACAGATATTTTAATTTTATCTTCTAATATCTTTTCAATATCTTTTTAGTTATTTATTGTCGGTTTGTTTTTTCATGTCATTGTAAATTGCTCCCAAAACTCCATTAACGAATTTACCAGATGATGGCCCGCCAAAATTTTTCGCCAACTCTATTGATTCATTAATAGCCACTTTTGGCGGCACATCGGTATTGACGAATTTTAATTCATAAATACCCAAGCGTAAAATATTGCGATCGATAATAGTAATTTGTTCCAAAGGCCATTGAGGGGCGTATTTAATAATGTATTTATCTATTTTTGACAAATTTTTTATCACACCTTCAGCCAAATCGTAAACAAATTTTGTTTCTTTTAAGCCAGCGCCAAACTCAGCTAAATTATATTTAATAACAGCGTCTAAATTGACTGTTTTTTGTTTGCGAAAATCCCATTCAAACAAAGATTGCATCGCAATGCCGCGTGCTAGATGGCGATTTGGCATAAAAATTGTTTTTTAATAATGAACTACTTTTTTTTGCTTTTGACAATTTTTTTGGTGGTTTTAATTACTTCGCGCCCTTTATAAGTACCACAAAAAGTACAGGCATGATGTGGTCGAACAGGTT
>CAYZYP010000016.1:0-25454 GCA_964482695.1 uncultured Gammaproteobacteria bacterium | reverse complement strand
ATTATACAAAAAAATGGACACGATGTTTAGTGTCCACTTTTTGGGGTACAGATCAAATGTGGTCCAGGTGGGAATCGAACCCACATGCCTTTTGGGCACAGCATTTTAAGTGCTGCGTGTATACCAGTTCCACCACTGGACCTTATCGTAAAAAATATTACCACAAAATTTTATATAAATCAAGATGAGTTTGTGGTATAATATATCCATGAAATTTTTCTCAAAAAATAATAAACCCCTAAAAGGTTTTAGTTTGTTAGAAGTCATGGTAGCCATTGGCATTAGTTTGTTATTTATCGTTGGCGTTTATGGCGGCATTCAATTAGTTTTTAAAATTGTTTACAATTCACGTTTAAAAATTTTAGAAACCGCCATTTTAAGCGAGAAAATAGAAACTATCAGAAATTTGCCATTTGAAAATGTCGGCATTTTAAGTGGCGTTCCAGCTGGTGTTCTGCCTTATTCAACTACTACTGTTAGAAACGGCATCACCTTTAATATTATTACCACTGTTAGAAATATAGATGATCCTTTTGACGGCACAGTAACGTCGTCGTCTATGGATACTTCGCCGGCAGATTACAAATTGGTAGAATTATCAGCCATTTGCCAAAATTGTCCGCAAACAAAACCAGTGATAATAAATACTATTATCGCGCCACGCAATTTGGAAGGCGCTAGCAATAACGGATCATTATTTATTCATGTTTTTGATGCCAATGGTCTTGATGTCCAAGGAGCAAGCGTGCACGTGGTAAACACCGCTCGCGTACCAAACACAGTGATTGACGATGTGACAGATAATGATGGCATGTTAAGAATAATAGACACACCAACCGGCACTTTAAGTTATCATATTACTGTTACCAAGAGTGACTATTCCAGCGATTATACCGTTTCTTCTAGTGTTAGTAATTCCAACCCAACAAAGCCACCGTCAAACGTAGCCAGCCAAACAGTTACAGAAATTAGTTTTTCTATAGACAGGCTAGGCGATTTAACTTTAAATACTATTAATCCCAGTTGTTCGGCTATAGGTAGCGCTAGTTTTAATATTTATGGTGAAAAAGTTATTGGCAACAACCCGGCAGTGTATAAATATGATCAGGATTTAACAACAAATGGCAGTGGGCAATATAGTTTTGGCAGTATGGAATGGGACAAATATCATTTAAGCACATCAGGCACAATATATGATATTGCTGGTTCACAGCCAGTACTGCCAATTGATTTAACACCAGGTTTAACGCAAGAAGCGCAGTTAATTTTGCGTCCACACACAGCCAATTCAATGCTTGTTTTTATCAAAGACGCCGGCACTGGGCAACCGCTTTCCAGCGCTACCGTGCGTTTAACAAAAACCGGCTATGATCAAAGTTTAATTACTGATATTGGCTATACACGCCAGACAGATTGGTCTGGCGGTAGTGGGCAAGTTATGTTTCTTGATGAAACAGCGTATTATAGCGACAATAGTAATCTTATTACTAGTGACGGCACTTTAACTTTAAAAAAAGTAGGTGGCAGTTATTTAAGCGAAGGCATTCTAGAATCATCTACCTTTGATTTAGGAGATAACGCTACTTATCGTAATGTTGTATTTTTACCATTATCCCAGCCTGCTTCTACCACTATTTTATTTCAATTGGCAACCAACAGTAGTAGTACGCCAGCATCGTGGAGTTTTATCGGTCCAGACGGCACAAATTCTACTTATTATACAACGACAAGTTCTCTGATTTATAGTGGCCACAATAATCAGCGGTATATGCGTTACAAAGTTTTTTTGCGTACTCAGAAAAGTTCGGCCACACCGGCTTTATCCGAAGTCTTATTTACTTACACCAATCAATGTGTCCCGCCCGGCCAAGCGTTTTTTAGCAGCCTAGACGCGGATACCTATACACTAGAAGTAAGCCGTAGTGGCTACGAAACAGCTAGTGATTCAAACGTAATAATAGGCGGGAATATGATGGAAGTGGTAGAATTGTCGGTACAGTAAATAATTTTTTTATGATTAAAATTAATAACAAAGGCCTAACATTATTAGAAGTCCTTGTTGCCATGGGAATTTTTGCATTGCTTGTTGGCGGTATTATTGGTTTATTAAGTTATAGCCTGCGATCAAACAAAATTATTTGGGAACAATTGTCCACTCAAAATGAGGGCCGTAAAGTTGTTCAAGATTTTGTTAATGAATTGCGCAGCGCCTCTTATTCTAGTATTGGCGCTTATCCACTGGCATCAACCACCAATCAGCAAATTATGTTTTATTCAAATATAGACACAGATAGTTTACGTGAAAGAGTCCGTTATTTTTTAAACAGTACAACATTAAAAAAAGGGATATTAAAACCGAGTAGTACCCCGTTGGTTTATAATCCGGTATATGAAGTAATAACCGAAATAGCACATGATGTTATTAATAGTTCTACGCCAGTTTTTTATTATTATGATCAAAATTATGGCAGTACAGCTACTAGCACTGCTTTGACTCAGCCAGTTAACGCCACGGCAGTTCGGACAGTGGGTATCAAATTAATATTAGAAGAAAATCCAACAGCTTCGCCCGAGCCGTTTAACGTGGAGGCGAAAGTAGAAGTGAGGAATTTAAAGAGTAATTAGTATTTTCTCTTGGCGAATTGTAAAAAAGTATGCTTGTACTAAAAATATTAAATTGGTTTAAACATTTTTTAAAAGATAGTCGTGGAAATATTTTGTTATTTGCCATGGTTTTTGGCAGTATCAGCGTGTCGGTAATTATTGTTGGCGTGGCTGGTTATGCGATATACGAAAATAAGGCATCAGCGTATAAGCACAATCGTGAGATGGCGTTTCAAATTGCCGAAGCAGGGATTAACTATTATCGTTGGCATTTAGCGCACAACAAAACAGATTATTATGATGGCCAAGGAACCAGTTCTACCGGGCCGTATGTGCATAGTTATACAGATAAAGATGGTAATTCTATTGGTTATTTTTCTCTAAACATTACTCCGCCCGCTAGCGGTTCTACAGTAGTTGCTATTCATTCTACCGGTTGGTTGACGAGCCAGTTAGACAGCAAAAGAACGATTAAGGCGCGGGTAGGCTTTCCAGCTTTAACTGATTATGCTTTTTTGACTAATACTGACGCCTGGATAGGTGACAACGAAGTTACTCATGGCAAGTTTCACGCCAATGGCGGTATTCGTTTTGATGGTACTGGCGACGCGCCAATAACTAGCGCTGTGCCAACTTATATTTGTAAACCTATCCATGGCCAGGGTTGCAATAATACTGTTAAGCCGGGGATTTGGGGAGATGGCGGGCCGACACAATATTGGAGTTTTCCGGTACCTGCCAAGGATTTTAACGCGGTTACTGCCAAGCTAGCGGAAATAAAAACCGGAGCCAAGAATGGCGGCATTTTTGTTACATCATCTGGCGCTCAAGGTTGGCGGGTGCGTTTTACTAACGATGCCAAAGTTAAAATACGCAAAGTGTCGTCTTGCAATTCTTATCGTGGCCAAGATGTTACTGGTGGCTGGCAATGGTTTTGCATTGATATTAAAATTGAAACCGGCACAGAATTTATATATAACATGCCAAGCAACGGCTATATTTATGTTGATGATAAAGTGTGGGTAGACGGTATTGTTAATGGCCGGGCGACAGTTGGTACAGCTGTTGGCAAGTCGGTGATTATTAATGGCAATATTACTTATTTGGCCAAAGATGGCAATCATGTTTTGGGTTTAATCGGCGAGCAAAATATATTAATACCGTATAATTCTCCAAATAATTTAGAAATAGACGCGGCTATGTTGGCGCAAAATGGCGCGGCTAAAAGATATTATTATCCGGGAAATTTAAAGGATAGTATTTATACTTATGGTTCGGTAATTACCGCCGGCACTTGGACTTGGAGTTGGGTGACTCAGGGTGGTTCTGTGGTATCTGGCTATCGAAATACCAATTCTACTTATGACGCTAATTTGACTTATGGCCCGCCACCAGGATTTCCGGTTGGCTCGGAATATAATTTGATTAGCTGGGAGGAAGTGGAATATTAGAGAGTAGTTGTGATTGTAAAAAGAATGAGGGTTTGATATAATAAAAATTATAAAAAAGATAATATGTCTTCCATTAAAAAACTCGTTATCCCGGTAGCTGGTCTTGGAACTCGTTTCCTGCCTGCCACCAAAGCTCAACCAAAAGAAATGATGCCAGTGATTGATAAACCAATAATTCAGTATGTGGTAGAAGACGCTGTTAGATCTGGCATTACGGATATTATTATGGTTACGGGCCCCAGTAAGAGAGTGGTAGAGGATCACTTTAGCCCGAATTATGAATTAATTAATTTACTCAAAAAACAAGGCAAGGATGAAATCTCTGAAGAAGTGAAAAAAATCTCTGATTTGGCAAATTTTATTTTTATCCGTCAAAAAGGACCGTATGGCAATGGCACTCCGGTACTATGCGCCAAAGATATTATTGGCGACGAGCCTTTTGCCGTAATGTGGGGGGATGAGTTTTTTTACGCGCCCAAAAAACCACAACTCAAGCAACTAATAGAAGTATACGAAAAATACGGTGATCCGGTTTTAACCGCTTACTTAGTAGATAACGAAGGCACAGAAAAATATGGGATAATAGATGGTTTAGAAGTACAAAAAGGAGTTTATCAAATAAAAGATATAATAGAAAAGCCTGGGCCGAAAAAAGCGCCAAGTCATTTAGCTAGTTTGGGTGGTTTTGTTTTAACTCCTGATATTTTTTCTGCTTTAGAGAGTACAAAAATTGGCAAGGGCGGCGAATTGTGGCTGGTAGACGCGATTTTTAAACTACTCAAGAAGCGGCCGATTTACGCCAAGCTGATAGAAGGCGTTTATTATGACACTGGTTCAAAGTTAGGTTATTTGCGCGCTAATATTGATTTTGCTTTAAGGGATAAAAAATTGGGGAAAGAGGTTAAGAGATATTTAAGAAGTGTGATATAATGGAATGTGACAGCCAAATAAATATTACTTTTTTATGTCGTCAAAACTCCTTCGTGATCCCGACTGCGTCGGGACTCCTCAGTCACCCCCCCCCTGCCCGCTATGCTACGCATAGCGTTGCAGGCGGGCGGGGGTTTCCATTGACGCCATAAAAAAGTAATATTTATTTGGCTAATTTAAAAAATGTGACAATGAAATATTTTAGAAGAGTAGGAGTTTTCATAATATTAGTTAGTCTTTTGACAACGGCTGGTTTTGGTTGCAAGGGTTTGTCTAGCGAACAAAGGCAAGCAATAGCGCCAATATCTTTGGAATATTGGACTGTTTTTGACGATGTTGACGCATTGCAAAAGTTGATTACAAAATTTACAGCATCGCGCCCATATTTAAGTATAAGTATCAGACAATTACGCGAAGATGAATTGTATTCTAGATTGATAGAAGCTTTGGCCGACGACAAAGGCCCTGATATTATTTCTATACCCAACAGACAGATGGCTTTGTATCTGCCTAAATTGGCCGCTATGCCAACTGGCATAAAAGATACCACAGTTCAGGTAATAAAAGGCAAACTAGGCACAGAAACAAAAGTAAATATTACCAATCAAACTTTGCCCACAGCGTTACAAATTGGCAATGATTTTGTGCAAGTAGTTAAAAAAGACGTTGTTTACCAAGATAAAATTTATGGGCTTCCAATGTCTTTGGATACAATGGCTTTGTACTACAACAAAGATTTATTAGATAGAGCTGGTATTCCCCAACCGCCAAAAGATTGGACCGAGTTTGCCAGCGCGGTAAGAAAATTAAGCAAGTACGACAAAAACGGCAAAGTTATTCAATCAGGGACAGCTTTGGGCACGGGTAATAATATAGTTGGGTTTGATGATTTATTATATTTATTATTTGAACAAAGCAGAGTTAGTTTTGTAGATAAAAATAGTTACGCGGTTTTTAATTTGTTGGCGCAAGGCTCTTCTGGTGTTTCACCAGCCGCGGCCGTGGTTGATTTTTTTACTGATTTTGCCAATCCTAGTAAAGATGTTTACAGCTGGGATACGACCATGAATAATTCTTTAGACGAGTTTGTAAGTGGAAAATTGGCTTTTTTCTTTGGCTATAGTTATCATAATTCTTTAATTAAATCGCGCGCTCCGCAGTTAAATATAGAAATTATCCCGATGTTACAGTTAAGTAAGGAAAATCAGGTAAATGCCGCTAATTATTGGGTGCAAACAGTTGTTGGAAAATCAAAACATCAAAACGAAGCCTGGGGGCTTGTTAGCTATTTAACTTATTCCAAAGCTACCAAAGATTATTTAGATGCCACCAGTAGACCAACAGCTTTACGTGCCTACATTGCTGATCAAAAAAATAATACTACGCTGGCGCCATTTGCTTCGCAGGTACTGGTGGCTGACAATTGGTACCGAGGCCGTGATTACAAAACAGCGCAAAGCGCTTTATCCAGTATGTTGACAGAATGGCTGTTGTCAGGCAGTTCGGACGAAGGTTATAGGCAAGGAATTTTAAATCGCGCGGCCGCGAAAATTAACCAGACATTATGATATATTTTAAAAGGAAAAAATTTTTGTTAAATATTTTGATATCTTTTATTATTTTATTTTTTTCTTTAGGCGCCGCTGGTACGGCGTGGGCAAATGATTTTTGTTTTTGTTCTCACAATATTTCAAAAATTACTTCTGATAATTGGAAAACTGTTTCCAAAGATGTTTCAAATTCCGGCTGTGTTGATATTACAGCAGCAAACACAAGCTGTGCCACCAGCGCAATAGATTCTGGCGGCAAGCCAAAATATGACAGTTGTGAAAAATTTCCTGACGCTACTAAATGCGCCGCTAAATTAACTGATTGGCTTAGCGAATATCAGAAAAAATTGGTTTCTGTTGGCAGTTATGAATCTGGTGTTGGCGGTGTGGTAGGTAAAATTTTGCCATCATGCGTTACAAAAGATTATCTTTCAGATGAATGCAAAGATGTTGGTATTTTTGTGGTAACAGCTATAAATGTCGGCAAATACCTTTTTAGTTTTGTAGGCGCGTTGGCGCTGATGATGTTAATTTATGGCGGTCTTACTTTGATTTTATCGCAGGGCAATGCGGAAAAAACTAAAAAAGGCTATGAAATTGTTGTGGCGGCCGTGATAGGTTTGGTAATTGTTTTTAGCGCTTATGTTTTGGTTAGTTATTTTGCTAATAATATAGTAAAAGTGAAATCCAGTTATAAGTTAGAAAGTAGTACTTAATATTATGAAAAAAACAAGGATATTATTTTCAGTGTTAATCTTATTTGCTGTTTGTTTTTTTATTAAAAATAATGTTAAAGCCGAGAGCATTACTGGGAAATGTGTATGTACTCATAATTATTATCTTTCCAATGGCATATTAAAGAGTTCAGCCCAGGAAAATAAAACAGATGCTACAACCGAAGCAGGATGTGAATATTATAAAGGTGTGGCTGATTTAAATTGGCAGAAATGTTCATGGCAGTGGTTAGACACTTGTGCTCCTGCTACTGGCAGATGTGTTTGCAAATATTACAATTATCATAGTAATGGTCTAGTTAGTTCTATTGATAGTGGTAAAATAAAAACAGATTCAAATTATCAGGCAGGGTGTGAATATTATAAAGGTGCTGGTGGAGATTTAAATTGGCAATATTGTACTTGGCAAGTCCTTACAGAAGAAGAAAAACCAAAAGAATATTGTTGTTGTGTTAAAGAGGAAGAGAGCAAATATGATACAAAATGGGATTGTAGCGCCAGTGGCACTGGCTGTAATAGCAAGTACGCTTGTAAGGATGTTGTTAATTCTACGCCAGTGGCAAATTCAAAAGGCGGAAATTGTTCTACTTATTCTCCTGTAACAGCCACAGGCAAGGCGCCAGATACTACTCCGACAACAACAGCCATTAGCATTAGTAGATTAAAACAAGACGCCGCTAATTTAAACCCAGCCAAACTTACCAGCCCGGCGCAAATGATCGGCCGTGGAATTTATTTTTCCTTATCAATTATTGGCATGGTAACTTTTGTGTTATATATTTGGGCTGGCGTATTATGGATGACATCTGCTGGCAATGCCGAAAGAAAATCACAAGCTATGAAGATTTTTATTTGGACAAGCATGGGCGCTTTGGTAATCGCTTTAAGCTACGTGTTAGTTAGTTTCATATTTAGCCAGGCGATACTTAAATAGTGGTGAGTAAATATTATGCAAAATTATAGTTCAACAAAGGGCGTTATTTTTAAAAGTTTATTCTTATCTATTTTTATTATTTTTTTATTTGCCAACAGCGCTTCTGCCGCTGGCTATCATTGTCTTTATACTGATAAATCATGCATATATGAATACAAGGATGAGGCGACGGCTAAAGCGGTTTGCACTTTGGCAGGCGTAATAATTGGCGCTGGTGCTTGTCCTTCAACAGCTGATAAAACTAAAATAAAAAGTTGTTCAGCGGTATTAGGTGTTAACGAAAAATGCCTTGCAGCTAGCTCTGGAGGTTCTTCTGCAGCTACCACCGACTCTGCCGGCTGTACAGTTGTAAATGGAATAACTACTTGCAGTTTGGATAACCCATTAAGTAGCGGCGCGACAGATATAAACAAAATAATTGGCACGGTGATAAAGGGGGTATTGGGATTAGTGGGCGCTCTTGCTTTATTTGTTTTTGTTCAGGGTGGGTTTACGTGGCTTATTTCTCGCGGCAATCCGGAGCAAGTGCAAAAAGGCTCTAAAACTATGTTGTGGGCTTTTGCCGGATTAATGTTAGTTTTTATAGCTTATGGATTTTTGACTTTTTTGTTGGGACTACTGGAAAAGGGGAAATAATGTTTGGATATGGTAAAGATCAAAAAAAGATGATATAATATTTTCATGATTTATAGATAATCTAAAAATCATAAATTATAAATTATCAGATGGGAGGTGGAAATATGAATAAAATAAAAACTTTAGTGGTAATAGCAATAATGTCTGTTATGGCTTTTTCCGCAGTAGACGCTTTAGCCGCGAATTATATCACCAGTAATTCTTTGGGCATTCAATACGCCGCATCAACAGGGTTGGGCAGCCGCGATATCAGAGACACTGTAGCCAGTATTATTAGAGTAGCTTTGGGTTTACTTGGAATCGTCGCGGTAGTGATTATTATAATTGGTGGTTTTACTTGGATGACAGCTGGCGGCAACGAAGAAAAAGTTGGCACAGCCAAGAAATATATATTTTCTGGCATTATCGGTTTGGCAATTATTTTGTCAGCCTACGCGTTATCAACTTGGGTTATCAACCAGTTGGTTGCAGCGACCACAACAGGCACGACATATTAAAATACGTAAATCTTCGCAGGGGATTAGCGCGCGCGAGTCCCCTGCGGGGAAAATATTAAGTTACGAAATTATAAAATTATAAAGCCTATAAAGTAATAAGTCTTTATAACTTTATGAATTTGTCAGCCAAATATAGTTTCAAGAAAATATCATTGTTTTTAATATTAACTCTGATTATATTATTTCCTATTATTGTAATGGCCCAAGGGTTAAGCCCGACTAGTATTGGTTTGGAATATGGTTCTTATTCTGGCCTAAAGCAAGGCGACCTTAGATTTACAGTAGTAAGTATAATAAGGATGTTAATGGGGCTATTAGGGGTGTTGGCAGTAGTGATAATGATTTACGCTGGCTTTACTTGGATGACAGCTGGCGGTAACGAAGAAAAGGTTGGTAAAGCCAAAAAATTACTTTTTTACTGCGCGATTGGCTTGGCGGTAATTTTGTCTGCCTATGCCATTACCTCGTTTATTCTTAATAAATTAGTTATTGCCACCACTGGTAGGATAGAATGGGGTTGGACAGGAGGCAAATGGTATGGAGTGGGCGAATAAAATAAATAAATAGTTTATGAAAAGCCAAATTAGCAAAAAACAACTAACAATTAAAAAATTACTTTTCGTTTTTTGTTCATTGTTTGTTGTTAGTTTTTTATTAGCGCCGTCGTTTGTTTTTGCCGATAATTATGGTTTGGATACTGCCGCTGGGGAAGCTGGTTTAAAAACAATGGCTATTAGTAAAAAAAGTATTTTTGATGTGGTAGGCGATGTGGTAAGCATAGGCTTGTCGCTAATAGGCATTGTTTTTTTCTTGTTAATGTTATATGCCGGTTTTAAATGGATGATGGCTATGGGAAAGTCAGAAGACGCGGAAAAAGCCAAAGAAACAATAGAAGCGGCCGCTATAGGGCTAATAATAGTTTTAGCCGCTTATGCCATAGCTACTTTTGTCTTTAAGGGGTTGGGGATATCAGACAGTACAAAAACAACAGATTACAGCAGTTCCGACGAAGGTTGTACAATTACTAAAAAAGGCGTTTGCCAGGAAAATACAATTAGTTGTACCGGAGGAAGTTATGAAACAAGTTTGTGTTTGTCGCCAGCAAATAAGAGTCTAACCAACGTACAATGTTGTGTTCCAAAACCTTAATTAATATAAATTATGAAAAATTTTTTCTTTATAATTTTGTTTAGCGCGATGTTTTTGTCGCCAGCTATAGTTACAGCCACCGGCCTAGGCGATGCGGCAAAAAATTTAAGCAATGTTACTACTGACACCGGCTTAAGTAACGATTTTACTACTACTTTGGGCGCGGTAATAAAAGGCGCTTTGTCTTTGGTGGGTACGGTATTTTTAATATTAATGGTTTATGCCGGTATATTATGGATGACAGCGAGCGGGAAAGAAGAACAAACAGAAAAAGCTAGAAAAATAATTACCGCTAGTATTATTGGTTTATTTATTACCATGTCGGCTTACGCTTTTACCTATTTCGCGTCTAATAAATTAGGGGCAAGTTCTACTACTGATCCAACAACCACTGCTTATTGTTGTTGTAAAAATTCAAATCCAAAATCATGTAGTGGAGGGCTGGGGTCCACATGTGCTAGCGGAGAAACATGGATGCTAAAAACTAGCTGTAAATAGCAGGTGTTTTAAAATTTATATGTCAAAAATTTTCTATTACAGTACAATAATTTTGATTCTATCATTTTTTTTGGTGGGTTCGGCGGCAAATGCCGCTCCCAATATTAACGAATTTACCGGTAATGTTGCCAATTACGCTGGTTATGATACGGCCGGAGTAACAGAAACTACTATTTCAGAATCAGTTGGCAAGGTGATAAAAGTAGTTTTAGCCATGGTAGGCACGATATTTTTAGCGTTAACAGTTTATGCCGGCATATTATGGATGACAGCGCGTGGAAACGAAGAGCAGATTACAAAAGCCACTAAAATTTTTCAAACTTCAATTGTTGGTTTAATTATTGTGGTAACAGCTTATAGTATCACAGTGTTTGTCATGGCCGCGGTTTTTAAAGTAGCAGCGCCGAGCAGTCAAGTTGGCGCTAGCAGCGGTAGTAGTGGCGGTGGTTTTTGGTCTGGATTTGGTAGCGGCTTTGGTGAATCGGCAAAAAATTGGTGGAATGGATTATAGATATTTAATATTTTAATAAGCGACGCAGGCGAGTGAAAAGCAAACTTGTTTGCTTTTCCGAGCCGAGGAGTTTATACACCCCGTGGTCTTGCCACGGGGAAAAAATATACTCCTTAGCCTCTGCGCTAACACCATGCGGTCTCTGCCGCAGGGAAGGGTTTATATGTTTAGAAAAAAAATATTTTTATTTTTTATAATGATGTTTTTATTACTCGCGCAACCAGCGGCAACGTTTGCCGCTGGTTCTGTT
Source organism: uncultured Gammaproteobacteria bacterium (assembly GCA_964482695.1). Lineage (GTDB taxonomy): Bacteria > Patescibacteriota > Patescibacteriia > Magasanikbacterales > GWA2-37-8 > CAYZYP01. The sequence continues at coordinate 13,710 of CAYZYP010000016.1, read as the reverse complement.
TCTAGTACCACTGGAGCAGATATCAGCAAACAATTACAAGCAGCTGGCGGTTCGACAGGCGCTGGCTATGGCGCGCCGATTGACCCGCGAGTGACTGTTTCTCTAATAGTAAGGGTACTGTTGGGGACAATTGGCGTTTTGTTTGCTTGTTTAACTGTTTACGCCGGTTTTTTATGGATGACAGCAGGAGGCAACGAAGAACATATAGAAAAGGCCAAAAAATTACTATTCCGCGCGGTAGTTGGACTAATAATTGTTTTATCAGCTTATTCTATTACTTGGTTTGCCGCTAAAATCGCTTTTAATTATTTTGATGATCCTTATCAAACAAATATAGAAAAATTACCCAGCTTTAAACCACCGTGCGAAGGTTTGGGTTGTGATTAAAAATTTCTGTTAGTATTTTTTCGTTAGCAGATTGATTACCATAAAAATTAGAAGATAAAAAAGAAACATTGTCAGACAATGTTTCTTTTATTTTACTGGTTAGTTCTTCTTCACTACCGGCTGTGTTAGCCCAGCCTTGTTGAATAAAATAGTTGGCATTATGTGTTTCTTGTCCCGGAATTGAATTAATAATAATAGTTGGTTTTTGCAGATGCAAACATTCAGAAAGGGTAAGCCCGCCAGCTTTGGTGATTATAATGTCGGCGATTTTCATTAAATCCGCGACCTGTTTTGTTTGTCGTAGAATAAGCAAATTTTGTAAATTATTAGTGGTATTTTTTGTTGTTGATAATTTTTCAAATAAATTCTGATTATTTTTTCCAGTGATAATAATTAAATTTATCTTTTTCATTCCATCCAAGATAGTCTTAACAGCTTTGAAAATGTTTATTTTTCCTTTTATCGTTGGCATAAATAAAATAGTTGGCCAATTTGCGTTTAGGCCCCAGGTATTTTTTGTTTTTTCCTTGTCTATTTTTTGGCCAAAACTAGGATGAATTGGTATCCCGCTGGCTACGCTGTTTAATTTTCGTTTATCCAATTCTTGCTTTATCTGTGTTGACGCCAGAAAAAATTGGCTTACCTTTGGCGCTAGCCAAATTTTATGCACTTTTGGATAATAGTCAGTGATTACAGTGTATAATGGCGTTGTTATTTTTTTTGATAAAATATAGCCAGTGTAAAAGTGGGTAGAAATAATAACGTCAGGGTTGAAGTCGATAATTTGTTGGTTAATTTGTTTAGCTAGAGGATAAAAGATAAAAGATAGAAGATAAGCTAGTTTTGTCCAAAATTGATTGTCGGTTAATTTAAAAATAAGGCCGTAGAGCCATGGCTGGTTATTAACCAATTTATCGTAGGAAGAAGTAAAAACTTTTTTGGTTTGTGGGCCGACACAGTCGGCTATATTTAGTAGTTGGCATTGAATTTGCGGATATAATTTTTGGCAGGTTAAGTACAGCGCTTCGGCCGCTCTGTCATGGCCCATACCGGCCGAGCAAGAAACAAAGAGTATTTTTTTGATTGGAAACATAGAACATATACATAAAGGCGTATTAAAATACGCCTTTTGTAAATTAGATCAAAATCCATTTAGGGGTGGCCTACGGGAATTGAACCCGTACTGCGAGTGCCACAAACTCGCGTGATAACCATTTCACCAAGGCCACCCCTAAAGGGACTTTATTTTGTGACCCCGCTAGGAATCGAACCTAGATCCACAGCTTAGAAGGCTGTTGTTCTATCCATTGAACTACGGGGCCTTGTCTCTAGCAGGAAACAAACATAGTATAATTTATTTTGCTCCAAAAATCAAGATGTGATATAATTTAGCTGTCAGAGTTTTAAAATTTTCAATTTTTTAACTTAAAAAGTATGTTTAGAAAAATAATAATCTTTTTTGTTGTTTTTTCTTTCGCGTTATCTGTGGTTAGCAAAGTTAATGCACAAGGTGATTTTGGTTTGTCAAACACAGCTAGTCGCGCTGGCTACACGTCTAGTCAGAGTGATGTCTATGCTATTATCGGTTTGACAGTTAATATTTTGTTGTCGATTTTGTTTATTGCTTTTTTGGGCATAATGTTTTACGCCGGTTTTCGTTGGATGCTCGCTCGTGGGAACGAAGAATTGGCCGGCAAAGCTAAAACAGCATTAGAGGCCGGGGTGATAGGGTTGATAGTGGTTTTGTCTGCCTATGCTATTGCTAATTTTGTCTTAACGAAATTAGCGAACAGTACTTCTACTAGCGAGGGTAGTAACATAACGTGCGATGTCAAAAATATAGGTGAGTCTTGTGGGGGTGGCAAGTACTGTGGAGTTGATAGTCAATCAAAATATGTCTGTATGGATAAGTGGTGGTAATCTTGACCTTTTTTAAGTTTTAAGCTATACTGTTGTTATTAATAGCCTGTGTTTAAATAGGTTCGGACTACCCGGAACATGCTCTTGGCTAGCCCGATAAATGAATATGCATGTATGTTAGACAAAAAAAAGAAGTTGAAAGTAATTAAGAAATACCAGACCCATAATGGTGATACTGGATCTAGCGAGGTACAAATAGCTATTTTAACCTCCGAAATGGAAGAAATAGTTGATCATTTAAAAAAACATCCAAAAGATCATTCTTCTCGTCGCGGTTTATTACGCAAAATTAGCAGCCGCCGCCATCTTTTACAATATTTGAAAAAGGAAAACCAGCAAAGTCACGAAGATTTAGCTAAAAAATTAAAAATTAAACAACCAAGAGTAATAAGTAAAAGTGGCGAGGTTGTTGACATAGAAGAGTCAGAAGATTTAGAAATAGCAATTCCAGAACATGAAGCCGATAATAAAACAGAATAATCCTCTTAAACACCCCAGCCAGCGCGTTGGGGTTTTTATAGATGTACAAAATATGTATTATAGCGCCAAAAATTTATTTGGCGCCAAGGTTAATTTTGGTAATATTGTTAAAGAAGCTATTGCTGGTCGTAGCTTAATCCGGGCCATAGCTTATGTGGTCAGCACCGAAAGCAAAGAAGAACAGCCTTTTTTTGACGCTTTATACAATTTAGGGATAGAGACAAAAGAAAGGCCGTTACAAATTTTTTACGGCGGAGAAAAAAAAGCAGATTGGGATGTCGGTATTACTGTAGACGCGATTCGTTTGTCGCCAAGTTTAGACGCGATAGTGCTTGTAAGTGGAGATGGTGATTATGTGCCACTTATAGAGTATTTACGCAACCAAGGTAAGCAGGTAGAAGTGATGGCTTTCGGCGGCACAGCCTCTGCCAGGATAAAAGAGGCAGCTGATGATTTTACAGATTTAAGTCAAGACAAAATAAAATATTTAATTTCAGGAAGAAACCAAAAGCCGAAAAATATATACTTTAAAAAAACAATTTAATTAAAATATTAATTATTGCTGGTCCAAGAACACACAGACTCTTGCGTCAAAGGCGAATTTGCTTCTGGCGGAAAACTTTGGAGTCTCTAGCTCTTGGGTCAGCTTAAAGAAAGTAAAACTTATGGCAATAAAAAATTGGTCCATAGAATGGGGCGGGAGAACTCTTTCTGTGGAAGTTGGGAAGCTGGCTTTGTTATCATCTGCTTCTTGTACTGTACGTTATGGCGATACGGTTATTTTAGCAACAGCTAACATGAGCAAAAATACTCGTGATGGTATAGATTTTTTCCCATTAACCGTTAATTTTGAGGAAAAATTATACGCGGCCGGGAAGATAAAAGGCAGTCGTTTTATTAAACGTGAAGGCCGGCCTAGCGATGATGCAATATTATCCGGTCGTTTGGTAGACAGAGCAATACGTCCGTTGTTTGATAGTAATATGCGTAATGATGTGCAGGTGATACTTACTGCTTTGTCTTACGACACAGAAAATGATCCACAGATTCCAGCGCTTATAGCCGCTTCTTTGGCGTTGACTATCTCACCTATTCCATGGGCCGGGCCAATAGCAGGCGCGCGAGTGGGTATTGATGAAAATGGAAATTTAATTTTTAATCCAACAACTATACAGCGTGCTAGCAGCGCTTTAGATTTGGTTGTTGCCGGCACACCAGAAAAATTAATTATGGTAGAAGCTGGTGCCAAGGAAACACCAGAAGATAAAATGCTAAAGGCTATTCAAGATGGCCTAAAACAATTAGGACCAATAATTGATTTTATTAATAAAATACAAAAAGAAATTGGCCAAGAAAAATTAGATTTAAATAGCAATAAAAGTGAAACAGATGAAAAATTAAAAACAGCTGAAAAAGAAGTAACTAATTTTATTGCTAGCCACGTTGATGATTGGATTTTTGATACTGTTAAAAAAGGCCGGGCGGAAAGAGTTGCCATAATTGATAAATTTAGCGAAGAGGTTAAGAAAATGTTAATAGATAGACAGGAAGAGGAAACCGTACAAACAGTTATTTTGGGTAGAATAAAAATTTATGTTGAAGAATTTATCACCAAAAGAATTTTAGATAAAAAGCAACGTCTTGATGGCCGCAGTGTCACTGATATTAGAGATTTAAATACAGAAATTGGTCTTTTGCCTCGTGTGCACGGTACCGGCTTGTTTAGTCGTGGTGATACTCAAGTATTATCTGTAATTACTTTAGGAGCTCCTGGCGATGTGCAGTCACTCGATACCATGGAAGAAGAGGGTACTAAAAGATTTATGCATCATTATAATGATACGCCAGCTACTTATGGTGAAACAGGTTTTATGCGTGGCCCTGGTAACAGAGCTATTGGACACGGTGCTTTGGCTGAGCGGGCGTTAGAAGCTGTTTTACCGCCAGAAACAGAATTTCCTTATACTATTCGCGTAGTTTCGGAAGTAATGGGTTCAAATGGTTCTAGTTCAATGGCCTCTACTTGTGGTTCTACTTTGGCTTTAATGGACGCTGGCGTGCCGATTAAAAAACCAGTGGCTGGCATTGCTATGGGGTTGGCTAGTGAGCTCATAAATGGAGAAATTAAAAAATGGCAGGTAATTACTGATTTGCAGGATATAGAAGATGGCCCAGGGGGCATGGATTTTAAAATAGCTGGCACGTGCGATGGTATCACCGCTATTCAAATGGATACAAAAACAAACGGTTTAACTTTGGATATTATCAAACAAACCATATCTCAGGCGCGAGAAGCGCGTTTGATTATATTGGATAAAATGAGCGAAACGATTAACGAGCCACGCAAAGAATTGTCACCTTACGCGCCGCGTATTATTACTATTCAAATTAATCCAGATAAAATTCGCGACGTTATTGGCCCTGGTGGTAAGATGATTAACAAAATTATAGACGAAACTGGTGTGGCGATAGATATTGAAGACGATGGCAGAGTATTTGTTACTTCCAATGACGCGGTTGGCATGGAAAAAGCAGTAAAATGGATAGAGCAGTTGACGCACGAAGTTACAGCCGGTGAAATTTACGAAGGCACGGTCGCGCGTTTAGAAGATTTTGGCGCTTTTATTAATATCCTTCCGGGTCAAGATGGTTTGGTGCATGTTTCCGAAATCGCTTGGGCTCGCACCAACCGGCCGAGTGATGTTTTAAAATTAGGAGATAAGGTAAAAGTAAAGGTAAAAGAAATAGATAATCTTGGTCGTGTTAATCTTAGCATGAAAGCGTTACTGCCTCAGCCAGAAGGTTTTGTAGAAGACAGGTCGTTTGATAGAGGCTCAAGACCGCAACGTGGGTCCGGTGGTAGCGGTAGAAAGAGAGACTTCTAGAAAAAAATTCATGAGGATATAATTAATCAACTGATTAAAAATGACGCCCATTAAAATGGGCGTCATTGATTTTTTGGTTATTTTGTGGTTAAATAATGTTATAAAATAATAAATATTATGACTGATAATACTGGTATTTGTGAACGTTTTAGTGGTTCAACCGATAGCGAAATTATTAGAAAAACATTAGAAGAAATCAAACAACATAGGTTGGCTGATTCTTTTTTAGATGGGCATAGACAAGCTCAGATCTTAGAGCAACTTTTAGTTGATGTGCCAGGTTTTGAACGTTATCAAGAGCGGATTAGAAAGGATGAAGAAAAAGATAATAAACCTTTATCAGAAGAAGTTTTAGGTGAGCCACAATGGTTTAGTCCAGCTACAACTTCGCCGGTTATTTTAGAGTTTTCTTCTTTGTTGGCTGCTAAAGACAAAATGAATGAGTTAGACGAGATGGAATTAAGGCATAAAGAAGAAGTAATAGAAGATGGAAAGATAAAAGTAATATTAAATGATGGTTGTCGAACAGCGTTTGCTTTTTATAAAACAATGTGTGATTACAAAAACAGAGAAAAGGGTGGCTGCAGATTTTGCTATCTTTCAAAAGCCAATAGATTGTTTAAAAATGTTACTACAGAATTACAATTAAGAGCTTTGGATAGAGCTTTGGATAGAGCTAGAGAATTAAAAAAGAATATAGTTTTTGAAATTTTGCCCGATGGCTCTTTTTTAAATAAGGATGAGGTGCCGATGGAAACGCAAGATGGCATGATGCAGAGGTTAGCAAAAGAAAAAAAGATTCACCGCGTGGCTATAGAAACCAGGCCAGAGTATTGTCGCTCAGAAGATGTAAAACGTAATTTAAGCCATTTACGCCCAGATCAACAATTAGAAATATATTTTGGCTTAGAATCAACTGATCAATTTGTTAGAGACGCTATTCATAAAAAAGGTTATAGTTTTGAAGATTTTAAAGAAGCTGCTAGAGGATTGGCGGTAGAATTAAGCCCAGAAGAATTAAAAAGACTTAAAATTTCCACTTATCATATTATAAAACCAGCTTATTTAACCGAACAGGAATCTATGCAATCGGCTATTGAGATGGCTAGAGAAATAAAACAATTTTCTCAAGAAGTAGGGATAGACATGGAAGTAAAATATGAGCCAGCTGTAGTTTCTCAGGGTACTTTGCAGGGTTATTTGTATCAAGAAACAGATGAATATAATGGCGAGCGTCGTTATAAACCACTTAATTATTTTACAGTAGCGGAATTAATTGCTCGTTTGCATCAAATGGGTTTGAGTGACTTGGCCAAGTTTGGACAAAGAGATGATATTGACCAATATACTACTGTTGCCATGATCCCCCAATTAGATAATGAAAATATGTTTAGCTTATTTGATTTTATGGTTTATAATGCAGTACAAAGATTTAATATTACCAAGGATGTCAGGGGGTTTTTGATAGATATGAAAATAGCAATAGAACATTCACCGGAATTTAAAATTTGGGAAAAAGAATTTTGCGGTGAGAATGGTAAGAGTAGTTTATCAGATTTATTATCAAAGACCTTGGTTGACAACCCATTAACACAGCAGGAAGAGGTAAGAGTAGATTATCAAAAAAATATTTGGAAGGTAGCTGATATAATAGAATATCACAAACCTTTGTCAGATCATCTTCGTAAAAATGGTCAAAAAAATATTCAAGGCACACAGACCGAAGACGATATAAAAACAATAGTGCAAGGTTTGTTTGAAGGGCAGGGAGTAAAATTTTATATGGTAAAAAATATCAATTTTGTTGATATAGGTGGTAGTAATACACCTCGTTTGGATATGATAGATATAAATCAGGATTTTAATGGTTGTAGTGAACAAGCCAGTTTCCAAATAGAGGTAGTTGTTTTAAATGAAGAGGAAGTGCCACAAAGTGTTTGGGTAAAAATTCCGTTAAAATATCAAGAGCTTCCAGAAAAACCTGACTTTATCTATAAAGATTAATTTTTAAAATTATGAATTGGCTTTTGTTAATTTTATTATCAGCTTTTTTTTACGGATTATATTATTTTTTCATAAAATTAGCGTCTGGTGGTATACATCAGGTTTTGGGGGCGGTTATTTTACAGCTAACTGCTTTTTTATTAGGTGGTTTGATATTATTATTTTTTAAATTTACTGGTCATAACATACAGATAACTAATAAGGGGGGGGCTTTTGCTGTAATAGCTGGTTTGGCTATTGGTTTGGCAGAAATTTTATCTTTTTATGCTTATTCCAAAGGAGCTTTGGCGTCAACTAGCGTGCCAATTATTGTTAGCGGATCAATGATTGTGGCGGCTGTAGCTGGTTTGATAGTATTGAAGGAAAATTTTAATGCTATACATTATTTCGCTGTAATACTAATCGTTGTTGGTACAATAATATTAACTTATCGATAAAATTAATAAAATAAAAAACAATCCCAAGTGAGCCAGGATTGATTTTTTTAGTGGTTTGTGATATAAAAATGGAATGTTAATACTCGCCGCGGTGGTGGAATTGGTATACACGCATGCCTTAGAAGCATGTTCTAGAAATGGATTGAGAGTTCGAGTCTCTCCCGCGGCACAAATTTGTAGGGGCAGGTTTAAAACCTGCCCCTACATTGTTTATAATTTTTGTTATTTTTTACAATCCCAACAACACCGCCGCGATCCAAGGGAAGGCCACCGTAACGTCGCTTTGGATTATTTGATAATAACTTTTAGTAGATAATTTATCCCAAGTTATTTTTTCTTTGCCGCCGGCACCAGAATAAGAGCCATAAGACATAGGCGATGAACCGATTTCAATGAAGCCCGCCCAATCGCGGACTTTTTTAATTTGTAAATCATGCTTTAAAGAAGGCACGACACAAATTGGAAAATCGGCCGAAATGCCGCCGCCCAATTGCAAAAAAGCGATAGGAGCGTTTTTACTTTCTTCCATATACCAATCATAGAGTAAATGAAAATATTCCAAACCACTTCTCATGATATTTGGATTAAGAGTGGTTTTGTTTTTTTGGTACTTTCCGTTGTAAGTATAGCTGGCAAAAATATTGCCCATGGTGGAATCTTCAAATCCTGGCACCACTATCGGTATGTTTTTTTCATAAGCCGCATATGCCCAACAATCATCGGGGTTGGCTTGTTTGTCTGGTGAAATTAATTTTTCCGAAAACAAGCGGCGAAAATATTCGTGCGGGAAATAACGCTCGCCTTTTTTTTGCGCCTCTTGCCACATGCATAGTAAATGCGGTTCCATGATGCGCACACTTTCGTCTTCTGGTAAAAACGTATCAGTGATTCGCCTTAGGCCGGTATCGCGAAGTTCTGCTTCTTGTTCCGGCGTTAATTCGGTGTAGCGAGGGATATAGGCATAATGAGAATGGGCGACATAACGATAATATGATTCTTCGTGGTTAGCGCCAGTAGCCGAAATCAAATGAACTTTATTTTTTCTAATAAGCTCGGCTAACATCACGCCTACTTGGAAAGAACTTAATGCCCCGGCTATAGTTACTACTAATTTACCGCCATTATCCAAATGATTTTTTAGCCACAGTGCGGCTTGCATGGTAGAACCGCCGTTACAATGGTTTAAAGTACGCTCGGCAAAGGTAGACACCGGGTTGGAACTCTCTTTAACAAAAGAACTTAAACTCCCGTTGGTGTATATTTTTTTAATATCTTTTTCTTCAATTATCAGTTTTTTTAAATTAGGAGAAAGTTTTTGAAATTTAGTTTTAGACATATATATTTAATTTATTAGAAAAATTTTGAATTTTGTCATTTAACTTCTCCATTTTTAGACACATAAATTTTTTCCAGCGAAAAAATTTATTTAAGTGCTCGACAAAATTTTTTTGCTTTGCAAAAAACCATGCAATTTTGCCTCGCAAACTCTAAAAACAGAGAAGTTAAATGACGTATTAATTATTTTAACGAAAATTTATAGCTTAAAATTTTGTAAACCAATTTAGCAGCCAAAAAATCAGATGATTTTTCTTGTTTATTAGGGGCCAATTCTACCACGTCGCAGCCAACTAACTCTTTGTTTTCTATAACTAATTTTAGTAATTTTAAAACAGTATACCAATCTAGACCCCCAGGTTCTGGCGTGCCGGTAGATGGTAAAAAAGCTGGATCAAAGACGTCTAAATCAATAGTGATGTAAACCTGCCCAGAAAGTTGTTTGATGACTTTTTCCATCCAATCCGTGGAGCGAATAATTTGTTCGGCAAAGAATATTTTATCTTTCTTTAAAACAGGCAGTTCTGTAACATCCAAGCTACGGGTACCAACCGAAACTACGTTACCCACGATTTCTTCGGCACGCGCCATAATACAAGCGTGGCTAAATTTTGTTCCTTCGTATGATTCACGTCTATCTGAATGGGCGTCTAAATGTAGAATACTTAAATCTTTGTATTTTTTAGCAAAAGCTTTAATTGGCCCGTACGAAACAGAATGTTCACCACCCAAAGTTACCACAAATTTTTTATCATCCAGAAATTTTTTTGTAATTTTATATGCTTGTTCCACCATGTTGATAGAATTGTTTTCTTTTATTGGTTTAGCGGTAAAGATGCCTTTTTGGTAAACTTCACTACCTGTTTCTATGTCATATAGCTCCATGTTTTTAGAAGCCTCGATAATTGCCTTTGGACCTTTGTCCGCTCCCTTGCCCCAAGTACTGGTTTTGTCAAAAGGGATTGGCAAAATAACAACCCCAGCTGTGTTATAAGAAGAATATTTTTTTTCTAAACCACCGTAGTTGTTAGGAATTGTAGTCATAAAAATAGATAGGATACAAAAATATAATAATTGGTTAGTTTCGTATCTTTCGTAATTTTTGTGTTTCGTATCCAATTACCAACCAAATAATTTAGCGACATCGTCTAGTGTTTCCCTGCGACGAATTATTTTTACCTCACCATTTTGGGCTAATAGTTTTACAGGTGAAGACAATAAACAATGATGAGAAGCAAGAGCGTCTTGATAAGCTCCTGAATCGAAAATAGCTAAATTCAAACCATCATCATCATTGATATCACTTAGCCTCGGCAAAAGAACATAACTGCCTTGGCCAGTATACTTATCATCGGAGTCACAGGTCATGCCAGCTAGCCAGCTTTGAGTGCGTTTTTTGGCGTTCATGTGATTTACCGGAACAATATGCCATTTTTGGTGTATTGCCCAAGTATCTAGTAAGTCATTCATAAAACTGCCATCAACCACATACCATCTTTTATTTTTGCTTTTTGGTATTTCTTTCTCAGCCAATACTTTAAAAATAGTGATTTGCGCCGGCGCGACAATATATCTACCCCATTCACAGGCGATATTAGGCGGAGTGATATTATTTTTCTTGGAAAATTCGTATAGAAATTTAATTATGCTTTCTATCAAACTATCAACACTGTATCTAAATTTACGATCATAAGGAATAGGCATTCCACCACCGATGTCAATTGTTTCTAGTGAAGGGTTGACAAGCTTAAGAGCCAGATAAGTTTCCATTGCTTTTCGTAAAGGCACCATAACATCTTTTAAAAGTTCAATTTGTGAGCCAATATGATAATGCAACACTTTTAAATTTTTTATTTTCCCTAATTTTCTAATTTCTTTGTCAGTTAAACCAAAACGATCTACCTCTTTATTCCAGTGAGATTTTACTTTTGTTTCTACTTCTAGTCTAATACCAACATTGCCTCGATATTTTTGTAGATAATCATACTCATTAAGATCTTCAATAATAGGTATAACATCTAAATCCTTGCTTTTTAATTCGGCGATAAGATCTAGATATTCTTTTGTCTTTGGGCCGTTACAAACCACTTTTATCTTACTATTTAAACTTTGGCTGTTCCACATTTTTTTTACTAATTTTAATTCATTAGCAGAACCTGTTTCCAAATTAGCGCCCTCGGTTACTAGTGGTAAAACGAATTCTTTGTTTTGGTTGACTTTCATCGGGTAATGATAAAAGAATTTTCCCGGGTAGCGGTAAATTTTAATGTAAGAATTAAATAAGTTGATCAGATTATCCAAGCGTTCTTCTAATATATAAGGGAAAACAATTTCCATTGGCGTGCCGAATTTTTTTACCAAGCTCATGACATCATATTGATAGTTACCTTCTTTAACTACCAGGTTGCCGTATTGGTTGATGTCAAAGTATTGGGTGTTAAAATTTTCAATACCTAATTTCCAGAAACGGTCTAGTTTGTTGGCCATATCTTAAAATTTTTAACTCTTAATTTTTAATATTTTATTTTAAAATTAAAAATTAATTTATTATTTATATTTCTTGAATAAAGTGAAGTAAATTAGAAATTTAGATTCTAGTTAATACCCGATATTCTACTATGTACACACGATTTGTAAAGGGCTTAGTGCAAAAAATAGCCTGTGGATAATTATTTGTATTCTTTGAGGGTTCATTTTTTTATCCACATCTTATACCCATTTTACCCCTTGACAGGGATATTTTATTTTGGTAAGATTAGCCGTACGTGAAAATTAACAATATATATACAAAGACCACGTCCACTTGGACCTCTGGATATGAATTAAGACTCGAAGAAACACCCCATGTTAACAGAAGAGCACAAAATTAATATCAGAGAAATCAAGTGGCCATAAATCTATAAAAGATATTTTTTTAGAGGCCGCTTAAAGCGGTCTTTTTGAACCACGAATTTTTTACACGAATTAACACCAATCACGAATTAGTGATTAGTGATAATTCGTGAATAGGATTAGTGGTTCCTTGACAATTAAAGATAGCAATAGGGTAAAAACGATAAAGCACTATTTAGTGCTGTTGTCGTACGCAATTTTACTAAGGGCGTATGGTGGATGCCTAGACACCAAAAGACGAAGAAGGACGTAGCAGCCTGCGAAAAGCCTCGGGAAGGTGGCAAGCAACCTGTGATCCGAGGATCTCCGAATGAGGAAACTCATCTTTCATTACTTGTAGTGAAAGATATCATATACTGAATTCATAGGTGTATGAAGAAGACCTAGGGAAGTGAAACATCTCAGTACCTAGAGGAAAATAAATCGAATGAGATTCCCCCAGTAGTGGCGAGCGAAAAGGGAACAGTCTAAACCGTATAAATGTTTTTATAAGAAGAGGTTGATTCACAAGATTAATTTTGACTTATAGATTAAAGGAGTAGACCGTTGTTTATACGGCGTTGCAAGGTTTAACGCTGATTGTCTATTAAATCAGGTAATTAATGTTAATTTTTAGTAGAAAACTCTGGAAAGGGTTACCACAGAAGGTGAAAGTCCTGTATACGAAAAAAATTAACATATTATGGTTAAAATCCTTAAGTAGGGCGGGACTCGTGAAATTCCGTCTGAATCTGGGCCGACTATGGTCTAAGACTAAATACTTTTGGTGATCGATAGTGAACAAGTACCATGAGGGAAAGGTGAAAAGCAGCCCGGTGAGGGCGATGAAATAGTATCTGAAACCGTACGCTTACAAAGAGCTAGAGCCGGTGCTACGCATCGGGAATCATAAATCATTATGTTTAAATTCTAAATTAGGATTTAAAATTTTGATTTGTTTTAGGATTTCCAATGTGTAGCGTCGGTGATAGTGTTCCTATTGAAGAATGAGCCTGCGAGTATGTAGCAGCAGCAAGCTTAATGCCGTTAAAATTGGCAGAAGGCGTAGGGAAACCGAGTCTTAACGGGCGTTTAGTTGTTGTTACATAACCCGAAACCGGGTGAGCTATCCATGGCCAGGGTGAATCCCGTCGAAAGTCGGGAAGAGGCCCGAACCCACGCGCCGTTCAACACGCGGGGATGAGTTGTGGATAGGAGAGAAATTCTAATCGAACTCGGTGATAGCTGGTTTTCCTCGAAATAGCTCTAGGGCTAGCCTTAAGAGTTTCTATTGGTGGTAGAGCACTGGATGAGGATCGGGTCCTTCGGGATACCGTCTTCAATCAAACTCCGAATGCCAGTTGATAAAATCTTAGGAGTCAGACAGTGAC
>CAYZYP010000015.1:0-30350 GCA_964482695.1 uncultured Gammaproteobacteria bacterium | reverse complement strand
GATAATCCATACATTTCTGAGTGTGTCAGATGTATGGTACCAATACAGGGTATGTTTGATGATATTTTTTAGACCAATCAATTAAAAAATCCAAAAAGCCGGTTTGGTGTGAGGGAATAATTTGGGCGCGGGTTTTTTCATCAGCACTATGCAGAGAAAGGGCAAAACGGATTGGCGGAAAATCTTTGTCAGTTAGCATTTTTTCTAAACCAGCTTTTATGCCCACGGTGGAAATGGTAATTTTACGCGGTCCGATTTCGGTGTTATTTAGTATGATATTTAAAGCTTCTTTAACATTATCGTAATTTAAAAATGGCTCGCCTTGGCCCATTAAAACCACATTGGCTATTTCGCCTTGTTTACTCTCTGCCAAATATTTTTGCCAAAACCGATACTGGTCAACGATTTCTTGATTTTCTAAATTCCGTTTAAATCCCATTTGGCCGGTAGCGCAAAAGCGGCATTTCATCGGACAGCCAACTTGCGTGGACAGACAAATAGTATAGCGTTTTTCTTTTTTTGGTTCTGTGTTTTGTTTTTTACCTTCACGTCCCATCAAAATCGTTTCAATTGTATTGCCATCCGCCAATTCTAACAGGGCTTTGCAAGTATCATCTAGCTTACTTTCTAAAATGATCTTTAGTTTTACTGTTAGCCAAGGAATATTTTTTAGTTGTTCACGCAGATCTTTTGGTAGAGTAGAAATTTGATCGTAGTTATTTATATTTAAATCAAACCAAGCCTTTTGTACTTGTTTAAGACGGTAAGCTGGTTGAGTGTTAAAAATTGAGAGATTGTTGATATTTTTTTTCATATTCTATAGTAGAGGGTATTATAGATTAAAATAGTTTTTTTACAAGTAACTTATCTTTGTTAAACTTTAAAAATATGTTATAATATTTTTAGGCTGATTTTATGAATAAGAAATTAACATTGCCATTTTTTTTGCTATTGATGATTTTCGGATTTTCTGTTTTTTTTGTTTTGCCTGTTTTTGCTTCTACTACCAATGGCACGATTGATGCAACAAGTAAATATGTTTGGGGTTCAAAGATTGGTTGGATAAATTTTGGCGCCACCAATGGCAATGTGGCGATAACAGACTCGGCGATTACCGGCTATGCTTGGAGCGAACAATATGGTTGGATAAATTTAGCGCCAACTAATAGCGGAGTTATTAATGATAATGAAGGAAATTTATCCGGTTATGCTTGGGGAGAAAAAACTGGTTGGATAGATTTTGACGGCGTAACAATAAATTCCGCGGGTATTTTTACCGGCACTGCCACAGGGACTGTTGTTGGCACGATTAATTTTGATTGCGCTAACTGTGGCGTTGAAACCGATTGGCGGCCTGCTTCTTCTCGCACCTCTGGAAATACAAGCGGCGGTGGCGTTGCATTACCCAGTAGCGCCTATTTAGCGCCAGCCAGCTATTCTGTTTTAATTAATGATGGTACTAGTCAAACTAATTCAACAACAGTTACCTTGAAATTTAATGGTGATAAAAATACAACCCATGTTTGGTTTTCAGAAAAAGCGGATTTAACCCCGGCAGAAAGGATAAATTATAATGATCCCTATACTCTGCATCAATTTAATTTTTCCGCCGGCCAGGGAACAAAAAAAGTTTACGCTAAATTTTGTAATGATTGGGGACTATGCAGTTCTATAGTTTCTAGCAGTGTCTATTATTATTTAGTATCGTCGGTAACGACAGGTGAGTCGACATCCCAACAGTCAAACCAAATATCAACTTCAACAGAACAAAAAATAACAACAGAACCAACAACTGGCACCAAAACTATTACAAAAGCAGTAGCAGACGCTTTTAAAAAATTAATTACCAAATTAGATTTAATTACACCAGATTTTTTAAAACCTTGGAAAGAGCCAACAGAGTCGCAACCGCCAGAAGATATTAGAAAATACGTTGCTGTCGCGACACCTCTAGCCATGTCCAGCCAGTGGCAACTAATTTCACAAGAAACTGTTAGGTTGTATGTTTTTGCTCCTTTGCCGCAAGATTTTAAAGCATTGGCTATGAAGTTCCCCCAAGTGAACGAGCTGTTTAAAAATACAGGAGTAACTAGATTTAATGATATCCAAAAAATTACTAATAAGAAAATTAGTGTTCCTAACCTGAGCCAAATAATTGGCGCGTCACAAGCAGAGTTTAAAGCAGGCGATTTACAAACATACAAAGTAACGCCAGTAAGCCTACTAGCCAGCGATTACAAGAAAAAAATACCAACTGAAACAGTTTTTGTTTCTGGCGCGAATCAACTAGTTGATTTTAATACCGTTTTGACCCTGGGTTTAAAAGGAGAAGCAGCGCAAAAATTGGCTACCATTTCTGGTAAAAAAATGTATTTATCAGTTAAGCCGGAATACAAAGTTAATAGCGTGAAAGGGTATATTATTTTTAAATCCAAAGAATACGCGGTCGCTAAACAAAAAAATTGGTTCGCGTCTTTATTTTTTATAGACCAAGCTTTGGCTTATACAGAAGAGACAACTTTGGGTGATCGCAAAATAGAAAAAAAATTAGTTTTACAAGAATTTGAATACACGGATACAGATAATGATGGTATTTATACAGCCGAAGTTTATTCGCCTATCCCGCGCGGGGAGTATGAAATCATGACTGTGATAGAATATAATGATCCAGAAAAAGGCACGAAAGTGTTAGAGATGATAGCTGTAGTTGACCCCGAAGGTTATGTTTACGAGAAAACAAACAACAAAGAAACGCGCGTACCTAGTGCCTTGGTATCTTTGTATTGGCTTAATACAGAAAGCAAGAAGTATGAACTATGGCCGGCAAGTAAATACCAGCAGCAAAACGGGCAAATAACAGACACGCGCGGCACTTATTCGTTTTTAGTGCCGCCTGGTTCGTATTATTTACAAGTAGAGGCGACTGGTTACAAAACTTATATTAGCGAGCAATTTAAAGTAAACGAAGGTGAAGGGGTTCATATGAATATTGAACTAAAATCAAAAAGCTGGTGGTTTAAAATTATTGATTGGAAAACCTGGGTAATAATATTATTGATTGTAAATTTATTATATATGTTTGAAAGAGAACATAAACGCAAAAAACAATTAAAAGTTCAATAATTAATTTTTTATCATCTTAAATATTAAATATATGATGCGAACAAAAATAGCAGTGGTAATTCTAATAATATTACTGACAGGAGGGCTAACAATAAGCGCGATTGGTTATTACCAAACGCTGAACGCTTTGACCGACGCGCGTTTGGAGCTGGCGAAACAAAAAAATAATGATAGGGTAATAAATTTTTTAAGTTTATTTGTCAAGAAAGTTATTAATGCTAGCACGATAGTCAGTTTTGATGATAGATTAACTTTGGAAAATTCTGTGCGCAATTTGAACGATGTTCAGTTATTAAATAAGTGGAAAGAATTTGTAGACAGTAAAACAGAAAGTGAAGCGCAGAAAAAAGTAAAAGAATTATTAGATATATTGGTGGAGAAAATCAGAACTAATTAGAAATTATGTTTTGTTTTAAAAATAAAAAATTTTACATTATAGTGATAATTTTATCAACAGCAATTGCTGGTGTAATTGGTGTTGGTTATATTTTAGCCACTTGGATAAGCGGGACAGCGGTAAATAATGTTATTAGTGCGTCTCGCAACGGATTGGTAGGGTATTGGAATATGGATAGCAGTGATATAAATGGAACAATAATTTATGATAAAAGTGGCAATGGTAGAGATGGAGTTTCTAATAATACGCCATTTATTGTGGACGGACAAAAAAAAGAAGCAATGAATTTTAATGGTACGAATGATTTTATTACAATTAGTGATGTGTCTGATTTCGCCTGGGGGACGACAGGGGATTTTTCTATTGTATTGTGGTTTTTTTCCAGCACTACTCCTTTTACTGCATATGCCAGCTTTGTTGACGCAGCTAATGTGGCCCCTCGTTGGGAAATGGGTATTAACAACCTTAACCAATTATATGCGCATGTTCACGATGGCATTGTCGGGGGCAATACAAATATAACTCCGAAAATTACCAACCCTTCGGATGGCCAATGGCATCAGCTGGCAGGAGTTTATGATCGAGACGGTAATTTAACTTTGTACCTAGATGTTGACACTACTCAAGCATCTTCCATGGCTGGAATAGATAGCATTACTGTTGCCACGTCGTTGTTTATTGGAAAAAATGATAACAATAATAATTTTTTTAATGATAAATTAGATGACATCAGAATTTATAACCGTGTTTTGTCTGTGGCTGAAATTAGAGCCTTATATAATAATAGTAAAGTAAATTATATCCAATCCGCTCCGCGCAATGGGTTGGTGGGATATTGGAATATGGATAGTAATGATATTAATGGCACGACGGTTTATGATAAAAGTGGTAATGGGAATAATGGCACCAGAAGCGGTTCAGGCGGAAGCAATAATACTCCTCAATCAACTACTGGTAAAATAAAAGAAGCTTTAGATTTTGATGGAACGGATGATTTTATTAGTTTGGGTGATAAAGATATTTTTAGTTTTACCGACGGTGCTGGAAATGATAATCCGTTTAGTGTGTCGCTTTGGGTGAACGCGCGTTCTTATGCTAGCCAAATGGGTTTTATTGTTAAGTATGGTGATGGAGATGAATTAGAATGGCAGATAGCTTCTGATGCTAACGGCGGACCTCACTTATTATTATCCAGCACAAATGCTAGTAATTATTTAGTAGAAAAGGTAGTTTCACCTATGAGTATTAATGAATGGCATCACGTGGTTGTCACATATAATGGAAATGAGACAAACGGGGGGATTGATATTTACATTGATAATGTTAATCAAAGTACGATTTCTGTTAATGAGGGTTCTTATACTGGCATGACTAATAGCACTGATAATGTAGAAATCGGTTCTAGACAAATTCCCATATCCAGAACGTTTTTTAATGGCTCAATTGACGAAGTGCGCATGTACAATCGCGCTTTATCTTCAACAGAAATCACAAATATATATAATGCAACTAAAATAAATTATCTAAAATAATAATTATCCCCCTATAGTTTTTTAGGATTTGATTGGATTGTGGTATAATATATAAACAAAAATTATGAGCGTGGAAATGAAAAAATATTCACAGCAACAATTTTTAAAAGCGTCTATTTTTATAGTTAGCGCTGTTTTATTTTTTGTCGCCGCTTATTCTATTTATCCGGTTTTAGCCACTTACGCGCCTGGTGAAACTTTAGATCCAAATTGTTCTCCGGGAGATGCTGGTTGTACAGTAGACGCGCCTTTAGCTACGACTATTTCAACTAGCACAAATGTATCAATGTCTAATTATGCTTTAAGTTTTAATACTTCTACGTTGTATATTGATCCCGTTGGTGGAAGAGTGGGTATAAATACTAGTTCTCCGGTAGCTACATTGGATATTTATGGAAATATTATTTTAAGCGGGACTGATAGATATCTTAATTTTGGTTTAGCTACCAGCAGTAATGGCTACGGTATCCGTGACAATAGTGGAACTTTGCAATTAAAAAACAGCGATGGCAGTTGGGTGAATATGGTAACCAGTACCTCTTCTGAAACAGATCCGATTTGGGCATCAGCTTCGTCTAGTTATTTAACGATTCTTTCTGCTTCTTCTACATACTTACGAATCGCCGATACAGCTACCTCTACTTGGAATAATGCTTATTCAATTGTTAGCGCCTCATCTACTTATTGGGATACCGCTTATGGGTGGGGTAATCATGCTTCGGGTGGATACTTAACTTCTATATCTGCTGGCTCTGTTGGCTCTACCGAACTTGCGTCAAGCGGAGTTGTCGCTGGTATTTACGGAACTTCATCACAGGCGTTGGTACTTACTGTTGATATCGATGGCAGAATCACGTCAGCTTCTACCAGTTCTATATCCATTAGCGCTAGCCAAATAGATTCTGGAACATTGTCATTAGCCAGAGGCGGAACGGGCACAAGTACTTTTAGTAGTGGCGGGTTGGTGTTTAGTGATGGTTCAATTTTAACGCAAGATAATAGCATTCTATATTGGGATAATGTTAATAACGCGCTTGGCATTGGGACAAATAATCCAACCACAGAAGCCCTTACTATTAATAGATCATCTGGAAATTCAGTAGTAGCTTTTCAACGAGGCGGTTTAACTTCTTACGTTGGGATTGGGTCTGATGATAGAACAAGGTTGAGTGGAAATAGCGATATTGTTTTGGAATCTTATACAGCAAATCCAATTATTTTTACAAATAATGGAACGGAAAAAATGCGAATTGGCAGTGATGGTTTAATTGGAATTGGTGTAGCTGCTCCATCTACCACTTTACATATCGTTACCACCACTGAACAATTACGACTGGGATATAACTCCTCTAGCTATGTTTCACTAACTGTTGATGATGAGGGGAGATTTACGATAAATCCCACCGGCAGAGTAATTATCCCTCAAAGATTGACTGTTGATAAATCCTTAACTGTTGGTACAGACACTTTATTTGTTGACATAGATGCTAGTTCTATTGGAATTGGCACCAGCACGCCAATAGCTAAATTACACATTGTTACTACTACCGAACAGCTTCGTTTGGGTTATGATGCTGCTAATTATGCCTATTTTAATGTAGGTAGTAATGGCCGTTTGACAGTTTCCAGCACTGAAGATATAAGGTTGTATGGAGATGGAGATGCCCGGTTGGTCGCAAATGGTGATGACGTTATTTTATCAGCAGCTGACCAAATTCGTCTTTACACCAACAATAACCCGAGTGAAAGCATGGTAATAAATAGTTTCGGTAATGTGGGCATAGGGACTACGGCTATCGGTTCGGCCAGACTGGTGATTTTTGATACCATCGGAGCTCAATTAAGGTTAACCCAAGGAGACACCAACCACGCTACATTTACTGTTAATGATCAAGGTAATTTAACTATAGAGCCGGCTGGACCATATACTAATTTTAGCAACGGTATTAATGTTGACTCCAATTCTTTGGTGGTAGAGAGAACAACCGATTCAGTAGGTATCGGCACGGATTCACCATCAGCTAAATTCCACATTGTTACTACTACCGAACAACTCCGCCTTGGTTACAATGCGACTAATTACGTTTCATTTACCGTTGATTCCTCCGGCCTTCTCACTATCGCGCCCAGCGGCAATACCACCACCATCAACTATTTAGCAGTTGGTAATAGCATCTCTCTTCCCACCGCCTCTATCACCGCCACTCATTTGGCCGCTAATTCTGTTAGCTCATCAGAATTACAATCATCTGGCGTTACGTCTGGTTCGTATGGGGCTTCGTCACAGGCGTTGGTTTTGATAGTAGATGCCGATGGCCGTATAACTTCGGCATCAACTTCTTCAATAGCAATTTCAACCAGCCAGATAGATAGTGGAACATTAAGTATAGCCAGAGGCGGTACCAACGCTAGTAGTTTAACAACCAATGGTATTTTGTATTTTGATGGCACTAGCATTACTAACAATGTTGATGCCATATCATGGGATGCTAGTACAGGATATTTTGGTATTGGCACATCTACTCCTAGTGCCAAATTACACATAGTATCCACAACCGAACAATTGCGATTGGATTATGGCAACGACAGTTATGCCAGTTTTACTATGGATGGCAACAATAACTTAACCATGTCCAATGCTGATTTGACACTTGGTGGCCACTTGGTTGTTGATAGGTCTTTGACAGTGGACACTGATACCTTGTATGTTGATAAAGACCAAAATTTTGTTGGTATTGGGACCACTACTCCCAGTGCCAAATTAAATGTAGTTGCTACCACCGAACAATTGCGTTTAGGGTATGATGCTGCTAACTATGCTAGTTTTATGGTAGATTTGGCCGGCAGATTGGCTATTAGTTCCAATGGAAATACCACTACTGCTTTTAATGATGTTGGAACAAGTGTTAATTATTTATCTATTTCTAATGCGGCTGCTGGAAGTTCCCCAATAATAACTGTTGATGGTGAAGCTGAAATTGATTTGAAATTGCAGGCAAAAAGTATTGGCATTATTAACCTGTTGAGCAACACAACTGTTGACGCATATATGTATGTTCGTAACAACGATAGTGGACCGTCTGGTCGCGCATTCGTTACATACTTAAATTCTAACTCACCAGCAGCAGGAGATGTGCTTGGCCAGTATAGATTCGCTGGTAATAATTCTAATTATACCGAGACTGTTTTTGGTGAGATTTCGACCGAGGTTGCAAGCACAACAGCTGGCTTAGAAGAAAGTATTATGCGATTTAAAGTGCTTGAGGGATCAGGATCTGATGCCGAATATATACGTTTGGATGGTTCGGATGGCGAACAGTTGGTGTATATAAGTAAACAAACAGAAATAGCCGATCTTCTTGTTTTGGGTAGTAATATTTTATTTGTTGGCGCTAATAAAAAAATACAAGCGGAAGATGCAGTGGGAAATGAACACGATGTCCTTTCTTTTGAATCTGCGACCGACGCGGTTAATTATTTGCATATTGCCAATTCCGCCACCAATAATGCGGTTTCGATTTATACTACCGGCACTGATAGTAATATTGATTTTGATATAACCGCCAAAGGAACCGGCGATGTGGTTTTGGGTAATTTATTATATGTTAACGATAATGATAATCGTGTTGGTATTGGCACCAGTACTCCAGGAGCTGTTTTGCATATAGTAGACACTAACGAACAATTGCGTTTAGGGTATGATGGCAGTAATTATACTTCCTTTATCGTTGCCGCTAATGGCGCTTTAACCATTAGTTCTACAGTTGGCGTGGCGACAATTATAAATAACGATTTATTTGTTGGATCTTCTGGTGCAGAATTTTTCTATATTGATAGTACTGAAAATTTTGTTGGTATTGGCACGTCAACTCCGGATGTTAGATTGCATGTATTAGATGATACTGATGTGGATCCTCAATTTAAATTAGGATATGATACAACGAATTATTCTTCTTTTGCTATAAATTCTGTTGGTGATTTAACTTTGGCTCAAGCTGGAACATCGGGTGCGTTATTTTTGCAACCAGCTTCGCATACTATTTACATGGATTATGATGGATCTAATTATACACAATGGACAATTGGATCTGATGGACAGCTTTCTATTGCCTCTGGCCAACCAACCACCACTTTTTCTAATAATGTTGTTATAGATAATTTGTATTCCGGAATTTTAACCATGCCTCAAGACGGCGGACAAGTTGATTTGGCGGATATTTCTGTAACGTCAGCTTCCACTATTGGCACGCCCGAAGGTTATAATTTTTTAATTGATGGTTTGCCGGCAATGAGTGTTTATGGTTTAAGCGATGCCACTGGTTCGGTAAATTCTTCTACTATTAGTGTTTCAATCGGCACGATTAATACCAGTAGTTATAGATTGTATGTCCAAGCTAGTAGTGACACCGGCCCTGGTATAGGCGTTAGTGGCCATATTAAAGCCACTAGCTATATAACTGGTACAACCACTCTAGACTTGGCAGAAAGTTATCCAGTAGATTGCCAAGACAGTTCTGTTTGTCCCGGTTCGTTTGATGTTGTTTGCTCGGTAATAAAAGACGGGCAGTTTGTGGTGGATAAATGCCAAAGCAATTACGCGGATAATATCATTGGCGTTGTTTCCGAAAAGCCAGGTTTTGGTTTAGGTAATTATGACCCCATGACATATAGCCCCAATACTGGCATGACGCCATCTACTTACCGCATGATAGCTTTAACAGGTCGTGTGCCAGTGAAAGTTTCTAATATAAATGGCAATATTAAGCCAGGTGATTTGTTAACCTCTTCTAATTTATTTGGTGTAGCTGTAAAAGCTATTGAACCAGGAAGAGTAATTGGTGTAGCTTTGCAACCTTTAGGTAGTGCCACCGGCACAATAACTGTTTTTGTTAATCCGCATTGGGCGCCGGGCCAGCTTGGGGAAGTAAGTAGTAATTTACCAGAGAGCTATGGAATATTGGATAATTTTACTTTGGCAGTTAAAAATGCTTTACGAAAATTAGGATTAGTAATTAAAAATGGCGTTGCCAAAGTTAAAGAATTACAAACTGAAAAATTATGTGTGGGTAAAACTTGTGTTGACGAAGACCAGCTAAAGCAATTATTACAGGGCGGCCAACTTAATTCTTCCGCGCCATCTACGAGTAACAATCCTCAAGCAACGAACTCCAGCGCCTCTCTTACTACATCTACCTCGGTTACCGCGTCTTCTGCCACTACTGTCAGTAGTAGTCAACCAGCGGATCAAATTACAACCTCAACTAGTTCTAACAACCAGATGGCTGGGAATGAAAATGCCGTAGAAGATACCGGAGCCAACCAAGATGGAGCGACAGAAGAAGGCGTTTCCACCGCTGAATCTTCTGGTGTAGGCAATGGCAGTGCTACTGAATCGACCGAAGTTAATGGAAGCGTGGAAAATGGCGGGAGTCCAACTTTTTAATAAAATATAAATTAATTTTAAATTTTAAAACATATGCCAATAAAGAGGATTAATTCAAGTACAGATCTTTTAGAAGAAAACGAGACAGTTGGAAATAAAAAAGCTAGCTCTAATAAAGTTTTGTGGTTAATACTTGTTATTTTATTAGTAGTTTTGTCTGTAGTTAGTTATAATTATTTTAAATTAACAAAAAAGACAGCTCGCTTGTCTACAGTAGAAGGCCAGCAAGAAATTGCTAAAAAAGAAATTGATGAATTGGTAAAAAAAGTAAATAAATTAATTTATTTGCCGCAAGAAGAAACGCCAACAGTAGCAACAGTCACAGACGCCGCAGGATTGGCCAAAACCCAGGTGTTTTACAAAGAGGCAAACAACGGCGATAAAGTTTTAATTTATTTTAAAGCGCAGAAAGCTTATATTTATAACCCAACTAAAAATATTTTGGTGAATGTTGGCCCGGTTTTTATTGAGAATAATTCTAGTGCGTCCAGCACGTCGTCTGCAAACAGCACAACCGAAGAAGATACTTCTACTACTTCTGTGATTCCTGCCCCAGTAGTTAGTACTACTTTAACTACTTCCACTAAAAAGAATAATTAAGATATTTTTTGTTAGATTTTATCTACTAAAAATCCCCCCCGCCAAAAGGCGGGGGGGATTTTTTAAAACCACTCTTTTTTTAATTGTAAAAATTTATCTTTTCTGATCGCTTCTCTCATTTTTTTCATTAAATCTAAAAAAAAGTGGATGTTATGGATAGTAGCCAAGCGCATTGCAGTCATTTCTTGGACTTTAAATAGATGGTGCAAATAGGCGCGAGTATAATTTTGGCAAGTTTGGCAAGAGCATTTTTTATCAATTGGTTTTGTAT
The DNA here is from genome assembly GCA_964482695.1 of uncultured Gammaproteobacteria bacterium. Classification (GTDB taxonomy): domain Bacteria; phylum Patescibacteriota; class Patescibacteriia; order Magasanikbacterales; family GWA2-37-8; genus CAYZYP01. The sequence continues at coordinate 18,984 of CAYZYP010000015.1, read as the reverse complement.
CAACAGCGAATTTAGCGTTTGTGATATTTAGCCGGTGGTTATTTTTTTTGTCTTTTATAAAAATGATGCCATGTCTGGCCAGACGTGTTGGTGCGACACAGTCAAACATATCTATACCGCGCTCTACTACTGTGAACAGGTCTGTTGGATTTAACCCCAAACCCATAGCATAATGTGGTTTGTTTTCTGGTAAGTATTGATAAACCCAGTCTAGAATTTTTTGAGTTTCAGCCATGTTATAGCCAATGCTTTCACCGCCAATAGCAACGCCGTCAAAATCAAGCGAGCAAATAAATTTAGCGCTTTCTTGGCGTAATTTTTTATAATTTGATCCTTGAATAATGCCAAAAAGGTATTGTTTAGGATGTAGGGAGTATGATGCAGGGAGTAGTTTTTTAAAGCAATTTAGCGATCGTTCCGCCCAATCATGTGTTCTGTCCAAGGCTTGTTTGGCGTAGTCAAGCGAAACTTTGTCAGGTGTGCATTCATCAAAAGCCATAATAATATCAGCGCCAAGTTTATGTTGAATTTCTATAGCCGATTCCGGAGTAAAACGATGAGCGGAACCATCAACATGGGATTTAAAAGTAACCCCTTCGTTGTCAATTTTTACTAATGGTTGGCCGTTTTTGTTTTTCTCTTTTTGCAATCCCAAAGAGAATACTTGGAAGCCGCCACTGTCGGTTAGAATCGGCTTGTTCCAATTCATGAATTTGTGCAAACCGCCTAATTTGGCGATTAAATTTTCATTAGGGCGTAAGTGTAAATGGTAAGTATTGCCTAAAATTATCTGCGCGCCTAAATTCTCTAGATCTTGTTGATCTAGAGTTTTAACACTGGCTTGCGTGCCAACAGGCATAAAGCAAGGTGTTTCAATGTTGCCGTGAGCAGTATGGATAATGCCCGCTCGCGCGTTAGTTTTTTTGTCTTTGTGGAGTAGTTCAAAAAACATATATTTTGCTTTAATAATAGGTTATTTTGTATGAAAAAGCAAGATGTGCTATTATGTGAAGTATATAAATTTTATGATTGACTTTCAAAAAGAATTAAACCCGCAACAATTAGATGTTGTGCTGAATGCTGATGGTCCGTGCCTAGTATTAGCTGGCGCCGGTAGCGGCAAGACAAGAACCATTACTTATCGCGTGGCGTATTTATTGGAAAAGGGAGTAAATCCAGAAAATATTTTACTATTAACATTTACCAACAAGGCAGCTAATGAGATGATTGAGAGGGTAGGTAAATTAATTACGGACTCATCCATAGAGGTGGGTTTTAAATCCGCCCCTACAAGAATTTTGTCATATGCTGGCACGTTCCATAGCTTGGCCAACAAATTTTTGCGTCGCTATGCCAACGCGATAGGCTACCAAAGTAATTTTACGATTTTAGACGAAGATGACAGCCAAACTTTGCTCAAATTGTCTTTAAAAAAATTTAAACCAGACAGTGAAAAAAAATTTGCTTCGGCGCGGGTGGTTAAATCCATTATCAGTTATGCGCGCAACGCGCAAACCACGCTGGTCGACGCGTTGGATTTAAAATATCCGCAATGGATAAAATACGCGGAAATTTTTGATAATATAGCGGCTGACTACGAGGCTCGGAAAAAACAGTCTGGCGCGATGGATTTTGACGACCTGTTGGTAAATTGGCTGTTGATTTTAAACCAACCAGAGATACAAAAAAAACTGTCAGAACAATTTAAATACATACTGGTTGATGAGTATCAAGACACTAATCGTCTCCAGGCATTAATAGTTTACAAACTTTCGCTTGCTCATGGTAATGTGCTCGTAGTGGGAGATGACGCGCAGAGTATTTATTCGTTTAGGGCGGCTGATATAAAAAACATATTGGATTTTGAGAAAAAATATCCGCAAGCGAGAATGTTTAAACTAGAAATTAATTACCGTTCCAGTTCGGAAATTCTACAACTAGCCAACGAAGTAATCGCTAATAATTTAAAGCAATATAAAAAAGAATTAAAAACTTTGGTTTCAAGTGGCATCAAACCGACTCTACAGCCACAAATGGATCAAAAAGAGGAGGCTTGTTTTATTGTCGGTCGCATCAAAGAAAAGTTGGCTAGTGGTTTGCCACACCGCGAAATAGCCGTGCTATTTAGAGCCGCGTTTCATAGCCAAATGTTGGAAATGGAATTGGTAAAAGCCGGCCTGACCTATGATTTTCGCGGTGGTTTGCGTTTTTTTGACCGCGCGCACATTAAAGACGTGCTGGCGTATTTACGGATTATCAATAACCTTTCTGACGCACCGGCCTGGCTAAGAGTTTTGACTCACGAAGAGGGCATTGGAGAAATGGCCGCGCAAAAAATTATAGACGCGATAAGAGGTTTGGACAACATTGAAGGCATTGGTAAAATCGGTTATCAAATTTTGCCAGAGCGCGCCAGACAGGGCTGGCACAACTTTGCGCGAATTTGGGACAGTTTGGTTGCTATTGGGAAAAAAGACGTTTCGGCTTTGATCATGTCTATTAAAGAATCATCTTACAGCGATTATTTGGAAGCCGAACATATTGACGCGCGCGAGCGTTTGCAGGATATTGAGCAACTGGCCGTATTTGCCGAGTCGGCCGATAGCCTTGATAGTTTTTTGGCAGAAGCGACATTGCAGGAAAGCATAGATTTGCGTGGATCTACACATTTAGATACAGATACGCGGATTATTTTATCAACGATACATCAGGCCAAGGGGCTAGAATGGGACAGTGTTTTTATTATCAATTTGGCTAGTGGCGCTTTTCCTTCGGATTACGCGTTTAAAGAGCGCGACGGGCTGGAAGAGGAGCGTAGATTGTTTTACGTTGCTATAACCCGGGCTAAAAAAAATTTATATCTAACTTATCCCATGTCCGGTGGCGGTTGGGGAAATAGTGATGGAAGCCCCAGTATGTTTTTGGAAGAAATTTCTTCGCGTTTATTAGATGATCGATCATTGCTTATCAGACCAAGTTTGGTTTTAGATGATGAAGCTGTTGACGTACGTTATGTTAGCGAAGATGATTCAAAGCCTTTTAGAATTAACCCAGGTAGTTTTTTAAGGGATATTAATGATTTGTAGGCTCTTGACACTTTTTTATTTTTAGTTTATACTTTTTTCAGAACGTTCCGCAAACTGCGGATCCGCCGAGTGGCGGGTAAAAACTCGTGGCTGAGCTTAACCGTTCAGTTTTTTAGTTAACGACCAATTTAATATCCATTTAGTCATTAAAAATTAGTAATTTGTTATTAATTATTATGCCTACAGTTAATCAATTAATACGCAAGGGTCGCAGTAGTAAAGTTAGAAAAAGCAAAACACCTGCTTTGCAATTTACTCTTGATACCTTGCATCGTAAAAAGACAATCTTGTCAAAAGGTTGTACCTTTAAACGTGGTGTTTGCACCAAAGTTTATACAATTACTCCTAAAAAACCAAATTCTGCTTTGCGCAAGGTAGCTAAAGTTCGTTTATCAAATGGCATGGAAGTAATCGCCTATATTCCTGGCGAAGGCCATAACTTGCAGGAGCACTCTATAGTTATGATCCGCGGTGGTCGTGTTAAAGATTTGCCGGGTGTACGTTATCATATCGTACGCGGTGTTTATGATACCCAAGGTGTAGCTAATCGCAAACGTGGTCGCAGTTTGTATGGCGCCAAAAGACCAAAGGCCGCTAAAGCGTAAAATATTTAGCATTTAAAATTAATAATCAAATTTTAATATGAGAGGTAAAAGAAAAGATTACACTAGAGATATTAAACCAGACGCCAAATATGGCAGTGTGCTTTTGGCCAAATTTATAAACAAAGTAATGGAAAATGGCAAAAAGACAGTGGCTCAATCTGCTGTTTACAAAGCTCTAGAAATCATAAAAATCCAAGATAAAAAAGAGCCGCTAGATATCTTTACCGAGGCGATTAAAAATATCCAGCCACAGGTAGAAGTTCGTTCTCGCCGTGTTGGTGGTGCTAATTATCAGGTGCCTTTACCAGTAAGTTCTAAAAGACAAAATGCTTTAGCTTTTCGCTGGATAATTGGCGCTGCTCGCGCGCAAAAGGGCCAACCAATCGCCAATCGTTTGGCTAAGGTGTTGTCGGACAGCTCGCAAAATATAGGCGACGCGATCAAAAAACGCGATGAAGTTCATAGAATGGCCGAAGCTAACAAAGCGTTCGCTCACTTCGCGCGCTTCGCGAAATAATTTTTAACTTTTTTAACTCAATGTATGCCTCGTGAATATTCATTAGAAAAAACTCGTAATATTGGTATTGCCGCGCATATTGACGCCGGCAAGACAACAACTACCGAACGCGTTTTGTTTTATACCGGTAAAAAACATAAAATTGGCGAAGTGCATGAAGGCGCGGCAGAAATGGATTGGATGGAACAAGAAAAAGAGCGTGGTATTACTATTACCGCGGCGGCTACAACTTGTTTTTGGAAAGACCATCGTATTAATATTATTGATACCCCAGGGCATGTGGATTTTACTGTGGAAGTAGAACGTTCTTTGCGTGTTTTAGATGGCGCGGTAGCAGTATTCGACGGTTCGCAGGGTGTTGAACCACAATCAGAAACAGTTTGGCATCAGGCAGATAAATATAACGTGCCGCGAGTAGCTTTTATAAATAAAATGGATAAAATGGGCGCTGATTTTTATATGAGCTTGGCTTCCATAAAAGAACGTTTATCCAAAAATGCTTTTGCTATTCAATTGCCTATTGGCGCGGAAAGCACTTTTAGCGCTATTATTGATTTAATAGAAGAGAAAGCCTATAAATTTGAAGGTGAACATGGTGAAAAAATAATAGAAATATCAATACCAGATGAAATGAAAGAACTGGTAAAAAAATATCGAAATGAATTACTGGAAAAAGCCGCCGAAGCCAATGAAGATTTAACTAATAAATATTTAATCGGTGAAACATTAACCATAGATGAAGTTAAAAAAGCAATTAGAGTTTTAACTTTACGAGGTGAAATGTACCCAGTGATTTGCGGTTCTGCTTTGTCTAATATAGGAGTCCAACAAATGTTGGACGCGGTCGTGAGCTATCTACCCGCGCCAACTGATTTGCCGCCAGTGAAAGGCATCAATCCAGACACCGAACAAGAAGAAATCCGTTCAGCCAGTGATAATGAGCCATTTTCAGCTTTGGCGTTTAAGGTCGCGACTGATCCTTTTGTGGGTAAGTTAATTTTTTTCCGTGTTTATTCTGGTCATGTTTCGGCTGGTAGTTATGTCTATAATACCACTAAAGGCGAAAAAGAGCGCATCGGGCGTATTGTTCGTTTGCACGCCAATCATCGAGAAGACGTCACAGAAGTATTTTCGGGAGAGATAGCGGCCGCTATTGGTTTGAAGTCAACAGTTACCGGCGATACTTTATGTGATGAAAATAAACCGATTATTTTAGAAAAAATTATCTTTCCCGAGCCGGTTATTTCTATCGCCATTGAACCAAAAACCAAGGCCGATCAAGAAAAAATCGGTATGGCCTTGCAAAAATTAATGGAAGAAGACCCAACATTTAAAGTGCATACCGACGAGGAAACATTGCAAACTATTATTTCTGGCATGGGCGAACTACATTTGGATATTATTGTTGATCGCATGAAGCGTGAATTTAAAGTAGAAGCAAATGTCGGTAATCCTCAGGTAGCTTACAAAGAAACAATTAAAATGACTGCCGAAGCAGAAGGCAAATATATTAAGCAGTCTGGTGGACGTGGCCAGTATGGCCATTGTTGGCTAAGAGTTGAACCAGTGGAACGCGGTAAAGGTTATGAATTTGAGGATGAAATCAAAGGTGGCGTGATTCCAAAAGAATATTTACCGGCGATTGAAAAAGGTGTGAAAGAAGGTGTTGTGCGCGGTATTCAAGCAGGCTATCCTGTTGTTGACGTTAAAATTGCTTGTTTTGATGGTTCTTACCATGAAGTAGATTCTTCGGAAGCAGCCTTTAAAATGGCCGGTTCTATGGCTTTCCAGGCCGCATGCCGGAAAGCTAACCCGATTATTTTAGAACCAATTATGAAGGTGGAAGTCTTGACCCCAGAACAATACATGGGCGACGCGATTGGCGATTTAAATTCCAAGCGCGGGCAAATTTTGGAAATGACCGAACGCGGACAAATGAAAGTGGTTAAAGCAATGGTGCCATTGGCTTGTATGTTTGGTTATGTAACTACTCTGCGCAGTTTAACCCAGGGCCGCGCTAGCTCTACTATGGAATTTGATCATTACGCCGAAGTGCCAAATAACGTGGCGTTGGAGATAATTAGTGGGAAGAAGAAATAGAACCACGAATTTTTTCACGAATTTACACTAATAAAACACTCGGAAAATTCCGGGTGTTTTTTAGTCTTGTGCGTCATTAAAAAAAATGCTACATTGAATTTTACTATGGAACACGAATCAGATGAAAAGTTGGTAGTTAATTATTTAGCTGGCGATGAAAAGGCCTTTGAATTTTTGGTGCGTAAATATACCACGCCGGTTTATAATTTTATTTTTCGTTATATTAATTCTAAACAAGAAGCCGAAGATTTAACGCAGGAAATTTTTATCAAAATTTGGAAAAATTTAAAGAAGTTTGATATTAATAAAAAGTTCAAACCATGGCTGTTTAAAATTGCCAAAAATACCATTTTTGATTATTTGCGTAAAAAGAAGATAACGCCACTTGTTGAAAGCATTGATAATCTTAATAGTGAAAGATTAGAAACATTAGCCAGCGCTGATTTAACAGTTTTGAAAAAAATTGTTTCTAACGAAGGCGCGGCTGTTGTTTGGCAAGCTGTTGATAAGTTGTCAGAAATATACCGCGTTGTTTTGGTATTATATTATCAGGAGGAGTTTTCTTTGGTAGAAATAGCGGAAATATTAGACGAATCTATTAATACTATAAAAAGCCGTCATCGTCGCGCCTTAATTCAATTAAAAATTTTACTTTCTTAAAAGGTGTTCACGCACCTTTTTTTATTTTTTTACGTATGTATAAGTGTATGAAAGAAGAAAAATTACAAGATGAAGTTAATTTAATCGCTTTTGAGCAAGTCGTTGGTCCTGCTTTGTGTGGATTGCCATTAGAGCGGCCAAGCGTCGCGTTAAGCGATTCAATTTTAAATATTATTGAAAAGAAAAAACGTTTTTACATGTTAATAAAAATGATAATTTTTAGCTTAACTTCGGTAATTTCATTAATTAGCTTATATTTCATCTGGCAAACAGAGGGAGTAATTATTGTTAATTCCGAAGCCGGTCAGTTACTTACTCTCTTATTTAGCGATTCAGCTATCGTGTTTGGCATGTGGCGCGAGTATCTTTTGTCTGTAGTAGAATCATTGCCAATAGTTTCAATAGTTTTAGTAGCGGCGTTGGCTTGGTCTCTTATCGTTTCTTTGTGGCTAGTAGCGCGTCTTAGCAAAAAGTTTGTTTATAAAGCATTCAAACACGCTTAATTTTTTAATTATTTTAAATATGTTAAAACAACTGCCAGGCAAAAACATCATTAAAATTATTTTAATTATATTTGGCGCTTTGATTATAGTGTTGGCTATCTTTGCCGCTGGCATGGCGATGGGTTTCCACAAAGCCAGATTTAGCTACCAATGGGGAGAAAATTATCATCGCCTTTTTGGCGGACCTAAAATGGGTTGGGGGAGAGAAGCGCGCGGCGATGAGTTTATCAATCCCAATAGCGTGGTGGGTTCTGTGGTTAAATTTTCCAGCGGCACTTTGTATATCAAAGGAATAGACAACACAGAAAGAAGCGTCTTAATAACCACCAGCACCGCCATACAAAGCGGTCGTGACACTATTAAAATTAGCGAGCTTAAAACTGATGATAAAGTAGTTGTTCTAGGCTCACCAAAAAGTACCGGGCAAATTGAAGCTAAATTAATAAGAGTGATGCCGCCATTTTCACCACCGCCTTCTTCTTCACCTCGTTTTAGATAGTAAATATTTTATTACTGTAGTATGTCTTTATTAAATAAATTTTTTAAGTTAATTACAAAACACAAGGTAATTTTTGTTATCGTTTGTCTAGCGGTAATTGGTGGTGGTTATTACACTGTTAAAGCTTTGAACGGCAATACAGTGGAAACTAAATATGTTTTAGCCGCAGTAGATAAAGGAACTTTGATAGCCACTGTTTCCGGCAGTGGTCAGATTTCCGCTTCTCAACAAGTAGATGTTAAAGCCAAAGCTTCTGGGGACGTTTATAGTGTTTTGGTTAAAAATGGGCAAGAGATAAAAGCTGGAGCAGTAATAGCCCAACTTAATACACAGGAAGCGTACAAAACAGTTAGAGATGCGCAAGCAAATTTAACAAGCGCCAAGTTATCTTTGGAAAAATTTAAACAGCCGGCAACAACAGCTACCATTATTCAAGCCGAGAACGCTTTAATCAGTGCTAGCTCTACTTTGGCCAAATTAAAATTGTCGCAGAAAACAGATTATGCCCAAGCACTAGAGGCCAAAAAAAAGGCCGAAGACGCTATAGCTAAATCTTACGAGGATACATTTAATACCATATCCAATGCTTTTTTAAATTTACCAACTATAATTACTAAATTAAACGATGTTCTTTACAGCACGGATATTAGCGCTAGCGAGGTTAGTGTAGGTACAAACCAATGGAATATGTCCGCTTTGATGAATGTGGTGGACATTGATGACAGGGATAATATGACAGCTTTTCAAATTAGCGCGGAAAGCGATTATAAAACAGCGCGAGTTAAATATGATACTAACTTTGTTAGTTACAAAAAAGTTACTCGTTATTCGGACAAAGCTACTATCGAGGATTTATTAAAAGAAACTATAGATACTACCAAAACTATAGCTCAATCAGCTAAAAGTGAAAGTAATTATTTAGACGCTTGGGCTGATTATCGTAGCCAGAACCATAAAACAGTATTTACAACTGTTAAGGATTATCAATCAAACTTATCTACTTATATTGGCCAGACAAATACTCATTTATCTAGTTTATTATCAGCTCAAAACACTTTGCAAACCAACCAAGATACCCTGACTAACGCTATTAGGGATATAGAAAAATTAGTTCAAAACAATCCACTTGATTTGGCTGCTGCCGAAGCATCGGTTAAAGAAAAAATTTTGGCTTTGGCTAACTTAAAGGTGGGGCCGGATAGCATTGATTTGCAAACTCAGGAACTTACCGTTAAACAACGCGAAAACACTCTTTATGATGCCCAGGTAAAATTGGCTGATTATACAGTTCGCGCCCCTTTTGATGGTGTGGTGGCAAAAGTAAATATAAAGGTTGGCGATTCACTTTCATCTGGCGGAGCAGCGATTACTTTGATAACTAAACAAAGAATGGCAGAAATTTCCTTAAATGAAGTAGACGTTGCTAGAATTAAGGTTGGTCAAAAGGTAACTTTAACTTTTGACGCGATTGAAAATTTAAGTATTACCGGCAAGGTGGCGGAAATTGATTCACTGGGTACTGTTTCGCAGGGCGTGGTTACATATAGTGTAAAAATTATTTTTGACACTCAAGACGACAGAGTAAAATCGGGAATGAGTGTTTCTGCCGTTATAATCACCAATATAAAACAAGATGTTTTATTAGTATCAAATTCAGCTATTAAAACTTCGGGTAGCGTTTCTTATGTAGAGATGCTAGACATAGTATTAGCTACTTCTAGCCAGGCTTACGCGGACGCTATCAAAGGTACGGGTATTACTTCTGCCACTCCCCCAAAACAGCAAACAGTTACTGTTGGTTTGGCAAACGATACAAAAACAGAGATAGTTAGCGGTCTTAAATTAGGCGATCAAATTATTATTCGTACTGTGAGCCAGGCTTCGTCTCAAACAAGCAAAACAAGCGGTCAAAATTTATTTCAAATGGGTGGTGGTGGGACGCGATCTGCTGTTCGTTGAGTAAATATTTATGATTGAATGCAAAAATATTAGTAAAAAATATAATAGCGGTGTTGTAGAAACACTTGCTTTAAATAACGTGTCATTTAGTATTAAAGACGGTGAATTTATAGCGATTATTGGTCCGTCTGGTTCTGGTAAATCAACTTTAATGCATATTTTGGGAGCGTTAGACACACCTTCGGGCGGTACTTATTTTTTAGACGGCAAGAATGTTTCCGAACTATCGGACGATGAGTTGGCTGACATAAGAAGAAATAAGATAGGATTTGTTTTTCAGTCGTATAATTTATTGCCTCGGGCGACCGTTTTGCGCAATGTAATGTTGCCGTTTATTTATGCGGAAACACCAAAAGAAGAAAGAGAAAATTTGGCGGTTCAAGCATTGAAAAAAGCCGGTTTGGATGAATCTCATTTTCATCATTTATCTAATCAATTGTCTGGCGGACAAATGCAACGCGTGGCTATTGCTCGCGCGTTGGTGAACAATCCTTCTTTAATTTTGGCAGATGAACCGACTGGTAATTTGGATACTAAAACCGGTGAGATTGTCTTGCAGACCTTTCGAGAGTTAAATAAAAAACAACATCATACGATTATTTTAATTACTCACGAAAGAGACGTGGCCGAGCACGCTGATCGTATTTTGCAAATTCGCGATGGAGCGTTGGTGGAGGATAGAAAAAAAATATGAAAAAGTCCGATTTAATAGAAGAAATATTTTTTGCTTTAACGACTAATAAAGTACGTTCTGTTTTAACTATTTTAGGTATTGTGATTGGTATTGGTTCGGTTATCGCCATGATTGCTATTGGACAAGGTTCGCAAAGTACCATTCAATTAAATATTCAATCGCTTGGTTCTAATTTAATATTAGTGATGCCTGGTTCCCAAAGGGGTGTTGGCATGCAGGTGAGCCAAGGCCGAGGTAGCGCGTCTACTCTTACCAAGGCCGATGCTGATGCTATTAAACAAGAGATTTCTTTGGCAAAATATGTGGCGCCGGAATTGTCTGGTCGTTATCAAATTAAAGCTAAAGCTTTAAATACAAATACTTCGGTTATGGGAACCATAGCCGCTTATTCAGCGGTTAGAAACGTAGAAATAAGTGACGGGTCGTTTATTACCGACCAACATGTCAGTGGTTTAAACAAAGTGGCGGTTTTAGGGCCAACCGTAAAAGATGATCTTTTCGGTGCGGACGCGGACGCAATCGGGCAAACAATACGTATTAAAAATATTGATTTTAAAATTATTGGCGTTACTAAAGCCAAAGGCGGAAGTGGTTTTAGCAATCAAGACGATATGATTTTTGTGCCAATTACCACTGCCCAACAATTTTTATCAGGAAATGAGAGTGTTAGTACTATCGGCGTACAAGCTGTAGACCAAAAATCAATGGCAGAATTGCAGCAAGAAATTACATCGTTATTATTATCACGACATAATATTTCTGATCCGCAATTAGCTGATTTTAGTACAATGAATCAAGCCGACATAGTGGCCGCGGCTTCTTCGGTTACTAATACATTTACTATTTTGTTAGGTTCCGTAGCCGCCATTTCATTAGTAGTGGGTGGTATAGGCATTATGAATATGATGCTTACCACAGTCACCGAACGAACGCGAGAAATAGGTTTGCGCAAAGCTATTGGCGCTAAAAAGAAAGATATTAATTTACAATTTTTAACAGAAGCAGTGGCATTGACTTTTATCGGTGGGGTGATTGGCGTTGTAGTTGGCTGGCTTATTTCGTATGGTGTGAGAATTTTTGCTGGCATCGCGACCAAAGTTTCTTTAACGTCTGTTTTGTTGGCTTTTGGTGTTTCGGCGGCAATTGGCATCGCGTTTGGTTATTATCCAGCGCGCCGAGCGGCAAAATTGAATCCAATAGAGGCGTTGCGATATGAGTAATTATGAGTAGATAAATTTATTTATTAATGAGTTCGGCCATTTTTAGACACATAAATTTTTTCCAGCGAAAAAATTTATTTAAGTGCTCGGCAAAATTTTTTTGCTTCGCAAAAAACCATGCAATTTTGCCTCGCAAACTCTAAAAATGGCCGAACTCATTAAATAATTAATATTTGTATGAAAAAAATTATCGTAATTATTGTAGGGGTTGCCATTGTTGGTGGATTGTCTTTTTACGCTGGCATGAAATATTCTGCCAACAAACAAAGCCAGTCAGGTTTTGGAAATTTGACAGCCGAACAAAGACAGCAACGCTTTCAACAAATGGGTGGTAATGGCGCCGGGCGCGTTTTGGGAACAGGCGCTGGGCAAGCTGGCGGTGGTTTTGTTTCCGGAGAAATTCTATCTAAAGATAACAACAGCGCGACGATAAAACTTCGCGATGGCGGTTCAAAAATTATTCTTTTTTCCACGTCTACCGCTATTACGAAATTTGTTACCAGCACTTCCAAAGATCTCGGCGTTGGTAAAAATATTATGGTCAACGGAGAACAAAATACTGATGGCAGTATTACCGCCAAGTCAATTCAATTAACGCCAGTTACTTCGACTGTTAGATTTTAAAATATTTAAGTTAAAAATATTATAAAACGCTCGAAAATTTTCCGAGCGTTTTTATGTAAACGAATTGTATTTATTTTACCTCATACGCTCCAATATCTGCGTAGCCACCCTGTGGACGTGTTCTGCTTAAATAATCAAACGCTGTTATACCACTGCCCCAATAACCCTTATCTATGGCTGGACTGGTAGATTGCGGAAGCAAATTAAAATTAGCAGCGTCAACAGAAGTAAACATTGGGTTTTTATTACATTGATTATGAGAGCCACCATTGGCGCAATATTCATTGCTATCTTTTGTTTGATAGGTGATATCGTAGTCAGTATCAAAAGTAACGCCGGCACCTAAATAAGCCAGGCAAGACTTTTCAAACGGTTGCAAGAAATCAGTGCCAGCGTAAAAAATATTATTGCGTGATTTTATAGAACCGGTGCCGCGATCGCTGGTTATATTACAATCACCTTCGCTGTAAACAGAGTTGTTATATAATTGTACAGGAGCGGTAGTATTTTCAAGAGCAATAGACAAAGCATTGCCAAGCGCGCGGCAATTGTCCACGTTGTGGGTAAAAGGTTTGCCTTGAAAATACCCACAGTTGCCGATTATAACACTATCTGTTATCGTCGCGTTTCCATTTGTTTTCAGTTGGTTGCCGGCATTACCTTCGGTGTGTACTCTCTTGATAGTTACTGTACCGCCGCCGGTATGATAGAGTAAATCCAAGCCGTCGGAGGTATTGTGTGAAAAGGTGGAATCTTCAATTATCCAATTGCCACCGGTCGTGCCAGTGCCCAAGCCATCACCATAGCCACCGGCAGTTTGACCCCAACAGCCAGTTGGTTGTAATCCCGGGTAAGTTTCACCGCAGCCGTTCCATTCAACAATTACTTTTTTAAAGGTCATGGTGCCAAAATTACCAGAATTTGGACCATTGTTATCTATGTCGCCTTCCCAGCCAGCCCAACCATTGGCTTTTATTTTAACATTTTCTACTGTCCAGTCAGTTAGACGGCCGGCCATAACGCCGCGATTCGCCAAACCATGGATGTTTAGATTTTTTAATAACACATTTTTGGAGTTCTCAGCATAAATACCGTGTGACGCCCAATCACCATAAGGATAAACATCTCTATTGCACCTGTGCGCGCTATTACTGTGTGATTCTACACAACCGGAGTGATCGGTTATTTCTAAACATTGCAATTCAACATTATTACTACCGGTCGCATTTAATTCTTTTGCTTTATCTACCATATAGTTTCTTCTTCCCAAATTTACAATGTACCACGGTCTTTGTGAGCCAAAGAGTTCTGGCGAGATTGAACAGCCATTGTTCCAATTTTGACCTAATATTCTGGTTGGTCTATCAGCACTTGGGCCAGAAGGAATAGGAGGCATCACGCAATCATAAGAGCCGGCGCTATAACAAATTTCCGCTCCGGCAGACGCGCCATAACCCATTTTATAACTGCCATTACCGATGATTAATGTATCGCCACCGGCAATTTTGGCTGTTCCACCCGGTGGTAAAGCAACAAACGGATGTTTCCACGCGCAAGCCTTATTAATTATACTGGTTGAAAAAGCAACATTGGTTTTACCATCGCATTGGGTGGCCGTGCCGCCATCGGTACGAACGTAGTAAGTTATGCCATAAGTTGTCGGTGGTGGAATTATTGGTGTTAGCGAAGTGTCGTTTGCCGTAACAATAACACTGGCTTTGCCATTGGTTAAAGATAAAGTAATTGTTTCCACGCCTTCGGTAGTGGTATCGCTAACCAAGGTCAATGTAAGTGTGGCTTTATTATTATTAACCAGAAAATTTCCAGTCAAAGAGCCAGAACTTAAATCAGAATTTGAAACACCACTAATTGTGTAATTAACATTAGTGCTGCTTAAAACATTGGTGGTAGTTAAGGTAAATGTTACAGAACCACCTTCGTTAACAGATGTGGCCGAGGCTGTTAGAGAATAAGTTGACGTCGGAGTAGGAACGACGACAACCGGATACGAAGACGTGGTCTCTTGTGTTTTGTCCAACAGATGTGTTAATGCTTGAGAAATAGTGCCTGCTTTGGCCATTTGATTGATTATTAACGAACTAATATTATGCACGAATGTTTTATTAAATCCATTGGCTGTAAATCCATTAGCGGTTACTAAATGTAATTTGTTATTCTCATCAACATAATAGATAGTTTTTTTATCGTCAGAACTAATAAGCATGCCAGGATGGGGGGTACTATCGGTAATTTCCGCTGTTTTATCAATAATATTCATCCACCAAAATCCGTTTAAACTGACTGGGTTATAATTACCATAAAGTTGGCTAGCGGTTGTTGAACTTATTTTGGCGAATTTATTTCCAGGTAAGACAGCGTACAGTTGGTTGCTTTTATTATATTTTAATAAATACGTACCTGGCCGGTAATTTACTTTTTTAGCGGAAACATCCAAGGAATCAAAACATTTAGCGGTTATTATTTTGGGAGCCGCTACTTTTCCCCAAGAACTTAATAAGTGAGAGGCAACGATAATTAATTTTCTTTCGCCATCCAGCCAATACCAATAAGAGTCGCCATCTAAACGCACGATATCGCCTGATTGTAAGTTGCCGCAGCTTGGATCGGGCGCGGAATTAGCATAATAAAAATAGCCAAAGACTGAACCGGCTAAAATAAAAACCACCAAGAGGGTAGTTAATAAATATTTGCGGAATAAAGCGTTTTGATTTGTACGCATAAAGTATTAAATTAATTGTTAAATTAAAATTTATTTATCATTTAAAAAATTTAATCATAAATATTATAATTATTAAATTATATTTTGTCAAGGGGACACATACTTATTTGGTATGAGTTTGTTCTTAATTAAAATACCCCGTCATATTCGGGGTATTTTACGCTTAAAATAATTATTTTTTTACTTTATCTCATACGCCCCAATATCCACTTCGCCGCCTTGCGGACGTGCGTTGCTCAAGAAGTCAAGCGCCGTGATGCCACTTCCCCAATAGCCCTTATCAATCGCCTGGCTGGTTGATTTTAATTTTAAATCAAAAGTGGATCCGACAGAAGTAAATTGCGGATCAATACCGCAAATGTTATGAGCGCCACTGGAACAAATACCGTTACTACTCTTGGCGTTGTAAGACAAATTATAATCTTGGTCAAAAACCGATCCCTGCTCGGAATAAAGATAGAAGGAAGTTTCAGTTGGCTGCCAAAAGTCTATGCCAGCGTACATAATGTTGTTGCGTAATTTAGTTGTGCCTGTTCCTTCACTATAGACCAAGCCATCACCGTTGCTATAAATAGAATTATTATAAACTTGAACGGTAGTGCCCATAGGCACTATGGAAATCGCGTTACCTAAAGCGCGGCAATGATCAACATTATAAGTAAAAGATTTTCCTTGAAAATAGCTACAATTGCCGATCACAACACTGTCGGTAATTTCGGCATTACCAGAAGTTTTGATTTGATTTCCAGCGTTACCTTCGGCGCGCACGCGACGTATAGTTATTTTACCGCCATTTCGATGATAAAGCATGTCTAAACCATCGGAAGTATTAAATGAAAAGGAAGAATCTTCAAATAACCAGTTACCACCAGTAGCGGCCGTGCCTAAACCATCGCCATAACCACCAGCAGTTTGCCCCCAGCAACCAGTTGGTTGTAACCCCGGGTAAGTTTCGCCACAGCCGTTCCAATCAATGTTTACTTTTTTAAAAGTCATGGTGCCAGAATTACCAGAATTTGGTCCATTATTATCTATGTCGCCATCCCAACCTATCCAACCATTGCCGTTTATTTTGACATTTTCTAATGTCCAATCAGTAAGACGGCCAGCATAAATACCAGTATGCGCTAGACCATGGATGTTAATATTTTTTAAAGTAACATTTTTAGAATCAGAAGCGCGCAAGCCTATAGACGCCCAATCACCAAAGGGGGCATTGTCTCTATTACAGCGGAGACTAGAATTTGCGTGGGATTCTACGCAGCTAGAGTGATCTGTTATTTCCAAACATTGTAAATCAACATTACTACTGCCATCTAAATCAACAATTGCCCATGGTCGGCCAGAACCATAAAGTTCTGGCATAGAAGAGCAACCAGTATTGTATCCAGCGCCTAAAATTTTAGTTGGTTGTGATGCGCTTATACCAGAAGGAATTTTGGCCATTATACAATCATAAGACCAAGCCGAGGCACAACTTGTCGCCCCAGCCGAAGCGCCATAACCCATTTTATAACTGCCGTTGCCAATTATTAAAGTATCGCCACCGGCAATTTTGGCAGTTCCACCAGGTGGTAAAGCTAAAAACGGATGTTTCCAAGCGCAAGCTTGACCTGTGCCACTGCCAGAATAAGCTGTGTTGGCTAAACCAGTACATTGGGTAGCGTCTCCACCATCGGTGCGAATATAGTAGGTTGTGCCATACGGCGAAGGTGTTGGAGTAGGTGTGGGAGTTGGCGTTGGAGTTAGAGAGGTGTCGTTTATTGTCACGTTTGAATTTGCTTTTCCATTATTTAATGACAACAACATTGTTTCCGCACCCTCTGTAGTCGCGTCGCTTGATAAAATAAATGTTTGTGTAGCTGTATTATTATTTATTTGAAAATTACCACTTAAAGAACCAGAGCTAAAATCAGAACTGGAAATACCGCTAATTGTATACGCAACATTGGTACTGTTGGAAACATTGGTAGTAGTTAAAGTAAATGTTATTGAGCTACCTTCGTTAACAGAAGATGTGGAAGCAGTTAAAGAGTAAGTTGGATTTGGCGTGGAAGAAACAGTTGAAGTTGGTGTTGGTGTTGGAGTAGGAGTTGGTGTGGGCGGAGTTGTCGATCCAGATCCAGAGCCTGCTCCAGATGATCCAGATCCAGAGGACGATGAGCCAGAAGGCGTGTTAGTAGTTGATGTGTTAATAGTTTGATTTACTCCTCCGGTCCTATCAGTCATTGTCGTAACCTCGGCGCTAATCTTGGCGGACGAGATTGTCATACCAGTGATATACTTTGAATCCAAAATGCGGACAAAAGCAGTTTTAACTCTATTGGCAGTTAGGCCAGCAGAATCAACTTCTTTCAAAGTGCTATTGGAATCAACATAATAGGTCACAGTACCTACTTTTACGAATTGACCTTCTTGTGGATTGATGATACCGCTGGAATTTACGTCAATCGTGCCAGTGGCAGTTGTGACGTAGTTTGGCCAGAAAGCATCACCGACTGTTTTTACAGTATAGCTAGTACCATACAAAATCTTGGCAGCGGCCACGGTAATTTCTTTCTTGGTGTTGTTTGGCATGACCACATACAATTTGTCAGATGAACCGCGTTTAACTAAGTATGAACCAGCGCGATAGTTTACGCCACCTGGATAAGTAGATGGTAATGCTAAACTATCAAAACATGTCTGAGTTACTTTTGTATAGTAACCAGCGTATTTTTCATCGGTATTCCAACTCTTGAATTCATCGCCAGTTGGGTAATAATAGACTTTCATGTCTGCACCAACAGAGTAGATAGCAGGCTTGGTGACATCGTCTACCTTGACGTTGTCGCCAGCTTTGAGAGTGGGGCAGGTGGAAGTTGTTGAAAATGCCGTCGGAGCGTAAACCAACCCGCCTAAATAAGTAAAAGTGGCTACAGTTATACTAGCGACTATAATTTTTTTAAAAAGGTTTTTTGCCATAAAAAAATATTTAATTAAATATCATATTATGATATATAGATTAGCAGATGTACCTGCTTTGTCAAGGTAAATTATACTTTATTAGTATGATTTTTGAACCAATACAGAAACAGCTTGACTTTTAGAGCCGACTTGTTAGAATAGGCTTTATTAGTAGATCCCTTTACCTATATATTATGAAACAAGATCAATTAGATAGAATTTTAAATATTGTTTATCGTACTGGCGACCGGGTAATAATAGTGGATAAAGAAAGAGAAGAACCAATAGTTTTGATGGATTTATCCGGTTATGAAAATTTATTATTGCCAACGCAACCAGTAAGAGGTTTGTCCGAAGAGGAAATGATGAATAGAATTAATAGGGAAATTGCTTTGTGGCGTTCATCTAACCACGATAATTTGCCAACAGAGGATGCCAAATCAGAAACAAAAGTTGAAATTAATCAAGATATTTTACAGCCAGACAAATTATCTTCTACCCACGTTCAACCAACAGTTACTAAAAATGACAAGCAGGACGAAATAATTACCGAAGAAACATTGGCTGATATACCAGACGACGACGAAAAATTTTATTTTGAACCAATAGAATAAGAACCATGAATTTTAATACGAATTTACACTAAGTATGAAATAATTAGTGATTTGTGTAAATTCGTGAAGAAATTTGCGGTTCATTGGTAGTTTTTTGTCCACAAGGAGCCCTCTTGCATTTTTTTTTAGTTTTGCTATAATTTCCAAGGCTGAATTAAAACAGAAATGCAATTTCTGTTTTATGAAGCCTGCCGAAATTTCAAACTTTGTTTATAAT
>CAYZYP010000014.1:0-30479 GCA_964482695.1 uncultured Gammaproteobacteria bacterium | reverse complement strand
AAGATTTGTCGCCACGCGAGCAGAAAATTTTGGAAATGAGGTTTGGCTTGGTGGACGGAGTAACGCACACTTTGGAAGAAGTTGGGAAAGAATTTAGTGTTACTCGCGAACGTATTAGACAAATAGAAGCCAAGGCTTTGGAAAAAATTCAGCAGATGGATGTGATAGGAAAGTTGAGAGATTATTAATATGAAAATTCTTCTTTCAGGCGGTGGCACGCTTGGGCCGGTAATACCACTGCTCGCTATTTATGAAATTTTTCATCGTCATAATCCCGAATGTCAGTTTATTTGGGTGGGAACAAAAAAGGGGCCAGAAAAAGAAATAGTGGAAAAGTATAATATTCCTTATTATATTATCGCTACCGGTAAGTGGCGTCGCTACTTGTCTTTTTGGAATATTACTGATTTATTTAAGTCAGTTTGGTCTATTTTCCAAGCGTTTGTTTTATTAATACAAGAAAAGCCGACATTACTTATTTCCGCTGGTGGTTTTGTCAGTGTGCCTTTGCACTGGGCGGCTTGGGCACTGGGCATCCCCACTTGGGTGCATCAACAAGACGCGCGTGTTGGTTTGGCTAATAAATTAATGACAAAGACAGCGACAAAAATAACCACTGCTTTGCAGGAAACAACTCAATTTTTTCCAATAAAAAAAACTACTTGGCTTGGCAATCCGGTGCGTGATTTATCTGTGACAGATAAAGAAATATCGCGACAAAAATTTGGTTTGTCCACAAATTGCCCGGTAATTTTTGCTTTGGGTGGTGGCACTGGTTCTAGCAGGATAAACAAGTTAATTATAGAAGCTTTGCCTCATTGGCCGTCAGACTGGCAAATAATACATTTAGTTGGTCGTGAAAGGGCAAGTGGGTTGGCCGAAGGGGCGACAACAGCTTTTAAAAATTATCATGTCTATAAATTTTTTAATAGTGAAATGAAAGATGCTTATGCCGTAGCAGATGTGGTAATTGCCCGTGCTGGTTTTGGTACTATTAGCGAATTAGCTTCTTTGTCAAAGGTGGCGATTTTAATTCCCATGTCAGAAACCCATCAAGAAGAAAATGTGCGTGCTTTGACCAAAGAAAAAGCGGTTATTGTGCTCGACGAAAGAACCACCGAAGGTGTAAAGTTAGCGCAAGTGGTAAAAGATTTAATCAGCCGTCCAGATGTTAGGGAGTATTTAGGCAAACGTTTACATGTGGTTTTGCCGACGGCCAGTCCAGAGAAAATAATAGAGGTGATAGAAATGTTGGTGCAAGCACATCATTAAAAAGAGCCATTAGACTATTTGGAATAGGATATTTATTTAATATGGTTATAAATTTAATACAAAATTTAGGATTTACATCTATAGCAATCGCTTCTTCCGTATTTGGCGCCATAGCGGCTATTTTGGCTCGTACCTTGCTTAAAAATTTACGAACACAGGATATTTTAGGCATTAATTTTTTAACCATGGGAGCTACATTGGTATTACTATCACCGCTTTTTTATCGTTTTAATGCTAATTTGAAAACGATGAGTGTTTTGGTATTAATCGCCATTATAGATACAGCCGCCAATTATTTCTTTTTTAAAACTTTTGAAAAAGTTGAGGCTAGTGTCGCCGTGCCAATTTTGTCGTTAGCGCCTGCCTTTACTTTCATACTAAGTTATCTTTTTTTAGACGACAAAGTCGGATTAAAAACTTTGTTTTTTGCCATAGCCATAATCGTTGTTATTATTGTTTTTTCGTTGGACTTTAAAGATACGAGTAAATTTAATAGGGCGACTCTTTTTCCCGCGATTTGTTCTTCGGCGCTGTTTGGTATTTCCGCTATTCCATCAAAGTATTTACTGAGCACTTTAAATGTGATAAACGCGCCGACATTGTATATGTTTAGAGCAGGTTTTATTGCTTTATTTGCTTTGCTTGTTTTTAATTTTACGGTAAATCATATCACGATTCATCAATACCGAATAATTTTTTTACGGAGTCTATTTGTTATCGCGCAATGGTTATTGTTATATCTTGCCTTAGTTCGTGGTAGTGCTGGGGTGGCGGTTACTTTGGGGAATATTACGCCAGTTTTTGTTTTTATACTTAGTATAATATTTCTGCGAGAAAAAATATCTTTTAAAAAAATGATTTGCGCGGCTTTAATTTTAGGACTATCATTTCTAATATGAAGAAAAAAATATTATTACTTTTTTGCGGCGGGACAATCTCAATGAAAAAGAATGTTTTTACCGGAGCTTTAGAAACAGCGTATAAAGCGGAACAATTTTTTGATTTGGAACCGCGCATTAAAGAGTTGGCAGATTTAAGCGTGCTTTATATTGATAATATTGATAGCACGAATATTAATCACACGATTTGGGAAAAGATAGTTGATGTTATCTCAGCTAATTACAAGAAATATGATGGTTTTTTAATAACTCATGGTACGAATACTTTGGGTTATACATCAAGCGCCTTGTCTTTTGCCCTGCCAAATATAGGTAAGCCGGTAATTTTAACAGGATCGCAAATACCGGCCGCGGAAGTGCACAGTGACGCGAGAAATAATTTAGTTAATAGTATTCGCGTGGCGACAATGGATCTAGCAGGAGTTTTTATTGTCTTTGGCAGTAAAATAATATTAGGGTGTCGCGCTAAAAAGGTAAGCGAAGCCGATTTAGAGGCTTTTAAAACATTTCAAGATAGTGATTTTGGCGAGATTCGCGTGAATATGAAAATTAATAAATCGTGTAATCAAAAACACAATAAAAAATTAATTGTAAGAAACGGATTTGATGATAATATTGTCTGCTTAACATTGATTCCCGGTTTAAAGAGTGAACATTTAAACAGTCTAATGAATAATGGCGTAAAGGGCTTTGTATTTCGAGCATTTGGATCCGGAGATATTCCAAGTCAACTATTTTCGGCGTTGGCATATGCGAAAGAGAAGAAAGTGCCAGTTTTGGCGACTACCCAATGTCCAACCGGAGTAACAGCTCTAGGCCTAAACGAAATTGGTCGGCAATCTTTGGAGTATGGTGTTATACAGGTTTTTGACATGAGTATGGAAGCGATGAGCACTAAATTGATGTGGGCTATTAAACATAAAATTCCATATAGTAGAATAAAGCAGTTTATCCAGACCAATTTAGTGGGAGAAATCAAACCAGAATCAAGTATTCTGTACTAAAAAAAATCTTTTTTTTTAATTTTTAAATTTATTATTTTTTTCTCCAATTTTTTCCCCGATACATACTTCACTCTCACATACTCCGGCGTGTAGCCGTCAAAATAAGTGTGTCTTTTATTCTCGAACAACACCGGCCTAATCAAACCAATAAATTTTTTTTCATAATCGCCAGCAATTTGCTCGGCGATTTTTGTTAATTTTTTAACGCGTTCGGTAACAATATAATTAGTTACCGGTTTTAACTTGGCCGCTGGCGTGCCTGGCCTGGGGGAAAATGGAAAGATGTGTATTTTAGTAAAACCAACTTTTTTCACAAACTCGCATGTTTCCTTAAATTCTTTTTCTGTTTCCCCCGGGAAGCCGACGATAATATCGGTGGTAAAAGAAAACAGGGGATTGTGTTTGCGTAGTTTATTAACAATCTTTAAATATTGCTTGGTCGTGTAGCCACGCGCCATGCGTTTTAAAACAGAGTCAGAGCCGGATTGTAGAGATAGGTGCCAGTGAGGCATTAAGCGTGTTTGAATATTGAAGCCGCTGTTTGTCATTCTGAGCGATAGCGAAGAATCCCTTTTTGGAGTAGTCATATTATCAAGGGATTCTTCGGTCGCTATTGCTCCCTCAGAGCCTGCCTTGAACGAAGTGAAAGGATGACAATATAATTTTAATAGTTTGTCCGAGATCAGTCGTGGGTCAAGCGAGCCCAGGCGAATACGTTCTATTTTAGTTTTTTTTAAAATTTCAGTTAATAAACCAGCCAAATCATAAGTTTTATGTTTGTATAAACAAATATTTATTCCTGTTAGTACTATTTCTTTGCAACCATCTTTAATTGTTTCGTTTATTTTTTTTAATATTTCTTTGGTAGGTATACTTTGTGATTTTCCGCGAAAAGAAGGGATAATGCAGTAAGCGCATTTAAAATTACAACCAGTTTGGATTTTGATAAAAGCGCGAGTGCGATTTATGCCATCGCGAGGCCCTCTATAAATAGGGTGTAGTGTTTCCATTAAATTAAGGTTACCATTATCCAAATCCAATGGGATTGCTTCGTCGCTCTTTCGTCGCTCCTCGCAATGACATAGAATTTCCTCATTATCCTTCCCCACAAAATCAATTTCTTTTAAATCCTTATTTTCCAAACAACCGGTCGCTATAACATAAACTCCCTGGCGTTTAACACGCCTAATAACCTCACGTACGGTTCGCGAAGCATTGCAAGTAACCCCGCAAGCGCGAATAATAGTGATGTCTTCACTACTGCCAAAAGGCACAATAACAAAACCCATTTTTATTAGGTTTTTTTTCAATTCGTCTGTTTCCGCTTGATTTAATTTACAGCCAAGAGTATAGAATGATATTTTTGTAACATTGTTTAATTTCATGTATTATATATTTAGATATCAAGAAAAAAGTAATATCCTTTAATATTACAACTCTTGACATTTTTCGTAAAGTGTGCTATAAAAAAAGTGTAGATTAAGCCAAAATTCAACTAATTTTTGATTAATTTTAATATAAAAAGATATGTTTAAAAAAGCCTTTTTTAGTTTGATCATAGCCTCTTTTGTGTTAGGTGGCGTTGTTTTACCACAAGCACCAGCCAAAGCGTTGCCAACTTGTAGCGATATTAAAGGCGGTAATGTAACATTTATAGTTTGTGAAGGCAAATTTATTGATCATTTTTGGAGTAACACCAAAATTTACGTGGCCGAACAGAAATATAACGCCGCAGGTGTTTGGATAGAAGACACCCAACAGAAATGGTTTGTGTTAGTAGAAAATCAACCAAGTGGCAAAATTTTTTTAACTCATCGTCCTGATAAATATTTGGAACTAACTTATTTAGGCAAGGGCGAAGCAGACAGAGCCCTAATTAAAGTTGATTCTAATACCACGTATCAAGATAGTTTTTGGCAGCCAACTCCTCAGTCTTCGCAGCCAGTTCCACAACCTCAACCAGATCCTCAGGTTCCTCCAACACCCCCGGCTATATCGTTGGAGTTAGAATTAACAACTGATAAAAATACATATTACAGTGATGAGGACGTGTATGTAACTGCCAAAACAAATCAGACGGTTGCTTGGATACAAATTATTGATTTATCAACAATGCAACCTATTCAAGATTGTTTTAATGCCAATACTTGTGCTGTTGTAAAAACAGACGGTTATCATCAATACGATGGGGCAAGTGGACAAATGACTATTTTGGCTTTTTCAGCCATAGCTAATTTATATTGCGATGACATAAGTCAGGGGAATACTTGCGGAGGCCATTACACAACTAGCCAAGTCAACTTAGCTATTATACCGACTAGCAATAATTTACCTATTCAACTAGAAAAGCCAGTAATTACTTATCCAACTAATAATGAAAAAATTTACAACAATCCAGATGATAACTTTTTTTATGGTTGGTTTGGTGCAAAGACAGAATTAAAGGCTAAGTGGAATGAAGTGCCCGAAGCTGATAGATATGAAATAGCAGTAGAACAAGATGTAACTTCTTGTCCCGCGGGAACGGCTTGTCCGGCGATGATTGTTTTTGAAGAAAAATGGCATACAGGTTCATTTTCTGGCACAGTAACGCCAAATGTCGCGTCATATTTTTACCCAGGTTATTATCGCTTTAAAATTAAAGCTCATAATAATGCAGATCAAGAAAGTGAATGGTCTGATTATGTTTATTTTACGATTTACAATCATGGAGACAAGACAGATTATAATTCAGCTGGCGATGATGGTTTATATAGTGGTTTTAAAAATAATACCATCACACATAATCCAACTGGCATAAAAGCCACGATAGAAAATTACGATAGTGGTGTCGTCTATTTACGTTTAGAAAATGCTAATAGAGATTTGATTTACGTAAGAAAAGACAAAAATTATTTTGTTTATAGTTTAACCACTGGTCATAAATTAAGATTTTATTACGAAGATATTAATGAGGAACATGGCGTTTTTGTTAGATTAATAACAGAAGAAATAGACCCTAGTTACGCGATTCAAGCTCGTGATGCCAAACGTTTATCTGATTTAAAACAGATTCAGACAGCCTTAGAATTATATTATTCAGATAATGGCGTATATCCAGTGTCAGGGCCAATAATTTTAGGATTTGATGTTACTTGTTTGGGTCAATATGGCTGGGGATTTAATCAGTGTCAATCACCATATATGGGCTATGTGCCAAAAGATCCAAAGCAAGGTTATATTTATATGTACGAAGGTTGGTCTCAAACTTATGTTATTAATGCCCAGTTAGAAGGAACAATAGCTGGTTTGTCTGGTATAATATATGCCACGCCATCGGGAATTTCCATGTAATAAATAAAAATAAAAACAAAATTTAAAACCGCCAGTTATTTAACTGGCGGTTTTGATGTCTATTTCTTTTTATGTTATAATATCACTATAAAATTTAATTAATAGTATTTAAACTATGAAAGGAAAAACCTTGGTAACTGCTGAACAAAGGGCAATGGAAAATTACCGACTCAAATGGTCCTAAATACTTCTATGCCTGTTTTGGATTTAACTAAATAAACAATTCGTTTATTTAAAAAATATTATTCAAATTATTAGTTTAAAATAGATAAATTAATCAGTTAATATATGAAACAAACAAATTGGTACAAACTCGGGTCAATATTTTTAGGAGTTATATTAGGAGGGGTTTTATTAACCGGTTATTGTTCAGCGGCTGGAGAATTGATAGTATCACCTTTAGGAAGAAGTGTTGACAATTTAATTGGCGCAACCAATGCGCAGTGGGTTTTTACCGGAACCACGACTCAAGCCTTGTCGCGCAATGATGTTGTGCAAATTACTTTTCCGACTGTTATGGGTCCTCTGGGCGTAACAAATTGGAGTTTTTCCAATGCAACAATTGCGACCAGTACGGGAATTTCTTTAAAAAGTTCTTTAGGAGGGTCTCTTCTTTCTAATTTGGTAGTAAATCCATCGTTTGAAGGTGGTAACGGCAATTGGATTCTGACAGTTCCTTCTGCTAGTTCATCTGCCCTAGCAATCACAAAAACAAATATTCCTCATGGAAGCAAAATTATGCAGGTTGAAGTTGGCGCTGATGAACGAGTCAGAGTGAGACAAAATATATTAGTCGCTACCAACACGCTTCATACAATGAGTTTTTATACCAAAGCCGGTACTTCAACCGGAGAAGGACGATTTTTTTTAACCTTAGATGCCGGTCCGGCTAATTGCGATCCGGGTAAAGCTTTAACATATAATTTTACAACTACTGAATGGCAATGTTTGTCCGGAATCGAAAGAACTGATGTAAATTATTATTCTGCCACCAGTTCATTGAGCAGTTATAATCGTCATTCTGTTAGTTTTATTACACCATCTATTAGCCCCACTTTACAATATGCATTTTATGTCGGTGGGAGCGTTCCGCTTATCGGTTCAAAAGTGCAATTTGATGCCGTTCAAGTTGAAGTCGGAGGAACGGCGACTGCGTTTAATCTTGGAGGAATTGCGCCCGATATTAATGGCGTTGTGGAAGGTGGTCCAACAATGTTGTATGGTTATATTGCCACCAATACTCCGGCTGGCACTTTTTCTTTTAGAATTGGAGGAGTTAATAATCCATCAGGAACGGTCAATTCCTTGGCTGGCAATAAGACATGGAATGTAAAAGCTGGCCTTCCGACTGGTAGTCCAACGTCAACTTTAGCTGAAGAGAAATTTAATGCCAATGATGTTGATACAATTATTCGTGGTGGTGGAAGTTTAGTAGTAGATCAATATACCGGTTTATTCATATCTAATACTAATACCAGTTCACCATCTAATTATACTTTTAGATTTACACCAACCAGCAGTGTTCCGATTGGTAGCAAGATTGTTTTAGAATTTCCTGTTCAATATGCAAATTTATTAAATGGTATTTCAGTGAGTACAACTCAACCGATCAGTATTTTAAATACTACAACCTCAACGGTCGGCGCTTTGTCAACTTCTACTGCTAATACCGGAGGACGAAGAGTGACTGTGATAGTTGGTTCGCAAGATGTGGCGCCAGGTGATCCGCTGTCAATTACAATTTATGGCGTTATTAATCCACCCACTGCCGGTGTGTTTGGTTCGGAATCGGCTGGTGCTGGTCAAAAATTTGCACAATATATCACGCGAAGTAACAATGGCCTTTTGGATGGTTCTTTGAATTCTTATGGCGACCAAGAATTTAGTGAGGGTATGGGACCGCCGCCACCATCATCAGTTATTATTGGTGGCCATCATACAATCAATTTAATCGCTAGAGTAGTTACTCCGACTACGACAAGAAATTTAAATATTCAAGAGAGAAATTTACTACAAGTAGTCGCAGGCAATGAAGATAAAGGATATTTTTTGGGAGCGAAACGTATAAATAATAGTTCTGCAGCGCAGTATACGGGATTGTTGAATGGAACTTATCGAGTGGGTACAGAATTGCTTAATAGGAATATTTCTTCTAATTATGACGCCCTTCTTACTCCGGGCATGAAATCAATTCCTTTGTTGAGCACAACACCAACGACTGTTACCACCACATTGTTTTTTGCTATTCCGGATGCAACTACAACCATCGCTTTAACTGGCGGAGTACCAGGACAAAATGCTAGTATTTTGGCTCAAAGCGCTGACTATATGTCGTTTACATCTGTATATACCGATCAAACATATAATACGCAGGGTTTTGCAAATAATGGAAATGGTTATGCTAAAATAAAAGTTAAAAGTGGACAAGATTGGAGTTTTAACGTGATGGGTGAAGGATTTGGACAAAACACCAATTTTAGCAGTGGCACTGTTAAATTTTGGCCACCATCAATTAATAAAACACATATTGCAACCACTGGCACAATCGATTTGGGCAGTTATGCCTATGTGCAGGCCGATAGAAATTTGGTTGTTACTTTGTTATATGCTGGTTCGGCCACACCAGTAACTAATGCTTGTGTTGGCGTAAAAAGAAGTGGCGGCGGATTTTTTATGGGAGAGCAGGATATGACTTGTCAATCAAATGGGACCGGAGCAAATATTAATAAGTATGTTTTTAAAGTGCCTGCAGGCGCTATCAGTATTTCAATTAATCGCCCGGGTGGTGGTTTGCCTGATGAATATCCAGTTTCAATATCTAGTGCTACAACTACAAAATCAATTTATCTTTCTAGTAATAGTACTTATATTAATATTAGAGTAAAAGATAGTGATGACAATAGTATCCGTAATGCCTCGGTTTATGCTAGAAAAATAAACGGTTCTGAATTTAGCCAGGGAATGACAGGCAGTGTTGGATCGACTACGCTGTATCTTTCTCCAGGTACTTATATAATTGAAGGCAGTGCTCCTGGGTTTGGGGCATTGTCTGCACAACAGGTTACAATAACCGAAGGAGCTAATATGCCCTCTACTTTTACAGTGAATTCAGCTAGTTTGGGCACTGTGACTGGCGCAGTAAGGCAAGGAGGCACTGGTTTAGTCGGAGTTAAAATTGGGGCCTATGGGACAGGTGCTACTTCTGGTGGAAATAGTACAGAAACTACTGAGGGAGGTGTTTATACTCTGTATTTACCAGCTGGTACTTATCAGATGAGCGGCTGGTCAAGTGGAACTGGTGGATTATCTTCTCAGCCAGTAACTGTTGTAGCCGGAGAACAAACAGGTGGTGTTAATTGGTCTTTGGGCGTTGAAGGTACTTTACGCGTAATTGTTAATAATGCTTCTGAAGTTTCACCGTTATTTGCCGGTGCATTTAATGTTAATACTGGAAAAGGAAATTTCTCTGATTCGTGGACTACAAGCGGTACCACTAAATTTACCGATATTACTTTACCAGCTGGTTTAAATGTTTACCGTGTTAATGTTGGCTCACCTGTTACTGGACCGATTATTAGTGAACAAATTGCCAGTATTACAGCCGGAGAAAGAACGACTGTTACTGGCGATGCTCATGGTTCAGCTACTCTAATTACACTAAGTGGTAGTGCTACACTTGATAGTGTTGGTATTAGTAATGTCAATATCTGGGCCAGTCAATTTGGCAGTCCGAAATTTTATTCTACGCAAACAGATGCTGTTGGAAATTATACCTTACAAGTACCAGCCGATGGTAATTATCGCATTGGTATAAAAGCGATTGGATATATATCAGAAGCAGGTGATGAACAGATATCAGTGACCAGCACTAATTATACAAAGGATTTTATTTTGAATTCAGCTACCTCAATAATTAGCGGTCAAGTAACAAGCAGTGGCACGGCTGTTACTGATGCTTGGGTGTCAGCCAAAAAGACGATCAGCGGGAACGAGGTGTGGACTGGCTCACCAACCGATGCCGATGGATATTATTCTTTAAATGTGGACAGTGGTACCTGGACAATTTTTGCTGAAGGGCCAGGGTATGAACGTTCTACTGGGACTTCAACTACACCTGGAGGAACGGCCAATATTAGTTTGACCGCTCGTTTGAATTGGTCAGCGCCAATACCATTTGTACAGGGTATTACTGATTCATCTGGAGGACAAGTAACGACATATAATACCACTTTAAGTTTACCTGAAAATTCGTTAGGATCCAACAATGCAGTGGTGACGGTTACAGTTGTTACCACTACTCCGCGTATGGCTCCCAATGCCACGGCTTTGAAAAATTCCACAATTAGTATTTCGGCCTCAAACAGCTCTGGTCAGTCAATTACCTCTTTAGGAAGTAACGCTGATTTAACAGTATCTTTAAATGCTGACGACCTGACAGAATTAAAGATAGCGGAATCAGATTTACAATTTGCCTATTTTGACGAAACTACAGGGCAGTGGGAACCAATGGCGGCTACGATTGATACTACTAATCACACTGTAACAGTACAGACAGATCACTTTACTGATTTTGCCCCGGTTATTGGCGGTCCAGATGCGCCGATTGGATTAACTTTAGCGACTACTACGGCTGAACAAATTGATCTAAGTTGGAGCTCTCCGGTTGCCACAACAACCTATTACATGATTTATGCAACCACGACCGCAATCAGTGCTTTTCCGACCAGTACTTTTATTGCTTCAACAACGAACAGAACATATAGTCATAGTGGTTTAACGGCAGGTGATATTTGGTACTACAAAGTAGCCGGTGTAAATGATGTGGGTGAGGGTCCGAATTCCGATCGAGCAAATGCAACGGTGGCGGCAAATGCATCTGGCGTTACAATTACTCAATCCTCAGGAGAGACGGCTGTAACCGAAGGCGGAGCGACTGATTTATATACTATAGTTTTGGATTCTGCACCATCAGCCAATGTAACAATTACTCTTTCTGCCAGCGCAGATTTATCTTTATCAACCTCTTCTATTATATTTACAACTAGCAATTGGAATTCAGCGGTAACTGTAACAGTGACCGCAACTGACGATTTTTCGGTTGAAGACAGTGAAAGTGCTTCTATTACACATAACGCTGTTAGTTCAGATTTGAATTATAATGGCATTTCTATTTCCAGCGTGACCGTAACGATTACTGATAACGATTATTCTGGCGGGGGAGCGGCTGATAACACACCGCCAACCAATACCTCAATTTTAGTCAATAGTAGCGCTAGTACAACTGCTAGTGTTAATGTCACTCTGATATTAGGCGCGACTGATGTTAGCTATATGATGATTGCCAATGAATCTGGTTTTACAAGTTCAACTTGGGAAACCTATGTAACCTCCAAATCGTGGATTTTGAATAGCGGATTGGGTCTTAAAACGGTTTACGCGAAATTCAAAGATGCATCCGGAAATATTTCAATTGCTATATCCGATACAATTGAATTAGTTTCCAGCACGGTTTTTGGTACAACGCCTACGACAACTTCGACAACCACAACCGTGACTGATACTTCTGTTGTTAGTTCCACTGTTGATGTATCTCAAACTGCTAAAATGGAAGTCGTCAAGATGTTCAGCTTTTCTTTTACGAAAGATTTATCTTTAGGAGCGCAAAATAGCGAAGCAAAAGAATTACAGAAAGCGTTAAAGGAACTTGGCTATTTCACTTATCCTACCGCCACTGGTTATTTTGGTTCTATCACGCAAACTGCTGTAGCTAATTATCAAAAAGCTAAAGGATTGACTCAAACAGGAAAATTAGATTTAGCAACCAGAAATTCATTAAACAGTTTAACTAAAGAAATCGCATCGTTGACTACGTCCGCCACAACTGTGGCTAATACTTATCAATTTAAAAATCAATTACAGGTCGGCGTCAATAATAACGAGGTTTCCGAATTACAGAAAATCCTAAAAACTTTAGGGCATTTTACTTATCCCTCTATTACCGGTTATTTTGGCACCGTAACTAAGGAGGCATTAATGGCTTATCAGAAAATTAAAGGAGTGACTCAATCCGGTATATTGGATTTGGCTACCAGAAATTTATTGAACGGTGTCGTAATTGATTCAACAGATACAACCGCGAATGCGGCTATTAGTTCTGGCGTAACGAGTGGTTACGTGTTTAAATCTTTTCTCTTTGTCGGTTCTATTGGTGAAGAGGTTAAACAACTGCAAACTAAATTAAAAACACTTGGTTATTTCACTTACCCAACTATCACTGGTGTCTATGGTTCAATCACCGCTCAGGCTGTTAAAGACTTCCAAAAAGCAAACAGCATTGATCAGTTTGGTTATGTTGGGCCAATGACTAGAGGTGCGTTGAATAAGCCCTAAACTATTCGCCTTTGGTAAAAGTTTGGGGTGTGCTGTATAAATTAAAATGTCAATTATCTCAATCTGTCTTAAAATAACAATGCTTACACATTTACAATATACTTTGGAAAGGGTTTTTTGTTTACCCATAATTAAGTTAAGTACCAAAAATTATATAAAAAATACAAAATATGTCTAAACTACACTTGTTTGTTTTGACTCCATTACTAATTTTGCCTTTAGCCAAGGCGACTTCTAGTATTTCTAATCTTTCAGAGATTACCGTAATTAATTCAGTGGTCAATCAGAAAAATATTTCTTTAGTAACTACCAGTCCGGTCACTGCTAGTCAGATACAACAAAATCCAGTGAGTAAGGAGGTTAAAATTAACACAACAACAAATTTGATTGGCAATAAAATTACAACAGATATCAATGCGAATAAGGTTGTTGTGCCAACAAGTGTCACCAGTTCTCCCACTGTTGTAAAATCAGTTGAAAAAAATATTTTAAATTCCACAATGGTTACGCCGGCTGGTAGCGCAACCTCGGTTTTAAAATATGGTTTGGCTACAACTACCAGAATTACTACAAATACATTTCTAATCGCATCCGATGCACTGTCAGTTTCAAAAACAGCCAAGATAGCGGTTATACAACCCAGTGCGTCATTATCTTCCACTAGTGCGGCTCTGTATCTGAATTTGGTTTCAACAGTAAGCGATTCCATGCTAAGGGATATCAGCCAGTCTAATTTTAATTTAGCCGATGTCTTTACGTCAAACTCCTCAAAGTCCAGCAATTTAATTTTGGATATCACAAAAAATAAAGAACAATTTAATTACGCGCTCAAATCGTATAACACAAATTTTTACAAAAATACTGCCTCCGGAACGGAAAAAATAATCAGTTTGCCGAAAGACAAAAAAACATTGATTGATTTATCTACTAAACATTTTGTGGTGGCTGAAAACAATATAATTGACTATTCCGGCATATCAGATAAAGATCAAAAATTATATTTTGACGCGCCATTTTTAACGGAAACATCCGGAACTTTAAAATATCTTGATGCTTATTTAGATGACAACTGTGTTTATTTAGAAGCAATTAAAGGTCAAAAACCCATCAAAATTTGTGATAACATAGAGATAAGTCCATCCGCTTCTTTGTTAGTAAAAGAAAAAAATAAAATAATCTTAAAAAATTCGCCTGATATTGTTTACGGCGCGGTAAAAAAGGAGATTGATAAGCATAAATTTGCAATTAAAGAGGTTGAATTAGCAGTTGAAAAAAACAATGCTAAATATCGGTTTAGAGTTGAGGAAGATAAAAAATTATTTGGTTTTATTCCTGTAAAATTAAGATCGGAATTAATATTTTCTGCTGATGAAAATAAATTTGAGAAAATCGATTATAGTTGGCTGGGATTATTTTTTAAGAAACCAAAATTAAATTTTGAAATAAAGATCGGCCCTAATTTAATGATTGAAAAAGTTGATCTTTCGCCTCTTAGTGTACATACTGGAGATAAATTAAAGATTGCGGTTAAAATTAAAAATAATGGCAATAAACACGCGGGTGTCGGCTACACTTCCGCTGGCGGACCATCTTATGTTTCCTTGTACTTTGGTGATGATTTACAAATTGATACCAAAGATACCGGATATTTTTTGTTTCCGGACGAATCATTGACAATATACTTGGAGTGGAAAGCAATTTTATGTAATGTTCCAATTACCGTTAAACTTGATTCAAACAGTCGCTTGGATGAGTTGGATGAGAATGACAATGCTTGGCAATATCAAGTTAAATGCGCTCCGACTAACGCGCCTGATTTAAAGGTTAAAGAAACCTCTTTTGATAACAATACCAAGCGGGTAGGTTCGCCAAACGTATATCGTATGACATTTATGAACGATGGCTATGCGTCTTCGCCGGAATCAACGGCCTTTTTGGAATATGGTGGTTTAAGCACCAGTATTTTGGTACCGGCATTAAATGCTGGAGCAACATGGAGTACAAGTCGTAATATGACTCCGCAAAGTTGCGAAGGCTCATTAATAAAAGTGGATTATGCTAACACAGTTAATGAATATAGTGAAGACAACAATATTGGCTACGAACCGGGTGCGGTTTTGACACAGTGTAATCGTCGGCCGGATTTGTTTGTTGATAATGTCTGGTGGAAAGCTGGTGGAGGATATTCATTTGGTGTGCCTTTTGCTGGCGAGCAAATGTGGTTTGAATTTAAAATAAAAAACAAACCGAATGAATACTCCGGAAACGATGCCTGTTTGTCCGGATTCCGTGTTGCTCTAAAAGTTAATGGTCAAACAATTCAAAATATAGATTTACCAAAAATCGGTTGTGTGCCGGCGTATGGAGCCAGCCATCCGGATTATTGGATGGAAATTGGTCATTTTTATTACACGCCCAAGTGTGACGGAGAGCACCTGACATTGGAAGTTGATCCGGCCAATTCAATTTCGGAAAGCCGGGAAAATAATAATATTTGGTCATACGATATTGTCTGCCAGCTTCCACCGCCAATAGTCACACCAAGCTAATATTAACAAGAAAAAAGAACCTCGAAACGAGGTTCTTTTAAATTGTGAGCCAACTGGGTATTTTTTCGAACACCTATACAGAAGTTAGCCAAGAAATTAAGAGGTGGAGTATTTTGATCAAGTTATACTTATAGAAAAGTGCCGTCATTGGTGTCATGTGTCATTGTTGAATAGTTTCATGCAATAAAAAAATCCGTCAATGAAGACAGATCTATTTATTTTTATCGGCTTATTCCTATAATTACCAAAATGATAGTTATAAAAATGGAAGCCGATGTAGATTCGTGCTTGCCACCCTCCGCGGCGAGCCTCGGATGTCTTATTTCATCACAGCCTCCCTTTGTGAGGTGTTTTGGTTCTGCTGTGCCGGTTTGTCTTCGCTACAGCAGGCGTATAGCAGAATCACAATGAGAATGATGCTGACCTCAGACTAGACCGTCAGACAGACGGGTTCGCTGCTTTTTGTCCACTTGATCATTTTGTCTATGAGCCACGGCAGACCGAAGACGATCAGGTAGCCGGGGCCGAAGTAGAACAGAGCCCCGAGACCGATCACCAGGTAAAAGCGAATTGGGAACCACCAGGAGCTCTCACCGATCCGACGAAAGATCTCCAAATGGAAGCCGAAGTAGTAGACAGCGGCCACACCTAGGACCATTAACGTACCGAAGAAGAGAAAGAAACAGATCAGCGCCAGAAACGCCTGAAAGCCACTGTCGTTCCAGATCTCCTTCGCGATGAGACAGGTTATCTTCCAGATTCTTTGCGAAAGTTTCATTTCGTGTACCCCTTTAGGTGGTTGGTTGTTTGATGAATTTGTGTCGGTTAGTGTAGCCGAGAATGAGTCCGATCACGCACGCCAGGATAGTCAGAAACGCGCAAAACGGCGTAACTGACTGCATCACGCCGAAAGCTTCGGCAATCAGAAATATCCAGGAGATAATGAAGAACCCAACAACGTTGGTTACGTGAATGCCCATGCTCAGCATCACCAGCAACGTCTTTACGACGTACATCAGTTTTTTGAACATACCTATTACTCCTCGGTAGAAAGAACAATTGATTTTATATATTACATCACATATTATTCAATAAGCGTTAGTCTATATTAGTTTGAATTCCACTCGCCCTTACCCCCAAACCACCCACACCGCTTGGAACTGGCGAATTTAATTTAGCTTTATGTTGAGATAAAAACAAAAGAACACTCTCAAATTGAGAATGTCCAAATAGTAAACTTGATCGGGACAAGTGGAAAACTTTTTTGGGAAGGTTGGTGGGGGGATTCAAGATGTAACATGTCTGGGGATAAACCGAGCTTGACAAGGTGTTATATATTGTATATACTATTGTATATACTTAATAATAAAAATATATGTTACAAACACTTAAATTGTTACAAAATGAAGGAGTTGTCAATATTAAAGAATTACAAAAAAGTCCTTCACGTTATCTCAAAGGCTTAACACGTATATTACGCGGTAAAGAAACTCTTGGGTATTTTATAACAGGGGCAGTCTTTGATGATTTAATTGAGGATATGGAAGCCATGTCCAGCCCCAATTATTTGAAAAGCATTGACAGAGCCAGAGGAAGCAATAAATCAACTTCTTTGTCCGATGTAGCCAAAAAGTATGGCGTATAATATTGTTTTTAGTGATGAAGCGTTAAGAGATTTAGATAAGATGGAAAAGATAATCATTGATAGAATCATCAAAAAAATAAAATGGTTCGCTCTACAAGACGAGCCTTTAGATTTTGCGAAACGCTTAAAATATGTCGCTATCGGTCAATATCGTTTTAGGGTTGGTGATTACCGTGTAATTTTTGATAATAATAAGGATAAAATAGTTATTTTAAGAGTTGGGCATCGTTCAAGTATCTATAAATGAACTGCAAGCTCCCTTTCAGCTTTTAGTTAACACAAAAAAAGAGCCTCAAAACGAGGCTCTTTTAAATTGTGAGGCGGGTCGGGACAAGTGGAAAACTTCTATAATAAGATTAGTTACACAATTAATTTAGAATAACTCTTTAATTTTCCATACATAAATAGTTGCTTAAATGTCATTTTTTTTGTATAATTACCATTGTTAATTATTACACAAAATTATATGAGTGAAGACCAAGAGGATAAATCGGAGGTTATCAATATGGGTCCAATAAATAACGGAAGCCAAGAAACACGGCAAGACGGAAATAATATCACAAAGATGATTTGTAAAGTAAGAAATTTGCGTTTAGCATATTTAGAACGTGATGGACTTTCTGAAGAAGATATCGAGTATGTTAAATTGACAGAAAGTACAATAGAATATGTGCGTCAGTTATTATTAGAGAATGATGTCGACGCTCAAAGAGAAGTTATTAAGGCATTTAAATCAGCAGAGTTTGATATAAATGATTTGTTAAGTATAGGATTTAATAGAGATGAGATTAGACGGTTGTATGATATAGAAGGGAGGTAAATCGTTAACGTACAAAGTCGCAAACTAAGAAAATTGCTGTCAACTTATTGAAAGTTTGACCGAAGAACTCATTTTAACGAACAATTCTCTAATATCCAAGTGATAAACTCCATTTCAGCTTTTAGTTGACACAAAGAAAGATTCTCAAATTTAGCTCTTAGTTGACATAAAAAAAGACCCTCAAAACGAGGATCTTTTTTCTTGTGACCCGGCCGAGGTTCGAACTCGGGACCTCTTCCTTAAAAGGGAATTGCTCTACCAGCTGAGCTACCGGGCCTTTTACTTTTTACTTCAATAATGATATACTAAATTCACGAAAAGATCAAGAGGGCATTGTTAATTATTATAATTTATATGTTAGATAAAAAGTATTTTGCTAAAATAAGACAGCGGTTATTAACTTATGCCGAACAAAGGCGAGAGATTATAAAATTAAGTGGCGATGCTCAATACCTAGCCAAAAGAGCAATTTTTGCTCGCCAAAGAGATAATATTAAAGAGGCAAAAGAAGGATTAGAAAAAGCCAGAGAAATTATTTTAACACTCAATAAAAAATTTGTAAAGATAAAAGGTATTTTCAACGAAGGCTCGTACAAAGCCGCTTTAGAAGAATATGTTGAAGCTTATATTTTTAATAAAATTCTAGATAGCAAGGCAGTGGCAAAAATTGAAAGCGTAGAAGTAGAAGAAAATATTTTTATTGGCGGTTTAGCAGACGTACCGGGCGAACTTTTACGTTATGCTATAAAATCAGCCACAGAACGTAATTTTGAAATGGTAAAAAAATGTCATACCATTGCCGAAGAAATAATTGGCGAATTAGTTGACATGGATTTAACTGGCTATAATCGTCAAAAATTTGACCAAGCTAAGCAGGCATTGAACAAATTGCAGCAAGTTGTGTACGAAGTTAGTTTAAAATCCTAAATTATAAATAAAGTGTCATCCTGAGCGAAGTGAAGGATCCCTTAATTTTAAGAGATTCTTCATTCTGCTCCGCAGAAGGTGGATTTTAGCTCAGAATGATAATTGAGAGTTTCAGACTTAGAATTTAGGATTTAGAATTTTGTATGTTAAATTATATCAAAAAAATTTATCATTTCCTTATTGCCTATCTTGCTTATTGGTATTATGGCCGCCCAAGTCGTAAACTTGTTGTTATAGGCGTAACTGGCACCAAAGGCAAATCAACCACTTGTCGATTAATAGCTTCGGTATTAGAAGCAGGCGGGCATAAAGTGGGCATGTTTTCTACTGTCGAATTTCAGATTGGTGAAAAACGTTGGCCAAATACCAAAAAAATGACTATGCTTGGCCGAGGTTTGATTCAAAAATTATTTAAAGATATGGTAAATGCTGGCTGTCGCTATGCTGTTGTCGAGACGTCCTCGGAAGGTATTTTGCAGTATCGTCATGTTGGTTTAAATTATGATATTGTTGTTTTCACCAACCTAGGTACCGAGCATTCGGAAAGACATGGCGGTTTTGAAAATTTAAAACGCGATAAAGGCAAAATTTTTGCTGGTCTTACTAAAGAAAAAAATAAGATTATTAATGGTCAAAAAATAGACAAAGTAATTGTGGCTAATTTAGATGATGTCAGTGTTGATTATTATTTAGGATTTAATGCTAACAAAAAATATGGCATTACCTTAAAAAATACCAAAATATTAAAATATTTTCATGTGCAGATACTAGACGCGCGAATAGAACACAGTGATGAAAATAGTGTTAGTTTTTCCGTTGATGATAAAAAATATTTGATAAATTTAGTTGGCGCTTTTAATGTTTACAACGCTTTAGCGGCCATAGCTATTGGTTGGTCGCAAAGTATTGCTGAAGAACAAATTATCCACGGTCTTAAAAGTGTAGCTATTGTTGAAGGCCGTATAGAGTTTATAGATGCCGGCCAAAATTTTAGAGTAGTGGTAGATTACGCGCACGAAGCAATCAGTTTAACAGAATTATTTAAAACCTTGCGAGAAGTTTTTATTACCGCACATCACGGTAAAAATAGGCGGCTAATAGGTGTCGTGGGCTCTGACGGCGGCGGTAGAGATAAAGGCAAAAGAGAAGAAATGGGAAAAATTTCCGGTCAATTGTGCGACGTGGTAGTAATAACAGATGTTAATTGTTTTGATGAGGATCCAAAGCAAATAGCCGAGATGCTGGCAGTAGGGGCGCGTCATGCAGGCAAAAAAGATAATGTAGATTTATTTATCGAAACAGATCGCTATCAAGGTATAAAAAAAGCTATTTCTTTGGCTCATATTGGCGACGTAGTCGCTATTACCGCTAAAGGCACCGAACCATGTATTGTCCAAGCTGGCGGTAAAAAAATACCCTGGGACGATAGAGAAGTAGTAAAAGAAATATTGAGAAGCGTATAAAGTTAAAAGTTAATAAAGTACTTTAAAACTTTTAATTTTATAATTTAATTATGTCTTTATCCAAAAAAATCCATCTTCGCGAAGGGGAGCGAATAATTAGAATAGTACGTCGTTATTATTTAACCGACTGGTGGCGGTATTTTTTTGGTTTAGTTTTTTTATGTCTTTCCTCTTTTTTTATGTTTCAGTTGTTTTTTTATGGTTGGTGGGGTTACGCAATATATGGAATGGGCATACTAATTGGTTTGTATATTATATTTCGTTCTTGGTTTCTTTATCATTCTACTCTTTTTATTATTACTTCTGAAAGAATTGTTGATATTCATCGCAGTAGTTGGTTCGACGAAGTTCAGTCGGCAATCAGTCATAAAGATATAAGTGATATAGCAGTTAGAAAAAAAGGGATTTTAGCCGGTTTATTTAATTATGGAATTTTGCTTATCCAAACAAAAAGTCAACAATTTGTTTTGGAAATCAACAAAGTAAAACACCCACAAGAATTACAGACCATGCTATTAGAAATAAGCGAGCTGTATCAGCGCGAACAAAAATTATCAAATGTTAATACTATTTATCGTAGTTTTATAAGTACTATACCCGATTTAACCGACGATCAATTAAACAATGTCCAGAGATTAATAGGGGAACAATTTGAAGAAGATGGTGACTTGCAAAATTCATAAATTTAAAAAATATGCCCGCTAGTCGTGGAGACTTAATTCATCGTTTTTTTAATTCTTATTTATTTTTATTTGCTTCTATTGTTATCGCTGTAATGGTAATTTTTTCTTATGGCCGAACTTATTATCAGGAATATCAAGTACAGCAAGAAATTAATCGTTTGCAAGCAGATGCTCGTAAATTAGAGACAAAAAAATTAGAATTACTAGATGCTTTACGTTATGTAAAATCGTCAACTTTTGTAGAAGAAAAAGCTCGTTCCGAGTTAAATATGGCTAAGATTGGCGAAAAAGTAGTGCTTTTTAGTACTGACAGTTCAACCCCAATAAATAGTGGACAAACAAAAAATAATATGATAACATTAAATGACGCTTCTAATTATATTCGTTGGTGGAATTATTTTATGGGAGGTAAAAATAGTTTATAACTTTTAACTTCATAACCCATCATTATATGGATCAAAAAGAGATTACAAAACAAGAGGAAAATATTGTCAGCGCAGAGACTGGCTTAGAAAGCAAAAAGGCCAATAATAATATTCGCATGTTTTTATTTGGTTTAGTGGGTTTAATTGGATCGGTAGTAATTATTTCGGCGGCAGTAGGAATTTATCGCGTTTACGCCAAAGTATCAACAGATAAATTTACCGTGACAGTAGCCAAAGTATTACATTTGCCAGCTTTTAAAGTAGACGATCAAAGAGTATTATATAGCGATTATGTCGACGATTTAAAAGCTATCCAACAATTACAAAAATACGAAAAAGAAAATGGCGGCACCACAGCCAGTTTATCTGATAAAGATTTGTCTGATCAGGTATTGTGGCGTTTACTTAATAATATTTTAGTTAATAAAGCAGCTAAGACTTATAATGTTAAAGTAGAAAGCAAAGACATGGATAGTTTGAAGAATCAAGTTTTACAGCAGTTTAAAGATACTACCGAAGCAGAAAGCGAATTAAAAAAACGTTATGGTTGGGATATGAAGACTTACGAAAAAAAAGTTATGCAGCCATATGTTTTGCAAAGCAAAATAGATAGTCTTGTTCAGAGCGACCAAAAATCCCAAGCCGAGGTGTATAATTTGGCCAGTAAAGTTTTGCAAGAAATAAAATCCGGCGCTAATTTTGCTAGTTCAGCGGTTAAATACGGCGAAGACGGTACCGCGAGCAGTGGTGGTGACTTGGGTTGGTTTAAAAAAGGAGTAATGGTTCAAGAATTTGAAACAGCCGCGTTTGCTCTTAAGAAAGGGGAAATGTCGCAAACTTTAGTGCAAACTCAATATGGTTATCATATTATTAAAGTAACCGACAAAAGAACCAGCAAAGAAAAAGATAGCTCTGGCAAAGAAGCAAGCGTGGATGAAACGCGCGCTAGCCATATTTTATTCCGCGCCGCGGATATTAATTGGTATTTAGATAAGCTAGCCAAGCAAGCGAAAATACATTTATATATTAAAGTTAACGATCCGTTTAAAGATATCTTGACTAAGAAAACGACATAAAAAATCATTAAAAAATCCTAAAACCTATAATTTAGGGTTTAGGATTTTTGTTTTTAGCGGGTATAGTATAGTGGTAATATGCGACCTTCCCAAGGTTGAGCGACGGGTTCGATTCCCGTTACCCGCTCTTATTGTAAGACAAGTAAACCG
Source organism: uncultured Gammaproteobacteria bacterium (assembly GCA_964482695.1). Taxonomy (GTDB): domain Bacteria; phylum Patescibacteriota; class Patescibacteriia; order Magasanikbacterales; family GWA2-37-8; genus CAYZYP01. Next base: position 7,843 of record CAYZYP010000014.1, on the reverse strand, counting down.
CCCACGTAGCTCAATTGGTAGACCTGTCCGCCATCGCCTAAGCCCCTCTAGTTTAGTGGTAGAACAGTGGTATCGTAAACCACATACAACAGTTCGATTCTGTTGGGGGGCTCAGGCGTTGGCAGGCGGGGCAACGGTATCGTAAACCGTAGGTTAGCAGTTCAACTCTGCTCGTGGGCTCAAAGATATTAACAGTCATTTTAAAATGTCTGTTTTTATTTTAGTAATTATGTTATAATAATGTTAATTATTATGATTAAAGTTCATAGTGTAACAAAAATTTATTCTAACAACGCGCCGCCGGCTTTGCGCAATATAAATTTACAAATAGAGGCTGGCGATTTTGTTTCTATTGTTGGCCAGAGCGGTACTGGTAAAACAACTTTGGTAAAATTATTAATCGCCGAAGAAAGGCCAACTAGGGGAGAGATAGATATAGGAGGTTGGGACATAACTAAAATCAACAAGAGCGCTGTACCGTATCTACGCCGGCAAATTGGCGTTGTTTTCCAAGATTTTAAATTGTTGCCCAAAAAAACGGTTTATGAAAATGTTTCTTTTGCTTTAGAAGTCGCGGGCGAATCTTATCGGCGAATTCACAAAGTAGTGCCGCAAGTTTTGGATATAGTTGGATTAGCGCACAAAGCCGAGAGTTATCCATATCAACTTTCTGGTGGCGAGCAACAAAGAACATCTATCGCGCGTTCGTTGGCGCACAGGCCAAAAATTATAGTAGCCGACGAACCAACTGGTAATTTAGATGCTATTAACGCGGCCGAAGTAATTGAAATTTTAAAAAAAATAAATGAATTTGGCACTACAGTATTGCTTGTCACGCACAATCGAGATATAGTTAATCATTTGCGGCGTCGAGTAATAACTTTGTACGGCGGAGAAGTTGTAAGCGATGAAGAAAAGGGGAAATATAAATTATAAAATTAAAAGTTTATAATTATTAATTTTAGACTTTATATTTTAGACTTTATATTTTTGGTTTATGTTATCTTTTTTACGTATCATTAAATTTGCTTTGCAAGATATCGGACGTAATTTTAGTCTGTCTTTTATGACAGTATTTATTTTGATTTTAATGTTATTATCAATTAATGTTTTGTGGTCTTTGGATTTAATAACCAAACAAGCTGTTAGCAGTGTAAAACAACAAATAGACGTTAGTTTTTATTTTGCGGTTGATGCTAAAAATCAAGACGTAGAAGACATTAAAAAATATATTGGTTCTTTTACAGAAGTAACAGAGGTAAAGGTGTTATCTAAAGACGATGTGTTGAAAACTTTTAAAGAAAGATACAAAAATCAAACAGAAACCATGCAAGCGTTAGAAGAATTAGGTACTAATCCTTTTGGCCCGACAATGATTGTTAAAACCAAGGAACCAAAAGATTACGCTAAAATAACCAAAGCTTTGGATGCGCCGGAATACAAAAAAATAATTGAATCTAAAAGTTTTGATCAGCACGAAGCGGCTATAAGTCGTCTACAAAATATTACTAATCGTATAGAAAAGATAGGTTTTGGCTTGACAGCTCTTTTTGTCATCATTGCTTTTTTAATTATTTTCAATACTGTTAGAGTGGCTATACAAACCCAAAAAATGGAAATAAGCATAAAAAGATTGGTCGGTGCCAGTAATTGGTTTATACGCGGGCCTTATTTAATAGAATCTATTATTTTTACTATAATTAGCGTGGCAGCAACAATAGGCGTGGTTTTCTTTTCTTTGGGTTGGCTGGATCCTTATTTGTCGGTAGTTTTACCCCAAGGATTTACCTTGACAAATTACTATAAATCGCATATATTCTTCTTATTCGGCATTCAAGCCGTGGCAGTGTTTTTGTTAACCGCCTTATCCAGCGGATTGGCAATGAGAAGGCAGTTAAAGATTTAAATTTGCTCTTTACAAATTAGAACTACGGCATTATAATTAGATTTGTATAAACCGTGGTTCATTATGTCGAAAATACAAGAACAAAAAAAGGCTATTGAGCTGAGAAGGAGAGGATTTTCGTATTCAGAAATTTTAAATGATATATCGGCTTCAAAATCAACTCTTTCGTTATGGCTCAGAGAAATAAAATTAACCCGAGAACAAACGCAGAGATTAATACAGAAAAGATTATCGGCCGCGTCAAAAGGGGCTAAAAAGAAAAGGGAGCAACGATTATTAATTACGAATAAAATAATAGATATTGCTGTCAAAGAATTGGGTCGTTTAGATAGAAAAATTTTTTGGTTAGTTGGTGTTGCTTTATATTGGGCTGAAGGAAATAAACAAAAAGAACATAATATTTCACAGGGGGTCAAATTTTCTAATAGTGATCCAGTGATGGTAAAATTTTTTTATAAATGGTTGATTGAAATTTGCCAGATAAATTTTAAAGATATATCATTTGAATTATATATCCACAGAGGTTGTGATGAAAAAAGCGTTAAAATTTTTTGGTCTAAAATATTGGAATTAGATGCTGATATTTTTTTTAAGATTAGATATAAGCCAAATAAATTTGTTAGTTATCGTAAAAATAAAGGCGAGAATTATAATGGTTTAATAAGAATTAATGTATTTAAGAGTACTAACTTTAATCGAAAAATTAGCGGGTGGATTAAAGGTTTGTGTCAACAATTTAAAGTAGATTAATAAATTCCGGGGTCGTCTAATGGTAGGACACCTCCCTTTGAAGGAGGTTATCTTGGTTCGAATCCAGGCTCCGGAACAACATTAACTGTTTATTTATGTCATTACCACAACTGTCAAATAAAAGTCAATTGGCAGATATAGCAAGTAAAATAGAGAACCAAATGTCCAAAATTCAGCAAAAGCAAAAAATAGTTATAAATAAATTACGTAAAGTTGGCGAAAAAAAAGAGATTGATGAAATTAGAAAAAAGATAAGTGCTATTAATTAACTAATTTTGTTATATGTTAGAAGGAAAATCAACGCCTTCAGAAGTAACTCGAAAACAGTTGGACGATAGTGAAATTGAAAGACCAGTAGCGAACGCACAAGAAAGGCAAAAGGGAGATAAATCGGAAAATGCTGAACAATTAAGACTACAAGAGGTGGTAGAAGAAGGAAGTGAAGATGAAATTACTGAGAAAGTTTTGGATTGGATTGGAAAAGGAGCGGATGTACAGGAACAAATTTTAGATTTAACAAAGGCTACTTTTAAAAAAGGTCTTGACGGAGACGAAGCCGCAGAGATTATTGAAGATTTTAGCAAGATACCGCAAGATATTGAAAAGGTTCTTGCAGACTTTGATACTACAATAGGGTCGTTAATGACACAGCGAGGGTTGAGAAAAGATCCAATTTTAGAATTGACTTTAAAAAACGCCATGCATCTAAAATCTACATTAGAGGAAAAGAGAGAAATCATTGAGCGGGAAAGTGAAATTACGAATATTTGGGAAAGACTTGCGACTATGTTTCAAGATGGTCGTCAGTCGGTGGAAGAAGGTTATAAAAATTGGGCTGAGGGCTTACTGGGAGAGTTGAAAAAGAAGGGTGAAGAAATTAAAAGATTTCAGAAAGACACAAGTACCGACAACGCGTCCAAAGTAGCTGAATTACAAGGAGAAATGGAAGATATGCAAAGAAGTGTTGTGACAGTTATCCACCGTTCCGTTTTTAACGCACGTTTGGAAAATATTAATTTTAGGACTAGAAATTTTATTTTGCTTAATTCATATTTTAGAGCTTTACGAGGAGGAGAAGAACGAGCTTTAACTTATGCGAAATTTAAGGTACAAGATGATAGGCTTGTCGCTTTTGGCGAGCAAAATACTACAGATATGACAGAATATGAAGAAGAGTTAAGAAAGCAGCTGACAGAGATTATGGAACCAGAAGACGTTAGCAAGTTAAATTAATTAAAAAAATACTGGTAAGCAACTTAATGAACGTTATTTATTATCCGACGTTTTAAGTGAACATAAAGTTGGAGATGAAGTGACGCTTAAAGTTGATAGCGGAGGAATAGTAAAAACAATAAAAGTGAAGTTAAAGGAGAAAAAATAATTAAAATTTATTATGCCAAACAATAGAGCCTGGATAGTGACAGTGGACATGGGTTATGGCCATCAGCGAGCGGCATATCCATTGCGTAATTTATCACCGACAGATAAAGTTATTATTGCTAACAATTACGAAGGCATTCCAAATAGTGATAAAGGCTTGTGGAAAAGTTCGCGTCAGATATACGAATTGATTTCACGTTTCAAAAATGTGCCAATTGTCGGTGATTGGGCATTTAACGCCATGGATTATTTTCAACGTATTCCAGATTTTTATCCTCGGCGTGATTTGTCCAAGCCGACTTTACAACTTAAAACTACTTACGGTTGGATTAGAAGAAAAAAATGGGGGAAAGATTTGGTTGATTATTTAAATCATGAAGGAAAAGGCATACCGCTAGTTTCCACTTTTTTTATTCCGGCTTTTATGGCCGAAGAGCACGGCTATAAAGGAGAGATATATTGCGTTATTTGCGACGCGGACTGTAGTCGCGCTTGGGCGCCATTTGATCCCAAAAAAAGCCGTATAAAGTATTTAGCGCCTTGTAGGCGCGTGGTAGAGAGGTTGAAGCTTTATGGCGTGCGCGAAGATCATATATTTTTAACCGGCTTTCCTTTGCCAGAAGAAAATACCGGCGGCAGTGATTTAAAATTATTAAAAAGTGACTTGGCAGAAAGAGTTGTTAATCTTGATCCCAACCATCTTTATCGTCAAAAGTATGGCAGCACTGTTAAGCAGTTTTTGCAGGGTATTAAATTAGAAGCAAAGCACCATCATCCGCTAACACTTACTTTCGCGGTTGGTGGCGCTGGCGCGCAAAGACATCTCGGTTGCGAAGTGTTGGCAAGTTTAAAACAAAAATTATTAAAAAAAGAAATTAATCTAAATTTAATAGCTGGAAGCAGAAACGATGTTTATTTGTTTTTTAAAGATAATATTAAAGAAGAAGGTTTAGAAAAAATATTAGGCGAAAATTTGCGGATAATTTTCGCGGTTGATAAAGAAGACTATTTTAAAGAATTTAACAAAATTCTACGTTCCACAGATATTTTATGGACAAAGCCAAGCGAGTTGGTATTTTATAGCGCTTTGGGCTTGCCAATTATAATAGCGCCATCTGTCGGCGCGCAAGAAGATTATAATCGCCTGTGGCTTAAAACCATTGATGCCGGCATTTCGCAGAATGATCCGCGTTATACGCATGAATGGCTGTTTGATTGGGTGAGCAGTGGTTGGCTGGCCGAAGCGGCTATGAGTGGCTTTTTGGATGGCCGCCAGTTTGGTGTACAAAATATTATTGACGTAGTGTTTAATGGTGTTAAAGAACCAGCCAAGAATTATCAGTTGTTATAAAAAATAATAATGTAGGGGTCGCACATGTGCGACCCCTACATTATTATTTTTTCCTCGCCGCTTTAACTCTATCGGTTTCTTTTAAAACTTGTTTGCGCAAGCGGATATTTTTTGGCGTAATTTCCAAATATTCATCTTCGGACATAATTTCCAAACCTCGTTCCAAACTTATTTCCAATGGTGGCGTTAGTTGAATGGCAATATCAGCGTTAGAAGAGCGCATGTTGGTTAAATTTTTACCTTTGATTGGGTTGACCGTTAAATCAACACCTTTAGCGGTATTACCAATTACCTGTCCCACATACACTTCTGTATTTGGGCCAATAAATAAAGTACCGCGTTCTTGTAAATTAGAAAGTGAATAAGCCAAAGCTTTCCCAGTTTCGCCAGAAATCATAGAGCCTGTTTGTCTTTTTTCTACATCACCGACATGTGGCTTAAAGCCAATCATTTCGCTGCATAAAATTCCTTGGCCACGAGTGTCAATTACGAATTCATTTCTATAACCAAGTAGACCACGCGTGGGAATTTGAAAAAGCAAACGAGTATGATTTTGTTCTGGCCTCATCTCCGTCATTTGCCCTTTGCGACGCGCTAACTTTTCGATAATTACTCCGCAATATTCTGGGGGCGTGTCGATGGTAATTTCTTCAAAAGGTTCGTGTTTAATGCCATTAACATCTTTGATAATAACTTGTGGCTGTGAAACTTGCGCTTCAAAACCTTCGCGACGCATGTTTTCTAATAAAATAGCGATATGTAATTCACCACGGCCATAGACTTTGTAATAGTCAACAGGCATAAAATCTATTTTTAAACCAACATTTACTTCTAATTCTTTTTCTAGCCTTTCTTTAATTTGGCTATTGGTAACAAATTTACCGTCATTGCCGGCAAAGGGGGAGTTGTTTACTAAAAAATTTAACGAAATTGTTGGTTCATCTATTTTAATAGCCGGCAGTAGTTGTTGATTTTCATTTGTGCAGATAGTGTCGCTAATGTAAATATCAGGTAAACCAGCAATCATGACAATGTCGCCAGCAGATACTTCGGACACTTCTTTTCTAGTTAAACCTTCAAAAGTAAATAATTTTGTTACTGTACCGGGGATAATTTCGCCAGTTGGTTTTTTGGCAAAAACTTTGGCGCCTGTTTTTAAGGTGCCTTGGTAGACCCGGCCAATACCCATACGGCCTAAATAATTGTCATAGGCCAAATTAAAAGGTTGGAAAGCGAAAGATAGACTGGTATCTACTGGCGCTGGTTTGACTTTTTGTAAAATTGTTTCAAGTAGGGGAGTAAGATTTTCCGAGTTGTCAGTTAAATTTATTTTAGCGATGCCATATTTAGCTATAGCGTAAACAGTAGCAAAATCTAATTGTTCGTCGTTGGCGCCTAAATCCATAAAGAGTTCCAAAACTTTTTCGTGCGTCCATTCTGGCCTGGCTGCCGGTTTGTCTATTTTGTTAATAACAACTATTGGTTTTATTCCTAATTCTAGCGATTTTTTTAAAACGAATTTTGTTTGTGGCATTGGTCCTTCTTGAGCGTCAACAACAAGTAGCACTGAATCAATTGAGCGCAAAACGCGTTCTACTTCGGAACCAAAATCAGCGTGGCCAGGAGTGTCTACAATATTTATTTTAGAGCCTTTATAAAATATTGATGTATTTTTGGAATAAATAGTAATACCACGTTCTTTTTCTAAAGCGTTGGAATCCATACTTACATTTTCATCTGTTACCATGCCGGTTTGACGCATCAAAGCATCGGTCAGTTTGGTCTTACCGTGATCAACGTGGGCAATAATGGCAATGTTTCTAATTTCCATAACTAAATATATTCAAAGCAAAAATCCCCAAGTGGGGAATGTCTTGGCTAATAATACAACAAAAATGTATTTTTGTCAATTATTCCGTTGTCTGTCCATCAAAATCTGCCTCTTGGGCCATGGCTTCGGCCTTGGTAGCGCGGACAATGCCGTCTTTATGATGAGCGGGGGAGTAAATGGTGTATAATTTTAAATCCTCTGTGCTAGAAGTGTTAATAACATTGTGTTGAGCGCCGGCTGGCACCACAACAGCTGTGCCATCGGTAACACTATATTCGTTTCCGTCTATAATCACTTTTCCTTGCCCGGATTCAAAGCGAAAAAATTGGTCGTTTTCGTTGTGAACTTCCATGCCTATATCTTCGTTTGGCTTAAGAGCCATGAGCACTAATTGGCTATGAGGACCACTGTATAACACTTGGCGGAAATTATTGTTTTCTAGTGTTAGTTTTTCGATATTATCAGCAAAACCTTTCATATGTGTTTGTATTTTAAGAATTAAGTTTTCCTTGGGAGGGGTTTTTAAGCCTATATTTTAATTATATCACAAAAATTAATTTTGACAAGGAAATGTATTGGTACCATACATCTGACACACTCAGAAATGTATGGATTATCAATTAAA
>CAYZYP010000013.1:2077-34566 GCA_964482695.1 uncultured Gammaproteobacteria bacterium | reverse complement strand
AAACAAAAAACCGTGCCTTATGCACAGTCATTTACACAAAAGTATTGACACACTCACATCAGGATGTTGGAGATTGAGTCAAACTTAATTTTTCAATGAACAAACAAACCACTCCGCCCCTTGGCGGTTTGGTTGTTAACTAAAAAAAGTTAACCGACCATAATAGCAGAAAAAGAGAGATTTATCAATAGTAGAGCACACAAAAACAGTAGAGACAGGTCGCGACCTGTCTCTACTGTTTTTGTGTTAAGATAATTTTTCTTACGCCGCCAGCTTTTTCATTATTTCCGCGCTAAGAGCCACAGCTTTGCCATTAGACACTTCTGCTAACAACTTAGTGCCATCACTGCCTGTAATAACCGCGAATTTAGAAATATCACTAGAAACAAAATGCGGTTTTCCTTGACTATCAAAATATTGTAAAGCAGAGCTACCTGTTGGATTTTCCGCCACATAAACAGTACCAATTTCATTTCCTGTGCCCGCGTCAACCACCAAAGCCGGCACTAAATCTTTACTTGTGTTTAGTCCCAAATACAATTTTTCTTCAACTGACAAACCCGGCCCCAACTTTGCTGTTAAATCCCCTATTGTAGGCACTTGTTTTTCCACGATCATTCCCACCAAATCCGGGTTCTTCATTATTTTTTCACTCAAAGCCGCTCCAATCCCAGCCCTATCTTCGTAAATCATGCCTGTTCTATTTTTCAAAGCGTCAACTATACTATCTGCTCCTGATTTTATTTCCACTGCCATTTGCGCGGCCGCCATTCTTTCTTGTGCCAACTGCTCGGCAGTTTTGGCTCCTGCTGAAACTTCTTTTAAACCACCACCAGTAGTTTTATTGCCAGCATGTGCCAAAGCATCTTTTTCGGCCATTGTTAATTCATCACCACTGGATTGCGCGGCCAATGCTTTCATCTGCGCTTCTGTGTAAACAACTGCTTTTGGCGCTGGAGCTAAATGTTCAGTGCTACGTTCCAAATACCCGCCGCCTCCGCCGCCACCTTTATATACCACTGCCGGAGGAATATGAGGCCGTTCTGGATCAACCAATGTTTCTGGAACATATCGCGCGTGCCCTCTTACGTTTTCATCCAATACTTCACCAATATTTTTTTCATTTAATTGAACTAAATCTAAATCGCCGACTGCCCTTAAAGTATGCAGATCGCCATTGTGTATTGCCGCTTCTGTGGCATTAGTAACCAAAGTAATATTGTGACGCATAGTATCAAATTCATCTGTGGTCATTTTTGATCCTACCATACGTTCTTGCATTTCTTGTAAATTTTTTAATGCGTAAGTTCTAGCATCCGCCAAAGCTCTAGTATCTGGAATTTCTCCTTCTTGATTAAACCTGCCTAGCGGATCTTCGTCGGCGTCAAATTGTGTTTTGTTTGTAGAATATTCATAATGGCCTTCGCCACCCTCTCCCTGTCTTTCTATTAAATAATGATTAAGCACTCTGGCTTTGCCCATAAATTCAAAATGTCCGTTACCGTCTTTGTCTACCCATGGCACTAATTTTGCGCCTTCGTGCACTACTATTGGATGTCTAACTTCGCCGTTATCGCCCCAAACATACCCATGCCTTTGCAACTCACCTTTTATTTGCGCTCCGTGCCATTTTACACCATGATCTTTAAAGAATTGTTCTAATTTTTGCGCTGTGCCCCAAGCGCCCCCGCCACCTTTGGTAACAGTTGCCGCGTTATCTATATCCGGCTCAGTGCCAACTTCTAAACCGCCAATTTTAACAGGTTCGGGAATTTGGCCTTCTATATTATCCCCTGGTAATTTATAATGTACTGCCTCGCCTTGAGCGCCACTGCCAGCAGAGTGAGTATGCGCCGCTTCTGCTGCCGCACCCCCGCCCTGAGGCTGTTGATGCGCTTGAAAATAATCCATTAAAAGATGCATACTGGCCGCGCCAGCTGCCGCGCCGCCAATGGCGTATAAAACAGTTCTAACAGCGCCTGGTTTTTTAAGTAAATCGCTCTTTAATTTTTCTCTGGAAACAGCAAAATCAGTTGTGTCTGTCTGCAAACTTCTAATCAGTGTTTCCGCGCGTCTGTTTCTTTGTTCTGGCGGCAACGCCTGTTCTGTGGCGCCGCTTTCTATATAACTGCTGATTATATAGCTATCCAAACGCCTTAAAGCGTTTTTAGCGCGCAATTTTAAACTAGTATCAGTGTCTAATAAGCCAAGAGATAATGGGGTGCGTAAATAATCAGCCGCTTGCCTTAAAGCTTCTATTGGCGCGGCATTTCCTATGCCGCCTTGTTCGTGTGTTCGTATTATTACTTCGGCATTGTCAACCTGGCTTTCACATTCTTTCTTAAACGCTTTTTTGCGCGCTTCCACGCTAGCATAATGACCAAATTTAGCGCCTAAATAGCCACCAACCACGCCACCCAAAACCAGACGCAACTCTGGAACAACAGAAAGCAAATAGCCAATGCCGGCGCCACCAGCGCCACAAGTTAAAATAGCGGCAAATTTGCGCGCGTTTGATCTATTAGGATCTGCTTTTTGTTGTTTTGCTCTATCTTGAGCGGCTATTCTGTCGGCAATGCCGTGTATAGCGGCATAAGGTGATAATTTTTTAAATACTTCTACTATCTTTGGATCTTTGTCCATTGCCTGTTCTATTAAACCAGCCAATTCTTCGCTTTCATTTAATTGTTCAATCAAACCTTCTACTCTTTCTTTTTGGCTCTCATACATATCTTCTATTTCATCTTCTACTACTCCTTTTTCTTCATCTAATTCTTCAACTTGTTCTGCTAATCTCATAGCGTCTTCTGGACTTGCTGCTCTTATACTTTCTGTAAGCTGTCTTCTCCTGGCTTCAATGTCTCTTAATCTGCTGTCGGTTCTTAATCTAGCATCTTTTTCCGCTGTAGTAAGTTGGCCTGCTTGCTGGCTTGCTAATTCAACATTCGCCCCACGCGCTTGTTCGCCTTTGACAGTAACAGTGCTATTTTCCGCTAACTGTTGACTAAGCATTGCCGAAAAGCTTCTGGCCATTTCTGTTCCTTGAAAATGATTTAGCATTTGCGCCATTGCTTCTGGACTATCGCTTAATTGTTGATTAACTTCTTGTACTTTTTTATCTTGATATCCTTGCGCTTGTTCTCTTTTCTTGCCAAACCAGCCTCGTACTCTGTCTACATATTTAGTTACGCCAATAGCAGCCGAAGCAGTGCCAGCAACCAACATGCGAGTAGCTGTAGCCCCTAAATGAGCGCCAGAAAGCCGACCGGCCGCTAAACCAAGCAATGCCGCGGCAGCTGGCAAAATTTTAGCGCCAAAATTAAGTACCCGCGCCGGCGCTGTCAAAACGCCACGTTTAACTTTGTTCCAAGTATCGTCTTGCACCCATGTTTCTTTTTTCTCTGCCACCCATTTTTTGGCTGCTTCAAACATTTTCACGTGGTAGTCTGCTTTCCATAATTGTAAAAATTCACGCACAGTATAACCGCGCGCGGCTAGTTGCGCTTTTAATTCTGCTTGATCTATATCTGGGCGAGAAAAAATATTTTTCAAACTGTCTTTGGCGCCTCGTTCATTACCGCCAGCGATTAATTGCATAATGCTTTCCAAATTTTGTTCGCCAATCATTTCTAATAATACTTCATTATCAATATCAAGTATTCTTTTTTCCGCTTGTCTTCTTTCTTCTCGTCTTCTGGCTTCTGTGGTAGTTGTTGTCGGACTTGTTGGGGCAGGAATTTCACCTCTTATTTGTACTTGTGGTGGCACTTGTTCAACCGTTGTTGTTGGAGTTTCTGTAGCAACTTGCACTTGTTGCGGTACTTGTTCGGTGCCAACAGGTTGCGTTACTGCGGCTGGTTGCGGCTGAGTTTCTAAGTCGCCGCTAGCTTCTTGTACCTGTGGTGGCACTTGTTCAACAGCTTGTGGTTGAACTGCTGTTGGTTGTGGTTGAGCTTCTGGAGTGCCATTGGCTACTTGTACCTGTGACGGCACTTGCTCAACGCCTTCTGCGTTCAAATCAACGAAAGCATCGCCTTCATCACCGGCTACTTGAACTGGAGGAGGTACTTGATCTACTGTCGTAGCGCCGCCAGCTCTTGTGGCTACGAGAGTTTCTCCAGTTACTTGTGGTTGTAGTGGTGGTACTTGATCAACACCTCTTGGTTGAACTGCTTGTGGCTGACGAACATCCGGAGTGCTACTGGGTGGCCATGTCGGTGTACCTACAGGACGATCATCTGGCTCTGCCTCATCATTTAAACTAATAATTTCTTCGTCAATGTCAGTTTCAATTTGCTGTCTTCTTTGTCTGGATCTGCCATTATAAAACTCCTGGCTGCTTTGGCCGCGATTTGGATAATTAACTTTTCTTTGTCCTACTACTTGCTCGTCTTCTATTTCTGCTACTGGTTTTTCTACTTGCTTTCTTTTTCGCGCTAGACTTGATTCATTTCTTTTACCATAAAACCTCTGGCTGCTTTGGCCACGGTTTGGAAATGTTCTTGGCTCATTCACTGCCTCGCCTTGTCCTCTTCTAGCCATATTATTTTTGATAAAAGTTAATCTGGTTAACATAATATCGTCTAGTGCGTCTCTTTGCTGATTAAAATCCTCTAGTAACGCGTCTATTTCTGTTGCTGGCCTATTTTCTTGATTAGCTTTTCTTAAAGCTACCAACACGGCGGCTAAATTATCAAAACGCTCCTGTAAATTTCCTGCCATGTTTTCTCCTTGTGATATCATTTCCTGTCTCCTCATTTCTAACTCAAGAATTTCATCTGGTAGCTCATCTATAATACTGGTATAATTTTTTTCTTCTCGCATTGCTTTTACTGCCTTTACGCGCACTTCTCTTTTACCATAAAAATCCTGGCTACTTTCGCCGCGGTTTGGATAATTTTTTTCTTCCTCTACTTGGGGCAAAGTTCCTTTTTCTCCGAACCTGGCTGTTTTTTTAACCCCTTTTTCAACAAATCTTTTCACTGCTTGTTCTACAGCAACGCCAAATTTTTTCAATTTTTCTCTAAGTTGAGAAATTCTTTGCAAACGATCTTCATCGCTCAAAGTTTTTAATTCTTTCGCTAAATTAGTAAAAGTTTTTTCAAAATCTTCTAATTCACGCTCGGCTATTTGCACTGCTTCGGCCATTGTTTTTTTGCCATTTATTTTTGCCTTGGCTAATGTTTCATCGCTATCAACTTTTTCTTTCAAAGCAACCACACCTTGTTCCATGCCAGGCTTTAAATCTGTCCACAAAATTTGTAATTCTCTAATTCCTGCTTCAACTCTTTCGTGAGTATTTCTTTGTTCTTGATCTCTATGATAATCCCCTGTTTCACCAGACACGCGGGTTATTTTTGCGCCTCCTATATCTTCATCCCCCATGTCTTCTGCCGCCTTTATATTTCCGTTTATTTGATCTTCTTGTTGCTCTGCTAAAATACGTAATTTCTCTTTTGCGGGACGCGCTTCCGTTACCATCCTGGGCTTATTTCTTGGATCTCTTGCTTTTACTAATAATTCTGCTTCGACGTCTCGTTCTTCTCCGGTAACAACAATACCCTGTTCTTCGGGTGCGCTTGAACGAGCGTCAACATCCTCGTAGCCATAATCTCCTTTATGTCCACCCACGTTTAAAGTAAAAATATTATTTTTAACTTTTCTGCTTTCCTGACGATAAAAATTAATAACTTTTAAAAATTCCTTATAACTGGTTTTACTATATCTTCCTTTAGCGACATCTTTGACTAAATTTTTTAGATTTTTTCTTTGATCTTCAATATCTATTTCTATTTGCCCTAAAAGCGCTTCTGTTTCTTCTGGTTTTCCTGTTGCCCCCAACTTGTCTTTTAACTCTTCTAATTTTTTTTCTAAATCAAAAACTTCGTTATTTACTGTGGCAACCAAAGGTAGCTGGTCTTCTCTACCCAATTTTTCATTAACTTTGCCTAAATATGTCTCTACTTCAGCTTCTAAATCAGCCGCTCTTTCGTGTAATGTTTGTAATTTTGCGCCAGAACTTTCGACGCCTTTTTTCTTTAACTCTGCTCTCATCGCTTTTAATTCATCATGAAAATGCCAAGTCTCTTGTTGTAAATCCCCCAACTTTTGTTCTACTTCGAAAATTTTATCTTCAACACGTGCTTTTTGTTCTACTAGTTCTGGCCTAATCGCTTCTGTTCTAACTACTGTTGATTTCTTTTCTTTACCGTCTTTGTTTGGCCCTTCACCATCTGTTGTTTTTTTTCTAGACATATTTTTTACTGGTTACTTTTTAATTTAGTCAAAATAGCGGACATTTTTTCTTGGTCCACAACTTGTGATATTTCTTTTTTTAAAGCTAATCCCCGATTCTGCAATTCTTTTAATTCACTCTTTAATTGACTATACAAAAAAGACAGTCGCTCGTAGCGCATTTCTAAATCTTGGCTGTCATCATTATTTAGAGATGGCATAAATGAAAATACTATGTAGGAACAGGTCGCGACCTGCCCCTACATTTTACCCCAAAATCTGTCTCACTTTATCGCTAAAATTCATTAACACTTTTTTAACGTCTTCTTCAAAGGTAGGCACCGAAGAAAACCAAAAATCCTTCCACTGGTCTGCTGTGGTATTGGCATCATTCATTAATTTTGTAAATTTATCTTTTTGGCTGTCGTTTAATTTAGGAAAAATTTCCAAACCCAAACGTAATTCCACTTGCGCTAAAATTTGCGGCACATATACCTTTTGTTGCTCTTCGGTTAGATTAATTTTATTTTCCTCTAAAAGAACCAAAATATATTCCACTAAAAAATCCAACTTGGGCATTTGTTGAGCCATAAAATTAAAATTAAATATAAAATATTAAATAACAAAAACTAAATATTTCTTTTTATAGACCGCGAAAATACTATTTAGTTTTTGCTATTTTAAATTATTTATATAATAGCACAAATACGACTTTTTTCCAATAGTTATCCCCAAAAACAAAAAACCGCCAAATGACGGTAATGTTAAAATTTTTTTTTACCTCTTTGCCATCGCTTTATCCATAGCGTCAAAATATGTTATCTTCCCAACCGCTACCATGCTCACGTTTGACAAACGCTTTTGAATATTATACAGCGAACTATTATCAGCGATTTCTACTTCCAATTTTTTAATGTCAGACTCCAAAAAACTTATCTCATTTTCTAAATCATAAATTTTATAACCACCGGCGGCCGAAGAAGCGGTTTTAACAATATATGCCGAGCCAAAAATAACTACTGTAAGTAGCAGTAACAAGCGAGTAGCTGGGCAAGTTAGCCAGCGCGGCAATTGCCAAGTGTAGATTGCCTGAATAAAATGACGATACTGAAATTGAAGTTGACGTTTAATAGACATAATTTTCTAAGGTTAAAATATACTTACTTTTTTACTAAATCTTTTCAACAACCCTCATCTTCGCGCTCCTGGCCCGCGGATTATTTTTAACTTCCACTCTGCTTGGCACTAACGGTTTTTTTGTAATTATTTTTGCTGTTTTATTATCAATAGACCGAAAATATTGCTTGACTATCCTATCTTCCAAAGAATGAAAGCTAATTACCGCCAATCTGCCTTCTGGAACAAGTAAATCAACGGCTTGAGGCAATGCTTGTCTTAATACCTCAAGTTCATCGTTAACCGCGATACGCAAAGCTTGAAACACTTTTGTTGCCGGGTGAATAGCCCCACGTTTACCGCCATAAACCTCCATTATAATTTCTGCCAACTCACTTGTTTTTTCTATTATTTTTTTCTTTCTAGTTTCTACGATCGCCCGAGCAATCTCCCGACTCAATCTTTCCTCACCATACAAATGAAATATTTTCTCCAATTCTTCCTCGCTTTCATTATTTATAATCTCAGTAGCGGTCTTTCCTCTCCCTGTTTCATATCTCATATCAAGCGGCTCATCCTTTAAAAAACTAAATCCTCTTTCTCGTTCCGCAAATTGCTGACTAGACCAGCCCAAATCCATTAAAATCGCGCCTACTGGCCCAAAATTATTTTTCTCTAAAATCTGTTTTAAATTAACAAAATTATCTCTGACTACTATTAATTGTTTATCGAATTTGTATAAAAACCTTTTAGCTCGCAATAGACCTTCAACATCCGCGTCTATTCCTAACAACTTTCCTTTTAATCCTATTTTTCCTAAAACAACCTCCGCGTGCCCCCCATCACCCAAAGTACAATCAACAACGTTCATTCCGGGTTTTAGTTGTAGAGATTGAATTGCCTCGTTAAGTAATACTGGTGTGTGACGCATCATACTCCCAATTCCCCCATTCTCTCCGCTATCTCCCCGCTCTGACTCTCTGTCTGTGTTTTATATTTATCCCAATTTTCCTGATCCCAAATTTCTATTCTATTGTAAAGACCAGCGACAATAACATTTTTTTTCAACCCGGCAAAACCTCGCAAATATTCCGGCAAAACAATTCTGCCTTGCTTGTCTATTTCCATATCCATTGCCCCAGCCAGCATCAAACGACTAAACGCCCGGCTGTTAGCTTGGCTAATTGGCAGAGCCGCTAATTTATCCGCTAACTTTTGCCATTCTGTTTTGGTGTATAAAAACAAACAATTATCTAGTCCTCGCGTTACCACAGCGCCTTTTAATAGTTCACGACGAAACTTGACCGGTACGGCCAAACGTCCTTTGTCGTCTAGGTTGTGCGCGTACTCTCCAATAAACATAGAACCACGAATTTTTACACGAATTTACACGAATCAATAATGTTAATTTATTATTCTTTTTATTCTAATGCCCTGCGGTGTAAATAAAATAATTATTCCTAATTTTTTATTTGTTACCTTTAAATAAGAAAGAACCTGCCTAATATGGGTAAAATAAAAATTACTACCAACTTTTATTTCTACTATAATTAAATTATTAACTAAAAAATCTAAATAATATTTTCCTATTTTATTTTTATTGTAAATTACATCAACTTTAACTTCTCTTGTGTGATAATAACCAATTTTTTCTAATTCAATAGCGTACGCTCGTTGGTAATATTTCTCATGAAAACCATAACCCAAACTGTTATAAACACTGTACGCACAACCAACAAGATCATAACTTTCTTTTTTGAAAATTATTTTTCCCTCCTTCATAATTCGTGATTCGTGTAAATTCGTGAAAAGATTCGTGGTTCCACTTTCCCCCACTACAATCCATTATACCCCACTTCAAAACACTCGTCAACACTTAAACCCAAAAAAAGCCAACGATTTTTTGGCTAAAATAAAACAAAAAACCACACTTTTAAGTAAGGTGTGGATAAACCAGCGTTATTTACGCGTAATATTATAATTAAATTTTTATTTTTTTCCCCATTTCTGCCAACACCACCTTTGCCCCCAAATTTTCCTTCAAAAGTGCCGAAAGCGCCATTGCTTCTTTTGGCTCGCCATGATTTAAAAATATTTTCTGAGGTCCTTTTTTACCGTCTGCCGAACCAACCCAAGACAACAACCGATTTTGATCGGCGTGCGCCGATAAAGCGCCAATCGCTTTAATATTACACTTAACTGGTATGTGTTCACCCAAAATATTAACTGGCGACTGGCCGTTTAAAATTTTCCGCCCAAGCGTGCCTGTAGCCTGATAACCAATAAATAATAACGTGCTTTCTGGATCCGTAAGATGACGCAAGGCATGGTGCAAAATTCGGCCGCCGTTCATCATGCCTGCCCCGGCGATAATAATCTTGGGACAAGGAACATGATTTATTTTTTTTGATTCTTCTTTGTTCTCGCAATAAGTAAGGCCTGGAAAAGAAAAAAGATCTTTGTCTTCTTTAAACCACTCTGTTGCCTGTTTATCGTAATAACGAGGATACTTACGATATACTCTGGTAGCTCTAATAGCCAATGGACTGTCTAAAAATATTGGCACATTTGGCAAAATATGCTGACGGTCCACTAAATCATTTAAAATATACAACAACTCTTGCGTGCGCTCTAAAGCAAAAGATGGAATGAGTATCGCGCCTTTATGTTTTAAAGATTCTGTTATTATTTTTTTAATTATTTTTTCTCGCTGTTCAAAAGTATTAGCTTCGTGAATATGCCCGCCATAAGTAGATTCACAAACCAAAACATCCACATCTTCTGGCAAAACTTCGGAATCTTTAACAATCGGCATATCCTCGTTTCCAATATCGCCAGAAAAAACAATTTTTTTACCTTCGATATTAATTTCTACAAACGCTGAGCCAAAGATGTGACCCGCGTCGTGAAAAGTAAAGCTGCCATTGTGTTGTGACACCTCTTCTCCATACTCCACTGCCTTAAATTGCTGTAAGGTTTTTGCCACTTCTATCATATCGTACAAAACTGGCGAACCAAAACGCAAATAATTTTCTTCCATTACTTGTAAAGCATCCTCTAAAATTAATTTGGCCAATTCTATTGTAGGCTGCGTGGCGTAAATCGGTCCTTGATAACCGCCGCGAATAAGTAATGGCAGACGACCAACATGGTCTAAATGCGCATGAGTGACTATTACCGCGCTTAATTCTTGGGGATTAAATGATAATTCCTGATGATTTTTTTTATCACTAAACTCACTCCCCTGAAACATGCCGCAATCAATCAAAATTTTATAGTCCTTTGTCTCTAATAAATTACACGAACCAGTTACCTCGCCTGCCGCGCCAAAAAAAGAAAGAAACATAAATTATTTATATTAAACTACATGCTTCACACCAGCGGATAATATATCATACCACACTTTCTCTCCTATACAAAACCATTGTTTCTTGATAAAATATAATAAACTTATGCGCCGTGATCTTATCAAAGATGTACAAATTAAAGAACCACCGCTAGAAGAACTTACCAGAAAATATTCCACTTTCTCTACTATCAAAAGAAGCTGCCTTGGAGGTTGCGGTTGTTTGTTATTTCTCTTTATTATCCTAGTAGTTATTTTAAAAATAGTTATCGGCGTTGGTCCGCAAGATTTAAAATCCGTGCCAGAAAATTTTCCCAAAGAAATTCCTGTTTATGATAAAGACAATATAGAAAGTATAACTTTTATTTCTGGTAAATACAAAAATCGCGCTATAGAAATAGCGGCTATTTTCCCCAAAATCATCCTATCGCCATTATTGTTGGCTTTGGACAAAAACACGCATAATACGCCAACTAATTTTAATACCAATCGCGCTTATACTGTCGGCCAAGTCTGGAATATAATTAATACTCCAATAAGCGATCAAAGAGACGTAGTTACTGTCAAATGGGGTACGCTAGACGCCGAGCTGGATTTTGTCTTATCATATTACAAAATAGAACTAAATAAAAACAATTTTACTATCAACGCCGACAGTGAGACAGAAAAAATAAAACAATTTTCCTTTAGTCGCGGAGATACTTCTGGCTCATTTTATATTGAAGCTGGCGAAGATACAGACATTAGCTACGCCATGCTAACGGTAAATTATTTCGCGACAACAACCAATAAATAATTCGGAAGTAGGGGGCAGGACATGTCCTGCCCCTACAAAAATTAAGCACATCTTCATGTTATCAAATATTCTCAATTCACAATCCAAATCCATTACCGGCGCCGCCATAATTATCTCTGGTGCTTCTTTAGTCAGCGGCCTTATTGGCTTGTTGCGTGATAATATTTTTGCCAGCCATTTTGGAGCAGGGCCTATAATGGATGCTTATTATGTTGCCTTTAAAATTCCAGACTTGGTTTATAACTTACTGATAGTAGGCGCTCTAAGCGCTGGCTTTATACCAACTTTCACAAAATTATTAGCTGACAAAGACAAAACACCCGCCTGGCGATTGGCAAACAATATCATAAATATTATTGGCATCTTAATGGCTGTAATTTCTATTTTGGGAATTATTTTTATGCCAACTTTAATACCATATATCGCCCCTGGATTTAACGCGGCAACCAAAGAGCTGGCTGTTTCTTTTTCACGCGTCATGTTTGGCTCAATTTTTTTATTAAGTTTATCAATGGTATTAGGCAGTGTTTTGCAATCTTTACGCTGTTTCTTTTTTACCTCTGTCGCGCCTATATTTTATAACATTGGCATTATTATTGGCGTAGTTGTTCTAACGCGTTGGCTAGGGCCAATGGGAGTTGCCTGGGGGGTTGTTTTAGGCGCCGCCATGCATCTTTCTTTACAGCTTTATAGCGCTTATAAAAATGGCTACCATTGGCAATTTTATTTAAACTGGCGTGATAAAGAAACTTGGGCTATTGGAAAGCTAATGATACCGCGGACGTTGGGGCTGGCTGTCAGCCAAATAAATTTAGTGGTATTTACTGTTATCGCTTCTTTGCTGCCTGCTGGCAGTATTACTATTTTTAATTACGCTAACAATCTGCAAACTGTCCCTCTGGGGCTTGTAGGCTTGCCTTTTGCCATGGCGGTTTTTCCGGTAATGTCCGCGGCAATAGCTAAAAACAATTTAGAAGAATTTATAAACCACCTATCAGCAACGATTAAAAAAATCCTTTTTCTCATTATTCCTATATCTATTATTATCGCCCTCTTGCGGGCACAAATAGTGCGCGTTATACTTGGGCACGGATTATTTAATTGGGCCGCTACCATACATACTGCCGATGCCTTGGCCATGTTTTCTTTAAGCTTGTTTGCTCAATCGCTTATCCCTTTGTTTGCCAGAACTTTTTACGCCCTCAACAACACTAAAACACCGTTTGTCATTGGGGTTATCGCGGAACTAATAAGTATTATCGCCGCTTTGGTATTTAAAGACAAACTGGGTGTGTCTGGCCTAGCGCTGGCAATATCTGTTGGCGCGATTGTTAACATGTTATTATTGGCTGGTTATTTATACGGAACTCTCTATTATCATCCTGACCCTCAACTTAATCGGGGTAAAGAATCCGTTAACAAAAGTAACCTCGAAACTATCGTCTCTTCGTTTATTCGCCTTGGTATCGCTGGCTTAATAATGGGCTTAACTATCCAATTCGCCAAATACCCGCTAGCAAAATTATTTAACCAAGAATATTTTTGGGGAATTCTAGCCCAAGGATTTATTGCTGGCATTGCCGGTCTTGCGGTTTATAGTTTAATCTGCTATCTTTTACAAATACCGGAGTTTATTCACTTTCTACAATCATTCAAACGCCGTTGGCTTAAATTAAAAGGCGTGTCAGAAATTATAGAAACAAAAACCTAAAATTTTACATGAACCAAAATATAAGAAATTTCTGTATTATTGCCCATATTGATCATGGTAAATCCACATTAGCGGATCGTTTTTTAGAATTTACTAACACTGTTTCTAAAAGAGACATGCAAAGCCAACTTTTAGATTCTATGGATCTAGAACGTGAACGTGGCATTACTATCAAACTAACGCCGGTAAGAATGAACTACACATCGCTTTCTACTACAACTGATTACACTCTTAATCTAATTGATACTCCTGGCCATGTTGATTTTAACTACGAAGTTTCTCGTTCGCTAGCAGCTGTAGAAGGCGCTATTTTGTTGGTAGATGCTACTCAAGGAGTACAAGCGCAAACTATTGGCAACTTATATTTAGCCCTTGAACAAAATCTAACCATTATACCGGTCATCAATAAAATTGATATGGCAATTGCCGATGTAGAAAAAACTAAAGAAGAAATAATTCATTTATTGGGTTGCGAAGAAAAAGATATTTTACTGGCATCGGCCAGAACCGGCCAAGGAGTGGCCGAGATTCTAAATGCTGTTATAGAAAGAGTGCCGCCACCAAAAGATAATAACAACAAGCCAACTCGCGCTTTAATTTTTGATTCTGAATACAACGACTACAAAGGTGTAATAACTTCTATTAGAATAGTAGACGGCCAATTAAAAAAAGGCGAAAAAATATTTTTCTTTGGCACCAAAACGCAAGCAGAAATTTTAGAGCTGGGTCATTACGCGCCCAAATTTAAACCAACCGAAAAATTAGACAATGGCGAAATTGGCTACGTAGTAACTGGATTAAAAGATTTGCAAGAATGCCGCGTGGGTGACACTATGGCGGTAAACTCCCCGCAAGGCAATGCTGTACCTCTTCCTGGTTATAAAGAAGTTAAGCCAATGGTTTTTGCCGGCATCTTCCCCAAAGAGGGCGACGCTTACCAAGAATTACGCGATGCTTTGGATAAATTAAAACTAAGTGATGCGTCTTTATCCTACGAACCCGAGCAATCGTTGGCCCTGGGCTTTGGTTTTCGTTGTGGCTTTTTGGGATTATTGCATTTGGATATTTTCCGTGAGCGACTTCGACGTGAACATAATTTAGAAATAATTATTACTGTCCCTAGTGTTGCCTATAAAATTAACAAAAAAAATAACGAACAAATAACTATTCATAGCCCGCAAGAAATGCTCGATCCAAATTACATCGAACAAGTTTTAGAACCAATAATGAAATTAGATGTTATCACCCCGCAAGAATTTATTGGTAATGTCATGGCTTTGGTTTCGGAGCGAAAAGGAAAATATTTTAATACCGAGTATTTAAGCGCTGGCAATAATCAACGAGCGTTACTGCACTACGAAATAGCGCTAGCGTCGCTTATTACCGATTTTTATGATAAACTAAAAACCGCTACTTCTGGATACGCTTCTATGAATTACGAATTCAAAAATTACGAACAAACAGACGTGGTAAAACTTGATATTTTAATTGGCGAAGAACCTGTAGAAGCTCTGGCTACTCTTGTTTGGCGCGACGAAGCTTATAAAATGGGTAAAAAAATAGTAGAAACCCTAAAAGAAACTTTGCCCAAGCAACAATTTGTTTTAAAAATCCAAGCGGCTATTGGCGGTAAAATAATCGCGGCCGAAAAATTATCCGCTTTGCGCAAAGATGTTACAGCCAAATTATATGGCGGCGATGTTACGCGTAAAATGAAACTACTAAAAAAGCAAAAAAAAGGGAAAAAACGCATGCTGGCTATGAGTAAAGGCAAAGTAGATATACCGGCAGAAGCTTATTTGGCGGTATTAAAGAGATAAAAAATATCATAAAGAGCGCACTTCTTGCCAGCGGACACATGTATCTTTTTTTGTAAAAAAGTAGTCGGAAAACTTTTTGCCGTAGTGAAACGTAGGCAAAAAGGCAAACGGATAACTGCTTTTTTACAAAAAAAGATACATGTGTCCGCTGGCACAACAAACAACATTTAAGTACGTCTATATAAAATATATAGTTTATGAAACAAAAAACAATCAAACACATTTGGATTTTAATTTCTATTTTAGGCATCATCGCCATGGTGATGTTTTCAATGTTGCCAGCCTTGCAGTAAAGGGAATTACCCTACATTTTTATGCGTTGGAATTTTCTCCCCTCTCCGCCAACAGAATTTATTAATAATCACCCCGAATTACCGCCTATTATCACACGGTTGCTTTGGAATAGAAATTTACGTAGTCAAGAACAGATTGATGAATTTTTAAATCCGGATTACTTGCAAGATCTCCACGATCCTTTTTTATTCAAAGAAATGGAAATGGCTATAAAAATAATTTTTACCGCTATTGAACAACAAAAAAGAATCGTTGTCCATGGTGATTATGATGCCGATGGCGTCTGCGCCGCCGCGCTGATTATTACAACTCTAAAAAAAATAGGTGGCAAAAATATCAACGTATTTCTGCCACATCGCGAAATAGACGGCTATGGTTTGAATTTAAACACTGTAAAAGAACTTCACAAGCAAAAAACAGATTTAATAATCACTTGTGATTGCGGAGTAAGTAATTATGAAGAAATAGTTAATGCCAAAAAACTAGGCATGCAAATAATTATTACCGACCATCATACCGTGCCAAACAAGATTCCGCCGGCAGACGCGATAATTCACCCACTTTTGCCAACAGAAAAATATCCAGATAAGGGATTATGCGGCGGCGGAGTTGCCTTTAAATTAGTACAAGCAATATTAAAAGAACATAAAGCTACCAATACCGTTCTGCCAGACGGACAAACACATGAAGCTTTTGAAAAATGGCTCTTGGATTTGGCGGCAATCGCCACTGTTGGCGATATGGTGCCACTTTTAGGTGAATCAAGAACTTTGGTTCGCTACGGCCTAACCGTACTTAACAAAACCAAAAACTTGGGATTAAAAAACTTGTGCGTTGCCGCTGGTATTATGGATGAAGAAGGAAAACCTAAAAGAGGATTTTTAGATACTCATTCTGTTGGTTTTCAAATAGTGCCGCGCCTAAATGCCGCTGGCCGCATGGATCATGCTAATACAGCCTTTGCTTTACTGATGGCTGAAAACGAATCAGAAGCCAAAAATTTGGCCCTGCAATTAAATAAAAATAATTCCGACAGACAGCAACTTACCGATCAAATTACCAAACAAGCGCGAGAGCAGATAAAAATTACTGCTCAAGAAAATAATCCTATTTTGTTTGTTTTAAATAAAAACTGGCCAACAGGAATTCTAGGATTAGTGGCTGGAAAATTAAAAGATGAATTTTATAAACCAATACTGGTTATGACAGAAAACGAAGAAGAAATCTGTGGGTCCGGCCGTAGTATAGCTGAATTTAATTTAATAGCCGGCTTGCAAGACATGCCACAATTTTTCTCTAAATTTGGCGGCCACCCGCAAGCTTGTGGTTTTAGTCTGATCAGCAAAGATAAGCTAGAAGAATTTAAAAAAGCTCTTTTAAATAAAGCCTCTAGTCAACTAACAAACATAGAATTAGTGCCACAAACTAATATTGATACAGAAGTAAAATTAGAAGAAGTGGACTGGAAACTTTATGATTTATTACAAAAATTTGAACCATTTGGTCAAAGTAACGAAGAGCCCAAGTACGCCGCCTATAACTTAACTGTTGTTAATATTAACCCGGTTGGCCAAGATGGCAAACATTTACGCATCATGGTAAAACACAATTCTTACATGGTACGCAAAACAATTGGTTTTGGCTTGGGCGACACAAACCGTCATCCAATTGACTGGAAAAATAATTTAAAACAAGGCGATAAAATTGATATGGTCTTTACTGTTGGCGTAAACGAATGGAACGGCAACAGAGAATTACAGCTAACAATAGAAGATATTAAAAAATCCTAAATCTTTATTTCCTTCTCTACCTCTTTCCACTTCTTCTTTAATTTCTTCACCAACGCATTTTTTATTTCCACGGCTAATTCTTTCTTTCCAGCGTATTCTTCTACTGCCCGTTCTACCAAAGCATCATACATTTCTTTTGTCGGGCCTTCTAATTGTTTAATACTTTCTTTAAGCTGACAATACAATGGATCTAAATGTTCCATTAATTTAGCGCGCATTTCTTTGCCTTTTGGCGTGGCGTTTAGCCACATTAAAATCGCGCCCAATGCCCCGCCCAGCACTAATCCTTTGTTAAATTTACCCATATTGTTAATTTTAAATTTTTAGATCAATTATATTAATTAGCTCTCACACTCCACCCCTGTTGTGTCTGCGCCTGTCCCGGTGCCAAAACCGGCTACAGCCGAAGCAGAACTTAAAACAGTATTACATTCGCTAGGCGCACTAGTGAAACTGCCACAAATTGCTTTTTTAACTGCTTCTGGATTACGATCTGTCTGCGCCTCAACGCCATTGATAATTAATGTTGGTGAACCCTGCACGCCATATTTAGTATTTAAACTATCTTCTACTGGATAAAGTGGATATGTGCCGCTTAACCATGTAGTTTGATCGTTATATTTTTTTGTAATACTGTATTTTGTGTCTAAACTACTAACACAAGTACTTAATTTACTTTCGTTTATGCCAGCAGTACTTAAACATGTTTTATAATCATCTTTGGCTGTAAAACAATTCATATAGCTAACAAATTTATCTTTCTGCTCGCTCTGAATACAATATTCGCGATTATTCTCGTCTATCTCTTTTTTACCGTGCATGGCGTAACTAACAAAATTAATACTTAAATCAGCCTTATCTTTGAGTAATGTCATTACCGGCAAATAGGCTTTGGCCATTTGTAAACCATAGGGGCAATAAGACATAATAAATAGTTCTGCTTTCGGTTTGGCGGTTTTTGTAACACTAACTGTTGCCGTGTTGCTGTTGGTACTAGTTTGAGAAACAGTTGTGGTAGCGCTAGTTTTGCTACCATTACCAAAATATACCACTAGCATAACAATAAAACCCATAGCACAAAGTACTAACACACCGGCAACCAAGCCAATAATTAAGGCGCTTTTTGGTTCTAAATTGGCAAAAAATGTTTTTTTGTTTTCCATAAAATATAAATATTTAAAATAATAAATAAATTTATAACAAACTATAAATTTCTACTAACCTATCCACTGATATCAAATGTGTCTTTTCCTTTTTTAATTTTACCTCATATACATTTTCCGTCAAGAGCTCGCCCTGTTCATTCATAAATTTTTGTGGTTGTTCTACCGACAAACCAACTACTTTCTGGCGGTTTATTGAGCGAAACTTAAATTTTTGCTCAGAAAAACAGGTTATTACTTTAGCTTGTGAAAAAATCTTTGGTAAATAATAAGTATTGTAAAGACTAATAAAAACACTTAAAAAATCCTCTAATTTAACTTCGCGATAATAAGTAATTATTACCGGTAAGTTAGGAAATTTCTTCTGCCAACTTATTATTTTTCCAGCCGCTCCCAGAAATGGACAATGGAGGTGTATTATATCATATTCAGACAAAGTTTGAAAGGCTTGGCTGAGGGATTGCAAACCATGATATTTATAAGAAGGCGCCGGTCCGCTTGGCCCAGAAATTTCACCTTTTTCTTGTTTAGTAGCAACACCATACTGCAAAGTAATTATTTTTGATTCTATTCCATAATCAGCCAATTTTTCTATTATACCAAAAGCGGAATGTTTGATATCATCAAAATAATTAAAAGCGGCTGGAACGATGTGGATAATTTTCATATATTGACGCGCACTTTAAGATTTATGACTTAAAATATGCGTGTTCGCTGTTGGCACTCGACAAAACAAAAAACTCTCTAAATTAATCAGCGTGTTTATTATTTTTTTTAAAAAACCAAACTTTTTTCCTTGCTTGGCGTTAATAGCATTAAAAAACTGTTCATTATTCAACTGACTTAATTTTTGCTTTTTAGCCATCTTATCCATCATTTTAAAAACCACCAAACCTAACAACTGGCCCAAAACATGCTCGCTATAACGAATATTAACAATATTAAAATCGGCTTTTTTTAATAATTGAAAAAAACTCTTTCTAGAAAATTTATTTATATGACCGGCGTATTTTTCTGTTAAATCTACTTTTATTCCTAATTTTTTTCTTAAATTCCAAACAGACAGCCAGTCACCTTCGCAAGGAACATAACAATAAAAAATGCCATTTGGTTTTAACACTCTTTTTATTTCACCAACTAGCGCTTGGGGATTACTCGCGTGCTCCAAAACGTCAAAAATAAACACTCCGTCAAAACTACTATCATCATAGGGCAATCTTTCCACTTCCGACAACGCGTAATCTACTCCCCTTTCTACATTCCCCTTTTCACATTCCCCTGACCTTGCCATTTCAATGGCCTGTCGGCTAATGTCGCACCCACAACAAGTTAAGTCCGGCCGACATCTTTTGATTGCCCTTATAAACTGACCGGCTCCGCAACCAACTTCTAGCACCCTGTTATTAGCCGGCAAATTCTTAATAGCTGCCAAAGCTTGGCGCAGACGAAAGCTAGTCGGATCAGCCCAATTTAAACTGGCAATACCTTTGCCCCAAATAGATTGTTCGTAATTAAAAGACATGTGCGCAGTTATAAAATTAATATATACGAGGCAAATAAAAAGTAATGTTCCTATAACATTTAGGCGTTAATAACGCGATAAACCTCTAACAAATTTTTTATATGCTTGTCCCACCCATATTCCGCCAAAATTTTCTTCCTCCCCGCCTCCCCCATTTCTTTTCTTCTCTCTACTGATAATAATAAAACTCTATTTAAAACATTGGCCCATTCTTGAGCACTACTATCATTAACCAGCCAACCATCAACCCTGTCCATTATCCGACCATTAATACCCGGTATATTACTGGCTATTACCGGACAACCACAAGCCAAAGATTCCAAAGCCACCAAAGAAAAAGATTCCGATGCCGAAGGTATCGCGGTACACCAAGAAGAATTATAATACTGAGCTAATTTATTTTTTTCAACACAAGCGCCCACAAACTTTACTCTATTTTCTAATTCCAACTCTTTGGCCATTTTCTTATATTTTTCTATCGCGTAGCCATCGCCAACCACCAAGAGCCTGGCATTTTTATCATCAATTATTTTTAACGCCTGCAACAATAAATCCAGACGTTTGACTGGCAGAGGATTACCAACAAATAATATTGTCTTTTGTAGAGAAGCAAAATCTTGCGTTTCTACGTGTAATGGCCGAAATATTTCTATATTAACCCCATTATGAATTTCTATTAATTTATCTTCGGTTACATATTTATTAAAACACGATTTTTTAAAATATTCTTTATCAACTACAATTATTTTTTCCGCGTTTTTAAAAATTAACTTGGCAAAAATAAAATCATAAATACGCTGGATTATTTTTTTACCTAAATCGTTTGACTGCGCGTCCATATGATAAGTTACCACGTATTTTTGTTTTCTAAACCATTTGGCCAACAAAACACAATGGGCACTAACGTAAAAAGGAAAGTGGAGATGAATTATGTCAAAATTTTTTAACTTAAAAAATAATTGTGGTAGCCAACCACCATCTCCTTGTCTTAGCCATGGCTTCAATCTGGTTACCCCCAGAACTCCTGCGCCAGTTATCCTCACCTTATCAAGGGGGGGCAAGGGGGGGTCTTCAACTTCATAGCGCATTGTAAAAACAGCGACATCGTGCCCAGCGCTAGTCAATTGTTTCGCTTCTTCATAACAAACCTCTCCCATACCGCCAACGCGAGGTGGAAAAGTTGATATGACATGCGCTATTTTCATAAATTCTAAACTTTTATTTTAAGCTCTTTTTCTCATCCAACGTCATTTTTCTTGTCAACTTGGTAATATCTTTATTTAATTTTTCTATTTTTATTAATAATCTAAAAATCATAAAAAATATTGTTACCAACGCCACGTAAACTACCAAATCCGCGCCACGACCGACACCTAACGCGCGAGCAAAATAAAAGGTTGTGTCAGGCAAAACAACTACCACGCCAGCGACTAACCAGAATAAAATCCAATAAATCATGCCACCAATACGCAAATCATTGGCTTTGTAACGCCCAATAACTTTAATAACAGCGATGCCAAAAAAAATGACTAAGATAAATTGAATAAGCAACATATTTTAATTTAAGTTAAATCAATGTTTATTTCGGCAACTAATTAAAGTTCCCTAATAGTAACTCCCAGATTATCTTTATCCCCCCACCAATCCCCTGTCCAAATTCACTATACCTCACTTCAACCGGAAATTCAATAAATTTTAATTGATGCTTTTTAATTTGTCTGACAATCTCTGTATTGTGCGCCATCTTATCTTGACTAACATTAATTATTTCTAAAGCCCGCCGTGATAAAATACGGAAACCATTGTGCGCGTCGGTTAATTTAACGCCGGTAAATAAATAATTCAACCAACGGCTAAAAGGCAAAATAACATATTTTTTCAACCAAGGAATTCGCGATCGATTATCCAAAAAACGAGAACCTAAAACAACGTCTATTTTTTGCTTTTCCATTGCTTCTAAAGCTGGCGCGATATCCAACGGGTTAAACTGCCCATCAGCGTCAAAATCTATTACCAACTTTGCGCCACAAGTAAAAGCGTATTCATGCCCGGTTTGTAACGCCGCCCCCTGCCCTCTATTTATTTCGTGTTTTAAAACAACAGCGCCTGCTTTTTCTGCTATCTCGCCCGTACTATCATTGGATCCGTCATCAACTAATATCACCGACATCGGCGCCAATTTAGGCCCATGTTCAAAAAGGTCGCGAATTACGCGACCGATTTTTTTTTCTTCATTATAAGCGGGAATGATAATAAAAACATTTGTCATATCGTTACCATATGCGTCACGCCAGAAAAAAACACTATTTTATAAGCCAAATATATATTGTTTTTTTAGCGGCAATGGAAGCCCTCGGAAGGGCGACTGAGCTCGTCCCGCCAAAGGCGGGACAGGGCGAAGGAGTCTTGACGCTAAAAAAACAATATATATTTGGCGCTAAAAGTTTTCCGACTGCTTTTTTCCAATAAAAGATGTATTATCCGCTGGTGTATATTATGATTTGAATTTATGACTGGTGATTAAACACCAACGCTTCCCTATTAGCTATCGTATAATCAATTGTTTTTGCCAAACCATCGCGCAATCGCACCAAAGGCATCCAACCCAAAGCTTCTTTAACATAAGTCAAGTCAGGTGCTCCTTTACGCGTTAAAAAAAGCAGTGGATCGGCGAAAACAATTTTTGAAGTAGAATTAGTCATCTCAATTATCATTTCCGCCACTTCTGTTAGTTTAACAATTTGGTCAACGCCCAAATTAACTAGCTTAATTTCTGGCTCGCTAGCCATTAATCTTGTTAGACCATCGCTAATATCTGTGACATAACATAATGAAGTAGAAAAATCTTGATCGCCATAAATGATTATTTCTTTACCTTCTAAGGCGCCAACGATAAAATCGGGAATTAATTGCCCGGTAAATAATCTCATGTGTGGCCCATAGGTGGTAAAAATACGCGCGATTTTGGCGTCTATACCATAAACCTGACGATAAGTTTCTACGCAAGTTTCGGCAAAACGCTTACCTTCGTCATAGCAAGCTCTAGGAGATAAATGATGCACAATACCTTCGTCTGTTTCTTTGAAAAATTGCTTGTCCTCGGTGGCATCTCCGTAAACAACCGAACTAGAAGTAAAAACATATTTAGCACGATATTTTACTGCCAAATCAAGCGTATTGAGCATTGCCAAAGAATTTGCCCACAAAGAATATAATTTTAATTTCTCAAAATCATGCGGGCTAGTAGGACAAGCCAGATGGTAAATCTCTTGAATACCTTGAAATTTAACTTTAAATTTTTCTAATTCTGGATATTTCTCTAAATCAATCGGCTGGTTTACATCGCATTTTATAAATTCAAAATCTGGATATTGCAATAAATGACTGATATTAGAAGAATGAGAATTAGAAAAATCGTCTAGACAAATAACTTTGGCTTCGCGCAATAATCGCTCGCATAAATGCGAACCTATAAAACCAGCGCCGCCAGTTACTACAACATTTTTTTTCTCAAAAATAGGAGTATTCATAATAACTATTATATCATTCTCACGCAAATCTCGCAACCAAATTATAATTCTCTAGCGCCAACGAGCCAAACGTGCTTATCTAATTTTGGTAAAGTAATTTCTTTTAAATAAAGTCCTTTGCCACTATAGATAACTTGATTGCTGTCTTGGTTGTTGTAAGGAAAAACTACTTCTCCATACGGGCCAACTATCAAATGCCAATTCTCGTTTGCAACTTTTTTTCCTATCTGCTTATCAAACCAGCTGCTACTAACTAAATCAACCACTACCATTTTTACCTCAGAACCTTGAATAGCTAAAAAAATAACTTCGTCGCGCTCTCCACCCCAAATTCTGCCTGTTTGCAAATCATAAATTTTATCAACTTTATCCAAACGCCAAATATTTAATTCCTTTCCTTCCCAATTTAAACTTTTAATAGTTAAGTTGCCTTTATTTAAACTACTTATAATTAAATTACCATCTTTATCTGTTGTCCAAAGTAATGGCTTGTTTAGCTCCAATTCTTTTGATTTCTGTCCGTTAATTTCGTAATTAACTAATTTAATTTTACTATTATTTTTATTTTGCGATTCTACCACTAAAGAACCAATATTATTGGTATCCCAAAAAACCTTTACTTTGTTATATACCAAACTTTCGTTTTGATTAGACAGTAGTGGAAATTCTCGCCACAATGCGCCATCTGGACGTAAAATTCGAACATAATAATAATTGCCACGCTTGATAAGCAATACTAATTCTATATTATTATCATCATTAATATCTGCCGCTAATAAATCAATAATTTTTGTATTATAAAGCCTGGCTATTAATTCACCGCTAGTAGTACTGCTAGAGAAATCATAAAAAATAACTTCGCCTGTGCTATCTGCGTTTAAAAAAGTATAACCTGTTTTAATTGTTTCCGCGGATACAGGGCGCAAGTAAGCATCTTCAACAGCTCGAGCTATATTTAATCTTCCTTGGCCTATTTTATTAACAAAAGAAATATTTTTATCATCTATATTATCGCTAGTAAATAATAAGCTACTGATAATTTCTTTAGCAGACCAGCTAGGATGCGCCGACTTTACCAAACTAGCCGCGCCAGCCACCAAAGGAACAGAAAAAGAAGTCCCTTGTAAATCACCGCCAAATTTATCATTATAATAATTTTCTGACTGATAATACAAGGTGCTATTGATATTTTCACCAGGAGCAGCCAAATCTACGCAAGAGCCGTAATTGGCAAAATTACTTAAGCGATCATTAGCATTTACGGCCGTTACTCCTAACAACCAATTTATATTTTCGGCATAATCAAAACAAATTGGATAACGCTGTTTGATGCTTAGATTCGCTTCGTTTTCACCAGACCGTCCATCATTGCCAGCCGCGGTTACAATTACCACACCTTTACTATAAGCTCGTTCCAAACTTTCTCTTAATCCTTTATCATCTGTTTTTCCAACAACGCTCAGGTTTATTACATCTGCCCCATTGTCAACCGCGTAGTTAACAGCTGTGGCCACTGTTTTAAAATGGCCGCTACCGTTATTATTAATAGCTCGTAAAGGCATTATCCTTACCGACCAATTAACGCCTACCCCCCACTTATCGTTGTCTCCCAGAGCGCCTATTAAACCAGCGGCCATAGTACCATGACTCACAATATCCGGATCTTCTATTTCGCTAATATTTGGTACTAAAACTTGATTATTATTTTCTACAAAATTCCAACCATTTACATCATCTGTGTAACCATTATTATCGTCGTCAATACCATTATTGGCTATTTCATCTTTATTTATCCAAATATTGTTTGCCAAATCTTCGTGATTAATATCCACGCCAATATCTATTATAGCTACCACCGCGCGTTTAGAGCCAGTGGCAAAATCCCAAGCCTTTGGAGCGTTAATTTGGTTCCACATAGATTCTTGCCAACTATATCTTTGGTCATTTGGCACTTTCGCTTTAACAGGCAAGAGATAAAAGATAAGAGTAGCTATAATTAGCCAAAATATTGCTTTTTGCAAATGATTGTGATAATATGATGACATAAAATCAAAATTCTAAATCCTAATATTTTAATATTACTATACACCAAAACCATCTTTTCCTCAATATTCTATGACTCGTTTAAAACAACTCTTATTAATATTTGGAGATTTATTTACCTTGTATATTGGCCTTTATTTGGCTATTATTCTACGTTATCTTAATTTAGAAAGTGTTGGGATAGAATTAGCAAAATTAATCAAACCAATGGCTATATTATTTTTTTTAGCGATTATTATAAATTTTATTATTGGTTTATACGATTTAAGTTCGGCTAAAAACAACAAAATATTTTTTAAAAAAATATTAATTACTGCTTTGGCATGGCTAATTATAGGTATTTTATATTTCTACGTTAAGCCAAATAATAATGTTTCGCCCAAAACGATTTTATTACTTACAACAATTGCTGGTTTTGGAATAATGTCTATTTGGCGCTTTTTATATAATAAATTTGTTTCTACTAATATTTTACAAACAAGTATTGTTTTTATTGGTATGAGCAACGAGACAAAAGAATTAATCAGCATTATTGAAAAAGAACCTCAACGTGGTTATGTAATCAAAGGACTTATCGAAGAAAAAATATTAAATTTTGATACCAATATTCCTATTAGCAAAAATATTGCCGAAGTTAAAGAAAAAAATAACAATCAAAACCCCCAACTAATCGTTCTCTCTCCAAGCATGGCAAACAACAAAGAACTGCAACAAGAATTGTATAGCGGTTTATTTAAACAAACTAGTGTTATTGACTTAGCTCAATTTTACGAAGAAATCACTCAACGGATCCCGCCTTTTACTTTTTCAGCTATTTGGTTTATTATTAATTTGCAAGAACAAAAAAAGAAAATTTATGATCGCGCGAGAATTATATTTGATCTAATCGCTGCTACCATCATGGGCTTATTTTTCATTATCACTTTTCCTTTTATCGCTACTGCTATTAAATTAAATTCTTCTGGGCCAATATTTTTTACCCAAACTAGAGTTGGTTTATTGGATAAAATATTTACTATTTATAAATATCGCACCATGCAAGCACTGGGGCAAGACGGCAGCGCCGAAATAGACGGCCCACGCTTTGCTGATTATCAAGACTCGCGCATCACATTAGTTGGTAAATTTTTACGTAAAACCAGATTAGATGAAATTCCTCAATTTATAAATATTTGGCAACGACAAATGAGCATTATAGGGCCCCGGCCAGAAAGGCCGGAATTTGTTTCTGTTATTAAAGAAACAATGCCTTTTTATTCTTTACGTCATTTAATAAAACCTGGGCTTACCGGCTGGGCGCAAATAAAGCATGGCTATACCGGATCGATAAATGAAAACTTACGCAAATTGGAATACGATCTTTATTATATAAAAAACCGCGGCCTTTTTTTGGACGTGGTAATTCTTCTGAAGACAATTAATATTATTGCTAGGTTGGCTGGAAGATAAAATTTTGTAGGGGCAGGTTTAAAACCTGCCCCTACGGTTATTTTCATTATTTTATCGCCGCTTTTATCAACCCCACAAATAACGGATGTGGGCAAAGCGGCCGTGATTTAAATTCTGGATGAAATTGACAGCCAATATAAAATTTATGGCTTAACAGTTCAACTATTTCAACCAGATTTCTTTGCGGATTAACGCCCGAAACTTTTAAACCAGCCTCTTCTATTTGTTTTCGATATAAATTATTAAACTCAAAACGATGTCGATGACGTTCGCTAATTTTCTCTTTTTTATAAAGCTCTCTAGCCAATGTATTTGACAATAGCTGGCAATCATAAGATCCAAGCCTCATGGTAGCGCCATATTTTTTCTCATCCATTAACTTTTTTTGTTCCTCCATAATATGAATAACCGGATGCGGTGTTTTTGAATTTAATTCTTCAGAATTAGCTTCTTTTAATTTACAAACATTACGAGCAAATTCAATTGTCATAATTTGCATGCCCAAACATAAACCTAAATAAGGGATATTACGCTCACGAGCGTATTGAGCCGCCATTATCATGCCTTCGGTGCCTCTTTTGCCAAAACCTCCGGGAATAACAATTCCTTGCATGGCGTCTAACTCACGCAAATTTTTCTTATCCTTTTCGTATTTTTCAGAGTCAAACCAGTGGATATTAATTTCCCGATCTTGACTCCAAACCGCGTGTTGCAAAGACTCAATCACAGAAATATAGGTATCACGGCATGATTTAAAATTAAAATACTTGCCAACAATGCCAATATCTACTTTCTTTTCCAATTTTTTTATTTTATTTGAAAGTTTAACCCAATCGGCCATATTGGTCTTACTGGGTTTAAGCTTCATGACTTTAAGTAGTTCATTGCCAAAATTTTCTTTTTCATAGACAACTGGCACGTCATAAATTGAATGCACGTTGGGCGAAGAAACTACTCGATTTATGGGCAAACTGCAAACATTACTAATAGTTCGTTTGATATCATCGCTAGCCGGCAAATCAGCCCGGCAAATTATAAAATCAGGAATTATACCAGCCGAGTTTAGAGTCCTAATAGCATACTGTGTTGGTTTTGATTTTTGCTCGCCAAGTAATGACGGGGTTGGTAAATAACTAACCATGATAGTAAAGACATCGTCGGGATTGTGAAGTTTTAACATTCTGGCCGCTTCCAAAAACAATAGCACTTGATATTCCCCTACTGTTCCGCCCAACTCTATAATAGTAATGTCCGCGTTTGATTTTTTGCCTCCCTGCTGGATGCGACGAATAATTTCTTTTGGTACATCAGGTACCACTTCTACGTCTTCGCCTTCATACTCTAAATTACGTTCTTTGCGTATTACTTCCTGATAAACTTGTCCGGTAGTAATATAGTGATCTTTGGTCGAAATTTGATCGGTAAATCGTTCGTAATTGCCCAAATCCTGGTCTGCTTCTATTCCATCTTCGCCAACAAAAACTTCGCCGTGTTCGGCTGGTCGTATAGTGCCAGCATCTATATTCACGTACATGTCACATTTAATATTAGCCACCCGATAACCCTTTGATTGCAAAATTTTTCCAATAGAAGCGGCCGCCACCCCTTTACCGACCGAAGACATTACTCCACCAACAATAAAAATGTATTTTGTGTTCATAAGTTATAAGGTTTATAAATCAAATGGCTAACTGGCTAATATTGTTACCATTATCTCTGCCTCCAATTCATGACTAAACTTAATAATTACAGGATATTGCCCAACCTCTTTTATAGGCTTGATATTTATTTGATTTTTTTCAATAACAAAACCAGCCTTTTTTAGTTCGTCGGCTATCTTTTGTGGGCCAATGGCCGCGTAAAGTGAATTAGCTTGGCTGACTTTCGCCTTAATCTCTACTTCCCAACCATCTAATTTGGCTACCAAAGATTGCTTCAAAAGCAAATCTTTTTCTTCATCTTTCTTTTTCTTTGTCAATTTGGCGTCTACTTCTGAGACAACTTTAGACGAAGCGGGAATAGCTAATTTTTTAGCAAACAAAAAATTACGCGCGTAGCCATCAGCGACTTCTTTAATTTGGTCTATTTTGCCCAAACCAGGCACGTTTTGTAATAGAACAACCTTCATAATACCCTTGCATTATTTAATATTGTACGGTAGTATTATACTACAAATTAAAAAAAATACAAACTTAATAATCTAAATTCGGTATGGAAAATCAATCAATAAAATTAAAATCCGGTTTTATTACCCTTGTTGGCCGTTCTAATGTTGGTAAATCAACCTTACTCAACACGCTTGTTGGCACCAAATTAGCCGCTGTAACCGACAAACCGCAAACAACCAGAAACGTCATACACGGGGTTTTAAATACCGAGCTTGGCCAGGCTATTTTTGTTGATACTCCAGGAATTTTTAAAGAACATCACAATCCCTTGTCTGGAAAATTAACCGAACGCGCCCGAGAATCTTTAAAAGACATTGATTTAATTATCTACGTAGTAGACCCTACAAAAAGTTTGGGGGCAGAAGAGCGCTATTCTTTGTCTCTTATCAGACATTTTAATAAACCTAAATTATTGGCGATAAATAAATCCGATCTAACTAAAAAAGAAAAAATATATCTAAACGATTATCTAACGTTAACAGAAAATTTTGATGTTGTATTTGAACTTTCTGCCTTATTCAATCGCCATATTCAACCTTTAAAAGACAAGGTTTTTGAACTACTGCCTATTGGAGAGCCAATGTACCCGCCAGAACAGATAACTAATATTAATCGTGATTTTTGGGTAGCAGAGTTAATCCGTGAAAAAATATTTAAAGCGCTGCGTCAAGAAGTGCCGTACACCACCCACGTAGAAATTACGAGCATAGAAGAAAAACCAGAAATGTTTATCATTAAAGCAAATATTTATACTTACGACAGTAAATATAAAAAAATGATCATCGGCTCTGGTGGCCGTTCTGTGAAAGAAATTGGTATTGCGGCCAGAAAAGAACTAGAAACAGCCTTAAACAAAAAAATCTACCTTGAGCTAGAAGTAGAAACAGATAAGCATTGGGAGGCTAGAATTTAAACGTGCTGCTCACAAATAACGTCAACGCCTTTTCCAACATCTTATCTTCACCTACTTTTTCATTTTCCCAATCTTCTTTTACTTCTATATTTGGCGTAATGCCAGCTTCGTTTATATTTTTACCATTTGGCGTAAACCATTCGGCGACTGTTAATTTTAACGCCGAACCATCGGATAAAGTTTCAAAATCTTGTACCGAACCTTTGCCATAAGTTTTTTCGCCCATGATAATTGCTTTTTTGTAATCTTGCAAAGCGCCGGCAACAATTTCCGAAGCAGA
Source organism: uncultured Gammaproteobacteria bacterium (assembly GCA_964482695.1). GTDB lineage: Bacteria > Patescibacteriota > Patescibacteriia > Magasanikbacterales > GWA2-37-8 > CAYZYP01. The sequence goes on along the minus strand of CAYZYP010000013.1, from coordinate 4,391 downwards.
AGCCGAACCTCTATTGACTAAAACAACCGTATTTAAACTAGCCAAACGATGCGAGCCGCTAGTTAACAAATCTTCGTTATAGCCATCTTGCCCTTTTTCGCTAACAACCACGCCCTTTTCTATCCACTCGCTAGCCATATCAACCGCCGCGCTTAAATAACCGCCCGGATTACTGCGTAAATCCAAGACAACGCCTTTGACGTTTTTTTGTTTTAGCTCTTTGATATATTTATCAAACTCACTTTTAGTGTTTTCGTTAAACTGCATGACACGTAAATAAGCTATGTCATTGTTTTTCATGGAAAATATTACTGCTGGAATATTTATTTTTGCTCTAACAATCGTAATATCTTTGGCTTTGACCCAACTGTCGCGTGTAATACTTAAAACAACCGACGTGCCTGCTTTACCTCTGATAAGACGCACGGCGGCGTTCGCGTCTAAACCGTACGTGCTAGAGCTATTGATGGCCAAAATTTTATCTCCTGGACGCAAGCCTGCTTTTTCGGCTGGTGAATTGGACAAAGGAGCAATAACAGTTAGTTGATTACTTTTAACGCCTATTTCACAGCCAATGCCTTCTAGCTCACCAGACAAATCTTTGGCAAAACTTAAAGCATCTTTTGGCGGGAAATAGATAGAATAAGGATCGTTTAAAGAAAATACCAAACCCTGCAAAGCGCCATAAAACAAATCAACATCACTTATTGGTTGTTTAACATAATTTTTTTTAATTTTATCCCAAACATCCCAAAATTGTTTAAAGTCTACGCTGTCTGATTTGTTTAAAGAGCGGTTTAAATTCAAAACCTTGGTTATTTCTACATTGCCACTATTACCAGTAATCTGTTTTTTAACAAACCACAAACGATCGGCAGTAATCCCCAAACCAAAAGAAATAATAAATAAAATAATCGCCAAATAAATGCTGGCGTATCTTTTAGCGCGAATTTGTGAAGGAGAAAACGTGTCCATATAAAATTATAATTTTAAGAACTTTTAACTTTTATATCCGCCCCTACTTTGTTTAATATTTCGTATAAATTTTCGTATCCCCTATCTAAAGGGTAGGTGTCACGCAGAATAGATTTGCCGCGAGCCGCCAACATGCAAATCAAAATAATCGCCGCGCCACGTAAAGCAGGAGGACAGGCTAGCTCGTTGGCTTTAAAAACCGTTGGGCCTTCTACCCAAACACGATGCGGATCAAGTAAAACTACTTTTGCCCCTAACTTTTGTAATTCTAAATAATAAACAGAACGATTTTCATAAGCCCAATCATGAACCAATGTTTGCCCTTTGGCTTGTGATAAAATCGGCACAAACAATGGCAAATTGTCTATATTTAATCCAGGAAAGGGCCGACCGTAAATTTTATCAGGCAAAGCTGTTAATTGGCTAGGGATAATTTCTATATCAGCCAATTTAAACTTGCCACTCTTACTTAAACGCTTGTTTTTAATTTTTAATTTCTGTCCCATTATTTTTAGTTTATATAATTCTAACTCTAAAAACTCTAATGGACAACTTTTAATTGTCAGGCAAGAACCAGTGGTTATCGCGACAGAAATATATGTCATAGCCACTATTGGATCCGGCATAATAGAATAATTTTTAATCGCGCGTAATTTGCTAACTCCCGTGATATTTAAAGTAGTGGTGCCTATGCCTTTTATTTTTGCTCCGGCGTTACGTAAAAAATAACACAAATCTTGTACCATGTAATTGGCAGAGGCTAATTTTATAACAGTATTTCCTTTGGCCAACACCGCGGCCATAATGGCGTTTTCCGTGGCTGTGTCACCAGATTCGTACATAACTATTTCCGCCGCTTTAAGAACTTGATTTTTGACTTCATAATATTTATCGCGAGAAGTAATTTGAATGCCAAAATTTTGTAAAGCATAAATATGCGGCCGGACAGTACGTTCGCCCAAATGGCAACCGCCTGATTTGTATAATCTGTATTGCTTCGCGCGGCTAGCCAAAGCTCCTAACAATAACAAAGAAACACGAGTAGATTCTACTGCGCGAGAATCCATATTTTCTAAACTTAATTTCCCTGACGCGTCTATACTTAATTTACGCGATCCTGACTTTTTTATTTTTACTCCTATACTGGATAATAACTCTAAAATCCGTTCAACTTCTTCTATTTGTGGTATGTCTGATATCACTACTTTTTTACGAATCATCAAGCAAGCGCACAAAATAGCCACTGCCGAATTTTTAGCAGATTGGTTTAAAATTGTGCCCTGTAATTTCTTGCCACCATTGATAATTAAGTAAGACATATGGTAAGATGTAGGGTAAG
>CAYZYP010000013.1:0-1977 GCA_964482695.1 uncultured Gammaproteobacteria bacterium | reverse complement strand
GGTAAGATGTAGGGTAAGTATAATATAAATAGAGGCATTTGACAACCTTATGGAATATCCTGGCACAAAATTTACTAGAGTGTGGCGACGTTTATTATTAACGATTTTTATCCTCGCCTTTTTTATTATTTCCCCTGTTGTAATTATTTATTCTTTGGGTTATCGCTACGAATTGGGCGATGGCTTTTTAAAACAAACGGGCGCTATAAGCATTGACGTTGAACCCAAAAAAATTGCCGTTTTTTTGGACGATAACAAGCTCAAAGAAAACAGTGTGCCAGTTAAATTAAAAAATGTCGTGCCTAAAAAATACAGCCTAAAAATAACAGCTCCGGGATATTTTGATTTTATTAAAGAAATAGAAGTGAAAAGAAAACAAACTGTTTATATAAAAGAAGTTGACTTAATAAAACAAAGCGAGCCAGAAATATTAATTAATCAATCGGTAAATAATTTTAACTTATCCAGTGACTATAAATACATAATATACAGTAAAGAACAAAATAAACAACTAGAAATTTGGATCTGGAACAAAAAAAGCAACGAATCTACTCTCTTGTTAAAAAAAACTGATATAAAACCAGTGCAAATTACTTGGGCGACAAAAAATAATTGCGCCGCTATCACTAATCTTTTTCCACCTTACGATTATGCCACTGTCATTTGCGCGGATAAACAACAAACCTTTGATCTAACAAAAATAGTAACTTCTACCATAGAAAAAATTATCTGGCGCGATAGTACTTCTCCGGAATTATATTTTAGCACTGTAAAAGATATTTTTTCTTTTTATCCAACTACTCAACAATTACGAAAAATTGATAATAATAATTATCTAGATTGGTATATAGACAACGGTCAATTGTGGGTTTTGCAAATTAACACCTCTAGTCAACAATACGAAATTATCAAAGACAAACTTGGATTTAGCGATAAAATAAATAATTTTACAACGCCTAACATTAACACTAGTAGTTTAAAACTAATAACAGTTAAAAACGATCACGCTCTATTAAAAAATAAAAATAAGTCGGAAATGATCCTGGTTCGTAAAGATAAAAATTTTAATATCACTGGCGAAAATTTTCTTATTTCAAATTATAATGATTGGTGGCTTTTTTGGACGCCTTGGGAATTGTGGGCCTACACCGAAGGAGAAAATCCTGACCTTAAAACCAGATCCGGAGAAAACCTGCAAACAGTTTTGTCGTTGGATAAATATAACGCCTTGGCTTTAATATGGGAAAATAAAACAACAATCTTTATTCCTTATTATTTGGTAACTCACGATTTGATAAACGAAAAGATAAAACAAGCAAGCGCAGATAGTGAAAATAAAATTTTGTATTACACATTAAAAGATAAACAGGGACTGTGGATGTTGGAATATTAAATATTTTATAATTTTATGAAACTGACAATTTATACCGACGGTGGCGCGCGAGGAAATCCTGGTCCGGCGGCTACTGGCGTTGTTATTAAAAACGAAAACAATGAAACCATTGCCTCGTATGGCGAATATTTAGGCGCGCAAACAAATAATTATGCCGAGTATTCAGCTCTGATTTCTGGGTTACAAAAAGCTGCCGAAATTGGCGCGGCCGAGGTAGAATGTAATTTAGATAGCGAGTTAGTGGTTAAACAAATGAAGCGAGAATACAAAGTTAAAGAACCAACTTTGCAAAAATTATTTATTCAAGCTTATAACGCCACTACTAAATTTAAAAAAACAACTTTTAAACACATCCTAAGAGAAAAAAATAAAGAAGCAGATAAGTTGGTTAATGAGGCGCTGGATAAGATTTAAAACAAAACCCCCAAGATTTAATCTGTGGGGGTTTTAAATATTTAATTATTTTGCTTGCGTACTTTTTACTTTTTGCCAAATAACGACCAAATTTTTTCTTTTACTGTTTTAATAACGCGAGCCAGCACAGAATCATTTTGCGTGTTATAAACACCTTTAACTAGTATTTT
>CAYZYP010000012.1:0-41428 GCA_964482695.1 uncultured Gammaproteobacteria bacterium | reverse complement strand
TGTTTTTTTTAACAAATATGATAAAATAAAAGGTGTTTAAGGTGTTTTGTTTAAATATTATATATTTTTTGTATGTCTCCAGACATTAGAACCCCAGCGGAAATATTAAAATTCGCCAAAGAGGCACAGGCAAAAGCGGACAAAGTTCGTGAAATGGAAATAGAAAAAACTCTAAGAGAAAGACAGGTAGATAGAGATACAACAAGGGCAGGACATGCTTCGCTGAAAGAAACAAAAAAAAATCAGGGTGAATTGGCAGGTATTATTGAAGGAGTTGAAAAACAGGGGAGAGAAGTTGTGCCTGAAATGAGACAGGCAGAAAGCGACTTGACTAAAAGTGAAGAAGAAACCAGTGGAGTCATAAAAGGAGCTGAACAGTCCATTGCGTCTGCCGAAGCGAGGCCTGAAATTATTAGCCGTTTGTATGATGAGGCGGAAAAAGAAGAAGGTATAAGACAGTGGAAAAAAAAAGATGAGGAGGATGAGAAGAGAAAAAAAGAGGCGTCTAGTGAAATAAAGGTGTTAGTAGAAGGGTTAGTAAAAGAGTATGATTTTTTAGTATCTGAAATGTTACGGAAGAACGACGAACAAAAGCAATTCAGACAACAGTTTGAAGCTGAAAAAAAAGAAAAAGCGCACGAATTGTATGAGTTGTCCGCGGGTTTACGTGGGAGTGGAGTGTTTTCCATGGAGAGGGTAGACGAGTTAATGGAAAAGGTAACTGGTTTTAGTAGTACTCATTATAGTATTAGAAACCACAAGGATGCAGATTATTCATTAGAAAACTTAACAGAAACAATTAATGTGTTTAAAAAAGCAGTGGAAAAGGTTGGTTTTTTTGAAATTAAAGTCAAAAAATATCTAAAAGAAATATTAAGATGGCTAGAAGAATATCAGCCGATCGCGAAAGCAAGGCACGAGGAAAGAGACAGATCAGAAAGGGATTACGTTCAATTTACAGAAGACAACCGTCGGAAACAGACATACAAAATAAATCAAATATCAAATAAAAGACAGGAAAGTTGGTCATTATATGTAGAAGCTATGAAAGATGATAAAAATTTAAGAGAACGGCTTTGGACAATGGGCAATCAGAATGGGGTGGATCTAAGAGCAACCTAAATATTTATGGTTGGACAAAACAGGGGAATTAGAGAAAAAAATATAAATTAATAAAGGTAGAGTAAAAAAGCGTTAATACCCGTTATCACCGGGTAGCTGTCAGAAGAAACCCCGACTTAGTCGGGGGAGTAGAACTGGCTGGGTAAGCCCATTATAGCTGTAATTAAGGCCACTATGGCGAAGTTAGGATGGTACCGCCCTAAATATGGGGCTCCTGGCATTGCGAGTGGTTTTTTTATTATTAATTTTGATGTCATTCTGAACTTGTTTCAGAATCTCGTCTTTGAATAATATAAATTAGATCCTGAAATAAATTCAGGATGACAAATAAATATATGTACAATTCTAACCAACAAGAACAAGAAATATTAAAATATTGGGACGAGCATAAGTGTTTTGAAAAGTCGGTTAGCGAGCGACCAGAAGATCGCCCTTATGTTTTTTATGATGGTCCGCCATTTGCTACCGGACTACCGCATTATGGGCATATTGTGGCTTCACTCATGAAAGATGTTGTGCCGCGCTATTTTACCATGCAAGGGTATAGAGTTGAGCGTAAATGGGGTTGGGATTGCCATGGTTTGCCAATAGAAAATATAATTGAAAAAAAGTTAGATTTAAAAAGCAAAGCTGATATTGAAAAAATGGGTATTGGTAATTTTAATGAAGCTTGTAGAGACACAGTACTTACTTATGCCGAAGAATGGAAAAAGACTATTAAACGCATGGGACGCTGGGTGGATATGGAAAATGATTACAAAACAATGGATAAGGAATACATGGAAAGTGTTTGGTGGGTGTTTAAACAGCTTTGGGATAAAGGTTTGATTTATGAGGGGTACAAGGCGATGCATATTTGTCCGCGTTGTGTTACTCCATTATCTAATTTTGAAGTGACACAGGGTTATAAGGATGTGAAAGATATTTCGGTAACAGCGAAGTTTAAAGTTATAGATCCGCAAAAGCGCAATTTACCAGAAAATACATATATTTTGGCTTGGACAACTACACCGTGGACTTTGCCGGGGAATGTTTTGTTGGCAGTGGGTGAGAGTATTAAGTATTATGTATTAAGTATTAAAGGAGAAGATGGTTTGTATGTGGTGGCTAAAGAGAGGGCCGAAATTATTTTGGCAGGAAAAGAGCATAAAATAATTGAAGAGTTAAATGGAAAAGATTTAGTTGGGCTAGAATATGAACCATTATTTCCATATTTTGCAAACACAGAAAATGGTTTTCGAGTAGTCACTGGCGATTTTGTTTCTACCGAAGATGGCACAGGCGTTGTCCATATCGCCCCAGCGTTTGGCGAGGATGATTATCAAGCAGGTCAACGAGAAAAAACAGGTTGGGTACAGCACGTAACTATGGAAGGTAAATTTATTGACGAAGTAACAGATTTTGTCGGTCAGGAAGTAAAACCAAAAGACGATCCTACCAAAACAGATGTGGAGATTATAAAATATTTGGCAAAAAATGGTAAATTATTTAGTAAGCAAAAGTTTGAACACAGTTATCCGCATTGTTGGCGTTGTGATACCCCACTTCTTAATTACGCCACCAGCAGTTGGTTTGTAAAAGTAACGGAATTAAAAGATAAATTGCTTCTAAATAATCAGAAAATTACTTGGGTGCCGGAGCATATTAAAGACGGGCGGTTTGGAAAATGGCTAGAAGGCGCGCGTGATTGGGCGATTTCTCGCAGTAGGTATTGGGGATGCCCGTTGCCTGTTTGGAAAAGCGACGATGGCGATGTTATTTGTGTAAGTAACGCCAAAGAATTAGAAAAATTAAGCGGGCAAAAAATTAATGATTTGCATAAACATTTTGTTGATGAGATTATAATTAAAAAAGATGGCAAAGAATACAAAAGAATACCGGAAGTTTTGGATTGCTGGTTTGAAAGTGGCAGTATGCCTTATGGACAGATGAATTATCCGTATAGTAATAAAGAAAAATTTGAAGCTGGATTTCCGGCAGAATTTATCGCCGAAGGACAAGACCAAACACGCGGTTGGTTTTATACACTTCATGTTTTAGCTACCGCGCTAACTTTTGGACAGGAAAAATCAATCCCATCGGGAAAACGTTGGCAAGAAAAAAAAGATGAAGGAATGCCGGCTTTTAAAAATGTCATTGTTAACGGCATTGTGCTTGCGGAAGACGGCAAAAAAATGAGTAAACGCCTAAATAATTATCCGGATCCGACTAAAATTTTGGAACAGTATGGCGCCGATGCTATGCGTTACTATTTAGTCAGTTCGCCGGTGATGCACGCTGAGTCTTTAAATTTTTCCGAAAGTGGTGTTAGAGAGATGTATAACAAGGTAGTAAATACTGTTCACAATGTTTTAGAATTTTATCTGTTATACTCAAATCAAAAATCTGCAATCAAAAATCTGCAATCCGATAATGTATTAGATAAATGGATACTATCTAAATTACAATTATTGGTAAAAGAAGTGACAGAAAAAATGAATGAGTACAAATTAGCCGAAGCCAGTAGGCCAATTGTTGATTTTATTACCGAGCTTTCCCAATGGTATGTCCGTCGTTCACGCGACAGGTTTAAAGGTGATAACGAAGAAGACAAACAAAATGCTTTATCAACTTTGCGCGAAGTCTTATTAACTCTATCAAAAGTCATGGCGCCGTTTACGCCATTTATCGCCGAGCGTGTTTACCAGGATATTAATGGAGAAAAAGAGAGTGTGCATCTGGATAAGTGGCCAAAAGTTAATACAAAAATGATAGAAGATAATGTAATAAAAGATATGGAGGTGGCCAGAAAAGTAGTAGAAATGGGGTTGGCTATAAGAGCGGAAAAAGGTGTTAAAGTAAGACAACCTCTTGGCCGGTTGCAAATTGTAGGTTATAAATTATTGGATGAATATTCCAAAATAATAGCCGATGAATTAAATGTTAAAGTTGTTGAAAATGTTGTAGGGACAGATCTTGACCTGTCCGTCGCCGGTTGGAGAGAAGAAGGCAATTTAAAGGTTGGTTTAGATATGGAAATTACCGATGAACTTAAAAAAGAAGGTTTGGTGCGTGAAATCGTGCGTACTATTAACCAAATACGCAAAGAACAAAAGCTAACTATTAATGACGAAGTGACGGTGGAATATCAAACCGATGACGAATTATTATTAAATGTTTTTAAAGACTTTGCGAGAGAAATTAAAAAAAATGTCCTGGCCAAAGAATTGACTGTAGGAAAAAATTTAACATCAGAGGAAATTAAAATTGATAATAAATTAATTAAATTAATAGTGAAAAGATAATTTATGCTCGCTGTACGCGTTACTCATCATCTACAAAAACTAATTAAAAAATATCCAGCTATCTATAAACAATTTATACCTAGTAAACAGGAATTAAATTGCCATAAAGGGTGTGACGACCCACTGCTCGAAGAAAAATATACTGTGACCCGCGGTTTGATTCATAAATATCCCAATCGAGCGTTGGTTTTGTTGACTTTAAATTGCGCGGCTTATTGCCGTTTTTGTTCGCGTCGGCGTACTGTTTCGGAAATTGAAAAAGGTATTTTGACTAATCGAGATTTGGATAATATTGAGCGATATTTGATAAAGCACCCCAAAATAGAAGAGCTGATTTTTTCTGGTGGCGACCCGTTAACTACGCCGCTACCGCTAGAACAAGCTTTGCGCAAGTTTTGTCGTTTGCCTCAGATTAAAATTATTCGTGTTGGCACCAGATTGCATGTTTCAGATCCAAAAAAGATAGACAATAAAGTTTTATCAGCCTTAAAAATTGTTAAACGCCAGCCGTTGTATTTAATGGTTCATTTTGAACACCCGACCGAAATTACCAAACAAACCATTAAAGCTGTCCAAAAGCTCCAAACTGTTTCTACCATGTTATTGTCACAAACAGTTTTTTTAAAAGGCATTAATGATTCAATAGAGATATTATGTAATTTATTCACTCGTTTGATAGAAATTGGCGTTAAGCCGTATTATTTGTTACGTTGTGACAAGGTAAGGGGCGCCAAACATTTTATTGTTGATTTAAAGAAAGAGAAAATAATATTATCTAAATTACGTCGTTGTTTGAGTGGTATAGCTTGTCCAATTTTTGTCAAAGATTCTTACGATAGGGGAAGCAAGAAAGTTATTTTATAGCGTTGACATTTTAAGCGTTTAGGTGTATTATATTGAAATTAAAATAATTATTTATGGAATCATTAATTGATTCTGATGACGACCTAGGTGATAGAAACTGTAATTTCTCTTTAATTAGCCAAAATTTAAAGTTAAACATGACCCAAAAGGCAAGAGCTTTTTGGGTTATTTTTTTCTGTGTTTTTAACAGCATATGAGCAGAAAAGAGATATTGACTAAAATAGAGCAATTAAAACATCTAATTTGGGAAAAACGTCCGATTTTGGGTGAAATAATGCAAAAAAATGGCCACAAAACTTTGTTTGAATACGCTAAAGATTTTTTGGATGTCAACCCGTCGCCTTTACTAGATGAACGCAAGGAAGAATTAATTGTTGTGGTCGAGGATTTATTGAAGAAAAATTTAGGAGAACACATTGCCAGAGAAGTAGCTGATGAGTTAAAATCACTTTCATTGGTTTCTACCGCCGACCATCATTCGCCAATACAGCATCCCTTTTGGGTTAATTCTAATATAATTTCGGCGTTGCCTTACATAAATAACAAAAATAAAGATTTAAAATACCTTGTTGTTTTTTCTTTCGCTAGTGTGTCGGTTAACAACGCCTCTGGCTTTGCTAGAGGGATATTGTTCCACGGCAAGAAAGAAAATGTCGGCAATCTATTACGCTATCCTTTGTTGCCAGATAAGAAAAAGATGAATGTGGTATACGCCGCTGAACCGTATAATAGGGATGAATTACTGAGATTGGATAATTTAATATTGTCTAAAATAAAAAGTGGAGAGGTAAATAAGGAAATAGGGGATGGAGTTAGAGAAGTAATAAACCAGTATTTTAATATAGATGATGTTTTAAATTGTCCTGATTTAAAATCCCAGATTACCAAAATTAATTATCGTTTGTGGCCTAATTTTTTTAACAACTCTAATCAAAATAATATAAAGATTCCCGATTTAATATATTTAGATGTAGAAAGTATTGTTACCGAATTATTATTACGGTATCATTTAAATAAAAATTCTTTAGTTCACCGAGTAATTTTTGATATTAATTTTCAAAATTTATTATTAAAATTATTTAATAATTTACCGGGCGCGTTTTCTTTGGAACAACAATGGGGGACGCATCTTTTTTGGGGAATAGATAAAAAATATCACCGCGTTCGCCTTTTTTTGAAAGGTAATCAGTTAAGTTCTGTTGATGGCGAGTTAATAATTGATTTAAATCCTATTGGCATAGAGGCTGCCTTAAAAGAAAAAAAGATTTTCCCTAGCATGATGCTGTGTTATTTAATAGTTTCTTTATTTTATGGCATTAAATGCTTAGGTGGTTTTTGTCAGGTTCATGATTTAACCATGATAAAAAGAGCCTGGAGAGAATTATTGGATTTGATAGGTGAGAAAGAAGAAAGCACGGCTGTTATCCCTGTGCAAACAAAAGAATTAGGTGGCGATGGTATGATATTGGCATATTTAGAAAATAAAGTTTGTGAGTTAATCCCGGCGACTGGTTTTGATATGGCAACAAGGAATGATATAAATAATAATTTTGGCCACTTTCTTGATTTGTCAAAAAAGATGACATTATCAGATGTAATGGCCCCTATGTTGCCAGAAATGTATACAGTTCTCTATTCTTTAAAAGATAGGCAGCCTGAACTAAGCGATCTTACTTTTGAACAAATTTCTAAGGCCACTGGTTTGGATAGAAAGCTAAAGGAATAAGTAATAATTTCAATGGATTTTTGATAAAAGAAAGGTTGACCTTTTATTTTTTTTGTGTTAAATTAGCAACATATTTAGTGAATTTAATATTATTTTTATGTTGAATGTAAAACAAATTTTTGATTTAGGTTTGGTAATGGCTATAAAAGCCGATCCACGTGGTGAAAATGGAGTAAAAGAATACTTGGCGCGCGTTAAAAAGGAACATGCCGATTGTAAACCAAAAGATAAGCCGTATTTTGACGTTGATCGTTTGCAAAATCCATATTCTGATAGCCGGGTGCATGTAGACGACAACAAAACAAAAGTAAAAAGGGTTCTGGCCGGTATTGACATAGACGAAGGTGAAATATTATTGGCCAGCCAATTAGACGAGCGTGGTAAAGAAATAGATTTAGTAATTTCTCATCATCCTGTTGGCCGCGGCTTGGCTGATTTGCATAGTGTAATGGATTTAGTGGTAGAAATTTTTGTCAACGCCGGCGTGCCGGTTCATGTGGCAGAAAAAATAATGGAAGAACGCATTCGTGAAGTTGGACGTGGTGTGCATCCTGTTAATCATTATCAGATAATAGATTTGGCTTCTTTGCTAAAAGTAAATTTGATTAATACGCACACTATAACTGATAATTTGGTAAATAAATATCTTCATGACTATATAACCAAGAAAGGTCCGCGTACGATAGGAGATCTAATGGAAGTTTTGTTGGAAATACCCGAATATCAAGAGGGCAAAAAACGTGGCGCTGGCCCAAGTATATTTGCCGGCGATCCACGTCATAGAGTAGGCAATTTTTTGGTAGAAATGACTGGTGGCACCAATCCGTCTGATAAGGTATATAAAGAATTATCGCGTTACGGCATTAGTACTATTATTGGTATGCATATGAAAGACACGGCGCGGGATAAAGCAAACGAACATCATATGAACGTGGTAATTGCCGGTCACATCTCGTCTGACTCATTAGGTATGAATTTATTTTTGGATGAATTGGAGAAGCGAGGGATTGATATTGTGCCATGCGGCGGATTGATAAGGGTGAGTAGAGTAAAAAAATAATATGATTTCTTTCATCAAAGGTAAAATTATTGGCAAAGATCATAATAGTTTAATTGTATTAACATTCGGTGGGGTTGGTTATAAGGTTTTTGTTAAGCCAACGGCGCTTGATAGTTATGTTGTTAATTCAGAAAGAGAAATTTTAACATATCTATCGGTTAGTGAAACCGCTTTGAACCTGTATGGCTTTATAGATGAACAGGAAAGAGGATTGTTTTTACTATTTTTAAACGTTACCGGCATTGGGCCTAAATCAGCTTTGCATTTGTTGTCACTTGGTACAGTAGAAGAAATAAGCAGCGCGATTAGCCGTGAAGATGTTGAGTATTTAACAAAAGTGAGCGGAGTTGGCAGAAAAACAGCCGAAAGAATAGTAGTAGAATTAAAATCTAAAATTTTAAATATAAAATCTGAAATCGGCGGTGGTAATATCAGCGGCGGGGTATTGGGAGATGTGGTAGAAGGCTTGGTGGCTTTGGGTTATTCCGCTCAACAGGCGCGCGAAGTAATAAAAAAACTAGACGCTAATGGTAAAAATAGCGAGCAGTTGATGAGGGAAGCGTTGAGAGAGATTAAGTAAAATTGGTAATGATTGAAAGCGTCGGAAAATTATTAATAACAAAACCGCTCTATTAATGAGCGGTTTTTTAGTTAATTGGGTAGTTGCTTTGATGATAGTTTTTATAACTAATCAGGTGACGGCAAATGTACTAGATCTAGATATTTAGGGATTGAATGTAGACAAGATTTGTTGCAAAGTTTTATGATTTTCTACTGTTTCTTTACTCATAGCTTTGTCTGTAACCAATAGGAACCGGTATACTTTGTCATTGGATATAAAATAGTAAGTAAAATTACTAGTTTGAGAATTAACACTGCCGATTTCAGCTAACCGGTAGCTCCTTCCATTTATATTGACCCATGTATAAATAGGATCTCTTTCCCAATTGCTGTGTAATGCCTTGCTAGATGTGGCAAAATATTGCTTAATAAATTGATCTCTAGTTAATAGATTACCGCTTGAACCAAGAAGTTTTTGAGTGACTATGCTTATGTCTCCATCTTTTGCCGGAAAATAATTTTGCGGTTCCGGTTTGTATGTTTCTTTACTTGTCGTAATTATCAAATTAGAAAGTATATATTTTTCTCTAATAGCATCACTCTGCGCATGGGCATACAAGTTCGATGGGTATTGGAAAGACATGCCGGTATTATTGTCGGTATATAATTTTAAGCCTGTTTCCGTAGTTGTAGTATTTTCGGCCGTTGTTGTGGTGACTGTGCTAGTTGTAGTTGAGGTTACAATATTGCTTTGTGTTGTCTGCGTATTTAAAACAGATTTAGCCGCCAATAAGGTCAAAGTTTGGTTAAGCGCGCTAAGTTGATTTTCCAAAGTTTTTATTTTCTGCGCTTGCAGTAAATAAATGCCTGTGCCAGTAAGTAAAGCGACGACAACAGCGGTGATAATAACCGCCCAAGCGGTATTGGGGTGTTTGATTTGCGTTGGAGTGTTGAAATTTAGGTTGTTGTCCATAGAGATTAAATTAATATTTAATTTAAGCTGTTAATCAAATTTTATCAATGGGCGTGAACTATCTATCAAACTTACTTTTGTTTTATAAAGCGATTCGAAAGCGCTTTTATTTATTTTTTGTTTTTTCCATTTAATTTCGTAAGCTGACATTTTTTCTCCTTCTTTTACAACCAAATCTACTTCACTATGAGCGCGCGAACGCCAAAAGTATAAATTTCTTTTTTGTCCGGTCAGTAAATTATGTTTAGCGAATTCAGACACCACCCAATTTTCCCAGAGTTGACCGATGTCCGATCGTAGTGGGTTTAAAGAAAATTCTTTAAGTAAGGCATTGCGTATGCCGGTATCCCAAAAATATATTTTTTGATTTTTTGATATCTCTTTACGTTGATTTGTGCTAAAAGCTGGCAAGCGGAAGATAACAAAAGTTTGTTCTAATAATTCCAGGTATCTTTCAATGGTCGCGCGGCTGATGCCCAAATTATTTGACAATTCATTAACGGACACTTCTGAACAAATTTGATACGCCAGTAGCGACAATAATTTTTTAATAAGTTCGGGCGTTTTGATTAAACCGAGCTGAAGAACGTCTTTTAATAAATAATCGGAGGTTAAATTTAAAAGAAATTGCGCCTTGTCGGCCGAGGTTATGGCTTCCGGGTAGTTGCCATAAATTAAACTTTGTAATAGTAAAGTTTCAATTTGTTTGTTAAAGTCGTTTTGTATTTTTTCATCATCCAATGAGTTTGAATACCATGATTGTGAGGCCAAGATTTCTTTGAAAAGCAGAGGTGGTAAAAATATTTTTTCATTTCTGCCGGTTAAACTTTCAGCCGATTGGTTTAGCAAGTTTAAGCTGGACGAACCCAATAAGAAAATTTTTATTGGCAATTGCGAATCATACCAGCCTTTCACGATTCGGCTTGTTTCTATTTGTCTTTGCGCTTCGTCAATAACAATAAAACTTGGATTATTAATATTATTCAATACATCAGTTGGTGGAAGAGATGCAAGCGAAAACAGTCTGTCTTTGTCAACATCAATATCTAAATTTAGAAAAACAGTTTTTTTGTCTTTTAAAAAGTGTTTTATCAAGGTTGTTTTACCGATTTGCCGTGACCCCAGAATTATGAGTATCTTATTGGATTTTAAGGACTCTTGTAATGAATTTTGAGCTATTCTTGTTATATACATAGCATTTTATTATATTAAATTGCTATGTTTACTATACAATATAATAGTATATTTTGTCAAGTATATTATCCACAGTGTCACAAAGTTTCTTTACGGTGCTTATTTATCTCTTCTTTTAATTTTATTGTTTCTTCTCTGGCTTTTTGCGCGAAATTCTCGCCTGATGAAGCAAATATAATTCCTCGCGAAGAATTAATTATCATTCCGGATTTTTGGCAGTTAAGGCCGGCCTTAACAGTTTTTTCAACGTCACCGCCTTGGGCCCCAATGCCAGGGACTAAAAATGTCATTTCACCGGCTATTTTTCTTATTTCGGCCATTTCTTCTGGATAGGTCGCGCCAACTACCAGTAGACAATTGCCATTCGTGTTCCATTTGTTGACTACATTTTCAGCTACTATTTTATACAATTCTTTATCGTCAATTTTTAGATCCTGGAATTCACCAGCGCCAGGGTTAGAAGTGCGGCAGAGTATTATCACCCCTTTATCGGCTCGTTTTAAAAATGGAGTTATTGCTTCTTTGCCAAGATAAGGGTGAATTGTCACAGCGTCTGCTCCCAAATAATCAAAGCAAAAATTTGCGTAACCTTCGTTAGTATTGCCGATATCCGCGCGTTTGACGTCTAGAATAATTACCACTTCCGGATATTTTTCTTTTATGTAATTGCAAGTTATTTTTAATTCTTCTATGCCCTTGGCTCCACGCGCTTCGTAAAAAGCGCTGTTTGGCTTATAGGCGCAAACTAAATCGTGCGTGGCATCAATTATTGCTTTGTTAAAGGTAAATTGCGGGGTAAGGTTGTTTTGCAAATGAGCTGGAATTTTCTTAATATCGCTGTCTAAACCCACGCAAGCCAAGGAGTTATTTCTTGTGATGATGAAATTAAGTTTATCTGTAATGGTCATAAAATATATCTGTTATACGCCGTATTGTTTGCGATAATTATTAATCATGTTCATTTTTTCGTCATCAATATAGATTTTGCCATCGATCTCTCGGTTGTATAGTATCTCAATCAATTCATCTAAATTTATTATTGAATAAATTTTTGTATTTAATTCCTTTTCAATTTGCGCTATCGCATTTTCTCCTTCATTATTTTTTTCCATTCTGTTTAGGGATATTAAAATTCCAGCGATTTTGGGATTTCCATAATCCTTCAGAAAATTTGCAGTATCTCTTATAGCCGTACCTGCAGTAATAACGTCGTCGACAATCATAATCTTAGTATTTTCATTCAAAGGTGATCCAATTATATTATCTTTTTGACCGTAATCCTTTAATTTTTTTCTGTTGAAAGCGTAAGAGATATTTTTGTTGTATTTTGAATAAAGAACTGATGTTATGATAACGGATAAAGGAATGCCTTTATAAGCAGGTCCAAATACTGCGTCCACTTCTATGCCGCTGTTTATTAGCGTTTGAGCGTAAAAGTCACCCAATTGTGTTAATTTTTCTCCGGTATAAAATGATCCAACATTTAAAAAATATGGGGCCATTCTTCCGCTTTTTAATTTAAATTCGCCAAATTTAAGTGCTTCCGACTTAATTAAAAATTTAATAAAATCTATTTTATATTGTTCCATATATTAAATTTAATTTTAATGATTAAAAATTAATAATCTTTCCGCTTTTATCGCGATGATATTTGCCGAATTCTGCTATTTGATTGGCCAGTTCGCGCTTGACGACCGGTCCGTGCGTACACATGCAAACTCCTAGCGGGTCAACCGCGCATTGTCCACAAACACCAATACCGCATTTCATATATCTTTCTATACTAACTTCGCAGTCAATGTCATGTTGGTTGCAAATATCTAAGACCTTTTTTTCCATAAGTTCCGGTCCGCAAGTGACAACGAGCGGGGCGGAATTGTTATCAGTTTGGTTTAAAATGTCAGAGAGAATATCGGTTACAAAACCTTTATGTCCTTCACTACCATCATCAGTGGCGATATGGAGTTTAAGGTTGGGGATTTTGGATAAGCGATTTTTAAAAAGTAATAGATCTTTGGTGCGAGCGCCGACGAGGAAGTCAGTCGACAAAAGGGATCCTTCGCTTTGCTCAGGATGACAGGAAAAAGAATATAATTTTTCCGCTAAATATCCAAGCGGAGCGGCGCCATAGCCGCCGGCAACCATAATGTAGTGCCTGTTTGGTAAAATTGAAAATGAGGTGCCATAAGGGCCGGAGATGCCAACACGGTCACCGATCCTCATAGAAAATAGTTTTTCGGTTAATGGCCCGCGTTTAAAAATTGTTAAGCCAAAAGATTTTTCATCATCATGGGCGATAGAAAACGGTTTTTGATCAATTCCAGGAATCCACAGCATCACAAACTGGCCGGGTTTGCTTTTTAGCCGGTAATTAAAATAAAAAGTCTTAATGTCTTTGGCTTCGTCAACGATTTTGGATATTTTTAACAGTTGTGGAACGTCCATAAGTTAGTTATGCGCTATGCCTTTAATTTCGTCCAATGATTTTATCCCTTCATTTTTCATAATTTCTTTCATCTCCTGTTCTATGAGTGTGAATGCGTTTTCACCGCGAAAATAAACAGCTGACCCGATGCCTACAAGTGTGGCTCCGGCCATTATCATGGCGATTGCGTCGCGTCCGGTTGTGATACCGCCGGTGCCGATAATCGGGATTTTTACTGCTTCGTAAATATCATAAACGCAACGCAAAGAAATTGGAAAAAGTGCCGGACCGGACATTCCGCCTTTTTTGTTGTGCAGTACCGGCCGGCGAGCCGACACGTCAATGGCCATGGCGCTTATTGTATTGGTGGCGGTAATGGCGTCTGCACCGGCGTTTTCGGCCGCCTTGGCTATATCGGCGATATTGTAGGCGTTTGGCGAGAGTTTTATACTAATTGGCTTGGTAACGGCTTTTTTAATTAGAGTGGTAATATTTGCAACCGCTTCCAATGAATAAGCCAAGGGCTGGCCAAATTCAGCTATTACATTTGGACAAGAAAGGTCAACTTCTAAAATATCAATTGGAGCGGCGCAAATTTTTTTTGCCATTTGAACAAACTCATCGGGACTGCCGGCAAAAATACTGCCGATAAGTGGCTTGTCGGACATTTCCTTGAATTTTTTTAATTCATCAACTCCGGCTTCAATTCCCGGGTTGGAAAAGCCAACGGCGTTAATAAAGTAATGCTTTTCGCCCATCATAGTTGGATTGCAGTGTCCGGCGCGAGGCGCTAAAGTGAGAGACTTAACCGTAACTCCACCGCAGCCGTTTTCTGACAATTTATTCATGGCGCTGGCTGTTAAATCCAAAATTCCCGAAGCTAAAACGATCGGGTTGTCAAAACTTGTGTTTAGAAATTTTGTTTGGAGCATAAAATTTGCGGTTTCGAAAAACTAATATCTTATTCAGAATAAAATTAATTCATTTCTTTTTCCAAGAGCCACATAATAATTCCTTTTTGTCCGTGCAAACGGTTTTCGGCTTGGTCAAAAATAACCGAATTGGGGTGACGAACGGCGTCTTTGGTGATTTCGTAGCCAATGTGGCAGGGCATGCAGTGCATTATTTTTGCCTTAGGCGCGTATTTATTGATTAATTCGGCATTTAGCTGGTAAGGCATAAACATTTGTTTTCGCTTCTCAAATTCTTCTTTCATTTCTTGCTTGACGGCTCCATTATTAAAAAATTCCATGTCCATCCAAGTATCGGTATGCACATAGTCCGCATTTGCCAGTGCTTCTTCAAGATTTAGGGTCTTAATTACATTGCCAGTTTCGTCGGCCATAGTGTTTAATTCGGTATCAATGCTTGGTTGGTTAGCTTCGGGCGCTACTAAATAAATTTTGATTCCGAGTTTAGTGCACATCAGTTTAAGAGTGTTTGAAACGTTATTTTCAATTCCAAGCCAAACGACTTTTTTTACGTTTTCCAATCCATTTGAATGCTCGGCCATGGTGAGTAAGTCGCTAATGGCTTGAGCCGGATGATATTTTTCTGAACAAGCGTCAATTACCGGTATTTTGTTAAATGAGGAAGCTAACTTTACATCATCGGCTCGCAAAGCGCGGAACATCAAAATCTGGCCAAAGCGCATGACTGCTTGAATTTCATCGTCAAAATCAGTTAAAGAAAATTGGGTAGTTTTGGAATCAATGAATATTGAATGCCCGCCTAATTGCGTCATGCCAGCTTCGAATGACAGTCGGGTCCTCGTGGATCCTTTTTGAAAAAGCATGATCATTGTTTGATTGGGCAGATAGTTTGTTAGTTCGCCTTTTTTGTATTTGGCTTTAATTTTTTGGGCTAATTCCAAAATATTTATGATATCTTCTTTGCTTTGTTCTTTGAGTGAGATAAGGTGTCGCATATATAAGTTTTATTATTTAATATTGTGTAAATTGGCCAACCGCGTAAAGTCCAACCCGTAAACGGAGACCAGCCGCATTTTGTTTTTAGATTTTCGTTTTTGACTTCTTTTTCTAGATTTAAATCTACAATTACCTTGTCGTCATTATCCGCTAAATTGAATATTTTTTGGATATTTGTGCGCGTTAATTCTGTAATTTTTTTCAGGGTAATTTTACCATTATTATGGGCGTTTAGCAAAAGAGGCAAACAGGTCTCAATACCCGGAACGCCGGACGGCGATTGCGGATATGGTTTGTTTTTTTCATCCAAAGTATGGGGCGCGTGATCGGTGCCGATAGTATCAACGGTGCCATCGTTAATGCCTTGCCAGAGCGCGTTTTGGTCCGCTTTAGTTCTTAATGGGGGATTCATTTGCCCTTTTGTTCCCAGCCATTTATAATCGTTTTGCGTCAAAAACAAATGATGAGGAGTAACTTCGGCGTATACTTTGAGACCATGCTTTTTCGCCTTTTTTATAATTTTAATTTCTTCTTTCGTGCTTACATGACAGATATATAGTTTTGTCTTGTATTTATCAGCCAATTCAATCGCTGTCGTAACCGCTTTAATTGCCGCTTGACGATTTCTAATTCTGGAATGGTCTCTAATATTCGGATTTTTTACTTTTAGTTTTTCACTATTAATTATTAACTCGTCTTCCGCGTGAACAGCCACAACCAAATTAAGTTCAGAGGCGTTTTTAAAAATTTTTTCTTGATCATTTTTTTGATTAACCAATAAATTACCCGTGCTTGAACCCATGAATAATTTAATGCCGATTATTTGATTTTTTAATTTTTTAAATTCAGAAAAATTATTTGGCGTGGCCCCCAAATAAAGATGAAATTTCAATGGAATATTCGCCTGAGTTAATTGTTTGTTTATTAATTTTTGTTTAGATCTCAAAGCCAATTCGTTAACAATCGTCGGATTGTTATTTGGCATATCAAATACCTCGGTGACGCCACCGGCAATCGCAGATTGGCTTGCTGAATTCCAATCTTCTTTATATTCATGTCCTGGCACGCGAAAATGAACATGCGGATCAATTAGCGCCGGTAATTCAATTATTTTTGTATTCTCTGATTTCATTTTGTTTAAATATTTTTTCACAGTATTGACAACGAAGTTTCAGCGATCCATTACGTGAAGTTACATTAAATATTGTATCCGTATCATCATTATTGGTAACGCATTTTGGATTTGGACAGACGATAACGTGATGAATAAGGTCTGGGATTTGAACTTTAAATTTTTTTGCCACTTTGAAATTGCGGATAATATTAATGGTGGCGTAAGGAGCAAAAATGGCCACGCGATTAATTTCGTCCGGAGTTAATTCGCGTTTCTCCACTTTAATAATATCTTTCATATCCAGCCCTTTACTGGAAAAATTCAGTCCAACCGTAACGATTTTATTTTCCGCCGCTAAATTCAGCAGGCGTATAATTTTTAACGCCGCGCCGGCGTTGATATGATCAATCACCGTGCCTTCTTTAATGGTGAAAACGCGGAAGGCGCGCAAGTCCTTTGGTGTTTTTTCTTTCATAAAAATTTTATTAGTGTTATATCTATTTAAGTTTGCCTAAAACCAGCCCAAGCAAGGTCTGGCGAATATAAAGACCATTTTGCGCCTGCTCAAAATAGTAGGCGTATTTGGTTTTATCAACGTCAAAAGTTATTTCGTTCACGCGTGGTAGAGGATGCATTATTTTTAAGTTATTTTTTACTTTGCCGAGCATGTCGGCTTTAAGGACATAAACATCTTTGACGCGTTCGTATTCCATTAAATCGGCAAAACGTTCTTTTTGAATGCGCGTCATGTAGGCGATATCAACTTTGTTAATAACATCCTCAATTTTGTCGTGAAAAGTAAATTTAATTTGCTTTTCCTTTAGTTCATCGCAAATATAATCAGGCATTTGTAGATTTTCCGGGGCGACTAAATAAAGACGAGCGTTGAAATGGGTGAGTGATTGAGCCAGCGAGTGCGTGGTGCGTCCGTATTTAAGATCGCCGATGAGAGCGATATGCAAATTATTAAGTTTATTTTGACATTCTTCAATTGTAAAAAGATCCAGCAAAGTTTGTGTTGGGTGTTGGTTGGCGCCGTCACCTCCATTAAGAACCGGCTTGTCGGTGGCTTCGGCCGCTCGTCTGGCCGAGCCCTCAATCGGGTGGCGCATGGCAATGACGTCGGCGTACTGGCCGATGATTTTCATTGAATCATAAATCGTTTCTCCTTTTTTCGCGGAAGTCACTCCGGCGTCCGCAAAGCCGATAACGCGGGCTCCCAAGCGGTTTGCCGCTGTTTCAAAAGACAGGCGCGTGCGAGTTGACGGCTCAAAAAAACAGCTGGCCATTACATAGCCATCCAAAAGCCGTGAATTTGGGTTGGCTTTTAGCGCTTTAGCGTGTTTAAGCACGTGAATTATCTCGTTTTTATTTAAATCGCTGATGGATATTATGTCACGTCCTTGAAATTTTATTTCCATATATTTGTGGTTAATTTTTAATTACGATTAGTATAACATAAAATTTTACGAAGCAACATATTCCTGCCAAGATTTGATATTTAACTCGTCCATATTGATTTTTGTCAGGCAATCAAGAAAAATTTTGGCGATTTGTAGGTTAGTAATGAGCGGAATATGATGGTCAATGGCAAGTCGTCGTATTTTATATCCATCGCTGATAGTTGTTTGATCGGTATTGTTTTTTGGAATATTAATAATCAAATCCACTTGTTGGCCGGCAATAATTGTCTGAACATTTGGTTCGTTTCCTTGGCTGATTTTGAATAAATAGGCGCTGGCAATGCCCTGGCGTGAAAGAAAATCATGAGTATTTTCGGTCGCAAAAATTTCCCAGTTATTTTTTTCAAGATTTCTTATCTGTTCCAATATTTTATTTCTTTGTTCACCACTTACGCTAATTAATATCCTTTTGCCTTTAATTTGTTGTTCGGTGGCCAGCCAAGAAAGTAAGAAGGCCTGCAAATAATCATCTCCAAGACAGGCCACTTCGCCTGTTGAAGCCATTTCCACGTGAGCGACAGGGTTCGCGCCTTTGAGACGGTTATAGGAGAACTGCGGACTTTTTATGCCAACATAGTCAAGATCAAGGGTCTCATAATTTTGTTTTTTATATTTACCTAGCAAAATTTCAGTGGCGATTTCAATAAAATTATGATTTGTAACTTTGGAAACAAACGGGAAAGAACGAGAAGCGCGCAAGTTACATTCTATTATTTTCAGCGCGTTGTCTTTGGCTAAAAATTGGATATTGAAAGGTCCGCTGATGCGAAGTGTTTTAACAATTTTTTTTGCCATTCGCTTGGCGCGTCTTATTGTTTCCAAATATAATCGTTGAGGTGGCAGAACAATTGTCGCGTCGCCGGAGTGAACGCCAGCTTGTTCAATATGTTCGCTGATGGCTTGAATAACTATCTCGCCTTTTTGCGCCACCCCGTCTATTTCCAATTCTTTCGCACCTGTAATAAATTGAGAAATTACAATCGGATGATCGGGCGAAACAATAGTTGCTTGTTTCAAATAATCTTCTAATTCTTCTTCGTTGGTAATTACATTCATGGCGGAGCCGGAGAGAACATAAGAAGGGCGAACTAAAATCGGATAACCGACCTTGTCGGCGAATTTTTTGGCGCTTTTTATTGAGTCCGCTTCGGTCCATGCCGGTTGATCAATTATTAAAGAGCTTAAAAGATTGGAGAATGTTTTGCGGTTTTCCGCTTTGTCAATGTCCAAAGGAGAAGTGCCAAGGATATTAAAACCACGTTTAAATAACGGCAAGGCCAGGTTGTTCGCTATTTGTCCGCCCACCGAAACCACAATGCCTTTTGGTTTTTCAAATTCGGCGATATCGCGTACGCGTTCTTGTGTTAACTCTTCAAAATATAATCGGTCGGAAATATCATAATCAGTGGAAACGGTTTCAGGATTGGAATTGATAATAATGGTTTGTTCTTTCAGCGCTCTCATTGTTTTGGCCGTGTTAACCGCGCACCAGTCAAATTCCACCGACGAACCTATGCAATACGGACCGGAGCCGATAATTATATTTGGTTTTTTATCTGATTGTTGAATATCATGCTCAGAAGCATGATAGGTGGTATAAAGATAATTTGTTTGCGAAGGAAATTCGCCGGCTAAAGTATCAATTTGTTTGATGTATGGTTTAATATTCAATTTTATTCTTTGTTGGCGGATAATTTCTTCTTTGGAATTTGATATTAAAGCAATTACGTTGTCGGAAAAACCCAATTTTTTAGCTTCCAATAAGTTTGACGGCGATAAATTTTGTTTGATTAATTTTTTTTCAAACTTAACAATATCTTCTATTTGGCACAAAAACCAGAAATCAATTTTGGATAATTCATGAATTTTATTTATTGAAATACCTTTTTTTAGACAATCATATATGGCAAAAAGACGGCGATCGGTAGCGTGTCCGATTTCCTCAAGAGGATTTTCAATTTTATACGGATAGTTTCGCAGTCCGTCAACGCCGATATTTAACATGCGCAGACCTTTTTGTAAAACTTCTGGGAAACTTCGGCCGATAGCCATTACTTCGCCCACGCTTTTCATTTCCGAACCAATATGGCGGTCGGCTGATTTAAGTTTTGCCGTGTCCCAGCGCGGAATTTTTAATACCAAGTAGTCCAAGGCCGGCTCAAAAAACGCCGATGTTTTTTTAGTAATTGAATTTGGCAGTTGATTTAGGCATTTACCCAAAGCTAATTTAGCCGCCACATAAGCCAGTGGGTAGCCGGTGGCTTTTGAAGCCAAAGCGCTGGATCGCGACAAACGCGCATTGATTTCAATAACACGGTAGTCGCTGTTTTTAGGATTTAAAGCGTATTGTATATTACATTCGCCTATGATGCCGATATGTTTGGCTGTTTTGATGGCAATTTCACGAAGCAAATGATATTCTTGGTTATTTAGAGTTTGCGATGGCGCCACGACAATGCTTTCGCCGGTATGAATTCCCATCGGGTCAAAGTTTTCCATGTTGCAGACAGTGATAGTGTTATCATTCTGATCGCGAACGATTTCATATTCAATCTCTTTCCAGCCAACTAAACATTCTTCAATCAAAATTTGCGGAGCGCCGCTCAAAGCTTGCGTGGCGAATTTTTTAAGCTCTTCTTTATCATAGATAATGCCTGAGCCAAGTCCTCCAAGAGAGTATCCTGAACGCATCATTATAGGGTAGCCGATTTTTTGGCCGGCTTTGAGCGCTTGTTCCACTGTTTCGGCCGTAAAGCTTTTAGCGGTTTTAATGCCGATTTTATTTAGAGCATCTTTGAATAATTGTCTATCCTCGGTTGATTTAATTGATTTTATTGGCGTTCCCAAGACATTCACGCCGTACTGATTGAAAATACCTTTTTCGGCAAGTTTTAATCCAAGATTTAAAGCCGTTTGACCACCAAAACCCAAAAGGATGCCATCGGGTTTTTCTTTTTGAATAATTTTACAAACAGTATTGAAATTTAAAGGTTGTAAATATAAGACATCGGCCATATCAGGATCGGTTTGCACGGTGGCGATGTTGGGATTTATTAAAATGGTTTTGATCTTTTCTTCTTTTAGCGCTTTGATCGCCTGCGAACCGGAATAATCAAATTCGCCGGCTTGTCCGATACGTAATCCGCCAGAGCCGAGAATGAGAATTGATTTTGGATTAGTTGGTTTCATAGCATGGAGATAAACTTATCAAACAGACAGCCGGTGTCGGTTGGGCCCGGGCAGGCCTCTGGATGAAATTGAACCGAAAAAAATGGCAATGTTTTGTGGCTAATACCTTCTACCGAATTATCATTTAGATTTTTAAAACTCACGAGCCAATTTTTTGGCAGAGTTTTTTCTTCTACAGCGTAGCCGTGATTCTGACTGGTGATAAAACAACGATTGGTGGTTGTTTCAATGCAAGGTTGATTTTGCCCGCGGTGGCCAAAAGGGAGTTTGTAAGTTCTCCCGCCGCCGGCCAGGGCCATAAGCTGTGTTCCCAGGCAAATGCCGAATATTGGTTTTTTAAGTTCCATGGCTTTTTTTAATATTGTGATAGTCGCTTGGCAGTCAGTCGGGTCGCCCGGTCCGTTAGAAATAAAAATTCCGTCAAAGCGTTCGTTTGTGTAATCATAATCATACGGAACGCGATTAATTGTCAGATCGCGCGCTAGCAAACTTCTGATGATATTTTCTTTCATTCCGCAGTCAATGGCGATGATTTTTCTTTTTCCCGTGCCGTACAACTTTGTTTTTTTGGTTGAGACACGTTCAACTAGTTTAGTATTTTGGGAATATAATAGTTTAATTATTTCTTTTGCCGATAGTGTTTGTTTGTCGCGCGCGCAATCAATCACTCCGGCCGTGGCGCCGTATTGGCGCAAGATTTTTGTTAAGCTCCGCGTGTCAATGTTTGTTATTATCGGCACGTGTTCTTTTTTTAGCCACTCCAACAGTCCGAGGCGGGCGGATTGATGGCTGAAATTTTCACAAACCGTATCAACAATAACTCCGCTGGCGTGAATTTTTTTTGACTCCCAGTATTTTTTAGTTGGCACGCCGTAGTTGCCGATAAGAGGATAGGTAAAAGTGATTATTTGTCCGGCGTAAGACGGGTCGGTTAATGTCTCTACATAGCCGGTCATGCCAGTCGTAAACACAATTTCACCGCCAAATAGGCCGTTTTGCCAATTTGGCGATAGACCGGCGAAGGTTGTGTTGTCGAGGAGGGTAAGTTTAGATGGCAACATGTAATTAAATAAAAAAATAGCCACCCTATTCGGGTGGCCGTTTTAAAAATTTATTTTGAGTTTTGTGTAGTTTCTTTTCATATGTCTTGAGCAGTATAGCAGGGTATGGACGCGAGGTCAAAGAGATTTATCCACAGTGAACCAAGTACTTCGCATC
Organism: uncultured Gammaproteobacteria bacterium; assembly: GCA_964482695.1. Classification (GTDB taxonomy): domain Bacteria; phylum Patescibacteriota; class Patescibacteriia; order Magasanikbacterales; family GWA2-37-8; genus CAYZYP01. The sequence continues at coordinate 19,307 of CAYZYP010000012.1, read as the reverse complement.
GGTAAACTTTTAGAGTTTTTTCTTTAAGCGATTAGAATATCGATTTAATCCAAGGTTCCCCGGCGCTCCCAAGCTTATTTTTGAAACAAGATTTTTTGAAATGTTTATCTCAGTGTTGTCAAGCTTTTCAAGAGCGCGTTTATAAGCATCTCTAAACGGTATGTTATCTTTTTTTACTAATTCGTTGGCAACATCCGCCGCGAAAATGTCTTTTTTTATTTGTTTTTCTAATATTTTTTTGTTAGGAGTGATGCCGTTAAGATATATACTGGCTATCCGGATTGAATTTTGTGTGATGTTTACGCTTTCTATTAAAGGCTTTTTTATTAATTGAAGATCTCTGTTGTATCCGGATAATAGGTTTTGACTAAGATTTTTTACTGTTAATTGGTGAGAAATAACTATACTTGTGTTGCCACGCATTATTTCCAAACCATCCAAATTATGTTTTTGCGGCATAATACTGGATCCCGTTGTTATGTTGGTCTGAACGGAGAAAAAATCAAATTCTCGTGATGAAAAAATTATAATATCATTGGCGAATTTGTTTAGAGTAAGCATCACCTGACTTAAACCCTCTAAAAAAATACTTTCAAATTTACCACGGCTGTTCTGGCAATAAAGAGAGTTGATCTGTGTATCTTTGAATTTTAATTTTTTTGTGGTAAACGATCTATCCAACGGTAGTGAAACCCCAAAACCAGCAGCGCTTCCCAGAGGATTTTTATCCAAATGGCTGTAAATTGAGCCCAACAACGAAGCGTCGTCCAATAGAGATTCGGCAAAAGCAGCGAAATAGTGACCGACACTGGAAAGCATAGCTTGTTGCGTGTGGCTATAACCAGGCATTGGAAAGAGCCGATATTTTTTTGCTAGCTTTATAAAATTTATTGCCAGAGCTTGAGTTTGTTTTTGAGTATATCTAAGATTATTTTTTATGTATAATCGTATAGCGGTCAATACTTGATCATTGCGACTTCTGCCCGTGTGGATTTTTTTGCCGGTATCTCCTATTTTTTTTATCAGGTAGTTTTCAATTACCGTGTGGCAATCTTCATCGGAAATGGAAATTTTTAATTTTCCCTGTTTAAATTGATTTTCTAGATCCCGCAAGGCGCGACATATTTTTTTGAGTTCCAGGTTATTTAAAATTTTAATCCTGTTTAATGCTTCCGCGTGCGCTCTGCTGGCTTCAATATCATATTTTTGAGCTATTTTTACAGCTATTTTTGAAATTATTATTCTCCCCAAAGGGCAGCCAAGAGCGTAACCACCTTGATAGTTGGCATTGGCTTTAATAGCCTCGGATAGTATTATGTCGGCGAATTCGTCTTTAGCGTCGTAGATGACGGCGTTTTTGGCTCCAAGTTTAAGAGCTTTTTGTTTTATTTTATTTAGTTCATCAACCGTTTGCCCAATGTCAATTGTTAAAGTGGAAATTTGGCATTTATATTCATCTTGTATCCACTTAACCATAACCGAGGTATCTAATCCTCCGGAATAAAGAAGCAGACAATGATTAAATTCGCCCTTTTTGGCTTCATACGAAGCAATTTTTTTGTACTCGCTATTGTTGTTCATATATTTTATTTTAATTTGTAAATAAAAAACTTCTGTTTGCTTCAGAAGTTTAGATGTTTGGATATTTTATATTCGTTCACAAACAACGCGTCTTCCGAAGCTCGTGTTTGCGACGATCAAATTGATTATTAATATTAGTAATTTTCATATAACATAAATATAGCATCTGTGTTTTGTTTGTCAATTATTTTTATCCACAGTTTTTTTGTAAGTCACTCTTTGGCCCAAAAGAATCACCCAAAGCGTGCCGGTAATAAAACACATTATGGTTGATAAATAAAGGCCGAGAGTAAAATAGGCGAAACTAATAACATAAAGGCCGATGAAAGTGGGAACAGAAGTGGCGTAAGCAATATGGCCTTTCTTTTCTTTAAAACCCTTATAAATCTGCGGGAATAGAGAAAGCGAAAAAACAATACTGGAAGCTGTGATTACAATATCTTGCCAAGACATAAGATAAAATTAATTTATTAATTTATTTCTTAACATTTTCTCCACCACCACCGGATCAGCCGAGCCCTCGGTGGCTTTCATGGCCATGCCAATTAAGAATTTAATAATTGGTTCTTTACCAGCTTTAAATTGAGCGACTTGTTGCGGATAATTTTTAATAATTTCATCAACCACGGCGCCAATTTTATTTTTATCGCTCACTTGGCCATAACCTTTTTCTTCCATAATATGCGTTGGGTCCATATCAACATTTGAATCTAGCATCTCGGCTAATATTTTTTGGGCGTTAGTTGAATTAACGCGGTTAGAATATATCAAAGCGATTAGCTCGGCAAAGTTTTCTGGTTTAAGTTTTAAAATACGAATATCAATTTTTCTTTCTGCCATGGCACCCATCAGTTTTGAAGTTATCCAACCACCGGCTAGCTTGGCTAGTTGTTGCTGAATATTTTGAGTGATATTTTTCGCTTGTTCGCGCGTTTCTGGCAAACTACGCAACCATTCAATTAATTCTGTCATGACATTTTCAGTATAATCAGCCCAGTTTATATCAATAGTAAGCAGATTAGCGTCGGCTAGAGAAAAACCATACTCTTTGTGGAAACGTTGGCGTTTTGTTATTGGTAATTCTGGTAGTTTAATATTATTTGCTATTGATAACGGGTTAAATGGTGGTATATCTGGTTCGGGGAAATAACGATAATCGGCAGCTGTTTCTTTTATTCTTTGGCTGATAGTTTGATTTTTTTTGCTATCCCAGCCCCGGGTTTCTTGTGGCCAGCTTTCTCCTTTGTCTATTAAGCTTATTTGCCTTTTAGTTTCATATTCAATCGCTTTCTCAACAAAACGAAAGGAGTTGATATTTTTTACCTCCACCTTGTTATTCAATTTATGATTTTTTGTAGGTTTGATAATACCTTTTTCATTTACAAAATGGCCATCTTCTTGTACCGAAATATTAGCTTCACAGCGCATATGGCCCTTTTCCATATCAGCATCACTAACGCCAAGATAGCGAAATATTATTTGTAATTCTTGGCAGTATAGTTTGGCTTCAAGCGCGCTTTGGATATCAGGTTCGGAAACTATTTCTACCAATGGCACACCGGCGCGATTGAAATCAATTAGAGTTGTTCCGTCGGCTGCGTGTGTCAGTTTGCCGGTGTCTTCTTCTAAATGAACTCGCGTGATACCTATTTTGGCTTGCAAGCGATGATTGCTGGTTAGACTTAGGTCTAGATCAATAATACCGTATTGGCCAATGGGCTGATCATATTGTGAAATCTGATAGCCTTTTGGCAAGTCAGGATAAAAATAGTTTTTACGATCAAATTTGCTTTCTTTATTTACTCGGCAATTCAGTGCTTTGGCGATTTTTGCTGTCCATTCAATGGCAGCTTTGTTGGGTACTGGCAGAGTGCCAGGGTGAGCCAGACATATTTCACAGATATTAGTATTTGGAGCGTCTCTGTCCGGATCATTTTTACAACCGCAAAACATCTTGCTTTTGGTTTTAAGTTCGACGTGAATTTCTAGACCGATAATAGGTATATAACGTGGCATAATTTTTTTTACAAATTACAGTTAACAACTCTAATATTATCACATCGTATTTACCTTGGCAACAATAAAAAACCCTGCTTTCTGGCAGGGTTTGCGGTTAAAATTGTGTTATTATTTGCCTGTTTTTTGTATCGGAGAAATGGGCGTGGAAATTGGATTATTTTTGGCGCTTAAATAAAGAGTTAGTCCAGCACCAGCGGTAAGAGGGGTTATCAAACTATTAATTAGAGCGTTAATTAAAGCGCTAATTAATATGTAGTAAAGGCTTTGAATAGAAAATATAAGGGTGATACCTTTATCTAGCAAACCGACAATTATAGCTGCGCCAATTCCAAACACTAATCCAGGCAATAATAGTCTCCAAACAATACTCCACCATCTGCCAACTACCAAAGCTTTGCTGATTTTAAGCGCCTCAAGCCCCTTTTTTTCTTCGACGACTATTATATAATAAGTAAAAACATACCAGATGGTAAAAATAATACCAGGAATTATAAATAAAATAGTACCGCCCAAGACAATTAAGCCAACTAAAATAGAAGTAATTATTATTGGCCAGATTAAACGGCTAGAAGCAGAAAATGTTTCTTTCCAAGATCCCACGGCTTGCTGATTAGCGCAAAGATAAAGAGTTTTGGTAAAAGCAGCCGCCACCCATAAGGTAAATATTAAACTGGCAACAATTACCGCCAATAACACTAGACTGGAAATAATGTTTGACGATGGCAAATAAACGTATAGATAAAGTGAAGCCGCGCCCAGTAGAGAGATAATCAGGGTAGGTAAAAAAAGTAAAATAAGATAAGGAACAAATTTGCGCCAATTATTTTTATATAGATTTAAACTGGTCTTAATAATTTCTGTTGGAGAGATTAACATATTTATTTGATTATTTTTTTAAATAATTTAATTGCTTCTTGCCTCATTATATCAATATTTTCATTTGCCGGCAAGTAGTGAATGCTGGTTTTACGTTTTAAAAAAATATTCTGGAATTCTTTGGATTTAAATTTTTTGGCGATTTTTTGTTGGAATTTAAGCTTTTCAAAAATAGCGTTATCTTGTTTGTTGTTTCTATTTTGCAATCTTTTTATGGCTATTTTGGGTTCTAGATCTAATAATATTAAATGGTTTGGACGATATTTTAGCGCCAGTTTGTTGCCGATTAGATTGCTAATAGTTTTTGAATTTAATTTTTTATCTTGCAAAGGTTGGTAGGTCAAAGAAGTGCTTATGCCACGGTCCTGGATAACACATTTGCCGGATTTTAATAAAGGAATAATGATTTTGGAATAGAGGATTAATCTATCCAGGGAATAAGCTTCGGCAATAGCACGGGCCGGATAATTATTGCCATTTTTGATAAGTTCTTCTCTGATAATTTGGCCAATGCCAATGCGAGTTGGCTCGCAGGTAAAGATAAAATCATATGATTTTATTTCTGAAAGCTTTGGATAGCGCCTGTATTTTTGCCAATAATTTTTTAAATCAAAAACAGCGTTGCCTGTTTGCTCTAAATATTTTTTTATGGCTTGAATAACAGTGCTTTTGCCACTGCCATCGATGCCGTCTATCATGATAAACATAATTGTTTTATATATTTTACGAACGCGAATCCATTGTGTTCTTTTCGTTCAGTTTCTTGCCAAATATTTTTATCAATATCCGGGAAAAAGGCGTCGCCGTCAACTTCTTTGTCTATATGAGTGATGTATAAAGTGTCAGCTAGTTTTATAGTTTGCTCATAAATGGTGGCGCCGCCAATTATAAAAATATCCTCATTTTTATAATTATCCAGAGCCATTTTAATATTAGGAAAAATTTCTACTCCTTGGGGCGCTAAAAAATTGGCGTTAGAAGTGATTACTAGATTTTTGCGTTTTGGCAAAGGTTTGCCCAAATAATTAAAAATAGACTCAAAAGTTTTTCGACCCATGAGTACTGTCTTGCCAGTAGTTAATTTTTGAAAATGTTGGAGATCCTCTGGAATGTTCCAAGGGAGCTGGTTATTTTTTCCGATACAATTATTTTTGGCCACGGCGGCGATAAGGGCGATCATAGAATTATTTTTATACTGCTATTTGAAATTGTATTCTTGGATAACTTTCATAACCAACCACTCGGCTATTTTCCGCCTGCCAGTTAAAAATAGAAGTAAAGTTATCTGTTTGGATTTTGGGTAAGGGGTATTTATTTGGATCGCGCGAGAGTTGTTCTTTGGCGCCGTCAAGGTGGTTTAGATAGATGTGAGTATCTGCTAGAAAACCAATTAATTTACCTTCTAGAAGCCCGGTTTCTTGGGCTAGTAGATGTAATAATAGGGCATAACTGGCAATATTAAAAGGTAGCCCTAACATGACATCTACTGAACGTTGGCTCCAAAGTAAGTTTAAGCGATTATTGATTACATTAACTTGAAATAGAAAATGACAAGGCGGCAGAGCCATCTGGTCTATCATTGATGGATTCCAAGCGCAAACAATCATGCGGCGGTCGTTTGGATTGGTTTTTAATGTTTCTACTAATTTTTTTAATTGATCAACGCCTTGCTCGTCGTAATTGCTGTCAAAATTTTTATATTGGCCATTGAAATGCCGCCATTGAAAGCCGTAAATTGGCCCCAAGTCGCGTTCAGCTGCCATTTTTTGTTTTGTTTCTTCGTCATGTCCATATTTTACTTTGAGCGGAGAACACCATTCATCCCAAATGTGATTATTTCTATCTTGTAGCCATTTTTTGTCGGAAATGCCTTTGATAAAAAATTCTAGCTCAGAAGCAATTAGTTTGAATGGCATTTTTTTGGTAGTAAGCAGGGGATAGCCGTTTTTCATGTCGTGCTCAAATATAACACCGGCCACGGCCAGAGTGCCGGTGCCGGTGCGGTCTTGTTTTTTTTCGCCCTCGCTTAAAATTTTTTGAACAATATTTAAGTATGAACGCATAAATTCAATTAAGCCGCGGCTTTTTTGGTTTGTTGGCTAGCTGTCTTTCCGGCGCCACGCTGTTTTATAGGTATCACATTGTCTTTGTCCATTGATTCTATAATTGTCAGCAGTGCTTGCCCGGTTTGTAGATCATGTTGGTCTTGGAATTTATAATCATCACCATCCAAAAGTTCTGGCCAATTTTTTCCATCTTTACTAGCCCATTCTTTTCTAAGGTCGTCGGTTTGTTTAACAATCATTGTATCTTTTGAATTATTACCTTTTTTTAATTCTTTATAGACACGTAGCCAAGCTAATTTTTTATCTTCTTCAGTATGGGCTGATTTTGATTCATTTTTATACATTTCCATTATTTGTTTTTTTCTGGCCACTTCGGTGAGTACCTCTGGTGTTTTGCTCTGTTCAACGGCGGCTTGAGCAGTTGGTACAGCCTCGCGCGTGGCGGTAGGTGCCGAGGCTTTATTTCTATCTTCTGGCTCTGCTTCGGCGTTTAGTTCGTCTAAAGCATCTGGCGCTTGTTCTGCTTTCTTAGTAGGTTTAGTTGATTTTGGCATTTCTATATACGATTCATCGCCTAAACCTTCAAATGGATCTTCTTCATCCTCTTCGTATATTTCGGTACCCATCAGTCTATCTTTAGTTCTTTTTGGTTTTGCCGACAGTTCACTCTTTTTGGCCGTTCCCCCAAAGGATTCAGCTAAACGATCGCGAGATACATGTCTTATGCCGGATAAATAAGTTCCACCAATATTAAGTTTGTCTACATTACCCAATGTATGTTTTTTTCTTGGTGTTTGTTCATCGCCCCGATCATCTTCGTAACCACTGCCATCAGCAAAAAGTTCTTCAAAGCTTTCTTTTTCACTCACTCCTTTTTCTTTTATAGTAAACACTTCTGGCGCTCTAGTTTTTACGTAATCATAGAATTCTTCACCAGTGTTTCTGGCCATTAAAAAAGTTTTAAAAACATCTCTAGGTTCTAAGCCGTAATCTAACAAGGCGTCAGCCGTAGCCTTATTTTTTCCTTCAAAATTATTTATTATATTAGCAATTTCTATGTCGCTCATTGCGTCGGCCACTTTTTCCATGCTTTGAAAGTTTTTTTCTGCTTGACCATCTACTTTTTTTGGAGCCTCTTTCTTTATTGGGGCCGTCGCTTCTGGACTAGACGAAATGGCAACAGGTAAACTTTCTTTTGGCGATTCAGTAGCAGCTTCTGGTTGTTGTTCTGGAGGCGCTTCTTTTATTTGAACTTGCGGTTGTGTTTCTGCCGTAGGCGCTGAAACAGGCGTTTCTTCTATGCCCAAAGATTTTTTTACTTCTCTTATTTGCCTAGCTATTTCATTTTGAAAATTAACTATCTCATTTTCTATTTCAGCTTCTCGCGCCAGTATTTTTTCTTTCTTTTTTGTTACCCTATCAATTAGAGATTCCGGTTTTAATAATTGTTTATAAATTTCATCTAGTTGTATTCGCCGTTTAGAAATTTCATTTCGGTTTAGTTGAAGATCTCTGACAAACAATTCGCCTTTACCAGGGCCAAATTTTTTATTATACTGCACAACGAGTTCTAGTAAATATTCTTTACCTACTTTTGATTCAAGGGCTTTTTTTATTTCTTCTTGGCCTTCTTTGGCTGTTTGCTCCTCGGCCGAATGTTCTTCGAGGATGGTAGTGGCGGGGGAAGTAATTTTTGAAGGTTGCGGTAATTCATCAACAAATTTTTTGATGTCGACGTCCCCTAACACCTCTTTAGACAGTCTATCATTTTCAGCTGCTAGTTCTGCTTGTTTAGCTTTTTCTTCTGCCGCCATTTGTTCAAATCCTTTGGTTATGTTTGCTTCTAAAGTAGCCTGATCAGGAGTCGCGTCGTTAATAGTTTTTCTCCAATTCCAAACGTCTTCTACCTGTTTAAATTTTCTGTTTATTTCTTCTTGTTTTCTATTAAATGTTATCTCGGCTGATTTTTTAAGTTCTTCTTGTTGAAATTTTGTCATTTTATCCTCGTCCATTACATCATCTATAGCTTGCATCAAAGGTTCCATATGTTGAGGAAATTTTTCTTCTCCATATTTTCCTGGTCGTGTAACCATTCTTTCGGCAGTTGGTTTAGTTTTTACTGTTTCTGCTCGTTTTGTTTTTGGCGTAGGCGGTGATTTTGCTGATACAGAATCTATAGCGTCGTCTAAAAAATCAAAAGCTCCCGCTAATTCTGCTGACATCTGTTCTTCTTGTTTTGCAAGTTGCGTTTCGGCTGCAACGGCTTCTGCGGCGCTCTCTGGACTAACTTTCCCTGCGCTAGCTAATTGTTCTATTGCTGTAGAAGTTTCGGCAATTTGTCCTTGCGTGGCTAAGCTTTCTGCTTGGGCAGCAGAACTGGCGTCTTTAACCATTCCTTTCGCATTTTCTGGTGTTGGAGCAGTTTTTTCTGCTTGTGCGGCCAAGTTTTCTACTGGGCTTTGTTCAACTTGTGGCGGGGTTATTGCTTCTTCATCTCTCCCTTTTTTTCTAGAATTTTGTTCTTCTACACTAGCTAGTTTTTGCATATTTTTAAAATTATATTTTTTCAATTTTATTTTTTAAAATTTTCATTTTTTGTTCGTCTGTTTCTTTTATTGCTTGATTTAAGATTTCCTTGCTTTGTTTTCTAATATCTTCTTCTTTTTTTAAAAAATTCAAAAATAAACTATACACTTGTTGCATTATTTGTTTTAAACGATTTTCATTTTGCATATAATTAATTTATTGACATTGTTTATTATTAAAGTGTTTTCCGCCGACGCCATGCATAACATTTACGCTTGGTTTTTTATCTTCCCGTGCTACCCCAGCGATTTGCGCCACGAGAAGATTCGCTTAAATTATTGGTTTCTTCTAATTCAGCAATAATAACCGGCACTATAATTAGTTGCGCTATTTTATCGCCCTTTAAAATTTTATATGGTTCGTGTCCCAGATTAATTAATTGTACCACATACTCACCTCGATAGCCGGCATCATATACTCCGCCGGTAGTGTGCAAACCGTTTTTTGACATACTACCGCGATCTTTTACTAAAGCAGTGTAGCCATTTTCAAATTCCAAAGCAAATCCTAAGTCAAAAATCTCTCTTTTTCCAGGTTGTAAAAAGCAATCTTTTAAAGAGCGTAAATCCAAACCAACATCACCGGGGTGAGCGTAAGAAGGAACAATGACTTCTGGATGTAATTTTTTAATCTTGATTTTCATAAATTTTTTTTACAATCTCGTCCATTTTTTTATATAACTCATTTTTTGATCCATTATTATCAACTGTGAAATGCGCTTGTCTGGCCACTTCTTTTATTTTTTCTTCTGATTCTTTTTTACCCTCGGCTTGAAATTGTTCCCAAGTTTTATGTTTGTCATCTGGATTTTCCGAACGTTTAGTAAGGCGTTTATAGCGGACGCGTTCATCGGCATTAATAGCAATGATGTGGAAATTTTTTAAATTTTTTAAATAAACAATGTCACTTGGCCGGCGAATACCTTCGGTAATAATTAAATCATGGTTTGCCTTTTCCACGTCCAAAGCCAAAACTTTGGACATAATATCTTCGCTAAAATTTTGACGTAAAATAGTAGAAAGAGTTTGTAAATTATAGCGATTTTCTGGCAAGTGTAAACGAACCAAAACATCGCGTAACATGTCAGAAAAACGAAAAGTGACAGCCTTGTATTTTGTTTTTAAATAATCGGTTACTGTTGTTTTTCCAGCGGCCATTTCGCCTACCAGACCGAGTATAAGTTTCATAGGGTGATCGTAAATACTTTGTAATGGGAACACACATACACCTTTTTTGCAGTCGCGGCGAAGTCCGCAGCGCGAAAAAGGTGTATGTGTGTTCCCATTAATTTATTTATTACCAATATATTGTCTGTATTTAACTCCAGCCGCGTCTAGCATACGCCTAGAGGCAACAAAAGCATCAACTTCATGGTACTTGTCGCTTTCAAAAATTACTTCTACTATGCCATTCTGGATAAGTGTTTTAGCACATTCGTTGCAGGGGAACAACGTGCAGTAAATTTTACAGCCCTTGGTGGATTTATTGGAATTATAGACGGCGTTTTCTTCGGAATGACAGACATAGGCGTATTTGGTATTTAAAAAATCACCTTCACGTTCCCAAGGAAATTTGTCGTTGTCTACTCCGCGCGGAAAACCATTGTACCCCAAACCAACAACCACGTTGTTTTGGTCAACAATCACCGCTCCGGCCTGAGTAGATGGGTCTTTTGATCTTTCGGCGATAACACGCGCTATGCGCGTAAAACATTCATCCCAGGAAATGGCGTTGGGGCGAGGAGGAAGCATAAAAAAAGTATAAATTAAAGTCAATTTTATGGGTATATTGTAACAAAAAAAAATCATCTTGTGAAGATGGCGGTGTTTTAATTCCAAATATTTTAGACAGTAGTTATTGTGCCCTGGGTTGCGTTCATTATCACGATGTCGCCAGTTTTTAAAATTTTAGTTGCTTTTGTTACTTGAATTAAACATGGTTTTTTTAGTTCTCGCATAATAATAGCCGGGTGGCAGAGAATTGTGCCTTTTTCGAGAATGATTGCTTTTGCCATTTTCAATAATGGCAAATCATCAATGTTGGCCATTTTACAAACTAAAACTTCTCCTTTTTTTATTTTTTCCCCTTTTATTTTTTTTATTATCCTAATTTTCCCCTTAACTGTGCCAGGATAAATACACAAGCCCTGTAAGTATTTTTTTCCTTGGTTTGTTAAAGAATTAATATCAAATCCTTTAAATAAAGAAGCCTGGTATCGATTGTAGTCAACAAATTTTATTTGTTTATTTGGCCAAATTGTAAATTCAAAGTATCCTTTTAAATGATTATACTTATTAAATTTAGCATCAATAGTAGTTTTTAACAGTTTTTGTTTTTGTTTATTGATAATTTTAAGCCAATGTAAGGCTTTTTTTAATATTTTTTGTTCAAGCTCTTTGTTTTTCTTTGAAAACCTCCAATTGTAATAGTCAAAGGAAAAAAAAGTTGGGGTATGTTTATTATATTTACCACGTGTTAATTGGCTTAGACCTCCTTTAATAATTTCGCCCCATATTTTTTGAGAATCAATTATAAATGTCGCTGACCATAGAATTTTTTGATTACGCTGGGTAATAAAAAAAATGTATTTGTTTTTGTCTAAATTTTGTTTTTGTAGCCATTTAAGTAAAATTTTTAACATGCCACCTTTTTTTCGAATTTTAGTCAGTTGGTTATTTTTTGGAATTAAGGTCAATAAACACTGTTTATTATTAAAGGTTTTTAGGAGGCAGTTTTTTTTGATTGGATTTTCAAGAATGTCTTTTAGTCTACCTTTGATAGGGGCATTATATGGTAAATTAATTTTTTTGTTTAGAAAATCAAGACGATCATGTTTGGTATAATCTTCAGTAATCAAACGTTTTGAAGAAGGCGTGTTGATTACACCCAGCCAATCAGTAATAGAAGGTGTTGTTAATTTATTGCGGATTGTTGTTTTTTTTATTCTATTTTTCATAGAATATTTTTATATTTTAAAACCTCATTGATAATTTTTTTAGCGATGGCAATTGAATATGATGGTCGACGCCCGTAATCTGTTTCTTTTGTTAAAATTATACCTGCCGCTCCGTCTAGTATTATATTAGTTAAATCAGATATGTTAGATCTGGTTGGAATGTAATTATCAATTGTACTATCTAAAATTTGAGTAGAGATAATAACCGGTTTATTGTATTTTTTAGTTATATTTAATATATTTTTTTGTGATATGCCAACTTTTTCAAATGGCATATTAACTCCCATCTCGCCCCTGTCAATCACAATCATATGAACAAATGGATCACGACATAAATTTTCTATTTCTGTATTGGTTATTTCTTTTTCTATTTTAATAATAAATTTACTATTACTAAATTGATTACGCACGGTATCTAATTTTTTAAATAATTCTAGGAAGTCGTTATTATAATAGGAGATTGCTATTTTATTAGGAGAAAATGGCGCGATTTTTTCTAGTATAAGCCTATAAGAATTTAATACTTGCGCGCTGTCGATATGAAAATGAGTATTGTTAAGTGTTTGTCGTGTTTTTATTACACCGTTATTAAGCACTTTTATTTTAATGGTTTCATTGTCTATAATTTCTATCACTTGTATAGCTATTCGCCCGTTCGCTAAAGTGATTACATCATTTTTATATAATTTTTCTCCTATTTTTTTAAAATTTACTGGTACAAAATCGTTGTAATCAGGAGAATACGAAGCCGATTTAAATATTATATGGTCGTTTTCTTTAACTGATAAAATTTTATTATTAAAATCACCCAGTCTAATTTTATTTATCGGTAAGTCGATAAGAATTTCAGTTTTAGAATTAATTTTTTCAGCAGCTTCTTGGATGTTTTTTAAATATGTTATTATTTCATCAATTTTATAATAAGTTAAATTAAGGCGCAGCATGTTCGCGCCGGCCAAGATCATTTTGACGATATTTTCTGAGGAAGTATCATTTTTTACGGAAGCGATTATAAACATATTTTTTTGTCTAAAAATTTAACACCCCCCTAAATGTGGGGGGTGTCAGTTTATATATTTATCTTTATCGCCGGCCCCATTGTAGAGCACAATACCAAGTTTTTAATGTAAGTGCCCTTGGAACCACTAGGTTTGGCCTTTTTTAATGTTTCTAGAAACACTGTTAGATTTTCGTGTAATTTTTCATCTGAAAAACTAATACGGCCGATAATTTGGTGCACGTTGCCAGTGTCATCGTTTTTAAAAGTAACTTTGCCTTTTTTAAGTTCAGAAATCATTTGTTTGACATTTGGCCCGACTGTTTCTGTTTTTGGGTTAGGCATTAATCCTTTGGGGCCAAGTATTTTAGCCACCGAGGCCAGTTTTGGCATCATATCAGGAGTAGTTACCGCTACATCAAAATTTATTTTGCCGGTGTCTTTTATTTTTTTGATTTCTTCTTCACCGCAAATTAAATCAGCACCAGCTTCTTTGGCTTCGGCTTCTTTTTCTGGCGAAACAAAGGCGGCCACTTTTTTACTTTTACCAGTACCATGAGGTAAAACTACAGTACTGCGTATCTGTTGTTCTGTTTTTTTGGTATCAATTCCTAAGCTAGCGTGTATTTCTACGGCCGCGTCGAATTTGACACCAGAAGTTTCTTTAATTAGTTTAATCGCTTCTTCTATAGAATAGACTTTATTTTTGTCTATTTTGGCTTGCAAAGCCGACATCCTTTTGGACATAAATTTTTAAATTTAGTGGTACAAACCCCTAAGTGGTTAGGGTCCCACGATACTTATTTTATATCTTATTAAACCACTTTTGTCAATAGTTAATAGACTTTTTGGATATAATTTGGTATTATAAAAAACAAGCATTTAAATTAATTTATATGATTACCCCTCAGCGTCAAAAAGAACTAAAACAACAGCTAAAAAATATTAATAGCCAGCTCAAATCTTTGCAAGTGCAGTTTTTAGACTTACAAAAGAGATTGAAAGAAGAAATTAAAAAAGCGCGTATAAAAGATGATGAAAAAAAGGTGGTTGATCTACGAAAAAAGATGGGTTTAAGCCGCTAAAACTTTAAGTTGTGGCACAGCGCTATCTATACTAAATGGCCATCCTTGGATGTTGTTTTGTTCTTTAAGAGGAACCGAAATTTTAAGTTGTTTAAATATTTTGTCGCGGACTTGCGGATTAACACTAGTGTCTTGATATAAAACAAACAAAGGCCTTATTCTGTCGTGTATATATTGGCGCCAATCATCTATGCCTGGTTCGGGCGGCTTTCCAGCGCAATGCTTTAAGGCAGTATTTAAGGCTATAGAAGCTTTTTCTAAGCATATTTTGGCATCGTCTAGCGATTTTCCGTTTTCTTTAATTTCTGTACCAATGGCCATAAGGCCATTGAATAGTTCGGTCATAAACCGTGGTGCGCCATCTGATCCGGTAACTCTATTATCATTTTGTTCGCCCCAAGCAAAACCTTTTGTTTCATCGAGCCCCTTTAATTTTTTTCTTAAAATTTCCAATGTTTTATCTCTGGTATCTTGATTAGACAATAGGGGTTTTATTTCTTTGGCGATTGTTTCACCTTGTCTAAAATCTAATTCGGTATTTTCCAGATTTTTTAATTTGTCTTGTAATGCTTCTTCAGACAATGTGGCATTATCATTGGCGGCCGTAATTGGTTTGGCGGTGGCGTTTGTGTCTGTTATGTTTACAGCGGTCGTCTGTGGGCTATCGGTTGGTTGGTCATCATCGTGTTCATAGTCATCATCACTATCATCATATTCTTCCGGACTTGGTTCTGATGGCTCTGACTGTGGCTCTTTATCTTCTTTTTCATTTTCTGTTGGCGCCATTTGCAAACCTATTTTTTTTAATTTTTTACCCAAAGCTTGCGCTTTTATTATTAATTTTTTAGCTAAATTGGTTAAATCAGTTAAGCCAGTTGACTCTGGATCTAAACCCTCTGGTTTTATTGTTTCTAGCAGTTCGTTTATTTCATCAATTATAGTATTAATTTCTTTAATACTTTCCATGGCCAGGGCGTATTCTGCTTGATTTTCTTCTTCACCAGTTTCGGTTTCAGCCTGAGCGTTGTCGACTTTCGGTTTTTTGCTTTCAATTTTTGGGATTGTTATTGCAACTGCTAATTCGGTATCTACACCCGCTAAATTTGCCAACTCTGTTTGTAATTTACCTAATTTTTCTTCTAGATTAGTAGCTTCTTGTTCTATGTCTTGCAAACTAATTTGGTCTATTTCTGGCGTTTTTTTGGCTTGGCTAATTAATTCATCAGTGCCACTAGCTAGTTCAGCCGCTGTTTCTATTTCTTGTCCCGGGCTGGCTGTTTCTGTTTGATCTGGTGATTCAATTTGCTCGGATTTTTCTGGCGGTTGTTTTGCTGAAAATTCATCTTTTTCCATAGTATATTACATTTGAAAAAAATAGGTTATTATGGTATAAAGGGTGTTAACAAGCTATTAAATATAACAATTTATTTATGCGTTATTCTAACATTTTTTCTAAAACTAGTAAAACCGCGCCAAGTGACGCGGATTGTGTGAATGCTAAATTATTAACCCAAGGTGGGTTTATTTTAAAACAAATGGCTGGGGTATATAATTTTTTGCCATTGGGTTTGCGCGTTTTAAATAAAATTCAGAATATTATTCGCGAAGAGATGAATACTCTGGGGGCGAACGAAGTTTTGATGCCGACGCTGACTTTAGAAGAAAATTATCGCGCCAGCAAACAGGACAATATTGACATTTTATTTCATTTGGAAGGTCATGGCGGGTCAAAATTGGTTTTAAATCAATCGCACGAAAATGTTGTTACGCCCTTGGTTAAAAATTTCGTTTCTTCATATCGCGAATTACCATCGGCGGTTTATCAAATTCAAACCAAGTTTAGAAATGAACCGCGCGCCAAATCCGGTCTTTTGCGGGGGCGGGAATTTTTGATGAAGGATTTGTACTCATTTCACGCCAGCGAGGAAGATTTAAACGAATATTATAACAAAGTAATTGACGCTTATTTTAAAATTTACGATCGTTTAGGTTTAGGAAATAATCAAACGGTCTTAACTTATGCTTCCGGCGGGGTTTTTAGTAAATATTCGCATGAGTTTCAGACGATTTGCGCGGTGGGCGAAGATACAATATTTTTATGTGAAAAATGTAATATTGGAGTTAATAAAGAAATTGTCGCTGAACAAAGTGTCTGTCCGAAATGTCAGGGCGTTTTGAAGGAAAACAAGTCAATTGAAGTGGGCAATATTTTTAAATTAATGTATCGCTTTACTGATTCTTTCAAAATGAATTATTCCTCGCAAAAAGGGAGTTTAGAGCGTATCCCAATGGGTTGTTATGGTATTGGTATTTCCAGAATAATGGGGGCGTTAGTGGAAGTATTCCACGATGAGCGAGGAATTATTTGGCCAGAAAGCGTGGCGCCATACAAAGTCCATTTATTAAATTTGGGAGCGGACGAAGAAATAAAAAATCAAGCCGAAAAATTATATAATGAATTATTGGAAAAAAATATTGAAGTGTTATTTGACGATCGCGAGGCTTCGGCCGGCGAAAAATTAGCTGACGCGGATTTAATTGGTTGCCCGATACGATTAGTAATATCAAAGAAAACATTGTCTAATGATAGTGTAGAAGTAAAAAAACGATCAGAAGAAAAAGTTGTTATGGTGCCATTAAATGAAATTAAAAAATTTGTTTTATAAATTAATAATTACATTTTATGCCAGATGAAAGAAAAATTAGAGTTAGGATGGGGGATACAAAAGAAGAGGGAGATAAGTTAAACGGTTTTATTTCTTTGGAAGGGGTAAACCAAGATACTGTAGAAAAATTAAGGGCAAAATTGGAACAGTACGAGTCGCGAAAGGCGGATGGAAACGAGCGCACTTTGGTTGATACTGCTTTTAAAACAACAGTATTGAGTGTTCTTTTGGAGAATGGTGAAGTGTTAAGGGAAGCTTTAAAAGAGCAACTTTTTAAACAGTATGGCCGTAGCCCTGAAAATGAAATATTATTTGCCAATGCTTTCGCGGTGATTAAAAATTATGTGGAACAGGGTGGCGGTGCTGTGCGTGGTGGTGGCGGTTTTTAGAATGGTAAAATATATAGATATACATAAAACCGCTTTAATTAAAGCGGTTTTTAAATATTAAAAAGGATTTAGTGTTGTTATTTTAAACCGATCTTTTCTTTTATTTCAGTCATTTTTTTCTCGGCTATTTTTTTGGCTTTTTCCGCTCCTGTTTTTAAAATATTTTTAATTTCTTGGTCTTTTATTTTATTAAATTTGTTTTGGAAGTTAATCAAAAATTTAATAACTTCTTCGGCCAAGCCCTTTTTAAAATCACCATAACCACGACCGGTATATTGTTTTTCTATTTCTTTTATTGTTACCCCAGAGAGTAAAGAATAAATAGTCAGTAGGTTGTTTAAGGCTGGTTTATCTGCTCCGCTTTTTACTTCACTGCCAGAGTCGGTAACCGCTTTCATTATTTTTTTACGGACAATTTCAGGAGTGTCTAACAGGGCGATATAGTTATTAGGCGAAGAAGCAGATTTAGACATTTTTTTCTTTGGATCATCAAGCCCCATTATCCGCGCGCCGTCTTTTTTGATAACTGGTTCTGGCACAACAAAAGTTTCGCCGTATAATTGATTAAATCTTTGCGCTAAATCGCGAGTTAATTCAACATGTTGTTTTTGATCTTCGCCAACAGGCACTAAATTAGTGTCATACAATAAAATATCCGCCGCCATGAGAATAGGGTAGGTAAATAGGCCGGCATTGATATTGTCTTTGTGTTGCTTTGATTTATCTTTGAATTGAGTCATTCTTTCTAATTCGCCAATTTTGGTGATTGTATTTAAAATCCAGGCAAGTTCAGCGTGCTCTTTGACATCTGATTGAACAAAAATCATTGATTTGTTTGGATCAATACCCAAAGCAATATATGTTTTGGCGGCATTAATAATGTTTTCTTTTAAAGTTTTTGGGTTATGCTTGACAGTAATGGCGTGTAAATCAACAACACAAAAAATACAGTCATTATTTTTTTGCAATTCTACCCAATTCTTAATAGCGCCTAGATAATTGCCTAGGTGTAGGTTATTGGTTGGTTGAATGCCAGAAAAAATACGAGACATATAATAAATTAAGCGGCCTTTCTTTCTCTGCTCTCTGCTCTTGCCCGTGTTCTTTTAGCGTCATTTTCAGCGCTATCCATAACTGGATATTGTTTTCCTTCGTATTCATCTGGTCCGCCAAAACCATACGCACTTTCGGCTTCTTTTAAAAGTTTATTTCGTTGCGCTACGGCTTTTGGATCATTTATATCAATCCGAGGTAAACCAGAGTTTATTTTTTCTTTTAATACCTCTGGTGGTACATAACCGCCTTCTCTCATATATTTAATTTAAAAATTAATAATGATATTTTTTATTATTTAAAATAGTAAATGAGCGATAAATTTGTTCTAGTAAAATTATTCTGCTCATCTGGTGGGTAAAAGTTAGTGGTGAGAGAGATAATTTTAAATTAGCTAATTTTAAAATATTGTGGCGCAACCCTAATGGCCCGCCAATGACAAACGCTATATTATTAAAATTATTAGTGATATTGGTTATTTGAACAGCTAGTTTTTCTGACGTAAATTGCTTGCCATCTGGTGTTAGTATAACCAAAAAACTGTTTTTGGGCAATATCTTTGTTATTTTATCTGCTTCTTTTAATTTAACAACTTCTGGGTTACTTTTTTCATCAAAAGATTCTTCTTTTAATTCAATAATTTCAATCTTAGCCCAAGCTGATAATCGTTTTAGATATTCTGCTTCTGCTTGGCGCCAATATTGTTCTTTTAATTTGCCAAGAGTAATAAGGGTGATGTGGATCATATTTATTATTTGTTTTGTAGCTGGCCGCAAGCGGCAAAAATATCTTGGCCTTGCGAATGGCGGATAGTAGTGATAAAGCCAACTTTGATAAGCGTGTCGCGCCATTGTTCGGCAATAGCGGGCGGAGCAGAAATAAGGGTATGTTTATCGGATTGGTTGTAAGGTATTAAATTTATTCTTACCCGACCTAATTTAGAAGCTAATTTTTTTAACGCTTTTAATTCAGCCAGCGAATCGTTGATTCCTTGTAGCAAAATATATTCTAAACCAATAAAATGAGTTCTACT
>CAYZYP010000011.1:0-49310 GCA_964482695.1 uncultured Gammaproteobacteria bacterium | reverse complement strand
TCGCGCCCTTTATAAGTACCACAAAAAGTACAGGCATGATGTGGTCGAACAGGTTTTTTGCATTTTGGGCAAGAATTTGTGGCGCCAGCAGTTAAGGCAAAATGTGCCGCGCGGCGACGCTTGTGAGACGAAGTTCGGCGATGACCAGGTAACCCCATAAAATTAAAATATTAATAGATGATTAACGCCATTTATTATACACCAAAGAAAGTGTTTTGGCAAGAGCCACATCCCTACTTTGTTATTGATTTATCGGATAAAATAGGATAAAATAGTGTTGCTTTAAATTAATATTATTTATGGAAGTCAGCTTCGCGAACAGCCAAACTTCTTGGGACGAGTGGTTAAAAAAAAATAGTGATTTAAATATTTTCTCTCAATCTTGGAGTTGGGGAGAAATTTTGTCGGCAGAAGGAAAAAAAATAATGAGGTTAATGGTGATAGAAAATGACAAAATATTAGCCCAAGCGCAAGTGGTGTATAATAAATTGCCGTTTGGCTGGCAATATGTTTTTTGTGGCAAAGGTCCAATTTGTGGGAAGAGGGAAGAGGGAAGAGGGAAAGAAATTTTAGAAAATATAACAGAATATTTAAAAAAAAGTCACAGTGTAATTTTTTTGAGATTTGAAACCCCTTCCTCCTTTCCCCTTCCTTCTTCCCACATAAAAAAGTCTATTGATGTCAACCCACGAGCTACTTTGGTTTTAGATTTAGAAAAAACAGACGATGACTTATTAAGTGAAATGCATTCTAAAACAAGATATAATGTTCATTTAGCGGAACGCAAAGGTTTGCTTGTTAAAGCAGAAAAAGATTTTAAAAATTTTTTGTATTTATCAAAAAAGACAGCCCAAAGAGACGGGTTTAGGTTGCATGAATCAGTTCATTATGAAAATATTATTAATTCGGATTTAAGTTTCCAATTGTCGGTTTTAATTAATAACCAAGTTATTGCCGCAAATTTATTTATTGGTTTTGGAAATACCTTTACTTATTTATACGGTTCCTCCGACTATACTAAACGTGATTTAATGGCGCCATATCTATTGCAATGGGAAGGAATAAAGTTGGCAAAAAAGTTGGGATACAAATACTATGATTTTTTTGGCATAACTCCCAAAGAAAAAAATTGTATCTCTAACAAAAAACACCAATACGCTGGGATAACGAGATTTAAATTAGGATTTGGCGGTAAGGTAAAAGAAGATCCGGGAACATTTGATGTTTTACTAGATAAAAAGAAGTATTTTGTTTATAATTTATTAAGAAAAGTTAACAGATTGTTTTAGAAAATAGATATGGAAAAAGTAAAAATAACAGGAAAACATCTTTGGGTTAAAATAATTTTTTTTCTAAGTGTAATTGGCCCTGGAATAATAGCCGCTAACGCGGATAATGACGCCGGCGGTATAAGCACGTATTCAATAGTAGGCGCTCATTTTGGCACCAAAATGTTATGGATTTTATTTTTAATTACTATATCACTAGCCATTACTCAAGAAATGGGCGTGCGTGTTGGGTTGGTGACCCGTCAAGGTTTAGGAGGGGTTATTCGCGAACGTTTTGGCGTGCGTTGGACAGCTTTTGCTATTTTAACAATGTTAGTGGCAAATTTAGGCACCGTAACAGCCGAGTTCGCTGGTATTGCCGCTTCCTTTGATATTTTTGGTATTAGTAAATACATAGTAGTACCCGTAGCAGCTTTGATAGTTTGGCTAGTATTATACAAAGGTTCTTTTAAAACAGCGCAAAAAGTATTCTTATTATTTTCCGCTTTTTATATTGTTTACATAATAAATGGTTTTATAGTACGTCCTAATTTTTCGGAAGCTATTGGCAGTTTATTTACCCCTACCATGGAATGGAACGCGCCGTTTTTGTTAGCCATGGTAGCGTTGGTGGGAACAACTATTACTCCTTGGGGGCAATTTTTTATTCAATCTTACGTGGTAGACAAGGGATTAAACATTAAACACTATCGTGTTGAAAAAATAGAAGTATATATTGGCGCGTTTATTACTAATATAGTTAGTTTTTTTATAATTATTAGCACAGCCTCTACTTTGTATAAACATGGTTTGCGTATTAGCGACGCCAAAGACGCGGCTACCGCTTTGCAACCTTTGGCCGGGCACTTTGCGCAGATATTATTTGCGTTTGGTTTGTTTAGCGCTTCTATGCTGGGGGCTTTTATTTTGCCTGTAGCCACAGCTTACGCGGTTTGCGAGGCTTTTGGCTGGGAATATGGCTTTAATACTAATTGGCAAAGAGGCAAGACTTTTTATAGTATAATTCTTATTTCAATCATTGTGCCAGCTTTATTGGTTTTAGTCCCTAATATGCCTTTGGTAAAAGTAATGCTTCTTTCCCAAGATGTTAATGGAATTTTGTTGCCGATTATTTTAATTTTTGTGATGATAATAATTAATGATAAAAAAATAATGGGCGAGCATGTTAATAAAAGAATTGGCAATATTATAGCTTGGCTGACAATTATTGGTATAATTGTAGCTACAGTAGCGTTGATTGTGTCATCATTTTTTTAAGTTTATGCTAGCAATTGTTTTAAAGAGGAGAAATTTTAGAGAATATGATCAATTAATTTCTTTATTTACCAAAGAAGGCGGCAAAAAAGAGACTTTGGCTAAAGGTGTTAAAAAAATTGTTAGTAAACAAGCCGGCTATTTAGAGCCGTTTAGTGTGGTAGAAGTAGAAATAATTAAAGGTAAAGAATTGGAACATTTAACAAAGGTTTTGGTAAAAAATATTTTTAAAAAAATTAGAAATAATTTACAAAAAAGTTTGTTAGCCAGCCAAGCTATAAGGTTAGTGGATAAAATAACAGTGCTTGGAGAAAAAGACGAAAAAATTTTTAATTTAACATCAAATTGGTTGGAATATTTAGAAAATGTTGTTAAAGAAATAGGGTTGGGTGAAAATTTATTATATAGTTTTATTATTAAATTATTGGATAATTTAGGCTTAGCGCCGGAATTAGAAAAATGTGTAATTTGTGGTGGCACGAGAGAAAAAATAGTTGGTTTTGACATTTCAAATGGCGGCGTGTACTGTACAAGCTGCCAAAGGCAAGTAATTAAAAATGAACATGTTTTTTCAATATCAGTCGTTGAGCTTGATTTTATCAAGATGTTACTCAATGATGATTGGGAGGAGGTAATAGAAATTGAAGGAACGGCCAAAATTTTTGAAATAATAAACAAATTTTTACGATTTCATTGTGGGTATAATTTTACTTTTTATAAATTAAATGTTAATTAATAAGATATTTTAATTATATGCGAGTATTAATAAAAGACTTGGCTAATTATATTGAAAAAGAAGTTTTAATCAAAGGCTGGTTATACAATAAACGTTCTTCTGGGCCGATCGTTTTTTTGGAATTACGAGATGGTTATGGCTGGGTGCAGGCGGTAGCAGTAAAACAAGAACTGGTCGATGATGTTTGGCAAAAAGTTGGAGAAGTTGCTCAAGAATCTTCTGTCGAAGTGTTGGGTAGGGTGGTTAAACATCCAAAAAAAGAAAATATTTTTGAAATTCAAGTAAAAGATTTTAAAATAATACAATTGGCAACGGATTACCCGATTTCTAAAAAAGAACACGGCCCAGATTTTTTATTAGATAATCGCCATTTATGGTTAAGAAGCAAAAGACAATGGGCAATTTTACGCATCCGTGACGCGATAATTAATGCTATAAATGAATATTTGCATCAAGAAAATTTTATTAAGGTTGATTCACCAATATTTACTCCAAACGCATGCGAAGGCACGACAACTCTTTTCCCAGTGCCGTATTTTGATTTGGGTTCGGCCTACCTTTCACAGTCAGGCCAGTTATACATAGAAGCGGCTATTATGTCTGTTGGCCGTTGTTATGATTTTGGACCGACTTTTCGCGCAGAAAAAAGCAAGACCAAACGTCATCTAACCGAATTTTGGATGATGGACGCGGAAATGGCTTTTGTTGAGCACGACGACAACTTGCAAATTCAAGAGGGGCTAGTGCGTTATATTATTAATTATTGTTTAAAGAATTGTTTTCAGGAACTATCTATTTTAGAACGTGATATTGAAAAATTAAAAAAAGCTAATGCTCCATTTTTACGTCTTACTTATGATGAAGCGATAGAAAAATTAAATGAATTAGGAAGTGATATAAAATATGGTGAAGACTTGGGCAATGATGATGAAGGCTTGCTTACTAAAAATAGCAATGTGCCAATATTTATTCATAAATGGCCAAAAAGCATCAAGCCATTTTATATGAAACGTGATCCAGGAAACCCTGATTTAGTGTTAAACGATGATTTAATTGCCACAGATAACGGCGGTGAAATAATAGGTGGCAGCCAACGTGAGGATAATTACGATTTATTATTAGAAAAAATAACTGCCGAGGGGTTGAATTTAGAAGATTATAAATGGTATTTAGATTTGCGTAAATACGGTAGCGCGCCGCATTCTGGCTTTGGCATTGGCTTAGAGCGCACGGTGCGTTGGATTTGTGGCATAGAACATATTCGCGAGTGCATACCTTTCCCCAGAACAATAGCTAGACTAAAACCATAGTTCAATAATAGCTATCTCTGGCGGTACAAATAGTCGTATTGGCCCGCCAGATTCGCCTATGCCGGTAGAAGTAAAAATAGGAATATTTTTGTAGTAATTTAAACCTTTGTAGTATTGTACGCCCAAACCTATTCCTGGGTTGCCAAGCGGGCCGATAAAGGGTAGTAGAATTTGTCCACCATGAGAATGACCAGACAAAACCAAGTCTGGTTTTTGTTTATTTTCTGGCCAATACAAAATTCCGTCTGGATTGTGAGTAAGAAAAATTAAAGGAGTAGAAGTGGCAGAAGTTGGCAGTTGTTTAAAAGTTGGTTGTTTGTACCAAATATCATCAATACCATAAAGACAAATTTTTTGTTCTCTAACAAGCGGACAAACCATGGAATCGCGTAAAAGTGGTATGCCGATTTTTTTCATTCTGGCTATTAATTCTAACGAACGATCGCCGGTCCAATATACAGACGCGGTTTTTACCGCGCTACCAATGCCGTATTCATGATTGCCTAAAATATAGTACATTTGGTATCTGCCGACTAATTTTTTTAAAGGTTCCAAATATTGGCTTTCATCTTCAGAAGCGCCTTCATTATCAATTAAATCTCCGCCAAAAATTATTAAATCCGGGTTGATTTTCTCTATTTTTTCAACAATTTTATTTGTCCAAGCGGTTTTTTTATGGCGGCCGATTTGTATATCTGTAACCAAGACTATCTTTAACGATTGTCTTGTATTATTTGTGGAAAAAAGAGTTATTTTTTCTTTGTTTACTGTGATTATAAATGGTTCAATAAAACGAGTGTAAAGAGCAGCAATAACGCCAGACATTAAAATGAAAATTAATAGCCAAGCGACTATTTTATATCTGCCAAAAAAGTATTTTTTATTACACTGATCTCGCCAAAGAAGATAAATTAAAATCGCGGCTACCACAATATAGCCGTAAATAATTATTGAGAAAAAATTCATACGTGCCGAAGGAGGGAATCGAACCCTCACTCCCGAAGGAACACGATTTTGAGTCGTGCGCGTCTACCAATTCCGCCACTTCGGCAATGCCAAGATTATAGCGTAATGTTAGAGTTAAGTCAATGATAAAGAGGTTAATAGCCAAATCTTTTAAGGCAAACTTGCCAATCAATTACTTGTAAAAACGCTTCTATATAATCAATTCGTTTGGTTCCGAAGTCTAGCATAAACGCGTGTTCGAAAACATCCAAGTTAAGTATTAATTTAGCGTCAGCTAAATGGCCGGTATCGTGTTCGTTTACCCAAACATTAAAGAGACGGTTGGCCTTTTGATCAAAATATAAAATCACCCAGCCAATACCGCGCGCGCTGGCGGTATTTTTGAAATCCGTGAGCCAATTGTCAAAAGAGCCAAAGTCAGTTGTTATTTTTTTGTAGAGTGTTGAATTCTCTTCAAGCTTATTTTTATTTTTGGTCATTGTTTCAAAAAAATATTCGTGTAGCCTCATGCCATTAAACTCCCAACCAAAACGGCGTTTTAGTTCCGCGTATTCTGGAATATTTATTTTGTTTGCTGTTGTTAGTTCATTTATGATTTCAATTAACTTATTAGTGTTGTTTACGTAACCTTGGTAGAGAGAAAAATGAATTTTAAGAGCATTGTCACTAAAACCGTTTAGGCCTAGTAAATGATCAAAATTTTGTATTTGGTACATATGATTAATTGTATTAATTTTTCTAATTTATACCTATTTAGTATGATATGTCAGAAGTTGTTTGTTGTCAAATAATTTATCAGTTTTTTTGTCCCTATCTTTTTTTGAATAATTTTGTGAGGTAGGCGCTTATTATGACTATAAATAGAGTTATAATCACAGCATAAACTAATTTGGCTAGCAAACCGTCTGATTTAGTTGGAAATATAACTTCTATCAAAGATTTTATTGCCTCATTCCAAGCCAAGCCAGCAATTAAACCCAGGGCAGTTATTATATGACCAAGAGTTTTTTCTTGGATTATTTGCCGTATATCTTCACTTTCTTTTTGTATTTTTTCTAAAGTAGTTGTTTGTTTCATACTTTTCTATAATTATATTTTATGTTATAATATCTCTAAATTAGAATTGAGGCTTGGTTTTTTTAGGCTTCATAAGTTAGAATTTTGTTTATAATTTGGTTCAGCCCTAGAAATTATGACACATATTATTTCTATTGTAAATCAAAAAGGCGGAGTAGGTAAAACAACTACGGCCGTAAATTTGGCTGCTAGTTTGTCGGAAATGGGAAAGTTTATTTTATTAGTAGACTTAGACCCTCAAGGAAACGCAACTTCTGGTTTGGGAATAGACTATCAAAATTTGTCTCAAGGTCTTTATCATAGTATCGCTGGCCAAGCCAGATTGCACGATATTGTTCAAAACACAGCTCATGCTGGTTTGCGAGTAGCGCCAGCGACCCCTGATTTAGCCGGGGCTTCGGTGGAGTTGGTGAATGTCGAGGGGAGGGAAACGAAATTAAGCGATATTTTAGAAGAAGCCAAACACGCGTATGATTATATTATTATTGATTGTCCGCCCTCTTTGGGTCTTTTAACTTTAAACGGTTTAATGGCCGCGAGTCATATTTTAATTCCTGTGCAGGCAGAATATTATGCTCTAGAAGGCCTAGGTCAATTATTAAAAACTATAGAAATGATAAGAACGAATTTAAAAGCCGATTTAAAAATTTTAGGGGCAGTTTTAACCATGTTTGACCAGCGTAACCGTTTATCCAGCGAAGTCTTAAATGAATTGTATAAATATTTCCCAGATAATATTTTTCGTACTGTTATACCGCGAACCGTGCGTTTGGCCGAGGCGCCCAGCTATGGGAAAAGCATTTTTCATTATGAACCAAGAGGAAAAGGGGCTAGAGCGTATGAGCGATTAAGCAGGGAATTGGTAGATTATTTTGAAGGGGTAAGAGAAAATTATTCAAATTAACCTAATTAGCATAATTAATATTGTATGTCTTTAGGCAAAGGTCTTAGTGCTTTACTTACGCCTACAACCGCGCGGCGTAGAATAGAAAAAAATAATTATTCCGCGCCAGAAGGAAGAATTTGGGATATCCCAATTTCTTCTATACAACCCAATCCGCTTCAACCAAGGCAATATTTTGCCTCCGATGAATTAAATGAATTGTCGCTTTCAATAAAAGAGCATGGGATATTGCAACCAATATTGCTTTCAGAAAAAAATGATGGCGGTTACGAATTAATATCCGGCGAAAGACGTTGGCGCGCTGCGAAGTTAGCAGGTTTAGTTGTTGTACCAGCCATTATCAAAAAATTAGCCGATCAACAGAAGTTAGAAGTAGCTTTGGTAGAGAATGTTCAGCGCGAAGATTTAAACTCTTTAGAACAAGCATTTGCTTATAAGCGCTTAATAGATGAATTTGGTCTTTCACAACAAGAGGTGGCCGAAAAAGTTGGAAAAAGCCGGCCGGCAGTAGCAAATATTATTAGGTTGCTAGACTTACCCGAAGAAGTTAAGAAAGCTTTGGTAGACAAAAAGATAAATTATGGTCAAGCTCGGGCATTATTAGGTTTAAAAAATAACATTCAACAATTAAACATGCTATCTTCGATGTTGGGCCAGAAAATTACCGTTCAAGAGTTAGAAAGAACTATTAGCACCAAGACGGTTGGGGCGCGCAAAGGCAAACATCGTGATCCGAATTTAATGTATTGGGAGGATCAATTACGCGCTGTTTTAGGAACCAGGGTAATAATTACACAAACCAGCGGAAAAGGAAAAATAACGATCGATTATTATTCAAAAGAAGAATTAGCTCGATTATTAAAAAAGATCAGCTCATAAGATATCAACAAAATACCCCGATTAAATCGGGGTATTTTCTTTTTTAGGAATAATGATATTGAACCAATGAGAGCGCTGCTCTTTTAGTTTGGTTTTGATGCGAGAACGAGCAAGATGAGTTTTGGCTGTTTTTAACCAATCAGGGCTTGGTCCGCGGCGGTTTTTATCTACGATTATTTCAACTACGTCGCCATTATTTAAAGGCATGTCTAAACTAACAATTTGATCGTTTAGTTTAGCTCCATTGCAGTGATTACCGATGTCAGTGTGTATGTGATAAGCAAAATCGATTGGGGTAGCTTCTTCTGGTAAATCAATAACATCGCCTTCTGGCGTAAAAACAAAAATTCGGTTTTTGAAAAAATCAACTTTTAACTCGTCTAAATCAGACATTTTAGAAAAAATACTTTTTTGTATTTCGGCTAACTCTTTGGCCCAAAAGATATCTTTGGCCGGAAGTTTCGCTCCTCTTTCGTCATAATGCCAGTGAGCGGCCACACCGAATTCTGCTTCTTCGTGCATAGCGTGGTCGCGAATTTGGAATTCAACTATCTGCCCTTCATCTGTAAAGACCGTGGTATGAAGAGATTTATAGCCGTTTGGTTTTGGTTGAGAAATATAATCTTTTATCCTGCCTTTTAACGGTTTCCAAAGTTTGTGAATAATGCCAAGACTGGCATAACAATCTCCCACAGATGAAACAACTATTCTGACAGCAACAATATCAAAAATTTTACCCGCTTCATCCCAACCTTTTTTCATGATTTTTTTGTACAAACTATAAAGCGTTTTTTCTCTGCCATGCACATCTATGTAATTGATGCCGGATTTCTTTAATTCAGAACGAACAATATTAATAGCTTTGTCTATATGGGCACTTCGTCCGAGCAAAAAGTTTTGTTTAACTTGTTCTGTTTTTTCGTATTCTTTGGGAAAGATATGAGGAAATGATAAATCTTCTAACAGATGTTTAAATTCACCGATGCCCAATCTGTTGGCAATTGGCGCGTAAATTTCTAGGCTTTCCAAAGCAATGCGGTATCTTTTTTTAGCAGGCAAACTCTCGAGAGTGCTTAAATTATGTATTCTATCAGCAAATTTAATAATCATTACTCTGATATCCTCGGCCATAGCAACGAACATTTTTCTTAAATTTTCTATATAGCGTTCTATGCCTCTGTATTTTAAGTGGCCTAATTTTGTAATTCCCTTTACCATAGAAGCTATATCTGAACCAAAATTTTGTTCTATTTCTTCCAAAGTTACAGCGGTATCTTCTGGTACGTCGTGGAGCAGGGCAGCAATAATAATACTTGGGTCAATTCTTATCATCGCTAATATGTTGGCTGTAGCTAACGGGTGGGTAATATATGGTTCGCCGGATTTTCTTTTCTGATCGGCATGGGCTTTTTCCGCGAAATCATAGGCTAATTTAATCATATCCAAGTCGTCGCTTTGGCAGTATTTTTTGAGTTCTTTAAACAAATCCTTTGGTGTTGGTTTTGGGGGAATAATAATTTCTTTCATATGAGTTTTATCTTAGTTATATATTGACATTATATACAATAATGGATTGTTAAGCAAATTAAAATACCCTATAAATGATAAGGTATTAGTAATTAGAAAATTATAATTTGTTTACTAACGGCGCGTACTTTTTATCCAGAGCATTCTTTGTTGCTGCATTTAATTTCACCTTTGGCTTTAAAAACCAGCGGCTGTGCGCACTTATCGCACTTGTCGCCTGTTGGTTTGTCCCATAAAGCAAAATCGCAATTAGGGTAGCGATTGCAACCATAAAATGGTTTGCCACGCTTGCTGTGTCTTTCAACAATATCGCCTTCTTGGCATTTAGGGCATTTTAAATTTAATTTTACTTCAATGTTAACGATATTTTTGCATTTTGGATAAGCAGAACAGCCTAAAAATGGTCCAAATCTACCATGTCTTTTGGCCATCAAAGTGCCGCATTTTTCACACTTAACGTCTGTTAGTTCGATTTCTTTTTTTTCATAAATAATTTTACCGTCAGTACTGCCGGTGATTTTTTTAGTATTTTTGCAAGTTGGGTAACCACTGCAAGCCAAAAATTTGCCAAAACGGCCGGTTTTAATAACCATCGGGGCGTTGCATTTTTCACAAATTTCATCGGTTTTTTCTTCGGTTATTTCTTTCTTTTTTAGTTCTTTATTTTTTATTTCTAAGTTTTCTTTGAATGGTCCGTAGAAATCAGCGATGACTTTTTGCCACTGTTGTTTACCAGCGGCGACGTCATCTAAATAACCTTCCATATCAGCTGTAAATTTAAAATCAACAATTTTGTTAAAATGTTCTACCAACAGGTCGTTAACTAAAAAGGCAATATCTTTTGGTTTAAGCCTTTTGTGCTCATCGCGCTCCACATAGTTTCTATCTTCAATAGTGGCGATGGTCGGCGCGTAAGTAGAAGGCCGGCCTATGCCAAATTTTTCTAGAGTTTTGACCAAAGTAGCGTCAGAATAGCGCGCTGGTGGTTCGGTAAAATGTTGTTCTGGCTTAATCTCTTGGCAATTTATCGTTTCGCCGGTTTTGATATTTGGCAATATATTTTCTTTAGCTTTATCAGTGTATAATTTTAAAAATCCGTCAAAAGCGATTATTTGGCCAGTAGCGCGAAACGTGTAGTTATTGTTGCTAACTATATCTACAGTGGTGGATTTGAGTTCAGCCGCGGCCATTTGCGAAGCTACCGCTCGTCGCCAAATAAGATCGTACAGTTTGTACTGTTGGTTGTCTAGCGCGTTTTTAATGGATTCTGGTGTGCGCGCAGCTTCGGTTGGCCTGATAGCTTCGTGCGCTTCTTGGGCATTTTTGCTTTTTTTATGATAAAACCTTGGTTTGTCTAGCGAATATTGTTTACCGAATTCTTTACTTATAACTTCTTGCGCATCTGTTAAAAATTTTTCTGATAAGTTAACAGAATCGGTACGCATGTAAGTTATTAGTCCCACTGAACCTGCCCCTGGAATTTCAACACCCTCGTATAGTTGTTGAGCCAAGCGCATAATTTGTTTGGCCGAGTAGCCCAAACGGTGGTTGGCTTCTTGTTGCAAGGTAGAAGTAATAAATGGCGGCGAAGGCAAGCGTTTACTTTCTTTTTGCTCCACATTAGCTATTTTGTACGTCGCGTTTGTTAAATCCGTTAAAATTTTGTCTACTTGTTCTTTGTTTTTTAAATCTAGCTTATCTAATTTTTTATCAGCGACAGCAAATAATCTTGCAATAAATTTATTTTCTTCTTTTTTTGTTTCTCTTTCCTCGTTTCCCTCAAAAATACCTTCAATGGTCCAATATTCTTCTGATTTAAAATTTTGGATTTCACGTTCGCGTTCCACTACCAAACGTACTGCCACAGATTGCACGCGTCCGGCAGACAAGCCTTTGGCGACTTTGCGCCATAAAAATGGCGATAATTCATAACCTACTAACCTATCCAGAATACGCCTAGCCTGCTGCGCGTCTACGAGCTTTAAGTCTAGAAGTCTGGGGTTGGCCAAAGCATGATCTATAGCTTGTTTGGTAATTTCATGGAAAACAATTCTTTTGGTTTTTTCTGGTTCAACGCCTAAAATATGGGCTAGATGCCAGGAAATAGCTTCACCTTCACGGTCCTCATCAGTAGCGAATAGTATGTCATTGGTTTTTTTGGCCGCATCTTTTAATTCTTTAACAGTTTTACTTTTTTCGCGGCTAATAACATAGTGTGGCGCGAAATTGTTTTCAACATCAATACCCATGTCTTTTTTTGGCAGGTCGCGTAAATGGCCAAAAGAAGACTTAACAACAAAGCCACGTCCTAAAAATTTGGAAATAGTTTTTGCTTTAGTTGGTGATTCAACTATAACTAAAGAAGACATAGAGAATGAATTTTGTATATAATATCCGAGTTACGCCATAGTGTCAAATAGATGGCTTGATTTCTCCGCTTAAAAATATTGAGCCGGTTGCCAAGAGACAGTCGTTGTCTCTTGTTTGTTTTTTAGACCATTGAAAAGCGATTTTAGGTTCAAGAAAGATCTTAACTTTTGTTTTTGGCAGTAATTTTTTGAATAATTTGGCAATTAGCTTTGGATCGGCAATTTTTCTAAAAGGATTTGTGGTATTACGTGTTATGGCTATTGTCTTGGGGCCTATTGTTGCTAGTTGTTTTGTCATTTTAGTTATATTTTTATCGCCAGAAAAACCAATCAAAAGATTTAAGTTACGATATTTTAGGGTTTTAATAGTTTCTACCGTGGTTTTTATTTTATCCTGATTATGCGCGCCGTCTAGTATAATTAGTGGTTTTCTGGATATAATTTCCATCCTTAATGGTTGGTAA
The DNA here is from genome assembly GCA_964482695.1 of uncultured Gammaproteobacteria bacterium. Classification (GTDB taxonomy): domain Bacteria; phylum Patescibacteriota; class Patescibacteriia; order Magasanikbacterales; family GWA2-37-8; genus CAYZYP01. The sequence continues at coordinate 36,535 of CAYZYP010000011.1, read as the reverse complement.
ACGTGAGCTAATCCTTTTCGTATTGATTTATCAGGTATGTTTAGATGCTTAGCTATTTCAATACAAAGTATTATATTTTTTATTTGGTGCGGGCCAAGAGTTGGCGTGTAATATTTTTTATTTTGGTAGACAAAATCAGTGCCATTTAAATTATAATTAACACCGGTCAGTTTGCCAGGTTTTACATAATAATAATTTTTTGTTCTTTGCTGTTTACATTCTTTTTCTATTATTTTTCTTATTATTGGATTTTTTTCCATGGTAAACACGCTACAGCCCGGATGAATTATTCCGGCTTTTTCATAAGCGATTTCTTTTTTATTATTTCCAAGCACGCCAATATGATCAACGCCAATATTGGTAATTACCGCAACATCTTTTTTGGGGATTATGTTACTGGCATCAGTGCGGCCGCCGCAGGCCACTTCCATTACTGCCCAAGAGATTTTTTTGCGGGTAAAGAATATTAAGCCAATTGCTTCTGTGATTTCAAAAAACGAAAGCATGTCATAGGGCGTTTTGGCGATGTACTGATCAAGTTTCGGTTTTAAGTATTCCACAATTTCCACGAATTCTTTTTTGGACATAAATTTATTGCCGGCTTTCCAGCGCTCGGTAATTATTGTTGGATGCGGCGAATAAGTAGAGCCGACTTTTTCTCCGTTGGCTTGTAATATAGAATGGAGAAAGGCTACAACAGAACCTTTACCAGAGGTGCCGGTTATATGGATATAGTGGGGGATTTTCTTTTCTGGGTTTCCAATTAAGTCAAGAAAAAACTGTAGACGTTTTAAATACCAACCACAATGGCGTGGATCAGCCATGTATTCTTTTCTGGGGAAGTTAGAAAAGGAAATTAAAAAATTATAAGCCTGTTGGAAAGTCATAATTATATTTGTCTCTGTATTTATCTATTTTTAGACACATAAATTTTTTCCAGCGAAAAAATTTATTTAAGTGCTCGGCAAAATTTTTTTGCTTCGCAAAAAACCATGCAATTTTGCCTCACAAACTCTAAAAATAGATAAATACAGAGACAAATTATAAAAATTTTATTTTACCGAATATTTTGGATTAAGTTTAACAAGTTCGCGAAGTTCAATTTTTTTATCTACTAAACTGAGAAGATAATTAAAGATAATGAAAGTTAAAGTAATTCCCAAAGCCATAAGCCCACGCTCTTTCCAAACAACCGGTATAAGGCTAATCCAAACAGCCGCTTTCATGTTAAATATCCAAATCCACAAAACGCTCCCAACAGCGTGTGCGGTAAAAGTTGTTCCAAGGGCGCGAGCGAAGATAAATTTATCGTGTAGAAAATACATGGCTACTGGAATTAGCCAATAAAGAGCGTAGTACCAAGCTTTTAAACCTTCGGGATGAGCCCAAAAACCAAACATAGCAATAACTGGTGCGATTAAAGTTAATTTTGATTTTTTAGAGAAATATAAGACAGCAAATAACATTGGAAAAAAGCGAATCGCAGTGGCGGCATCAGTAGCAAAGCCTTGCCAAGCCCAGTTGACAACCTGCATTGCTAAAACCGTTATCATACCGATGAAAGAACCCAAGAAGCCACCAACAATCGGGCCATAAAAATCAAATAAGCTGAATTTTAGACTTGAGCCGATAATTTGCGTAAATTTAAATTGCATGGCTAAAAAACCTAAAGCGACGAATAATAAGATGAAAACGATTTTTTTGTGTTTTGGGCTGAACATATATTTTAAATTATTAAATTGATAAATTGTTATTAATATACATCATATTTCCAACATTTTTCACTAGGCCCTTAATTTCCATCAGCGTTAGTGTACCATTCACAATATGGCTGTCAAGATTGGTTTGCTTTATTATTAAATCTATATGTTTTGGTTCTTTGGATAGTATTTTATAAATAGCCTCTTCTTGTTTAGAGGCCGGTATCAATTGGCGAACAATCATGGTTTGTTTAATATCTTGGATATTTAGTATTTTTGTAATATCAGCTGGCAGAGTAACGGGGAAAGCGCCATTTTTGATGAGATTATTAACACCAGCGCTAGTTGGTGAAAATATGGGGTTAGGAACGGCGAAAACTTCACGATTATAATCCAAAGCGCAAGAAGCAGTGATAAGCGCCCCGGATTTTTCGGCCGCTTCAATTATCAAAGTGCCCAAACTTAAACCAGCGATGATGCGGTTGCGAGTAGGGAAGGAATAACTGGTTGGTCTAAAACCGCAAGGAAATTCGGAAATAATCAAATTTTTGTTTTCTATTATTTTTCGCGCCAGATGTCTATTGGTAACTGGAAAAATGCTATTGTCATCAACGCCAGAACCCAAAACAGCGATAGTTTTTCCTTGATTATCTAAAGCTGTCTGGTGGCTAATACCGTCTATGCCAAGCGCCAAACCACTGACAATTACCATTCCTTGTCGTGCTAGCGGCCCGACTATATGTTGGCAAGCTTGTTGGCCATAAGGGCTGAATTTTCGTGAGCCGACAACGGCTAAAGTTGGTTGATCGCAAATACTTAAATCGCCTCGGTAGTAAAGTACTTTTGGTGGGTCGTAAATTTTTGCCAGTAATTTAGGATAGTCCGCTTGACCCAAAGCAGTTGTTTTGATTGTTCCCCCCTCCATATTTTTGTTGAATGTATTTAAAAACTAAATCGTCATTTTTGTTAAAGTGCTAATGGTTTTTTCAACCACTTCTTTTAACTTGTCATTTTCCGTTTTAGAAAATTTATTTAAAACAAACTCGCCGGTATCTTTGGCAGTATCAAGTTTATCGCTAGCGATGCCAATACGAACGCGCGTAAAATTTTGCGTGCCTAAATGTTCAATAATTGATTTAACGCCATTGTGTCCGGCAGGCCCACGATTAATTTGTACGCGAATTTCACCCAGAGGCAGATCTTTATCATCGTGAATAACAATGATATCCTCTGGTTTTAAATTAGGATGTTTTTTAACAGCATAAGCCACGGTTACTCCGGAATTATTCATGTAAGTATTTGGTTTTAAAAACTCTGTTTCTTGACCGTTTATTTCGGCTTTACAAAATAGAGCTTGGGCTTTTTTAGATTCTTTCCAATCTTCTTTGATGGTCTTAAGCAATTTATCTAGAACATTAAAACCAACGTTATGACGTGTTTTTTCATATTTTCTGCCTGGATTACCTAGACCGATAATTAATTTCATATTTTTTCTTATTCTATAATTATAGGTAATTATTTTTTAACTTTTGTTAATTTAATTACGATTGGTGTGGCAAAAAAACCAAATTGTTCGCGTAAACGGTTTTCAATATAATGAACATAAGAAAAGTGCACCGAAGTTTTGGCTTTGATTAGCATTTCAAATATTGGTGGATTATTATGCAGCTGTTTAAAACCTAACACTTGTGGATGGCGCGTGCCTTTGCCGCGCGAAGGACGATGATCGTGAGTAGCTTTTTTCCAAAAACTTTCTAACTCATTTTTAGGGATTACAGTATGCCTTTCTTTCCAAGCACGTGTAATAAGCGGGAAAATTTGGTGTATGCGATATTGGCTTTTGGCGCTGATAAAAATAATAGGCGCGAAATCTAAATGTGGAAAGGTGGCGTAAATCCTTTTTTTAACTTCATTGCGGAATTGGTCAGCGTTATCTTCGGCTAAATCCCATTTGTTAACCACTATGACAACGCTTTTGGTGTTTTCACGTAGCAAGCCGCCCAATTGTTGATCCTGGTGTGAAATAGGTTCGGAGGTGTCAAGTAAGAGTAAAACAATATCTGATTTTTTTATGGTTTGAATGCTTTTACCAATGCCGCCGCGCTCTAATTCGCCGCTTACTTTTGTTTTTCTTCTAATACCAGCGGTGTCCACGAACAAAATAGGTTGTTTTTCATACTGTACCAAAGTATCAAAAGGTTCGCGAGTGGTATGAGGAAGGTTGGAGACAACTACTTCTTCTTTGCCAATCAGGCCATTAAAAAGTGTTGATTTGCCAACATTAGGTTTGCCGATTAAAGCGACTTTAATATAGTTAACTTTTTTGGCTTTTTTCGGTCGGCGTTTCGCTTTGATTAATTTTTTACTAATTAGATCTAATAAATCGCCAACATTGACCCCGCTGGCAGCTGACACAGCGAATGGTTCGCCCAAACCCAGTTTTAAAAATTCTTGTTCGGTGGTTTGTTCTAACAATTTTTTGTTATCGGCTTTATTAGCGACAAAAATTATCTTATTTTTATCTTTAATCAAACGGCGCGCTAGTTCTTTTTCTTGCGGCAATATGCCAGCTTGGATATCTACCAAAAAAACTATAAGATCAGCTTCGTCCAAAGCTATTTCGGTTTGTCTGATTATTTCTTTCTCTAATGGTATATCATCGGAAAAAGTTAAGCCCCCGGTGTCTATTAAACGAAAATTATTGCCACGCCAGCTGACAGTATCAATATTGCGCGTGCGGGTAGTGCCGGCTATTTTAGAAACCAAGGCTTTGTTTCTGCCAAGGATTTTATTAAAAAGTGTTGATTTTCCAACATTAACTCGACCGACCAGAGCAACGCTTGGTAAATTAAGATCAATGATTTCGGCAGGAGTAGTCATAGTAAAAAATTAAAAATTATTATTCTTTTCTATCCGCGCCAAGAATTACTAAAATGTCAGTGCCGGAATTGTAATTAGTAGTAGTGCTTGGTAGCCCCGGAGCAATTTGGTCGATTTGTAATTCTTTCGCCAGGGCGGTAGTTGTTTCTTTGTTTATTTTTTTGTTAATTAAATAAATAGTTGTTGAAGAAACAGGTCGTAGTTCACTATTACCAATAGTTGGTACATTAAATCCCTTTTCTTCTAAGTGTATTTTTGTTCGCGAAGCCAAACTTTCTTGCCATGTACCGTTTTGAATTTCTATTTTAGCGTTGATATAAAATGACGTGGGATTGCTTTGGGCCAATACCGCGGTTTGAGTAGAGGTGGCGATAAAAATATTATTTATGGCGTTTTTAATATTATCGTAGTTGCCGGTGGTGGGGGCTAAAAGATAAGCGCCGTCTTGGCCGATAATAGATGTTAAATAGCCTTGAGGGCTGTTATCTAAAACCAATGTTTTAACATTTTTATTATCTATTTCACTGGCCGCTCCTGCTAAATACATCATTTGACTAAAGTCTAAATTTGAAAGAATGTGTTCGGCGAGCGAATTTGTTATTTTTTCTAATTTTATTGGATTAAGAATTGTGCCGGCAGAAAGTAGTTTATTTTTTAGTGCTTCTATTACCAGTTGTTGTCTTTTGGCGCGAGCAAAATCAGATCCCTCGCCATTGTCGCCGTGGCGCGAGCGACTATAAATTAACGCGCGTTCGCCGTCCATAGTTTCTTTGCCGGCTTTAAAAGATACTGTTTGATAAGAATAATTTGGTCCGGGATAATCGTAATCGGTAAATGAATTAGGAACGTCAATTTCTATACCACCAACTGCGTCTATAATATCAGTAAAAGCTTTAAAGTCAATCCTAATGTAATATGGAATATCTATACCCAAAGTTTTGGCAAATGTTTGGCGCGCGAATTCACCGCCAGAATTAGCTTTGTTATTTTCTCCTATAGCGTTGGCATGATTAATTTTGCCCCAGCCGTAGCCCTCGATGTTTGCAGACATGTCTCGCGGTATAGAGATCATAGCTACCTGTTGCGAGCTCGGTTTAATACTAATAATTATATTGGTATCGCTTAAATATGGCCCGTCATGTCCAGGGCCGCCAATACCCAAGATTAAAATATTAATACGGTCTTCTTTTTGCCCCTGCAAAACATTTTGTGGTTGAAAGAAAAAGTTTTTTACTGCTTGTAAAAAGCTAGCTTTTTTTGGTTTTAAAGTAACTTGGTCGTAGGTGGTAATATTTTTTGACCATTTATCAAAGGTGTAATGTTTTATTAAAGTACAGCCGGCGAATGTTAATACTAAGATAATGATAGAGAGGTAAAATAAAAAGGACCTGGCGGTTCGCGGTTTGTTTTCTTTCCAATTGGGGGAATAAGGTTCAATTGGATCTATTGGGTTAAAAGGTGTGTCGTCCATAATTAGTATTTTATACTATCATATTATGGCAACATTATCAACTTGAATTTTTAAGTGTCAACGGGAAGTTAAAATGTCATACTTGATTTTTTAAGCTAAATTTTTAGGCGGGCGATTTTTAGGACAAGAATCTTGACAGAAGTCCTATTTTATGCTTTACTTTGATGTTATTCTAGTATAGTTCTTTTAATAATTTCCAGTTTTCTTTTGTCTTATTTTAGAGCAAAGCGAGAGAAATGAAAGTGTGACTTCATTTTTGAGCGTGCGCATAAAATACCTTAGTATTTTATTAAAGTAAGCCCAAAGAAGGCTGGAAAAAACCAGCATTTCCTCTTGGCCATTTCGGTCGAGAGTACTGCCCACTTTGGGCGGGAGAAAAAAAGATGCGTAAGCGTATCGTTTCAGCAGATTGTTTAACCGAGTTCTGGCGGACGCTCACGGATGAGGAAAAGTTGTCTCTCGCTGACAATTCCTCGCTCCTGAAGCGTTTCCTTGCGCGGCTCGCTAAGAAAGCGGCGAAAAATATGTTCGTGATGTCGTTCTCTGATGAAGAAGCGGTGAAATGGCTCGTCGAGCACAAGAAGTACGACGAGCCGGTGGCCAAGTTGGTTATCGCCAAGTGGCGGGCGTACGCGGCCACTTTCGGCTACACTGGTCCCGTGGCGTGGGCGGTGAAGGAGGGTTTCACACTCAAGTCGCACGCCTCATTCGCGGGGCCGTGCTACGACAAGCTGAACTACCTCCAGAGCTGGTCGCTCCAGAACGACGAGGCTACCAAGACTTCACTCGTCTTTTGGGTGCCCCGCCTCGTCGAGGGTAGTCTCGGGAAGAGTATCACGCAGATGGAGGCGCTCCGTACCGAGCTCAAGCAGCGCTACGAGTTGCCGGAGCACCACGTCACGAACTTCGGTTCGATCGCCCTCTTGTTCGCGCTCATCCTCGCTTACTTCAAGTTCAAGGGTGAGCGGGTGCCGCTCAAGATGTTCTACGCGGCGAGCGACACCTTCCACGCGGTCGGCAACCGCCTCATCGCCGGGCGCTTCGGCGAGGGCGGGCTCCTCTGCGGCTACTGGGACGGGGGTGCCGGCGGCCGCGTCGGGTTCTTCCTCCTGGGGGTGGAACTGGGAGAATAGGGTTCTGGGCGCTTTTGGGCGCCTTGGACACTTGGATTATCGGGGGCACTCGCGCGTAAGCGTGGGTGCCCCTTCTGTTTTTTAAAATACTTTGATATACTTTTTATACTACGTCGTCAGTCGCTGGCGTCTACGGATTCCAGCCGGTAGTGCGCAAGACAATATACGATCAGAATAGATGGCGCCTACGGGCTCCGCTAGTGTATCCGTGTTGTCCCGAGTTTACTTTGTACACCCCGTATTCACTGTTAGGAGATTTTGAGATCTCAAATTCGATACAGCTCAAAGAGTATTCAATGGGCAGTGTTTTGGAAGACAGTGGATATTTTATGTTTTCCCTTCCACGCGGACGGCAACCGCCTCATCGCCGGGAACTTCGACGAGGACGGGCTCAACTGCAACAACTGGGACGAGAATGCCAACGACAACATCGGGTTCTTCCTCCTGATGGTGTGCTAAGAAAAAAGACGGTCGCTTAAGGTGACCGTCTTCGCTTTACTAAATGGTAATTAATTATTTTTTAACATGTTAAGCCAGCCACCAAGCATTTTTCCTGTCGCCACTAACTGGTTTGAAACATTGGTATATTTATTAATATCAAGCGCGCGTATTTCCCAGGCGATTTTTAAGAAAAATTTTAGTAAGTCCAATTTATTACTAAGTCGCTGGATGATTTGTAGTTTTTCTCCCCGTGCGGCATAACCGGCAAGCAGGGCCAATTCAAGACAATCAGTGAATAGGTTATCAATTTTAGCGCCTACGGTGAAGCGACTAAGGCGAGGGAACTTAGCGAGAAAATCATGCCACAGCTTGTAACTCTCGCTCAATTTGGTTAAAATTGGTAATTCAGTTAAACTGCGTTGGGGGGGGGGGATTAGAGGAATTTTTTTTAAATTATGAAGCGGCAATTGGTTCATACGTATAATGATATTATTTCTTTAGAAAATTTATGCCTAGCGTGGCAAGGGTTTATTATTGGAAAAAAATCAAAAATTGATGTTTTAGAATTTGAGCGCAACTTAATGGATAACATTGTAGAGCTTCAAGAGAGTTTAGTCAATCGCGCTTATTGCCATGGTGGCTATGAAAGTTTTTATATAAACGACCCCAAGCGCAGGCACATTCATAAAGCCAGCGTGCGTGATCGATTGTTGCACCACGCGGTGTATAGAATTCTGTATCCATTTTTTGACAAAACATTCATCGCTAACTCTTTTTCCTGCCGTAACAACAAGGGAACGCATAAAGCAATAAATCACTTTCGCGCTTTGGCATATAAGGTCAGCAAAAATCACACTCGCACTTGTTGGGCGCTCAAGTGTGATATTAAAAAGTTTTTTGCCAGTATTGACCACAAAATACTTTTAGTGATTCTAAACGAATACATTTCAGATCAGGATATACTTTGGCTGTTAAAAAACATTATCAGTAGTTTCCACACCAAATCAATGCCAGGCGTTGGCTTGCCTCTTGGCAATCTTACATCCCAATTATTCGCCAATGTCTACTTAAATAAGTTTGATCAATGGGTAAAACATCGTCTTAAATCGCATTATTACGCGCGATATGCCGATGATTTTATTTTTCTCTCGCGGGATAAATTTCGCTTAGAGGATGCTATCCCAAAAATTCAAGAATTTTTACAGTCCAATTTAAAACTTACTTTGCATCCAGATAAAGTTTTTATCAAGACCATATCATCTGGCGTTGATTTTCTCGGTTGGTTGACTTTTCCAGATCATCGCCTGCTACGTACTAAAACAAAACAGAGAATGTTCAAAAATATTAGAAGTTCAATTAGCAAAGCCGGCCTGATGTCCTACCTCGGCCTTATTAGTCATGGCAACACCATTGCCTTGCGTGAACAAGTATTAGGAGAATATTGGCTGTGGCAGTCATGAAGTAGTTTATATAGTAAGCAATTCAACTTGATTTTGGTCATTTAATATGGTATCTTGATAAGGGATCAACGCAAAAGAGGGATCCATAGCTCAGCTGGTTAGAGCGTACGGTTCACATCCGTAAGGTCAGAGGTTCGAGCCCTCTTGGGTCCACCAATTGAAGTAAAAAGTTACAAAGTTAAAAGTTTTTAAAGTACTTTATAACTTGATAACTTTTTACTTTATAACTACATAATATGTCTATTAATTTAACCAAACAAGACGCTAATGTTGGCAAAGTTATTTTTCAATGGGTTGTAAAAGAATATGAAAAGCACGAACGGGATAGAAGGTGGTATATATTTATGGCAGTGGTGGGGACATTGTTAGTTATTTTTGGCCTGTGGACAGCAAATTATCTATTTATTCTGATAGTAGTTTTGTTTGGTATAATTTTGTTTTTGCACGGCATTCAAGAGCCATTAGAAGTTAATTTTGCTGTTACAGAAACAGGCATTGTTTTGGGAAATAAATATTATCGTTTTAGTGAATTAAATAGTTTTTGGTTAATTTATAGCCCGCCGGAAGTTAAAAATTTGTATTTTTCTTTGGATAGTTTTGTTAATCATCGTTTGCAAGTGCCTTTGTTAGATTCTGATCCGCGACCTTTGCGTGATTATTTAAATCAATATTTAGAAGAGGACTTAGAACAAGAAGAAGAGCCGCTAGCCGATAGATTTGCCAGATTGTTTAAATTAAGCTAATATATCGGCCACGCACCCGTCGTCTTCGCCAAAGGCGGACCCGCCTCGGGCGGGCAACGGACCTTGAGAAGGTTAGTGTTGATTGGAAAATAGATAAAATAATTATAGCACCCGTCGTTCAACGGATAGGACATTGGCCTGCGAAGCCGAAAATTTAGGTTCGATTCCTAACGGGTGCACAATGCTAATTATTCATTATGAGCGACCTAGAGAGTTAACCCTCTGGTAAATTTAAATAGAGGCGACCAAGAGACGCCAAAAACAACCGATTAAAATCGGTTGTTTTAATTATTGCGTTAAAAAACTTATTGTTGTATAATATCAATCACTATTGATATACTTTAAATTAATATTATGCCTATAAAATGTTGTCATAACAAAAAGGTCGCTACCGACCTTAAAAAAACAGTAGACTTTTTGAAGATTATTGCCGAAGAAAATCGTGTTCGTATTTTGTGCATGTTAAAGAACGGCCCGAGGTGTGTCTGTGAAATTTGGCCAGCTTTGGATTTGCCACAAAACTTAGCTTCGCATCATCTAGGTGTATTGAAAGAAGCGGGGTTGGTTAAATCCAGTAAACAAGGGCTAAAGGTATTTTATGAATTGAGCGACAAAAATTTAAACAAACAATTAACTAATTTACATTTATTCTTAAAGCCAAAGTGTTATGATAATTAAAATTTTGGGTTCAGGCTGTCCTAACTGCGTTAAGCTGGAAGCTAACGCTAAAAAAGCCGTGGAAGAGTTAGACGCTAAAGCTGTAATAGAAAAAATTACAGACATGGGTCTAATTATCGGATATGGTGTTATGAGTACTCCTGCTTTGGTAATCGACGAGCAAGTTATGAGTTATGGAATTATTCCTGGAGTTCCAGAAATAAAAGAAATGATTACGAAGAGAGAAAGTAGATCACAAAATGCCAAACCAACGGGTGGTTGCTCTTGCGGAGGTAAGTGCTAATTATATATATGGGCTTTGCCCATATATACTCATTCGTTCGAAAAAAATTAAATAAATTCAATCTTTTCTCTCACTCATTTCGTATATGGACATATTTAAACCAATTCAAATATTTGCCGACATTATTACTTACAACTGGCTAGGAATTACTAACACCTATTGGGGGCATACCATAAATTTTTTTATCTACGATGTTATTAAAATCGGTTTGCTTCTTGTTGTTATCAATTATGTCATGGCCATAACTCGTTACTATTTCCCAATGGAAAAAATACGAGATATTTTAACAAAACGTCGTTGGTATGGGCTAGACTACATCCTCGCTGCCGCTTTAGGCATTGTGACTCCGTTTTGCTCTTGTTCTTCAATCCCGCTCTTTATCGGCTTCGTGGGGGCTGGAATACCTCTTGGTGTTACCTTTGCTTTCTTGATTGCTTCACCGCTTATTAACGAATCATCTTTGTATCTATTTCCAACCATGTTTGGTTGGAAAGTCACTATTATTTACAACTTACTCGGATTAACCATTGCTGTTCTTGGTGGAATGTTGATCCAAAGATTACATCTAGAAAAATATGTCAAACAAGAACTCCTTAAATTCAAATCTCGCCAACAAATTGTCGCCGAAAACGGCGGAAATGCCTTGCCATGGAAAAAATTAGTATCATACTTTTGGAGGGACGGATTTGCTATTACTAAAACAGTTTTTCCTTATGTGGTTTTAGGCGTAAGCATCGGTGCTTTAATTCATGGTTTTGTGCCAACCAGTTTAGTGGAACAATACTTATCCATAAAATCTTGGTGGGCGGTACCACTCGCAACTTTGCTCGGTTCTCCGCTTTATGCTAATTCTGTAAGCGTTCTTCCAATAATGGAAGCCTTGATAGGAAAAGGAGTACCGCTGGGGACAATCTTGGCCTTTATGACGGCAATCGTCACTGTTTCTATTCCAGAGGCTATGATCTTAAAGAAAGTAATGAAATGGCAACTGTTGGTAACATTTTTTAGCATTACTTTAATTGGTGTAATGATTATGGGTTATATTTTTAATGCGATTTTATAAGCGACGCAGGCGAGATCCCGACTTAGTCGGGACGAGCCGAGGAGTTTATACGCCCCCATGGTCTCTGCCGCAGGAAAGGGTTTATAATTTATGAGTACCAAAAATATTGGCTTGCGAATAGTTCGCAATTATGTTATAATATTTAAGTTATGGAAAAGTTTAAACAAAAGTTGTTAGAAGCCGGTTATAAATTGACCAAACCTCGTTTAGCGGTTTTAGAATTTTTATTCATTAATCACGCTCCTATTTCGGCTCGCTACTTGCACAAAAAGACGCGGCACTTTGACAGAGCTTCGGTCTATAGAGCGCTAAATGTGTTTGAGAAAATATACATCGTAAACGTGGAAATTATTGGAAAAGAAAAAATTTATTGTTTAGCAGATAAACCCCACCATCATATTATCTGCAAAAAATGTGGCTATATGGAAAAAATAGAATGCAAACACTCTTTTAATCATTTTAAAAATTTTACCAACGTGCGCCACCAGTTAACACTAACCGGAGTGTGCGATAAGTGTCCTAAATAATTTTATGTATATTCTATTTAATTCTGTTATCGCCACTTTGGCGGTAAGTGCCATTTCGTTTGTCGGCGCTTTGTCTTTGATTCTTAAAGATAAAATTTTAAACAAAATAGTTTTTTATCTAGTGGCGATTTCCGCCGGCTCGCTGATGGGCGGCGCTTTTTTGCATTTGATTCCAGAAGCTTTGGAAAGCGTGGAAGCAAGTGGCCATCGTGGCGTTGAAAATATATTTATCGCTGTCTTAATAGGTTTCGCGATTTTTTTTATCTTAGAAAGAGTTTTACATTGGCACCATTGCCATAAATATAATGGCGATTGTTCTGTTCATCCTTTTACGTACCTTAATTTAATTGGAGATGGCTTGCACAATTTTATAGACGGTATAGTTATCGTGGCCGCCTTTTCATTAAGCGTTGAATTGGGAATTGCTACCACGATAGGCGTTATTTTGCACGAAATACCGCAAGAAATTTCGGATTTTGGGGTTCTTATTTATGGCGGTTTTTCTAAATTAAAAGCTTTATTGTTTAATTTTCTTTCTGGCGTCTTTGCTGTCTTGGGGGCAATCTGCGGCTTTGCTTTAATTAATGTCGTCCAAGGAGCTATCCCACTATTAGTAGGCGTAACAGCAGGTGGTTTTATATACATATCTGCTTCTGATTTAATTCCCGAATTGCACAAAGAATCTAAATTTTACAAATCTTTAATCGCCTTTGTCTGCTTTTTTGTCGGCTTGGCGCTGATGTTTTTTTTGAAAGTTGGCCATGGACATTGATAATTAATCTATGCAAGACAACGTAGCGTTGGCTTTTATCTTGACTATTTTAGCTGGTCTTTCTACGGTAATTGGCGCTTTTTTGGTATTTTGGGTTAGAACCACTTGCACCAAATTTCTATCATTTGGGCTTGGTTTTTCCGCGGGTGTGATGATTTATCTTTCTTTTTTTGAACTATTAAAAGAGTCTAATTATTTACTAGCCGGCAGTCCTAAAGGGAACTATAGCGGCTTGGTGGTTTTGATGTTTTTATTTGGATTGGCTATCGCGGGTGTAATTGATTTTTTTACTCATAATCGCGTAGAAGCTTGCCCTGGTTTGGGATGTGGAAAAACAGAAGTAACTAATTTGGGCAATCGTTGGCACGGGCATAGACATCGCCATGGACAAAGATTTTGGAGTCAGCAAGCGCTGTTAAGAACAGGTATTTTTACCGCCGTTATTATAGCTATACATAATTTTCCAGAAGGTATAGTAACTTTTACTACTGCCAGCGTGAACATGGTATTTGGCGTATCAATAGCGATTGCTATCGCTATCCACAATATCCCAGAAGGATTTTGTATTGCTTTGCCAATTTATTATGCTACCAAAGATAAAAAGAAAAGCATTTTATATGCCTTAATTGCTGGCCTGGCAGAACCATTTGGCGCCTTACTAACCTATTTTATTCTGCTTCCTTTTATCAGTAATAATGTTTTGGGCATTATGCTTGCTATTGTGGCTGGTATTATGGTGTATATATCTTTTGATGAATTATTGCCAACCGCCAGAAGATATGGCGGGCATACTGGTTTATTTGGTCTGGTTTGCGGTATGGTTTTAATGGCTTTTAGCTTGTATTTATTACACTAGATTTTTGTATCAGTATCTTGTCTAATTTTTTTAAATATGGTATTGTTATTTGGGATTAATATATTTTAGATTAACATAATTATATGGGAGAAGGTTTATTTAGCAAATTTTTTAGGGGAAAAGGGAAGGGTAAAGCTAAACCATCAGAACCTGACATGGAAGAAGCAGATACAGGAGAATTTGAAAGACCTACTAACAGAAGTGGTGTGGTAAGCGGTGAGACAAAGCCACTAGAAGTAAAAAGCACCCCGCCTGTTTTGGGAGTACATGAAGATTCGGTAAAAATAGAGTAAGATTAGATATAAAATTTTATAATTTAATTTATAATTTACCTTGACAACCTTGCCTCTTTATAGTACTATACACTCACCCAAAATTAATCTAATTTAAGCCTTTCCAGCTTAGAGAAAGGCACTCGTTTTCTTAAATATTTAAGAACGGGCTAAGTAATTTTTTTTGGTTTTTATTTGCGACGCAGGCGAGAGAAATGGGAAAGCGTCAGCTTTCACATTTCCGAGCCGAGGAGCAAATACAGGGTTTATACCCTTTATTAATATGACAGACACAACGAAAAACGACAAAACAACTGGAAATGGCCAAGATTTTAAATCTCTTTTGCAGTTGTACAAAATGAATGTCCCAGCAGTCGGGGACCTAGTAAAAGGAAAAGTAATTTCCATTAGCAAAGGAGTAGTACATTTAGATATAGATGGATTAACCGTTGGTGTTGTTCGCGGTCGTGAAATATTCGCCGAGTCAAAAGAATACAGCGATCTTAAAGTTGGCAATGAAATAGAAGCTACTGTTTTGGAATTAGAAAATGAAAACGGCGAAATGGAATTATCTTTCCGTATTGCCGGCTTCCAACGCGCTTGGGACAACATGAAAAAAATAATGAAAGATGGCTTAACTGTAAAAGCAAAGATTGTTTCTGCCAACAAAGGTGGATTGATGATACAAGTAGAAGCTTTGGCCGCCTTCTTGCCAGTTTCCCAGTTAAGTCCAGATAACTACCCTCGTGTTACTGGTGGCGACAAAAATCGTATTTTAGAAAAATTAAGAGAGTTGATTAATAAAGAATTAGAGGTTAAAATAATAGATGTAGATGAGAAAGAAGAAAAATTAATAGTGTCAGAAAAAGCAGTTTGGGAGGATTCTCAAAAAGCGGTTTTGGATTCTTATAAAGCCGGTGATTTAATAGAAGGCGAAATCAGCGCTCTTACCTCTTTTGGCGCTTTTGTAAAATTTGGCACCAATTTAGAAGGTTTAATCCATATATCCGAAATAGCTTGGAGACGGATAGATCACCCAAGAGATATCTTGAAAGTAGGCGATCAAATCAAGGCGCAGATTATTCAGCTAGATGGTTCAAAAATATATTTATCCATAAAACGTTTGGTAGAAGATCCTTGGAAGCAAGTTAAGGATAAATACAAAGTAGGCGACAAGGTAATGGGCAAAATATTGAAAGTAGAACCATTTGGTTTAATGGTTGCTTTGGACAGCGAAATACATGGACTAGCCCACATATCCGAATTAGCCGATGAAACGATTTCTAATTTAAATGAAAAATTTAAAATTGGTCAAGAAACAGAATTTGAGGTTGTTTCCTTGGATCCGCCAGAACATCGTTTGGGTTTACGCTTGGCCGGAGTAAAAGGCAAAAATATCAAGAAAGAAGAAACCAAAGAAGAACCTGCCAAGAACGAAGAGACAGAAACCGCTTAACTATGAAAAACTTTCTTAAAAATTTCGCTGTTGTCTTTCTAGCATTGCTTTTGATTGCTAGTGTTTTGAGCATGGTGAAAACGGATGACAGCAAGAAGAAAGATCAAATTGGCCTTGGCAAAATGGTAGAAGAAATAAACGCTGGTCAAGTAAAAAAAGTTATTATCCAAGGAGAATTAATAACTTTGGAATTAAAAGATAACAACCAAAAAGCGCAAGAGGTCAAGCGGGAAGCCGGTGAATCTTTTGGCGATATCATGAAAAATTATGGCGTGAAAGACGAAGCGCGCAAAACTTTGGATATAGAAATAAAGGCAGAAAGCCCCTGGAAATTTTGGGCTGGAAATTTATTACCCATACTTTTGCCATTAATTATCTTTGTTCTCTTTTTTTATTTTATGTCTCGTGGCGTGCAAGGCATGAATAACCGCGCCATGGGTTTTGGGCAGAGCAATCCCAAGCAAAATGATCCCAAAGAAAATAAAGACAAAAAAACTTTTCAAGATGTAGCTGGTGTAAAAGAAGCCAAAGAAGAGCTGAAAGAAATAGTTGAATTTTTGAAAGATCCAAAAAAATTTGCTGACATGGGAGCAAAAATTCCCAAAGGCGTACTGCTTATGGGCAGTCCGGGAACAGGCAAAACACTACTAGCCAAAGCAGTTGCTGGTGAAGCCAATGTGCAATTTTTCCACATGTCTGGTTCTGAGTTCGTGGAAATGTTTGTTGGTGTTGGCGCTTCGCGTGTGCGTGATTTATTTAACAAAGCTAAAAAAGTTGCTCCAGCGATAGTATTTATAGACGAAATTGACGCGGTTGGCCGTAGGCGTGGCGCTGGTTTGGGTGGTGGGCACGATGAAAGAGAACAAACACTAAATCAAATTTTAGTAGAAATGGATGGTTTTGAACCAAATATAGGTGTAATAGTAATGGCGGCCACTAATAGGCCAGATGTCTTAGATCCTGCTTTGTTACGTCCAGGTCGTTTTGATCGCCGTGTTATTTTGGACATGCCTGATATTAGAGATCGTGAAGAAATGTTATCAATACACGCTAAAAATAAACCATTAGCCAAAGATGTTTCTTTGCGAAAAATAGCCGAGCGAACCCCTGGATTTTCTGGCGCTGATTTAGAAAATTTATTAAACGAAGCGGCAATACTGGCTGTGCGTCGTAATTTAAAAATAGTTACTGAAAAGGAAGTTCTAGAAAGCGTGGAAAAAGTTTTGTTAGGGCCAGAAAGAAAATCCAGAGTAATTACCGAAAAAGATAAAAAGATGACCGCTTATCACGAAGCCGGGCATGCTGTTGTCGGCTATTTTTTACCTAATTGTGACCCAGTACGTAAAATTTCTATTATTTCTCGCGGCCAGGCAGGCGGTTATACTTTAAAAATGCCATCTGAAGATAAACATTACCATACGCTAGCGCAGTTTAAAGATGAATTAGCCATGACTCTGGGTGGCTATGCGATAGAACAAATGATTTTTGGTGATATTTCCACTGGTCCAGCTAGCGATTTAAGACAAGCTACGCGTATTGCCAAAGATATGATTACTCGCTATGGCATGAGCGAAAAATTAGGGCCGCGTACTTTTGGCGAAAGAGAAGAATTAATTTTCTTGGGGCGGGAAATTCACGAACAGCAAGATTATAGCGATAAAACAGCCGAAGAAATAGACAAAGAAATTGTTGGTTTGGTTACAGAAGCTAAAAAAAGGGCCGAAGAAATAATTAGCGAGAAGAAAGAAAAATTAGAAAAATTAGTTGAAATTTTGTTAGTCAAAGAAACAATAGAACAGGAAGAATTAAAAGAAATTTTAGGATAGAAAATTAAAATAATCCACCTCGATTAATATCGAGGTGGATTTTGTTTTATTTAAGATGATTTTATGGTATAATTATTACTAGTTAAAAGTTCATAAAGTTCATGAAGTTATAAAGTAACATGCCTGAAGCTGATTTAAGGTACTTTATAACTTTATAACTTTCTAACTTAATATATGACAGAACCAACATATCAACAAGCTATAAGCAAATCTTGGCATATAGTTTGGCATCATAAAATTTTGTGGGGTCTGGGCTTGTTAGCGGCTCTACTGGGCCAGTTTGGTTTAGGTGATTTTTTTGGTCGTGTTTGGCTTATTTTAAGCAAGGGTACCATAGGTTTTAGTTGGCTAAATTTAAATTATGATTGGTCGGGAATGGGTTGGCAGTCAATTTTAGGTTTGGTTTGGTTGGTTGGCATAGTTTTAATTTTATCAGCCGGTTTGATCTGCTTGTTAATTATAACCCAAGGAGCTTTGATATCTTATCTAGCAGCTTGTTTTAAAAATGACCGTTATCACGATTTAACTAAAGCATGGCATAACGGTGCTAGCCATTTTTGGGCCATATTGGGAGTTAATTTGATTTATCGATTAATTTTTTGTTTGTTATTGTTTAGTTCGGGGATTTTGTTGAAATTATTCGTTAACAATAATAATTTATCAATTTTGCTTTTACTCTCGGTATCGTTAGCGGTTATTTTATTTTTTTATTTATTGGTTTCAATAATTTATATTTATACTTTAGGCTATGCGGTAATAGACAAAAAGAAAGTAGTAGACGCTATCATTTTGGCATGGCGATTATTTTCACGTCATGTTTTAGTATCTTTTGAAGTAGGTATAGTGATGATGTTTTTTAATTTAATTTTGGTAATATTTTTAGTTACCAGTTTAATATTGGCTTTTTTACCATCAGTAGTCGTTTGGTTGGTGGCTGGTTTAATAGATATGGTCGGCGTGGCTATTTTTGGTTTGTTATTAGGTTTATTTTTATGGTTACTAATAGTGTTGTGGTCGGCCGCGGTGTTTAACGTTTTTAATACTGGTGTTTGGGTATATTTGTTTATGAAAATGCACAAAGAAGGCGTGGTAAGTAGGTTGGTAGGGTGGGCTGGCGTATTATTTAAAAAATTCTAATTTCTAATTTCTAAATTGACGCAGGGTGTCATCGATTCAATAGCATTATGTCTGATTTTCCTTCTATTAATAGTTTATTATCAAATGATGGCGCGGTTTTAGCGTCGGATGATGATAAAAAAAATACAGGCAGTGAAGCAGAAACAGCTACGGAAAAGTATAAAGAAAAAGTAGGTCAATTAGATTTGCGCGCCAAAGAGGAAGAAACAAAAAAAATAGCCGCGCAATTAGGCTTGCCTCATATTGATTTAGCGGTTTTTCCAATAAGTTTTGAAGCCCTAAGATTAATATCAGAATCAGAAGTCAAAGAAAAAGAAGTGGTTTGTTTTTTTGCCCAACCAGCAGAAATACGACTGGGCTGTCTTGATTTTAGCCAAGAAATAGAGGAGTATGCTTATCAGTTGGGAGAAAGACAGCATGCGAATGTGGTTGCGTATTTAATATCTCGACATAGTTTTGAACGAGTATTAAAATTATATAAAAATTTACCAATAGTAAAACCAGTTAGCAAGGATATTAATATCACAGACGAAGAATTAGCCAAATACGCGTCTGGAGTAATTGATTTTAGAAATTTAGCAACGCAGTTTAATCAAGTGTCCATTAGTAATATTTTGACTTTGATGATTGCCGCGGCTATAAAAGTAAACGCGTCAGATATCCACGTAGAAGCCGAAGAAAAAGGTATAGTGATGCGTTATCGTATAGATGGTGTTTTGCACGATGTTGCTACTTTGCCCAAAGAACAATGGAAAAAATTCATTTCACGCATAAAATTATTAGCAGCTTTAAAAATAAATGTAACAGACAGGCCGCAAGATGGCAGAGTAACATTGCAATTATCAGCTGGTAGTTTAGATGTGCGTGTTTCTACCATGCCAACAATTTATGGTGAAAGTGTGGTAATGCGTATTTTGCATAGCGGGAATAAAGGTGTAACTTTTGATGAATTAGGTTTGAGAGGGGCGGCGTATGATCGTTTAAAACGCGAAGTAGAACGTCCAAATGGCATGATTATTACTACTGGGCCTACTGGATCTGGTAAAACAACAACTATGTACGCGGTGTTGCGTACTTTGAACAAGCCAGGAGTAAAAATTATTACTTTAGAAGATCCAGTAGAAATAAAAATGACAGGTGTAAATCAGAGCCAGGTTGATTTAGAAAAAGGTTATACTTTTGCCAAAGGGTTGCGTAGTTTGTTGCGGCAAGACCCAGATATTTGTATGGTTGGCGAAATTCGCGATTTAGAAACAGCAGAAATTGCTATCCAAGCGGCTTTAACAGGCCATTTAATGTTGTCTACTATTCACACTAATAGCGCTTCGGGAGCTATTCCACGTTTTTTGTCGATGGGTGTTAAGCCATTTTTGTTGGCCCCGGCTTTGAATTCTATAATCGGTCAAAGGTTGGTAAGAAAAATTTGTCCGCGTTGCGTAGAAAGGGCCGAATTAAACGCCGAAAAGAGTGGACAGATAAAACAAATATTAGAAAAGTTGCCGGAAGAAGAAAAAGGAAGAATAAATTTAGAGGCGTTGGAATTTTACAAAGGCAAAGGTTGCAAAGAATGCAGTGGTTTGGGTTATAAGGGGCGAGTAGGAATTTATGAAATTTTTATTATGACGCCAGAAATTGAACAGATTATTTTGAGTGGCCAAGTTTCTGAATACTCGATTCAAGATTTGGCGACAAAAAATGGCATGGTAACCATGGTACAAGATGGCTTGCTTAAAGCGTTGGATAAAATTACTAGCGTTGAAGAAATATTTAGGGTAACGGAATAATTAGTTAAAACTTTCTTTTTTTTCTAAATATAGTATAATATAGTGGACTTTAAATAAAAAATTATATGATTACTCGTCGTGTGAGCACCAAAATGTCACTAGAACCGCCAGTGCGTTTTTATCGTAGTATAGCGGTTACCTTTTTGGTTTTAACCATTGTTTTGTTAGGAGTTGTTGTTTTTTTCACTTCTAAAAAAGCCAATATAGTTATTGCCGCTAAAAGCGATAATAAAAATATTAATTTATCTATTGATATAGCCAAATCTGCTGGCGTAGGTTCACTAAATGGTTTTGTAACTAGCAGTGAATTTTTTTGGACAGAAAAA
The DNA here is from genome assembly GCA_964482695.1 of uncultured Gammaproteobacteria bacterium. GTDB lineage: Bacteria > Patescibacteriota > Patescibacteriia > Magasanikbacterales > GWA2-37-8 > CAYZYP01. The sequence goes on along the minus strand of CAYZYP010000011.1, from coordinate 15,727 downwards.
TTTTATCCTACTGGCAATAAAACAGTAGATGATATAGCTATAGGACAAGTAACATTATACAATGATTCTGCTGTCGATCAGCCATTAGTGGCCACTACCCGTTTATTGACACCAAATAAAGTTTTGTTTCGTTTGGTAGAGGGGGTGAATGCGCCCGCCAATGGGCAGATTACAGCAAAGGTGTACGCAGATCAAAAAGGGATTAGTGGAAATATAGCTTCTAGCACTTTTGTTATTCCGGGCTTATCTGAAGATTCACAAAAATTGATTTATGCTAAAAGCATTCAACCGATGGCAGGCGGCGTAAAACAAGTAGGAGCATTAACAGATGGAGATTTGCAGGCTGCTAAAAATTCTTTTGCGGATAAAGTTAAGCAGGCTTTTTTAAATACCAGCTCTAGTTTAATAACTAGCTCAGAAATAAAAAATAAAGAAAAAGTTATTTATGTTAAGAGCGATTTAGTAAAAAGTGATAAAAAAACTGGTGAAGAAATTACCGAATTTAGTTTAAGCGGCACGAGCACTGTTATAATTGTTTATTATGATAATTTGGAATTACAATCAACTATTAGTAAGGAATTGGCTAAAAAAGTAGACGTTGATTCAGAACAAATTTTGTCTGTAGGCAAAAGCCCGCAAGTTAGTTTGGTTAATTACGATCTAGACAAAGGAACAGCCAGACTAAGTGTTTATCAAGATGTTTTGGCGACCTTAGACGCCAATGGCGCAAAATTAGCGCCAATTAATTTTTATGGTAAAGATAAAGATGAAATAGAACGTTATATTTTGGGTTTAAGTCATGTTGTTAGCGTTGATGTCAAATTTTCACCTTCCTGGATGGGTACGGCGCCGAGCGTGAGTGATAAGATAAAGGTAGTGGTAAAAAACATAAAATAATTCAAACAAACTAGGCATTGTTGACAAAATTTTAAGAATAGTTTACTATAAAAATATAGGCAGTTGGAATGTCTACCAACCATTCTCCCAATTTTGGGATCCTAAAGGGACTAAGCCAATATTAATAAAGTTAAATGTTCGGGTGGAACCGTCCTGATTTAGAGAATCATGACCCCGATACCTTTAGAGGTGTTGGGGTTTTTTAATTTAATTATTATTCATCTAATATTTTATAATATGGATCAAAAACAATTAGAAAAAATTCGCCACTCTATTTGCCATTTGATGAGCATGGCACTTCAAGAAATTTATCCGCAAGCAGGTTTGGGAGTCGGGCCATATATCGAGGACGGTTTTTATCAAGATTATGATTTGCCGGAAAAAATTTCTGATGAAATTTTGCCGAAATTAGAGAAAAGAATCAAGGAGATGATAAAGGAAAAAATTGAATTTATCCAGCATCAGGTGGACTTCGCGCCAGCATTGGAAATGTACAAGCACGATCCTTATAAATCAGAAATGATTATTGACTTGGAGGAGGCCGGTGAAAAAAATGTTAGTTTTTTTAAGTCCGGAAATTTTGAAAATCTGTGTAAGGGGCCACATGTCAAAAATACCAGTGAAATCAACCAAGATGCCTTTAAATTAACCAAAATTGCTGGCGCGTATTGGCGTGGAGATGAGAAAAATAAAATGTTAACACGTATTTATGGCGTCGCATTTACCAGCAAAGAAGAATTAGACGAATACTTAAAACGACAAGAAGAAGCCAAAGAGCGCGATCATCGTAAATTGGGCAAAGAATTAGACCTGTTTACTTTTTCCGACTTAGTTGGTAAAGGTCTGCCTTTGTGGACACCTTATGGCGCGACAATTAGGCGTGAATTAGAAAATTTTATAATTGAAGAAGAAATTAAACGTGGTTACTTGCATGTGGTTACCCCGGAATTAGCCAAGGTGGATTTGTATCGCCAGTCCGGCCATTTTCCATATTATAAAAACACCATGTATCCGCCGATGCAAATAGATGATGAAGAATTAATTTTGCGCCCCATGACTTGCCCGCACCATTTTATGTTGTATTCTGATAAGAAAAGATCATACCGCGAATTACCAATGCGCATCGCTGAATTAGCGCGCCTTTATCGTTACGAGAAATCCGGCGAATTAACTGGTATGCTAAGAGTGCGTAGTTTTTGTTTAGCAGACGCGCATATAGTTTGCGCTCCGGAGCAAGCTAAAGATGAATTAAAACAAGTTATTGATTTAATTGAATATGTTTCTAGCGTATTTGGTTTAAAAAAAGGAACGGATTTTTCTTATCGTTTATCTTTGGGAGATTGTGCTAATACCGAGAAGTATTATAAAAATGACGTTGCCTGGGAGCAGGCTGAAAAAGTTTTACGCGAAACTTTGCAGGAATTAGAAGCGCCATATGTCGAAGCCCACGACGAAGCGGCTTTTTATGGGCCGAAAATTGATGTGCAGATGAAAAATGTTTCTGGCAAAGAAGACACTGCTTTTACCGTGCAATATGATTTTTGCATGCCAGACAGATTTGATTTAAAATATATAGATTATGACGGCCAAGAAAAAAGGCCGATAGTTATTCACCGATCTTCTATTGGCGCCATAGAGCGCACCTTTGGTTTTTTGATAGAAAAATATGCTGGCAATTTTCCTGTCTGGTTATCGCCTGTGCAAGTTTTATTCGCCCCGGTGTCGGCAAAACATGTAATTGGCGCTAGAAGCTTGGCAGAAGAATTAAAGGCCGTTAAAATAAGAGTAGAAGTAGATGATGCCGATGAAACTGTTGGCAATAAAGTGCGTAAGGGCGCAGAAAGGAAAATTCCGTATATAGTTGTAGTCGGTGATAAAGAATTATCCGGTGAGCCATGGATGATTCGCGTTCGTGGGCAAAAAGACCAACTAAAGATGAACAGAGAAGAGTTCGTCGCTAAGGTTGAAAAAGAGATAATAAATAAAAGTTAATTTGAATTTATGTCTAGAGATCAAAAATTAAGTTCTGGCGAACATCCTGTTTTTGCAACAGATGAAGAAGCTGCCAGGTATTTGTTACAGAACGTGGAAGCTACAGAAAAATTAGCGCCACCAGAGATTGATGTATTAGTCGAATTTCAGCCTCATGATGAAGGAAGAGCAGAAGGTGAATGGGAATTTGCAGCGCAAGAGATGACACCTGGCATACGTGTGTTAACACCAAAATCAGGGGTTGCTGATCTTACCAGGGATTTAAAAAATCCAATGGCACGAGTAGCAGATTTAGAGCCAGTTGCCCCAATGCCACTAGAAGAAATGGAAGGCTTGATAAAAGAAACAAAAACTTCTGAATTACCACCAGCCATAAGAGATATATTTAGTCGGCTGTTATCTGATTGCGTGGTTGGAAAAGAAAGTGTAGCCATGCAAAAAGCAAATGAAGATCTCCTGGTTTTATTTGGGGTTGAAAGAGAAAACAAAGAAGATTTAGCAAATTTAGTGGATCCTTATTTACAACGTTTAGTTACTAGTATAATAACCCAAGAATTAAATAAGACGGTAGTAGAAAACGGCCAACCAGTCTTGGTAGATTTTTTAGAAAATGTTTTTTTGAAAAGAATATTTGTGGTTAGATCAATTAAAGATTTATTGAGAAATATTATGGCATTGATAAAAAAACAAAAAGGCAAATAGAACAAATTTTTGGGCAGTAAAACATTGGTAGAAATGGCCAATGTTTTTTCTTGCCAAAATAATACGTTGGTGTTATTCTAAGTTAATTATGAATAAGTATTATTTACAAACGTTTGGTTGTCAAATGAATAAAAACGACTCCGAAAGAATAGAAGGCCTTTTGGATTATTTGGGCATCAAAAAAACAGAAAAAGCCACAAAAGCGGATTTGATTATAGTAAATACTTGTAGTGTACGACAAACAGCCGAAGATAGAGTTTATGGGTTAATTAGAAATTGGCAAAAGATAAGAGAGAAAAATCCAAAATTAATTATTGCTATTACAGGTTGTATGCCTGGGCGTGATAAAGACGGCAAATTAAAGAAAAAAATTAAAGGCGTTGATTTATTTTTTAGTATAGACGAATTACCGATGTTACCCAAATGGTTAGAGGGGTTGAATATGGATTTGACCCCCCTTCCTTCCCCCCTTGGTAAGGGGGGGATATGGAGGGGGTCTGAAATTGGTTCACCAAATTATTTATCTATTACCCCTGTCCGCCCCAATAAATATAAAGCTTTTATTACTATTCAAACCGGTTGCGATAATTATTGTACTTATTGCGTAGTGCCATATTCTCGCGGGCGACAGAAAAATAGGTCGGTGAAAGAAATCTTGGAAGAAGTCAGGCAAGCTACGAATGATAGTTGTAAAGAAGTTACCTTGTTAGGGCAGGTAGTAAATAACCATTCCGATTTTATTGATTTACTTCAGGAAATTAATCAAATTTCTGGTATTGAACGCGTTCATTTTACTGCCTCGGATCCGCAATATTTTTCTGACGCGCAAATTAAAGCGTTAAAGTTACCCAAAATGGCCAATTATTTACATTTACCTGTGCAGAGCGGTGATAATGATATTCTTAAAAAAATGAATCGTAAATATACTCGCGAACAGTATATTGATTTAATAAAAAAAATTAGGCAAGTTAAGCCAGATATTGCTATTGGCACTGATATTATAGTTGGTTTTTGCGGCGAAACAGAAAAACAGTTTTTAAACACTGTTGATTTATATAAACAATGTGAATTTGACATTACTTATCTTGCCATGTATAGTGAGCGTCTTGGCACGGCCGCGGCCAAGGCGTTTATAGATGACGTTTCTCATCAAGAAAAAAAGCGACGTTGGAGAGCGCTACAAAATTTAATGGAAGAAATAACTTTTCGTAAAAATAAAAAATATTTAGGCCAAGTAGTTTCGGTTTTAGTAGATAATTGCGAAGACGGAATTTGCTCCGGACAATCAAGTGAAATGAAATTAGTGCAGTTGTTAGGTAGTGCTGATTTAATTGGTGAGATTGTAAAAGTAAAAATTTTTCAAACAGATGTTTGGTTGTTAAAAGGTAAAATATTAAAATAATTATGTAAATTTATGTCGAATTTACCTAAGATAATAGTTGTTCTTGGGCCCACTGCCTCTGGCAAAACAGATTTAGGTATTTTTTTGGCTAAAAAATTTAATGGTGAAATTATCTCGGCTGATTCAAGACAAGTGTACAAAAAAATGGAGATTGGGACGGCTAAACCCAAAGGAGAATGGCAAAATAGCAGTGCGGGTTATTTGGTAAGCGGAGTGCCGCACTACATGATGGATATAGTTGATCCAGGGAAGACTTTTACTTTGGCTGATTATAAAAAACAATCAATTTTTCATATTAAAGATATCACCAAGCGTGGCAAGTTGCCGATAGTTGTTGGCGGCACTGGTTTGTATATTTGGGCCATAGTAGATAACTTGGATATTCCAAAAATGCCGCCCAAGAAAAAATTGCGTGAAAGTTTTGAACAAAAGACCTTGTCGGAATTGGTAGAAATGTTGAAACAGATAGACCCGGAAAGCGCTTTAAAAATTGATTTAAAAAATCCTCGGCGAGTAATTCGCGCTTTGGAAGTTTATATCAATACTGGCGAATCATTTTTTAGCCAGCGCGCAAAATCAGCTCCTTTGTTTGATGTTTTGCAGTTAGGAATTCAATTGCCGCGAGAAGATTTGTATAATCGTATTAATCAACGTTGCGAAGATCAAATTAAGGCTGGTTTGGTTGTTGAAGTAGAAAATTTAATTAAACAAAGATACGGCTGGGGTCTGTCTAGTATGAGTGGTATAGGTTATCGGCAAATAGGATATTATTTACGAGGGGAGACAAAATTAGAAGAAGCGATAGAAATATTTAAACGCGATACGCGTCGTTATGCCAAAAAACAAATGACATGGTTTAAAAGAGATAAAAGAATAAAGTGGCTAGGGGCAAATAGTCTAAAGGATGTAGAAAAGTTGATTAATAATTTTTTGACAAAAAAAGATGTTAAATAGTTATTAACATCTTTTAAATATTTGTTATTGCAGTTTTATTTCATTACCTGTTAAGGTAATTTTTTCTTTAGTAATTTCATCTTCTGCCTCAACTTTTACTTTGGAAACTAGTAAGTTTTGCGATGGGTTAATTTTGTTAACAGTGATTGTAAACGGCATAGCTAAAACATCAACACTTTCTGGCATGCTGGCAATACTCCAAGTAATTTTTTTCGTAGTTAAATCAAATTTAATTTCTCCGGCCGGGGCGGCTACGTCTGTCAGCCAATTAATATCACCGTAAGCGTCAGCTGTAAGGACAATATTTTTTAAGGGATGAAAATTATTTGTTAGCACCCATTTAATTTTATGTTCTGTCAGCCCGCTAGAATTAACAGAAGCAGTATCGCGTACTTCCAGACTCAGATCAGAATTAATAGTTAGCATAATTGGGTTACTGTAGATATTTTGAGTAACACCTTTGGCGTCTTTATAACTAATTTGCGCGTTAATTTTTATTTGGTAAGTATTTAAATCCGCCAGATCAAATTGGTCAATATCCCTGAGGGGCAGAGAAATCCCAACGCTAATATCTTTATCTGGTTTTAAACTAGCCAGATCGGAATAATGTTTTGAAGTCCAAGTAATATCGCCGCGCCTAGTGTCGTTATTGATTTGGGTGCCTACAATGTCGCCATCATATTTGTCTTTTATACTTGGCCAATCTAGAATACTTCTATTTCCAGCCGAAGGAGCATCTATAGAAAGTTTGGCCGTTAGATTTTTTAATTCTTCTGTTCCGGTATTTTTAAAGTTAAAGGAAAATTCAAGATCATCTCCTGGTTTGACACTAAAATTAGAGCCAGATTTATTAACTGTTAAATTTAGATTTGTTTTTGTTTGTACCAGTTGAGTAGTTAAAGACGATTCGGCTAATTGATAGTAAGTTTTGTTTTGTTCCTCAATAGTAGAAGCTTTAAGAGTGATTTTGGCTTGTTCCTGGGTAGAACTAGCAAATCTACCAGTAACACTAAAAACCCAGTTATTAGTGGTGGTATTTAGATCTACCAGCCATTTATTGTTTTTGCTTAAAGTGGGTGTAGACGAAGTGATAAAGAAATTAGTCGACCAAGCAGGCGTTAGTTCTATTTGATTTAAAGGCAGTTTATCCTTTTTTTCTATTTTAAAATTATATTTTGTTTCATTGCCAACAGTAATTTTATCTGGCCCACTAATAGAAATTAAAAGTGGTTCTTTTTTTAATTCAACGTTTTCGGTGATTATTTTTTGAGATTTATAAGCAAAATTTTCTGGTTGGTAAGTAAGTAGTACTCGCCAAGATTCTGCTTGACCTTTTATACCATAAGTATTGCCAACGATAGAGACATTACCAGTTTGTTGTGGCGCTATGTCGCCAAGATTCCATTCTGTGTGGCCGCTGTTAGAGGCTGTTGGATTGCTAGAAATAAAAGCAAAGCCTTTGGGGTATTGGATGCTTAAAGTGGCATTTTTTAATTTAGTATTTTGATCATTTTTATAATTGATTACGTAAGTAGAAGTGGCACCCAGGGTGATTTCTGTTGGCCCGCTGATAGTTAAAGATACTTTTTCTTCGGAGAATTTTTTGCTGTTAGGCATGAAAAAAAATCCCACCCAAGCAATAGCTGCCAAAAAACCACCAACAATGATTAGCGTGAAGAAAAATTTGAACACAGGATGATTTTTTTTAATTTTGATGCGAGTCATATTTGGCAATTGTCCATTGTTGTCTTGATAAATAGAAGTTAAATTTTCGGAAATTTTATTTTCGGCCTTTTTTTCTAGATTGTTTTTACTTGATTTCGCGCTTCCTGTTTTACGTCGAATCGCTTTTTTCTTTTTTACAAGCGGCGCTTCATTATTAACTTGTTTTTTAATATTTTCATCTATATTTTTTGTAGAAAAAGATGGAATTTCTTCGGACATAAAGTAGAAATTAAAAGTAATAAATTATTATTTTGTCATAATAACACTCCACATTTGGTCTTTGTCTAGATTTATTTCTCCTACAAACGCGCCGTTGGAAGCTGGTTTTATATTATTGCCTTCTTGCCAGTACGAGGACCATTCTTCTGGAAAAATAATCTGTGATTTAAAGCCACTATTTATCCCAGATTGACGTTGAACAGCTAATTGATAGTATGTTTTTTGTTCTGGTGTTTCAAATAATTGTAGCCATTTATTGCTGTTATTTTTATTATTTTCTACTACCTTAAAGGGTAAACGATAGGAAAATAATACTTGGCTACTTTGCCCTGGGTTGGTAATCAGCCAATTACCAAAAGAAGTTTTGCCAAATTCATCGGTGATTTTAGTGCCGCTTAAATTATCGGTTCTTACTGTTTTTTCTATTTGTGCCAGCGTAAGATCTTTTTTGTACCATTTTTTAGGCGCCTTAAAAAGTCGCTCATCTGGCCAAGTAAAACCACCAGCGTTTATCAGTTCACTATTTTGCGGAACATAAATTCTTATGTAGTCAAAATTTGGTTGGCCGTACATTTGTTCGCCGGCTTCTCCAAGATGCGTCCTGGTAATGGTTACAGTATCGATTATAGAGCCATCTTTTTGTATCTCTGATTGATGGTCGATAGTTTGTTGGATTTTAGCGTCACTTTTTTGTCCGTTAATATTTGTATTTACTACTAATAAATAATCTTGATTATTTTTAGTTTTTAATAATTCTCCGCTCCATCCTAGATTAGATATGGCTTGTTGTGTTTTGGTATCTGTAAAATACATTTGTATTTCTTTTTGCCCCAGGGCTTCTTGTAAATTGGTAAGTACCGGCATAACATCTTTGGGGCTAACATTTTTAAAATATTCAATGAATTTTGGCGCCAAGTCGGTAATGATTTGTTTAGGTTTAAAGAGTGTTTTTTCTTCTCCGTATTCCACCACTTTTTGAATAGTAGCTAGAGCATTGTCGGTCGATAAAGTTAATTGGCGTTTGTTATCAACCATTGGGCCGGTAATATTTAAGATGCGATTTAAAACCTCGGCGTTTATGGCAATTACACCGTCTACGGTCACATTGCGGCTATGGCGATAAAACCAGAGAATTTTTTCCGCGCTGGTTGGAAAATCCGGGAACCAATTAGCGTCTTGAAATTCCCAACGATTATTGATAAGAAGCAGAGGAGTTGGCGGTTCTAAATATTCATTTAATTGTCCTTGGACATCATAAGTGCCGCCAGGAGGAATTTCCATTTTAATTATTTTACCATCTTTAACATCTAATTCGGCAAAACTACCCATAAAGCCACCAGTAGCTCGTATTTCGTTTGGGTTTTGGAAAATTAAAAGATAACGACGCAAACCTTGGCCACCGAATATTTCCTGCAAGGGGTAATTTAGTTTAATTATATCGTCTAGATCGTTGACAAAAGCTGTAAAAATGGTTTTAAAATCTTTGAAAGAGGCTTGGTAATTAGCTGGCAAAATTTCTGGTTTTATATTTTCTAGTTCCGACGCCGCTTCTTGATAATAGGGGAGAGCTGATTGGAGCTTTGAAATAAGGCCATTGATATTTTTGGTAAGGGGGGTTGAACTAGATGTTGTCTGTATTTCGGTTAAACCACTCAATAAATAAGCGTTTCCCAAAGAAATATTGTGTCCAACATTAATTAAATTTTGTCTGCTTTGCACCTCATTGTTTACAATAGGAACTACAGAAACAACCGCTTGCAGCCAGCGGTGATTATTGTCTAAAGTGGTTACTGCTTGATCAAAATTTTGCACCGCGGCAAGCAACGAAGATTGAGCGTTAGAAATGTCTCCTTCTAAGATAGCCGAAGTAGAATTTTTTAGAGCCAAAAAGCCAGCAGTGCCATTGTTAGTTACATTATTAGCGGTGAGTTTTAAACTTTGATAGTACGTTTGTGCTTGAGTGGGGGTAAAAATAATTAGAGAAAAAATGATGATAGAAGCGAAAGTGCGCCTTAAAGGAAAATATTTTTTTAGCAATTCTAAAGTATCAGAATAAAAATTAGCGGTGGCGTTTTGGGCACTGCTAGCAACGTTTTGAGATTGTTTAGAAATTTTTTCTATTATTTTTGTTCGTTGGCAAGAAAAATTTTGTTGTAGTTTAGCCAGCAATGTTAGTTTGTGTGGTTGGAAGCTTAGGGTATTTTTTTCATTAATTATTTTTGCACTAGGGCAAAATTGCTTTTTCGGTATAGATGGCGACGGTTTTTTATTAGACTGATCATCAATGATTTGTTCAAAATTTAGAATATTTTCTTCATTAGTAATATTAAGTTGTTTGAGTAACTCTGTTAAATTAGGTTTATTAAAGTTGTTCGCGGTATTGTGTTTTTGGTAGCTAGTAGATTGGTCCTGATGGTAATTTTGATATTTTTTAATAGTATTATCTGGCGCGCAAGATTTTATATCACGCCAAATATTTTGATTTTTTAAATCAATAACATGTGTAGATGGGTGTGCTTCATAATCTACGTGGTGAACAAAAAAATTCAACGGTTGATTAGCTGTTGGTTTGTTCGCGTCTTGTGCCAGCGAAGTTTTTTCTTGGCAAGTAGCCTTGTTGTGGCCAACTTTTTGGCAACAGGCACAACGACGCAGCTGTCTTTTGTTTTGAGCTTTTTTCATGCGCGAGTACAGCCTATAAATATTTAGAAATTCATAGCTATATTATACAACATTTTTCGGAATTACGCACTTATTTTAAGGCATGTTTTATACACAGGGAACTAAGCGAAGTTAGATACTAAAAAAAATAATGTTTTTTGTATTTAATACTCTAAATTGTAGATATTTAACGTCTTTTTGGCTGTTTGTTCCCAGGAATATTTTTTTAAAAGTATTTGCGCGTTGTTTTTTAATTGTTCACGTAAGTTTTTGTCAGTTAGGCCGCGGTAAATAGCAGTGGCTATTTCTTCGTTGTTATTAGGATTAAAATAAAAAGCAGCGTTTTCTAAAATTTCAGGCAAACAAGTAGCATTAGAGGATATAACAGGAATATTGTGCTTCATCGCCTCTAAAGGCGGCAAGCCAAAACCTTCGTATAGAGAAGAAAATATATATAGACTAGCGTTAGAATACGCTTCGGCTAATTGGTTGTCAGAAAGGAAGCCCGTAAAGATAATCTTGTCAGTCATTAGTTTTTTGTTATTAATTATTTTATTATAAAAATAGTTTTTTTTGCCGGCTAAAACTAAATGATAATTTTTGTCATATTTTTGTTGAAATATTTTCCAGGCTTCAATTAATTTATTAAGATTTTTATGAGGGAAAGCAACACCGACGTAGAGGACATAAGGAGTGGGGAGTGGGGGTTGGGGGGTGGCAGATTGTTTGTTGGCGCCGGGATGATTAAATGGCGCTAAATGGGTGGCAGTAATTTTTTCTAATGGTATATTTAGTGTTTTATGTACATCCTGTTTGGTGAATTCGCTAGGCGTGATGATATGTCTAGCTTTATTTACCGCATGTTTTAAAACCGCGCGGTAGGTTTTGTTTTTGAACCAATAGCTAATCGGTCCCAAAGTACTAGCTTCGCGCGTCGGGTAATGCAATAGCAATAAATCATGAATAGTTACAATAAATGGATCATTGTAAAATAATGGTACATTCCAGTGTGGAAAGTGCATTAAATCAATTTTTTCTTTTTTAATTATTTTTGTTAATAACAGTTGTTCTTTCCAACTATACCAATGAATATCGGCAAGAACTTTTTTAAATTTATAATTAATTATTTGCAAATTGTCCCAGTTTTCTTGACGCAAAAAAAGCACATATTCATTTTGTGAATCTATTTTTAGCAAGTGAATAATTAATTGTTCAATATATCGCCCAAGACCGCCTTGTTGGGGGCCGCACATTCGGGCATCAATGCCAATGCGCATAAATTATTGTTAATTTTTTTTATTTATTATTTGATATTAAGTGTTGCCATTCGTTAAATGTTTTTTCCCAGTTAAATTTTTTAGCTTGTTCCATTCCTTTAGTAATAAAGTATTTTTTTAACTTTTCTTCATTTAACATTTTAATTATGGCCGCAGCTATTTCTGTTGGTTTATTGGGGTTAACTAAATAAGCGGCGTTTTCTGTTACTTCTGTTAGCGAAGAACGGTTAGAAGTAATTACAGGCGTACCACAAGACATGGCTTCTAAAACCGGGAAACCAAAGCCTTCGTAAAAGCTAGGATAAACAAATAAAGAAGCCGTAGAATAAAGAGCCGATTTATCTTTGGCTTCGACATAGCCAACAAATTTAATATTTTCTTTGTAAGGTGATTTGGCGGCGCGTTCAAAGATTTTTTTAGTATGCCAACCGTTAGCGCCAGCTATAACTAGGGAATGAGGGGTAGAAAGTAAGGGATAGGCTTGTTCGTAGGCTTCTATTAGCCCAAATATATTTTTTCGTGGTTCAATAGTCCCAAGAAAGAGAATAAAATTAGGAGGTAATGAATATTTTTTGCAAATTTCATTTGTTTCGTTTTTTGCAAGGCAAGCGCTATTAAAGAAAACAGAAGATATTCCAGGATAAAAAACTTTTATTTTTTCCGCGGGTAGATGGTAATAATCCATGATATCTTTTTTGGTATTCATTGATGGCGTTATAATAATATCCGCGCGTTTGCATTGTTTTTTTGGGTTGACTATTTTATGCCAGCATCTTTGTTTGGCGGAAAAAAAATTCGGAAAAATTTCGAAAGATAAGTCGTGAATAGTAAGAATAAATTTAACGCGTTTGGAAATAGAAGTAAAATTTAGATTAGGTGAAAAAAAATAATCTATTGAATTTTTGGAATTTAAGTTAGTTATATCGCGCTTAATAATAAGTTCGTCTAATTTTGGTTGTCGTAATATTTTTTGAAAAATATTTAAGTTTTTATTAGGCCAATTGGTAGGAGAGAAATGAACATTGGAGTAATCCCAATTTGGTAAGTTTTGGCCAATATTTTGTGGATAAAAAAGATAGTATTGATTTTGTTTATCAAATTTAAAAATAGCGTTTAAAAATTCGTATGTGTATTCACCGACCCCAGTGCGCACAAGAGAAAGTAGGGGGCGTATATCGATGCCGATGTTCATAAATTGCGGAAAACAATTTTTGTGTTGTTAGATTTATGATTTCAGGTCTAAAATTGGCTGTTCAAATCCTTTTTTAAATTCTTCGTATCTATCCTCTACGTATTTTTTGATATTTTGTTTGAAAATTGGCAAGCTAAATTTAAGCGCGTGAGCGCGAATTTGATCACTTTGCCAACGTTTTTCATCAAAATTAACAATGATTTTAAGTAAAGATTCCCATGTTTGTTGATAAAAGAAAATACCCGTTTCGTTTGGAGTTACGGTTTCGGTCGCGCCGCCAGCGCAATAAGCAATAACTGGCCGGCCAGACGCCATGCTTTCTAGTGGAGTAATACCAAAATCCTCCAATTGCGGATGGATAAACGCCTTGGCTTTGCTTAATAAGCTTGCTTTTTGATCATCGCTAATTTTTCCTAAAAATTCAATATTTGGCCGTGCCATTTTTTGGAGTGATTTTAATTCTGGGCCGATGCCAAAAATTTTTAATGGTTGTTGTAGTCTATTAAACGCTTTTATTATTATATCCAGACGTTTATAAGGAACCAATCTGCCGCCAGCGATAAAATAATTTCCATGTTCACTAGAAGGTTTAAAGATATCTGTCTCCACTGGAGGATAAATAAGGTCGCTTTCATGGCGGTAGTATTTACTAATTCGCCTTTGCACTGTTTTGGAATTGGCTATAAAATGGTCAACTCTATCAACGCTCATTTTGTCCCACATTCTTAATTTATAAACAATACGCGGTAAAAAAGATTTAATCAATCGGCTATGTTTGAGTTCTGCCAAATATTCATGCGCGTCGGTCCAAAGAAAGCGTGGTGGTGTGTGGCAATAAGAAATATGCAAGGTTTCTGGCCTGGTTAGTACGCCTTTGGCGAACGAACTGGTAGAAGAAATAACAACATCGTAATCGTGTAAATTATGTCTTTCAGTGGCAATAGGCATAAGTGGTAAATACCACTGAAAGTATTTTTTTCCAAAAGGCATATAACCTAAAAATGATTGCCTGATATTTTTTTCGTTTATATAGGTAATTTTTTTCTTATCATGGAATAAAACAAAAATAGGCGCTTCCGGCCATATTTCGTGGAACGCTTTAAGCACTCGTTCGGCGCCGCCGTCTTGGGCGAGATAATCGTGGACTAAGGCAATCCGCATAAAATTACCATGCACCGGTTTTTCGTAGAACCACGAACGGTGTTTTAATTAAAATAATTAAATCAAGCAAAAGATGCCAATTTTCGACATAGAAAGTATCAAGTTTGGCTTCTTCTTCAAAGTTTAAGTTGCTACGACCAGAAATTTGCGCCATACCAGTAAGCCCTGGTTTAATAGCTAAAAGTATTTTATGTTGTCGTTCGTATTGGCTGACCTCGCGCGGTTGGTGTGGCCGCGGGCCAACCAAGCTCATCTCACCTTTAAAAACATTCCAAAGCTGTGGGAGTTCATCTATACTCCAATGGCGAGTAAAGCGACCAAAAGGCGTGATGCGCGGATCATCTTTTATTTTATAAATTGGTCCTTGTTTAGTACTTTGTTTATTGATTAATTCTCTTTCCATCCGCAAAGCTTCTTCGCTCTGCGACCCGAATTGTTTGCCAGTACAGGATTTTTTATACATGGAACGAAATTTAAAAGCCAAAAAATTTTTTCCGGTTTGGCCGACTCGTTCATTTTTATAAATTAAAGGCAAACCATCGGAAATTAGAGTGCCAATAGCGCCGATTAAAAATAGGGGCGAAAAAAGTATCATCAAAATGATGCTACCCGCTAGATCAAAGGTTCTTTTGATAATACTGCCCCAACCAAATAGTTTGGTACGTTGTAGTTCGATGATAGGTACTCCGGCCAAGGCAGAAACAGACATATTAGTTGAAACAGTGGCGAACAAATCAGCCGAATATTTAAATGTAACATGATTTTCATTGGCAAAATTTATTGCTTCTAAAGCCGACTGCTCGTTGGCTTTTGGGTCGGTAAAAATAATTTCGTCTGGCTTGTTTTGTAGAATATTATTGGCTGTTTGTTCGTTAAAATGATCATAAATACCAATAATATTGTAGCCTAAGTTTTTCTTGGCTGTTAAAAATTCGTTTATATCTTTGGCAATTTTTTTGTTGCCGATAATTACAGTGCGTCGCAAGCCGATGCCTAATTGAAAGAATAAAATTTTAATTATTTTCATCAAAATACGTCCTGATGCCACATAAAGCATGGCGAGTAGCCAGCTGGCTAAAACTAAAAATCTGGAATCAAATTTTTGTAAGGTGAAAAAAACATAAATAGTAATAGCTCCAAAACCGGTAGTGCAGGCAAAGACTAGTCGGCGCAGATCTTTGAGTAGTTTGCGGTTTGGGTTAGTGTGGTATAAGCCTGCTAGAGTAAAAATAAATAACCAGCCAATGGCCACCACCATAACCAATGGCCAATACTTGTTCCAGGGTAAATTAAAACTAAATTGTATTGGCCTAATGCTTGTTATCCATTCGGTAAAGCGTAAATTGTAAGCGGTAAAGCCAGCTAGAATTAACATTAAATAATCCAAGGGTAGTTGCAAGAAAGTAAAGGTAAATTCAAAGCGTTTCATATAATGATTTAGGTTTATTACTATTGAATATTTTAGCGTAATTTGCCGATTTGGTCAATCATTTGTATTGGTACCATACATCTGACACACTCAGAAATGTATGGATTATCAATTAA
>CAYZYP010000010.1:0-50545 GCA_964482695.1 uncultured Gammaproteobacteria bacterium | reverse complement strand
GTGTAATATTTTTATTGGCTTTACTAATTAATTCTCGTCGAGCGGCTATATATGGTTTGGGTGGTTCGGCGTTGGGCACGGCCGCGGCCTTGTTGTTATCATTGCCATTAAATATGGTGAATATTGGTCTATTTGGTTTTAACGCAGTTTTGTGCGGTATCGCTTTTTCAGATAATAAGAAAAATAATTTGTTATTTGCGTTGATTGCTGTAATATTTTCGGTTTTTATCACTTATGGTATGATAAAATTTAATATTATTACTCTAACTGCGCCATTTGTGTTGGCTAGTTGGTTGGTGATATTTTTGGGCAGACGGTTTAAATTATGTCTTTAATTCAACAATTACAAAAATTTGATTTAACCGAAAATGAGGCTAAAGTATATTTAGCTTGTTTAGAATTGGGGCCAGAGTCGGTGCAAAATATTTCGCAAAGAGCAAAGTTAAACAGGGTGACCGTCTATGGATTGATAGAGGGGTTAATGAAAAAGGGTTTTTTACACGAAGAATTGGTAAAAAACAAAAGAAAAGTAGCGGCTTACTCACCAGTAAAATTATATGATGTTGTTACTGGGCGTGAAGAGAGGGTTCGTCGTCAAACGCAGATGTTGAATACCCTGGTGCCACAATTAAAAGATTTAACCGGTAAACAAACTACCAAAACAAATATTATTTATTATGAAGGTCATGAGGGTTTAAAAAATTGGGCGTCAGACGTTTTGGGAACCAAAGGCGAATTGTTGGAATGGACTAAGATTGAAGAGTTTGATAAGAGGTTCGAAGAATATCTAACTGTTTTTTATTTTCCTACCAAATGTCGGCGTCAAATTTCCACCCGTTTTATTTTTATGGATACGCCTGATGCCAGAGAGTATATTAAAAAAAGATATCTGTCAGTAAAAAACGCGCCGCCGATGAAGGCACGCTTTGTACCCAAGGAAAAATTTAAAATGCCCGGCTTTATGACTATTTACAATGATCGTCTGAGTGTGGCTTTACCCAAAGAAATGCGGGCGATTACAGTAATAGATCAATTAATGGCTGATATGCAGAGAGAAATTTTTGAGTTTTGTTGGTTAAACGCTAAAGATGAGATAAAAAATAAACCGTATCCGTTGGATAGGTAAATGTTGTAGAAGTACGACAACATTTTTCTATCATATTTTTGGCTAATAATAGTTAAGAAACACAATATATTTATATAAATGTAAAGTTTATCTTTACATTTTTTGTTTTTTATTATAGTTTAAAATCATAACCCAATACTTGGAGAAAAACCATGGAAGAAACTTTGCAAGTTGGTCACCGGATCATCAATTTGCCTTCTCACAATGCTCGTTGCCGGGTAGTCGTAGCTGTTGGAGGTGAAACGGTTAGGGCACCCAAAGGAGATGTTAACAAAGTCGTAGGCGAGGTGACTGTTCGGGAGGTGATTTCTGGCTATGTTGACCTGCATTTTAACGAGCCGGGGGTGGTTATCGTCAAGTATTAGCCGAGCGCTTGGTGTGCCGGCGTCCCAATTTATTTTTGGGACGCCGGCCAACACCTTACTACATTTTAAAATGTAAATAAATCAAAGGCAATTAAAAAGAAAGCAATAAATATACACCATTGTTTTTTTCTGTTATTTAGGTAATATATAACAATAAGGGATTTATTATATGAATTCAAAGAAATATCATTTTTCAGCCAAACAATTATTTTTAACAATTATTTTACTTATAATATTTGGTATTTTTGGTTATCTTGTTAAAACAAAAGCCGCTAGCTCAATTTGGCTTCCATCTCTTAAAACTTCTTGGCAGATACAATTTACCGGTAAAATTAATACAGCGGTAAATGCCGATATGCTAGATTTGGATTTGTTTGACACGCCAACTTCCACTGTCAACACTTTGCATAAGCAAGGTAAAAAAGTTATTTGCTATTTGAATGCCGGCAGTTTTGAAGATTGGCGTCCGGATAAAAATAAATTTCCACAATCAATATTAGGAAATAATTACGCGGGCTGGCCTGGAGAAAAATGGCTTGATATTAGACAAATAAATAAATTGGCGCCGATTATGCGCGGCCGGCTTGATTTGTGCAAGAAAAAAGGTTTTGATGGAGTAGATGTTGACAATGTAAATGGTTATACTAATAAAACCGGTTTTCCGATTACTTACGAAGATCAGCTTAAATATAATATTTGGTTAGCTAATGAAGCGCATAAACGTGGTTTATCTATTGGCCTAAAAAATGATATAGAACAAAGAAAAGAATTAATTAATTATTTTGATTGGGCGGTTATAGAAAGTTGTTATGCTCATGGATGGTGTGGCGATGCCCAGGATTTTGTTAAAGCTGGCAAGCCGGTATTTCAAATTGAATATAGCGAGGCGAAAATTAATTTTAAAAAAGCCTGCCAGTACGCCAAACAGGCGAATTTTAATTTGATATTAAAAAGGGGTAATTTAAATGGCTGGATAAAAATTTGTCCGTAGATAGCGTTGAAATTTTTTGCAAGTATGTTTTTATTTTATAACTTAACGATTCTAATAATTTTAATGGTTGTATTTATTTACCTCTCTGGTTGGTTTTCCAGCACCGAGACTTCTTTGACGCACTTAAACAGCGCACAAATCGCGGAAATGAAAGCCGACGGTGAAAAAAATATTGAATATATTATTAAATTAAAAAAAGACATGGACCGCACGTTAGTGGTTATGTTAATAGGTAATAATATAGTCAATATCGTGTTATCTTCAGCTGCCGCTTTGATCGCCAACAACATCTTCCAAACAGTCGGCGTATCAATAATAATTGGTCTGGTTACGTTTTTTCTCATTATTTTTGGAGAAATAACGCCAAAG
Source organism: uncultured Gammaproteobacteria bacterium (assembly GCA_964482695.1). Taxonomy (GTDB): domain Bacteria; phylum Patescibacteriota; class Patescibacteriia; order Magasanikbacterales; family GWA2-37-8; genus CAYZYP01. The sequence goes on along the minus strand of CAYZYP010000010.1, from coordinate 47,694 downwards.
GCCAGCGCTTTATTTAATTATAAGAAAATTGCGAGAAAAAATGCCAAAAAAATATATCTTTTAATGAGAATTTTTAGCCCAATAATTACTCTTTTTATTTTTATCTCACGCAATATTATTAAATTAACTGGTGGCAATTATAAAACCAGTAAATTATTGGTTTCTGATAATAGTATTATGAGCTTGGCTACTTTGGGTGAAGAAGAGGGCGTGATTAAAAAGATTGAAAAAGAAATTATCCACAAAGTTTTTCGTTTTGGCGATAAAAAAGTAAAAGATACAATGGTATTAATTGACAGCGTATTTTGTTTAAAATTAAATTATACTATTAAAGAAGCCAGAATGATAGTAGTCAGTCGTGGTTTTACCAGAGTACCTATTATAAATGAAGAGAAAAAAATAATTGGTATTCTGTACAGCAAAGATTTGTTGGATAAAAAAGACGGATCAATAGCGAGCTTAATACGAGAACCTTTTAAGGTCAAAATAACAGATGATATTACTGACATATTTAATACCATGAAAAAAAGGCGAGTGCACATAGCAATAGTTGAAAACGGCATCAGCGAGGATGTTGGCATTGTTACTTTGGAGGATATTTTGGAAGAGATTGTTGGAGAAATTTACGATGAATATACTATAGTGCAAGAGGGAAACAATAACATGAATGTTTAAATTTTATAGTATGGGGGATGAAATAAAAATTTGATGTTCATAATTAAAATAACTATATGTCTAATTGGAAAACTTCAAAATTAAAAAAATTGGCTAGCGTATTGGTTTCTGTCAAAGACGAATCTGATATGCTTAATTTTTTGCGTGATCTGTGTACGGCGGAAGAATTAGTGGAATTGGCTGATCGTTGGGAAGTGGCAAAATTAATAGCGCAAGGCATACCATATCGCGATATTGCCGAAAAAACCGGTGTTAGCACTACCACTATTACGCGAGTAGCGCATTGGATAAAGCACGGGGAGGGCGGGTATAAGAAGGTGTTAGAAAGAAATTAATACCTGTATTTGTCCACAGGGCTAGCTTGACAAAACACAAGCAGTGTTATAGTGTAGTAATACATTAAAACAGATATGAAAAGTATAAATTTTCAAAATTTTGTTTCCCATCATTTAAATAGACCTTAAATAAGCCTAGTTTTGCTTTATTTAAGGTCACAAATCGCTAAAAAAAGCGATTTTTTTGTTTGGTGCTTTGGTGAAAAGAAATCACGTTGGCAAGTGAAGCCAAAAGCGCGAGTGCGAACCTCGCAAGCGCCGCGACCCGAGCAATGGAGCTTGGGAGAGGAGGAAATTAAATGCTAATTTCTAGTAAATTTGAAGATTGCGCTCCATATTTCAGTGAACGCCTTCACGAACAACTAAGGAAATTGCTCGAAGCAGGCTGCTTTGTCTGTTTTTTCAATGAGGAAGACTGTCTCGGGCTTGGCGATGAAAAGGTGGAACAATTAGGCCATCTCTCATTAGAGGAGTCAAAGGAGGTAATTGGCAGGTTGCACAACGGGGAAAAGGTTGTCGCTGTGCTTAGGCTCGCTACGGAGTTAGAAAGTGGTTACATACCCAATTACTTTTGCGCACGTTATGTGTGCTCAAGGAGGAAGAAGTGAGAATTAGAAATATGCAGGAAGTGGAAAATTTCCAATCGTTGATCGGAGACCAGAATGTAATGGCCTGCGAGCGAGCCCTCAAGGATGGGGCGGAGGTCTGGGTGTTCAAGACGGAGGAGGAGATTGATGCCTCTGAGCTCACCCAGGAAGAAAAGGAGGATTGCAAAAAGATTCTGCGTGACGAGAAGCTGGGATATGCCGGTTGGTTCCGCGCTCCCAAAAAGGAAGTGCCCGGCTTTACGCCGTCCGTTCATTACGACTCCCACGGTAATGCGAGGGGTGGAAGAAGGGGCAGCGGTCACGAGTCCATTCACTAGTTCTTTTATACGCTGCCGCGCGACAGCTCTCCCACCTTCGCGCAAATTCCTTGTGCGCTCGAGCACAAAAGGGAGACAAAAAAACCGTGCCAATTTGGCCGGTTTTTTGTTCATCTAATTTGTTTAACACTGTCAAATTTTTTACTTTACAAGAAAAAATTAATTAGTCAATTTTAAATCTTTTTTCATTTGCTCCGCCAGCGTTTCAATCGAATCAAATTTTTTAGGCAAGCGTAAATAGCGGTCGGTAATTGCTGTTATTTTTTTACCATAAATATCGCCAGAAAAATTTATAATATGAACTTCTAAACAATCTGCTTTGGTTAGTGAATTATAGCCATAGTATAATAGGCCATTATAGTTTTTTTCATCCAAAGTTACTTGGCAGGTGTACAGCCCTTTTGGTAATTTTGTCGCTAATTTAATATTCAGATTGGCAGTTTGCATGCCGGTATTTTGGCCTTGTTTTTGCCCTTCAATTACCGTGCCAATAATTGTTTGTGATCGGTTAAAATAAGTGATTTTTAAAACACAGGCAAGCACAATCAAAGTGCCGATTATTTGTGACCAAGACAAAATATTATGATTCAAGAAGTAATCCAAAATCACAGCTGAAATCGGCCAAGACAATTCGCATAAAGTGGCTAGTGAAGCAGGAATTTTTTTAAGTCCGAAATAATATAAAAACATCGCCACAGCGCCGGATGTAAAAACAATAATCACCAATGTGGTCCATTGCGTGCCGGAAACAGCGGGCATGTTTTTGAAATAGGTTAAGGCGGGAATGAGCATAATTAAGACAGTTAGGCCAAAGCGCAAGGAAGCCAGCAATCCGTAGCTGATATTTTTTATTGAGTATTTTCCAAATGTCGTGGCCGAACCCCAAGCAAAGGCGGCTAGGAGCGCGAAAACCGCGGCCATAATTGGCGCGTTGGATATACTGTTAATTGAAGTTGGATCTTTGAAGGTCATGAAATAGCCGGCAATAACGGCCAAAATTGCGTATATATAGAATTTTTTTGGAAATCGTTCGCGCAAAAAAATTGTGGCTAGTACGATGGCGAAAATTGGTTGGAATTTTTGTAAAAGTATCACCACTGAAATATCATGAAAACCAGTAAGAAAAAGCGCCTTGGTAATAAAAGTCGTTCCCAAAGCGCCTCCAAATAAAGCTACCCAAAAAATAGCCGCCCAAGTTTTTTTATTAATTAATTTTAATTGTGCGCGATAAATTATCAAAAAAGGCAAAAGGACAATAAAGCCGAGCAGGTGTTCCAAAAAAACCACTTGAACGCTCGGCAGAGAATATAATTTAGGTCTTAAGAAAGTGCCGTCCAAACTCCACAAGATGGCGGCAATAGCCACCGCCAAAGCGCCGATGAAAATTTTGTTTTTCATAGAGATATGTGTTAATTAAAAAAACCCTTTTTCAGGGTAAAAAAATATATTAAAAATATACTTCTTCTTTCATCCGGACTATTTTACCCTGCGCCAAGCAAATTTTGGCACGGGGACCGTCGGCTCTGGAATTGCGCCAGATCAGTCCCGAAACAGTCGGGAGTCGCGGGCTATACCGCCGGTGGGGAATCGCACCCCGCCCTGAAGATTGAAAGTATTATAATTGATTAAAAAGAAATGTCAATTAAATAAAGATATTAAGATAACACCAGCCACCATAAATAAAGCGCCGATGAATCTTTCTTTTATATTTTTTTCTTTAAATAAAAAATAGCCAATCGCGACACTAATAATTACGGCGAATCTTTTTACCGATACCGCGTAAGAGATATAAGTATATTGAATAGCAATTAAATAAAAACCTGTTTCAAATATCCCGGCCAAACTCATAGGTACTAGCTTTGGCATTAATTTTGGCAGCGGTTTTAAAATTTTAGGATTTTTAAGTAAAACGAATATTAGTAAAAAAAGACTCATAACAGGGTAAACGATAATGAGCCAGACAAGCGAAGAAGAATATTGCACCCCTAGCCTGTCCAAAGTAGCGTTAAAACCCCAAAGCATTGCCACCAAAAGCATAGCAGCCGTCCCTTTGTTAGAAAATAATTTTTTAAATGGTCCTAAACAACCATTTTTTCTTTCTTTAACATTTAAAATATACGATCCGACAACAATTAGAAAAATTCCGGCAATACCCCAAATTTTCGGGATTTCATGAATAATAAAAGGAGAGATAAGCAGTACAAAAATAGGAGTAAAGCTAGTCATTGGCATGGTCAAAGAAACATCATCGGATTTAATTGCTTTCATATAGAATATCGTGGCGACGGTTAGTAAAACAGAACTAGCAATTAAAACCAGCCAAAAATTTAACCCTAATTTAGGGATTGGTATGAAAAATAATAAGGGAGTTAGAATGATAGAAGTAAGTAAGCGAGAGCCAAAAGAAACAACGTATTCATTGGTATTTTTAAGAACTTTTTTACTGTAAAAAGCTCTAAGAGCCATAAATACGGCAGACAAAAGTGCGGCAGAAAACCAATACATATATTATTATATTTTGAGAAAAAAATTGTGGATTCTTAATTCGCCAGAAAGTTCAGGATGAAAAGTAGAAGTTAGAAAATTATTTTGTTGAATTAAAACAGGATCATTATTAAAGGTCGCTAAAATTTTTGTATTTTTTCCAACAGAAGTAATGCGCGGTGCGCGGATAAAAATACCGGTTAAGTTAAAGAATTGTTTTGAATTTAGCTTGCTGATAAATGATTCTTGTTGCGCGCCATAAGCATTGCGATCTATTTGTATATCCATGCCGAGTTTTTGACAAATTATCGCGCCGGCACAAGTGCCGAATATTTTTATCTTATTTTCCTTCAGTTTTTTTTCTAACACTTCCCATATCCCAAAATTTTTTAATAATTTTGTAATAGTTGTTGACTCGCCTCCCGGGATTATTAAGTGAGTGATTGGTAATAAATCATTTTTTGAGCGGACAAAAATAAAAGGCGCGTTGATTTTTTTTAAGATCTCGGCGTGTTCAAAAAAGGAACCTTGAATTGAAAGAATGCCGACGTGGTTTTTTTGAGGCATATTTTATCTCCCCGCGAATTTTGTCTCCAGCTTATCAATTTCATAACTTTTCATCGCCTTGCCTAATCCTTCGGAAACATTGGCAACAATGTCCGGCTTGTCGTAATTCATAACGGCTTGCACAATAGCTTTTCCCATTTTTTCGGGATTTTCTGAATCAAAAATACCAGAGCCAACGAACACGCCTTCACTGCCCAATTGCATCATTAAAGCGGCGTCTGCCGGTGTGGCAATACCGCCAGCGGCAAAATTTACCACCGGTAATTTTTGTAATTTATATACTTGTTTTACCAACTCAACCGGCACGCGATATTCCTTGGCTTTGGCTTTGAAATTGTTTGGCTTAAGCGCTTTAATTTCGCGAGTTACCATTCGCTGATGACGCACTGCCTCTACAATATTGCCGGTGCCGGCTTCGCCTTTGGTGCGAATCATGGCCGCGCCTTCGTTTATCCGGCGAAGGGCTTCGCCCAAATTTCTACAACCGCAGACAAAAGGCAATTTGAATTTGGTTTTATCTATGTGGTTTTCTTCATCCGCCGGAGTTAAGACCTCGGATTCATCAATGTAGTCTATATCCAGCGCTTCCAAAATTTGCGCTTCTACAAAATGTCCAATGCGCACTTTGGCCATAACCGGAATCGTCACTGCTTTTTTTATTTGTTTTATGAGCAACGGATCTGACATGCGCGCCACCCCGCCATCTTCACGGATTTTTGACGGAATTCTTTCCAAAGCCATGATAGCCACTGCTCCGCATTTTTCGGAGATTATAGCTTGTTCGACAGTCATTACATCCATAATTACTCCGCCTTTGAGCATTTGTGCTAGCCCACTTTTTAATTGAAAGGTATTTTTTTGCATAATGATTATTAAAAATATTTAATATAATATAGGTTATGTTAATGATTTTGGCAAGAGAAGCAACGAGATTATTTTTTTAAAGCCACGTATATATCCGCTTCTAACATTTTGTTATCTTTGTAATAATGATGGACAAAATATATATTTCCTTGATTATCCAAGCTTGGTTCGCCGGCGAATTGGGACAAAATCATTTCCGGTTTTTGCCATTGGTTGTTTAATCTTTTACTTCGCCAGATTGAAGGCGTGCCAAGATATGTGCGTGTGAACCAAAGTTCTTGCCCGTCATGGCTGATAAACGGCCAGCCATCATTATCAGATGAATTTACAGCCGAAATATTAATCGGCGGTTGCAAGATGTCATCTTTAATTTGGCTTGACCAAATATCGTATTGGCCCAAGCCGCCATTTTTGCTGGAATGGAAAAATAATTCTTGGCCGTTGGAACTAAAATGTAATTCCCCGACTTCATATTGTTTAAATTCTTTTGAAGTTATTTTCCAATTTTGCCATTTATTATTTTTGTATTCGGCCGTAAACCAATTCAAACCAGTGTACCCTTCGCGAGCTGAGCAAAACCAAATTGTGTTGTTTTGTACAAATTCGCATCCGTCCAAAGATAATTTATTTTTATTTTGCAGAATTATTCTTTTCGCTTGGCTCCATTGGTTGTTGATTTTTTGGCTAGAGTAAATGCCGGTTACGTTGTCAGTTACTTGTTTTTCTGGCGGAATATTCGGATTAGGAGTAAAGAAAAAATATAATGTATCACCGTTCGGCATAATAAAAGGCGAGTCCTCGGCTCCGGCCGTGTTAATGGCATTATCAAGAGGGATTGGTTTTTGCCAGTCGTTTGAGTGGAGAATGGGCGGATGTTGATCTTTCGCTGATGTGATTTTTATGGTGCTGGTTGGAATTTTTTCCAGACGGTTGGCGACGATAGCGTTTTGGTCATTACCACAACCGGTAAGCTCGACGGCAATTAAAAATATTATCAAGCCGATAAGATGTTTGGTCATAATGACTGTATTTTAGCATTAAATTTCGTTGATGAACATGATTAGACAGGAGTCAAATTTTTTGGTACAATTTAACCCATAAATATCAATATAATTACTTGGCGCTAAATTACTTAATATTAACTATTCAATTATGCCAATTGCTATTTCCGCCTCTTTGGCCTATGACCATATCATGAATTTTCCGGATAGTTTTAAAAATCATATCATGCCAGATCAGATACATATTTTGAATGTTTGTTTTATGGTGGATAAGTTAGAACGGAGCTGGGGTGGCACGTCGGCTAATATTGGTTTTACTATGAAGATGCTGGGCGCGGAGCCAATTATAGTATCCGCTTTAGGCAAAGATGGCAAGGATTATTTAGAGTATTTAAAAAGTTACGGACTAGACACGAGATTTATTAAGATTGATGATAAAAGTTTAACTGCTTCCGCGTATATTACCACTGACGCGGATGATAACCAGATTACCGCCTTTTACAATGGCCCTTTGAATTTAGCGAGAGAAATTAGTATGCGCGAAATTGAAGGGATAAAGTTAGCGCTTATCAGCCCGACTCACAAGGACGTGATGATAAAACACCTAAAAGAATGCGCTGAATTGGAAATAGAAGCAGTATTTGATCCTGGCCAGCAAATAACAGCGTTTAGCGATATTGAATTAAAAAAGATGATCAGCCAAGCGCGTTTTGTTATTGGCAATGATTATGAAATTAAATTATTAGAAGAAAAAACCGGCTGGGATACAGCGGAAGTTTTAAAAAATACAAAAGTTTTAATAACTACTTTGGGGGAAAAAGGATCGGTGGTGACTACAGCGGCTGGAGAGATTATAGAAATAGGAGTTTGTCCGCCACGATCATTTGACGACCCGACCGGAGCTGGCGATGCTTATCGCGCTGGATTTTTTGTTGGCTATGAATTGGGTTATGATTGGAAAGTTTGCGGGCAGATGGGTTCAACAGCCGCCAGCTTTGCTATAGAAGAATTTGGCACGCAAATACCATTTACCAAAAAAGGGTTTTGCGAGCGGTACAAAAAAGCTTTTGGAAAAGAAGTGATTTTAGCACGTTAGTGGGTGTCTTTATAATAAGCATTTTATGTTTTTACCAATTTTATTTATAGTCGTCGGTTTGGCTGTTTTAATTTTAGGAGCGGAAAGTTTGGTGCGTGGTTCTGCTTCTTTGGCGCGGCGACTAGGCATTAAACCAATAGTGATTGGTTTGACAGTAGTAGCGTTTGGCACGTCAATGCCAGAATTGGTTGTTAATATGTTATCGGCCACTCGAGGCACGGCTGATATTGCTATTGGCAATATAGTTGGCAGTAATATCGCCAATATACTATTGATTTTGGGTTTGGCGGCTATCGTGTATCCTTTATCAGTAAAAAGAAATACAGTTTGGAAAGAAATACCTTTTGCTTTACTGGCCATGATTTTGGTTTATGTCATGGGAAATGACGCCTTGTTTGATGGTGTTGGTTATAACGCTATTACTAGAACTGATGGGTTTTCTTTGCTCGCGATGTTTGCTGTTTTTATGTTTTATATTTTTGGTATTGCTAAGACCGAGGGTAAAGCAGAAGATGTAAAAATTTACAGTTGGTTTATTTCCACGATACTTACTTTAAGCGGACTAGTTTGTCTATTTTTAGGCGGCAAACTTTTGGTTGATAATGCTGTTGTTTTAGCGCGGCTAGCTGGGTTGTCCGAGATCCTAATAGGTTTAACAATTGTGGCTGTCGGCACATCTTTACCAGAGTTGGCCACTTCGGTGGTAGCCGCTTATCATCACCATGATGATATTGCGATTGGTAATATAGTTGGCTCAAATATATTTAATGTGTTTTGGGTTTTGGGTTTGACGGGTACGATTTTACAGTTGCCATTTTCTCCGTCTACGAATGTTGATGTTCTAGTTGGCGTGTTGGCCACCTTTTTATTATTTATTTTTATGTTTATCGGCAGGCGACGCAGAATAGATCGGTGGCAGGGAGTGGTATTTGTTTCTTTATATGTAATTTATCTTGTTTATCTGATTAAACGCGGTTGAATATGCATAAAATTTTACGTACTTTAATTTTATCCGACCTATTTTTGTTAGGTAGTTTTGGTTTAATTGAACCGATTTTTGCGGTGTTTATGTTAAAAAATATTGTTGGTACTACTTTAACAGCTATTGGTGCCGCCGCTACTATCCAGTTGGTAACCAAAGCAATATTTCAGATTATTGTCAGTAAATGGACGGATGAAGAAAAAGGTAACAAGCGGGAATTGTATGCTTTATTTCTCGGTTCATTAATAATGAGCGTTGTTCCTTTTTTTTATCTTTTAGCAAACTCTTTGGCGCATGTTTATCTTTTACAATTCGCTTATGGGCTTGGCACAGCTTTGGTTTTTCCGGGTTGGATGGTAATTTACACGCGTTATTCGCGTGATGAAAAAGCTGGCTATGAATGGAGCATGTATAACACGATAATTAGTTTAGGTTCGGCCGCGGCCGCTTTTTTGGGAGCGTATATAGCGGATATTTATTCTTTTAATTATATTTTTATCGGCGTGGGAATTTTGTCTCTAATCGGCACTAGTTTGTTAGTACATGTTTTCAGACATGAATTTACGCATGGTTGGGTAGGACATACTAAAAAATAAGATATTTGTATATTAATTTAATAATAATATTTTATGTCAATGAATCAAGATTACAAAATAAAAGATATTTCTTTGGCTGATTGGGGGAGGAAAGAAATTGAAATAGCGGAAAAAGAAATGCCCGGGCTCATGGCTATCAGGAAAAAATATAGTAAGCAAAAACCGCTTAAGGGCGTTAGAATTACAGGCTCACTCCATATGACTATTCAGACCGCGGTTTTGATAGAGACATTAGTTGAACTTGGGGCAAACGTGCGCTGGAGTAGCTGCAATATATTTTCTACTCAAGATCACGCGGCCGCGGCCGTGGCCAAAGCTGGCGTGCCGGTTTTTGCTTGGAAAGGCGAATCATTAGAAGATTATTGGTGGTGTTTGGAAAGAGCGATTGATTTTTCCGTCCAAGGCGGATCCGCCTCTGGCGGAAATGGGGGGCCGGATTTGATTGTGGATGATGGTGGTGACGCGACAATTTTGGTTCACAAAGGATTAGAAATTGAAAAAAATCCAAAATTATTAGACAAAGATTATAGCAAAGAAGGGACTGATTTTCAGGAATTAATAAAGTTATTAAAAAAAGAATATAAGAAAAATTCTAAACGTTGGACCGCTGTTGCCAAAAATATTCAAGGTGTGTCAGAAGAAACAACTACCGGCGTACATCGTTTGTACCAATTATCCGAACAAGGAAAATTATTATTCCCAGCGATAAATGTTAACGATTCTGTTACCAAAAGCAAGTTTGATAATATTTATGGTTGTCGCCATTCAGTTGTTGATGGCCTAAACCGGGCGATGGATGTAATGATTGGTGGCAAAGTGGCAGTAGTGTGCGGATTTGGTGAAGTTGGCAAAGGGTGTGCCCAGGCTTTGCGTGGGCAAGGTGCTAGAGTAATAATAACAGAAATAGATCCAATTTGTGCTTTACAAGCAGTGATGGAGGGTTATGAAGTAAAAACAGTAGAAGATACTTTGGGTGAAGCAGATATTTATGTCACAGCTACCGGCAATTATCATGTTATTACCGTTGAACACATGAAAAAAATGAAAGATCAGGCTGTTGTCAGTAATATTGGACATTTTGATAATGAAATTGAAGTGGATAAATTAGACAAAACAAAAGGTGTTAAGAAAATAAATATCAAATCGCAAGTTGATAAGTATGTTTTTAATGATAGTAAATCAATATATATGTTGGCCGAAGGCCGGCTGATGAATTTGGGTTGTGCCACCGGCCACCCAAGTTTTGTGATGAGTAATAGTTTTAGCAACCAGGTCTTAGCACAAATTTCTTTGTGGACGGAAAAAGAAAAATATGAGAGCGGCAAGGTTTATCGCCTGTCAAAAGAGCTGGATGAAGAAGTGGCGCGTTTACATTTACCGAAGTTGGGAGTAAAACTTACTCAACTTACCAAAGAACAAGCCGGCTATATTGGTATTAAAGCTAATGGGCCGTATAAGCCGGAACATTACAGGTATTAGGGCGTAAAAAGTAGTTATAATAGTGAGTAGTGGAAAAAAATAAGAAATCCATTTGTTGATCAAATGGATTTCTTATTTTTTTGGTGATAGATTTTATAGGAAATTTATAATTAACTTCAAGAAATTTTAAGCGCCATGTGGTATGTTTGGAGTATTATTTTTTTACATACTCTTGACATATATCATAAATGATATATAATAATTATGTCCGAATATAATATAAAATTTTATATTAATAGCAGAAATAACAAAAAGCCCGCCCTTGATTTTATATTAAGCCTCTCACAAAAAGCGCAAGCAAAAATATCGTGGTATTTACAATATTTAGTGGAAAGTAATGGTTATTTGAGCGAACCTTATACACGTCACATTATTGGGAAAGTTAGGGAATTGCGGGTTGATTTTAGTAAACAAAGAAATAGAATATTTTATTTTGTATTTGTAAACAAACAGATAATTTTACTTAATGGTTTTACAAAAAATACGCAGAAAACTCCTCAAAAATACATAAACAAAGCCATTGAATATTACCACGATGTAATAAATAATCCACAATTATATGAATAAAAAGGTCAAAAAAAACATAATTGATTTTGAACAATATTTACAAGAAAAGTTAAAAGACCCAGAGTTTAAAAAATGGTATGATTATTATGGTACGCAATTAGAAGTCGCTTATGAGATTTTGCAGATGCGCAAGAAAAAAAAGATGTCGCAGATTCAATTAGCAAAAAAATTAGGTACTACCCAAAGCAATGTCGCTCGCATGGAAGCAAGTAATCAGAATTTTACTTTGCAGATGTTGGACAGAATAGCACATGTATTTGATAAAGAATTAGTGATTGAATTTAGGTAGAAAATTTACAGAAAATTTATAGAGTTGTCAAGGATAGGATAAAGAGGTAAAATAAAGGCATTATATTAACATATAATTTCATTCGCTCGGAAAAGAATAAATATTAAAATATTTGCTTCGTTCGCTCGGTAATTAATAATAAATTATTAATTACTCTCGCTCACATCGCAAATAAATTTATTCTTTTCTCTCACTCATTTCAATTATGAAAAATGAAGTAAAATTTGGGCCGTTTGAGACTGTCTACGAGGGCAAGATTTTTAAAATTAAAAAAAGAGAAGTGATGTTTCCAGATGGATTTAAACAAACGCACGAATATTGTCAGCGGTTTAATTCGGTGACGGTATTGCCATTTGATGAAAAAGGCAGGTTGTTGCTAACCAGAGAAATAAGGATTGGCGAGCAGTGTAGAAAAGAATGGTTTTTAACTTGTGGCCGAATAGATAAGGGTGAAACCGCTCGGCAGGCCGCGCAACGAGAACTGCGAGAAGAAATTGGCTATCGGGCAAAGACGTTAAAATTAATAAACAAAAAATCATCTGGCAGTGAATATTTTATCTGGGATATATACTTGTTCGTGGCCAAGGATTTGGTGAAAGCGCCGCTTAGTAGCGGTGACGAACATTACCCCATAGAAGTCGTGCCAACCCCGCTTAACAAAGCAGTCAAAATGGCGCTTAATGGCACTATTCAAAATGAAAGTATTGCCTTTCATATTATTCGATTTGATTATATGTTGCGGCATGGAGAGTTTAAGTGGTAAATCTGGCTAGAATTTATGATCCTCATCATTTTAACTATATACTTCTTATTATTTTCTTTTTTTGCCTATAAAAATTTTCGTCTTGGCGTTGGTTTATTTATTATTGCTTTGCCAACTTATCTCATTCGCTTTTCTATCGGCCCTCTGCCAACAACAATATTAGAGCTGTCGTTTGGAGCTCTTTTTTTAATCTGGTTGATAAAATACGCTAAAAATGATTGGCCGGTAATTAAGAAAACAGTTGCTAATTACAAATTATTATTTATTTTTATTGGTTTATTTTTTTTCGCTTCAGTAATTAGTATTTTTGTCAGTGACATGGTAATCAAATCTTTGGGCCAGTGGCGCGCGTATTTTTTGGAACCAATGATTTTATTTGTTATTTTACTTGGCCGGTCTTCTGATAGATCCCCTCACCCCCCCCTTGGTAAGGAGGGGGTTGATGGGGGATCTATAAAAAGCAAAGATTTGATTTGGTTTTTAATCTTCTCAACCTTAAGTATTAGTATTTTATCGATCATACAAAAGTTTACTGGTCTGCTGTATCCGCCTAGTTTGTGGGATGATATACTTAATGGTCGAGTGGTGGCGTTTTTTACTTCGCCTAACGCGGTAGGGTTATATCTGGCGCCAATAATGATGTTGACAATGATTGTCATTGCGAGCGAAGCGAAGCAATCTCGTAGAATCAAGGAAATCTCTGAAGAACGGGATCGCCACGCCTCGACTGCGTCGAGGCTCGCGATGACAGTTTTAGCGGTGGTGCTTTCTCTTATTGCCATTCTTTTCACTAAATCCGATGGTGCGTGGATAGCACTGGTAGCAGGGGCGCTGGTGTTTGTTTTTTTGATTGGTTATAAAAAGATAGTCATTCTGTTTGTTTTATTAGGTGTAATATTTTCCATGATAATACCGAATATTCGTCAGGCAGTATTGTTTCGAGATCAGGCCGGTAAAAATCGTTTAACTTTATGGAGCTATTCAATTAATTTTTTAACATCTTCACCAAAGAATTTTGTTCTAGGCACAGGCGTAGGCCAATTTTTTCGCAAGGTGCAAAAACCATATTACAATGTTAAAGAAATGGAGAGGCTGATTTATCCGCATAATATATTTTTAAATTTTTGGACCGAAACTGGATTACTAGGAATGTTTTCGTTTGCAGGCATAGTGGGCTATTTATTTTATTTGGCTAATAAGATAAAATTACAAGATAGGATATTAGGCGTTGGTTTAATAACTTGTTTGGTAGTGATGATTGTCCACGGTTTAGTTGATGTGCCTTATTTTAAAAATGATTTATCATTTTTATTTTGGATTATATGTTCTATTTATATTCTTTACTTACCGCGCCGGGCGTAATAATACACGAATTAGCCCACGCTCTATTTTGTGTCTTGACGCGTGTCAGGATTTTTAAGATTTGTTTATTCCGTTTTGGCAACCCGGCCGGTTATGTTAATCACCAAGAGCCACAGAAATTTTATCAAAGTTTTTTAATTTCTTTCGGACCTTTAATAATAAATTCTCTACTAGCCGCGTTTTTATTTTCTCAGCTCATACCACCATATTTCCGTTGGCAAATAGTTATTTATTTTTGGTTAGGCTTTGCTTTGGGCCTTCACGCCATTCCTTCTACCGGAGACGCTAAAGCGCTGTTTCAGGCCGCTAATCATCGCTTTTGGCGCAACCCGTTTGTTATTGTTGTCTATCCGTTTATTTTAATTTTATATATTCTTAATTTGTTAAAAAGGCTTCATATAGATATTTTGTACGTTGGTTTGTTGTTTTGGCTGGGAAGAATATATTTGTAATATGCGTATTTTTGTCAAAGTTAAACCACGCGCTCGGGAAGAAAAGATAGAAAAAATAGACAATGAGCATTTTATTATTGCCGTAAAAGAGGTTCCAGACAAAGGTTTGGCCAATAAGGCGGTAATTAAAGCGTTAGCCAAATATCTTGCTATTTCTAAAACACAAGTAACTTTAATTTCTGGCGCCAGTTCCAGGCGCAAGGTAATAGAAATTAATAAGTAACAGGCTTATGAATTCCGGAAAAACATTGTTTGTTATTAACCGAATTTTATTGGTTTTTTTTGTTATTTTTTTGTTATTTTTAATTCATACCACCACTCAAGGCTGGAACGATCGTAGCCGCCTGGCGACCATAGAACAGTTGGTTAACAACCGTACTTTTATTATAAATAAAGCGAGCATAGAAACTGGCGATAAAGTATATATTAATGGTTTTTATTATTCAGATAAGCCGCCGTTATTTTCAATTTTGGCTGCCGGACCTTATTTTATTTTACATGGCTTTGGCTGGAATTTTTTTAATCACCAACAATCAATTATTTATTTAATAACTTTTTTTGTCTCAACTTTTCCTTTTTTATTTTATTTTTTATTTTTATTTTATTTTTTTAGAAAAAAGATAGAATTGCAGCCAGAAAAGTTGCTGTTTTTGTTATTGGCTTTATTTGTAGGCACTGCGATGTTTCCTTTTGCTACAGTATTAAATAATCATTTATTGTCAGCTGTTTTGTGCGGTATTGCTGTATTACTTTTAAAATATGCCAAGTTAAAATCATTTTTTTTCTTATTTTTATTAGGCATCTTATTTTCTTTGGCAACAGTTTTTGATCCAGGCTCAATGTTTGTTGCCGGATTTTTTTCTTTATATTTAATATACTTATTATTTTACCAAGGTTTTAATAGAGAAAAATTATTTTTATTAGTTTTTTATATTTTTGGTTTAATAGTACCTGTTTTGTTGCATTGGATGGCTAATATCCAAATAACGGGCGATGTCTTTCCAGCTTCGATGCATCCAGAGTTTTTTAAATATCCTGGCTCGGTTTTTAATTCGGACAACCTAACTAACGCTAGCTTTGCCGTTAAAAGTTTAAAAGATTGGTTGAACTATGTATTTTCAATGCTTTTTGGCAGAAGAGGATTTTTATCTCACAATCCATTGTTAATTTTACTGATGGTATTTAGTGTTTATTTTATTTTTAAGAAAGGCAGCAGTATCAAGGATAGATTATTTTTTGTCGCCACTGTAGTTTCTTTTGCTTCTATTGTTCTGTATTATTCTTTGTTTGGTAAAGGTTATAGCGGTTCCACCTACACTGTACGTTGGTTCTTAATTTTTATTCCCTTATTTATTCCCACGATAATTGAAATGATCAATTTTGGTAAAAGAAAAATGTACGTTTTAGTAATTATTTTATCTTTTGTTACCGCTATTTGGAGTGTGCCTGCTTCGGGGTTAGTTTTTAAAAATGTGAGCGCTTATCCGGGATGGAATATGAAAAACGTGGTTATAATGTTTCCTAAATATTTGAAACATCAAGTCAAAGTTTGGCAAAATATATTTTAACTAACATTTTAGTTAAATTTCTGTTATAATATATTTAATTAATTTTTTAGCAGATTATGGCGGAAAATATTTTTTTGCAAATCAGTGTTATTTTGGGCATCACCGTTTCTATCGCTTTTATCATGCGTTTGCTTCGCCAACCATTGGTGGTGGCTTACATTGTGGCCGGTTTAGTAGCCGGCCCTTTATTTTTGAATCAATTTAGCGATAGCCAAGATTTTTTTGAAATTTTTGCTAAATTTGGCATAGTTTTGCTGTTGTTTATAATTGGCTTAAGTTTAAATTTTGATTACATTAAACGCATCGGCAAAGCAGTTTTTGTTGGCGGTATTTTACAATTCTTGATTACCGCGGCATTAGGTTTTGTTTTGTTAAAATTATTGTATTTTTCTTTTTTGCCGGCGATTTTTTTATCAGTGGCGATTACTTTCTCTAGCACAATAATTGTAATTAAATTATTGGCCGATAAAAAAGACGCCGAAGCTTTATATGGTCGTTATGTAATTGGGATTTTATTGTTTCAGGATATAATAGCGATTGGTATTTTGATATTTTTAAATACCGTCCATTTACAAGATAGTATTTGGTACATGGCTCTAACCATCACTTTGGCAAAAGGGGCATTACTAGTAGGACTGGTATTTTTAATGTCTCGTTATCTTTTGCCAATTATCATGGATAAGGTAGCTGGCTCCGGAGAGTTATTATTTATTTTTACAGTTGCTTGGTGTTTTGGTGTCGCTAGTTTGGTTTATTGGGCTGGGTTTAGTGTAGAAATAGGGGCTATTATTGCCGGTATTTCTTTGGGGGCCTCGGTTTACCAGCCAGAAATTTCTAGCCGTTTACGTCCTTTGCGTGATTTTTTTATTGTTTTGTTTTTTGTAGTCTTGGGAAGCGAATTGCAGTTAGGGGACATTAGAAACGTTTTTATACCTGTGACGGCTTTATCTTTGTTTATCTTAATATTACAACCTTTAATTTTTTATCATATTTTACGATTTTTAAAATATACTCGCCGGACTGCTTTTTTGGCTAGTATTACCACGGCGCAAGTAAGTGAATTTGGTTTTATTTTGATTTTTACCGCCAAAGAATTTGGTTATCTTTCTGGTGTTGAACTGGCTATTTTGACTTTAACAGCGCTTGTTACCATAATTGTTTCTTCTTATCTTGTTACTTATAACGAGCAGTTGTATCATTTATTTAGGCCATTCTTAGATTTTTTTGGCAAGGACAAAAGACAACAAAAAAACGATGGTGAGAGAGAAACTTTTGATGTATGGGTTTTTGGTTACCATCGTATTGGTTGGAAAGTGTGTGAAGCTTTGGCAGAAAAGAAAATAAAATTCGCGATTGTTGATTTTAACCCGGAAATTATTTCTAAATTAAAACATCGCGGTTTGTCGGCTTTTTTTGGTGACGCGGCCGATGTTGAATTTTTAGAACAATTACAATTGGGAAAGGCGAAACTTATCATTTCTACCATCCCCGAGCCAGATGACCAAAAAACTTTGATTACCCATATTCGTCGTTTAAATAAAAAAATTCACGTAATCGCTAGTTTGTACCACACGATTCATTTAGAAGATTTGTATAAAGTGGGCGCTGATTATGTTATGGTGCCACATTTACTTGGCGGTCACTGGATGGCGGAAGTTTTAAAAGGGCGGGCTATCAGCAGTTTGTTATTTAAAAAATTACGCCAAGAACAAAGAGCGGAAATGAAATTAAGATTTGACGCCGGGGTGGTGCAACACTAGATTATTTTATTTAAAAATGATTTTATAATTTGTTTGTTGCTTTGTTTAAATTCTTCAAAAGAGCCAAAAAATTCATTTTTGCCGTTGGCTAAAAACAGCAATCCATCACATAAAAATTTAGCTTCTCTAATATCATGCGTCACAAAGAAAACCGGCGTATTTTTTTTATTTATTAAATTTTTGAACCAGAATAAAATTTCTGATCGTAACACAGCGTCTAAATGGGCAAACGGTTCGTCCATTAGCAGTATTTTTGGTTCATAAATAAAAGCGCGAGCAATAGCCACTCTTTGTTTTTCGCCGCCACTTATTTCTTGGGGCAGTTTATTAGCCAATTGACTAATTGAAAATTGGTCCAAGATAGCTCTAACTAAATTTTTGATTTTTTCTTTATTTTCATTTCTGATTTTTAATGGATAGGCGATATTTTCAAATATTGTTAAGTGTGGGAAAAGATTTAATTCTTGGCTAACCATGCCAAGTTCGCGTTGTCTGGTTGGTGTGTTATTAATCAAAGAGTTGTCAAAGAAAATTTCTCCTTGATAATTTTCTAAACCAGCGATACAACGTAGGAGTGTTGTTTTTCCAGCCCCAGATGGGCCAATAACGGCCAATATTTTTTTTCGCGTTGTTAAATTAAGATTATCCAGGATAACTTTTCCATTAATTTTAGCTGTTAAATTTAGTATTTTTAAATCCATAGGATTTTAAAAGATAAATTAAGCTAGTAATAATTATAATAGAGATTAAAATTACACTCATACCAGTGGCCGCGGCGTTGAATTTGTAGGAGCCAATTAAATTATAGCTTAAATTCATGGCTGTTGGTTTTAGACGCGGCGCTAAGATAGAAGACACCGAGATGTCACCCAGGATAAAAACAAAATTTAAGGCAGTAATTTTACAAATAGTGGGCCAAAGGTAGCGAAAGGCGGCACAGTATAGTTGTTTTTGATTAGCGCCTAGAATTTTTAAAGTGTCAATAAAATGGGTCGGGCGATTTAACCAAACAGAAGTAATTAAATAGTAGCTTAGCGGTAGGAGTAAAATATTGTAAGCTAAAATCATTAAAAATAATGATTTAGTAAAGATAAGTAGCCAAGCCAAACCCAGCATGATTGGTGAGACCGCTATAATCACTAATGGCCAACGTCGCTGTTTTGTTTTAGTTCGTCCACTACTGTTTCTTTGCCAATGGTTTAATAATATTAATGATATAGTAATAATATTGAGTAAAATACTGGCTAAAGCTAATAACAAAGTTCTGACAAGAGCGGGCCAGAATGATGTTTTAGAAAGCATTGTTAAACCATTTAAATTTAATCCTTGGATTATCAACCCGATTATCGGCGCTAATATGAACAGTAATAGAATAAATTTAATAAACCAGACAATATAAAAAATGAAAATATTTTTTTGATCTTCGCGAGCGATGTTTACATGCTCCTCATTAATATTAATAAAATATTTAATAGCAAAAATAATAATTAGGCTTAAAAAAATTAGTTGGCCAAAAGCTAGCGCGGCGGCGGTAGCAAATTTAAATTGTTGAGTTATTAAATTAAAGATATAAACTTCCAGAGTTTGATATTGAATATCGCCTAAAATAAGAGGCAAGGCAAAACTTAAAAAAGAATAAATAAAAATTAGGATGCCAATAAACAAGCAAGCAGTTTTTATTCTTGGAAAAGTAATTGTTTTAAATATTTGCCATTGATTAGCGCCCATAGTAGTGGCTGTTTCTTCTAAATGTTGGCGCATCGTGCTCAGGCGGTTGCTTATCGCTAAGTAGGCTAGGGGAATATTATAAAAACAATGGCCAATAATAATGGCTATGGGGGAATAAAGAAATTGTTTTGGTTTTAAGTTTAGGTAAGTGAGTAGTTGATTAACATACCCGGCGTTTCCCCAGACCGCGATAAAACCAACAGCAACAACGACAGTTGGCAAAAATATTGGCAAAGTCATTATTAAATCAAAAAATGGCGATTTTTTTAATCGGCCATAATAATGAATCCAGGCCAAGCCACCGCCAATAAATAGGGACAGTAGGACGGTTGCTACGCTTTGCCACAAACTAAACCAAATTTTACTAATAACAGCGGCAGTTATTTCAACTTCTTGAAGATGAAAAACAATAAAAAAGGCCAGGTAACATAATGGTATTAGTAGTGGCAAGAGAATAAAAAAAATTATTATTTTAAATAGGTTTTGTCTTGTAAACACAGTTTTTTAATATCCAAATACATATTTGGATTAATCTTATTCGATGCCAAATAGTTTGTTCCATTCTTTGAGCCAAGTAGAGAAGTTATTAGTAATTTCTTGATTGGAGATAGAAAGAATTTGTTTTGGTTGTGGAGTTATTATTTCTGAGTAAGCGACTGGTAGGCTGCTGCTGGAGGCTAATATCGGGAACATCCATTGAGTGGTAGGAATATTTTTTTGAACACTATCGGTTAAGACATAATCAATATATTTTTTGGCTAATTCCGCGTTTTTAGCGTTGTTTATCAAACCCACGCCTTCTACTTGCCTAAAATAGCCTTCTTTAATAGCGATTGCTTTGTATTGTTTATTTTTTTCTTGATCAATATGGTAAGCTGGCGAGGTTAGGTAACTCAAAACAATCGGTGCTTCGTCTTTTAGAAACAAACTATAATAGGCCGTTCCCCAATCAGGCGTAACCTTTAGAATATTTTTTTTCATTCCTTGCCAGAATGTTTGGTAATCATTTTTGTTTAAAGCAATTTTTGACCATAAAAGCAGTTGTGTGCCTGGCGATGACAGCCCTGGTTGTTCAATAATTATTTTATTTTTATACTTATCACTAGCTAATTCTTTTAAACTTATTTCTTTATCAAAATTAATTTTTTTGGAGTTATAGACAAAACCAACATAACCATAATCAAAGGGAGTCATTGTGTAATTATTATCAAACCATAAATCGGTAGGCACTTTTTCTGCGTTGGTTGGTTTGTATGGTTGCAATAATTGATTTTGTTGGGCCGAAGCAAAATTTATGTTGTCTAATCCCATAACTATGTCGGCTTTTGGTTTATTTTTTTCTAATATTAATTGATTTAGCATGGTGCCGGTGTCTGGGAAAGTGATTATTGTTACTATGGCGTTGTTTTCTTTTTCAAAATTTTTGATAAATGTTGGTATAAGCCCCCATTCCGCGCTTAGGCTATCATAAGTATAGACAGTTAAATTTTGTTTTTGATTGGCAAATGGCGCGGTGTTATTTTTGTTAGCACTTTTGAATATAAATATGGCTGCGGCGGATAGCAGTATTATAGGTATTATGATGAAATACTTTTTCATATTGCTTTGTGGATTATGATTAAAATTATTTTGCCTTTTTTAATTTTAACAGTTGCTTCATCAGAACTAATAATATTAGAAATAGAATAATTATTTTCGCCATTTAATTCCCACTTAAAACCTTTGAGCGTTAATCCTTCAACTTCACCGGCGCAGGGTAGTAGCGAGGCTGTTTTACCTTTCGCTCCTTTAATAATTTTTTCATTAGTTACAAGTTCAATACTGTAATTTTCTGATATTAAACGCATCGGCCAAGAACAGCGGTGTGAAAGAGATAGATTAAAAAAGGTATGGTCTGGTCGTTTGTTATCACTAAAACAATATAGGTCTAGCTCAATTTTTTCTTGTTTATATTTTTGTTTTAAATAATCCAAAGTTTTTTCTAGATCTGTCGTCTCTTGGCTAGCTATTTGTAAAGTAGGCACATTGGCAAAATAGATTTTGGTTTCTGTGGTGATAGAATCTAGGTCGCCAATAATAAGATGAGGGGTGATGTTTAGTTGGCGACAATGATTGGCGCCACCATCAATCGCGATAATTTGATCGTAATGATTCGTTGTTTGGCTAAAGTCAAATATTTCTCCATTGCCAACTAGGGCGATCTTCATAGAATTATATTATTTGTTGATTATCATTTAAATAAAAAAGTTTTCCCAGTGTAGGAAAACATTAACCACAAATTCGTGTCTATTAGTGTAAAAAATTAGTGGTTCTGTTTCCCTTTCGCTAGTATTATCTAGATCAGGTTATAAGGATACTTCTCAGCCGCCTAATATGGCAGCGCTCCTAACAGATATAATTTAGAACTATTATAATAAAAAGTCAATTATTTTAGATTAGTTATTTGTTAACCTCATAAATTAAAATTTTACCCACAGTTTTTATTGGTTGGTGGTTTGGGATAGAAAAAGCATAGGAAATTATTTTTGCTTTGTTAGGCAGTTCGTCAAATAATTTACTGGCTAATTTTCCCATTGGTTTTGGAAAGAGATAAGTAAATACCACGTCTGTATCATGCAAATCCGCTTTGTAAATAGAAGTACAATGGATTTTTACTTTTGTTTTTAAGCCATATAAAAAAATTTTTAATTTAGTCCAGAGACATAAAATAAAATTCAGTTCATAACCAGTAGCTACTGCCCCTTGTTTGGCCGCTAAAAAAAGCAGTTGTCCGGCTCCAGATCCAAGGTCAACTACTTTCATTCCTGGTTTAATTTCTGCAAGGGCGATCATGTTGCGAGCTTCTTTGTTTTTAACCGGTACAAAAGGCACGCCAATAAATATCGACATTACCATCATGACAGAAAAAATGGCTAAAATAATAATAAAGACAATTATCAGACAGAGAAATAAAATGAAAAGATAAAATGAAGACATATTATAAATGTTTTTTATGGTTTTTTTCAATTAGATTATTATCGTCTACCATCAGTAACAAGAGAACAAGGATGCTAACAACAATCGCTAAAATATAATAACCAACAGCTACTGCCATGCCAATAGCGGCTGCCATCCACAAGCCGGCGGCAGTTGTTAAGCCTTCTATTTTACTTTCTTTGTGTAAAATAGTGCCAGCACCCAAAAAACCAATACCAGTTACTATTTGGGCGGCAACGCGGGCGGTGTCGGCGCTAAAGGAATTAATAGAGAGTAAAGTAAATAGGGTAGAACCGGCGGTTACTAACGCGTAGGTTCTAATACCTGCTGGCCTGCCCCAATGGACTCTTTGCCAGCCAATGATGCCGCCTAATATTAAAGCGAGAACTATTTTGATGATAAAATAATATTCAATCATAGTTTTTAATATAAACCCTTCCCTGTGGCAAAGACCACGGGGTGTATAAACTCCTCGGCTCGGAAAAGCAAACAAGTTTGCTTTTCACTCGCCTGCGTCGCTTATTAAATTTGGATATTTTAGTATCATTATAACATTAAAATAGCGCGAAGCATAGTTTCTCGTTGACTTTTTTGTTAAATATGTTATATTATGTTCACTTTTGCCCGTAATATAGGGCCCGTAGTTCAGCTGGCTAGAATGCCACATTTGCAATGTGGAGGTCAGCGGTTCGATTCCGCTCGGGTCCACAGGGCTTCGCCGCGCTACGCCCTGTAAATAATTTATAATAGTTTACGTGGTATAGCGTAAGCGAAGACGCGCCGAGGTAGCTCAGTGGTAGAGCGAAGGACTGGTTTTCGGTCCATTCCGGAGTAATTCGGAATTAAAAATTGGGTGAATTCGGGGAAACCCTATCTGCCAGGTGGCAGAGGGCAATCCCGAGCCAAGCCAAAGATGGGTATTAGATCTTTGGAAGGTGTAGAGACTAGCGAGTGAGCCCAGCAATAATCTCGCGTTTAGCGCCCAACCCCCGACTAAGTCGGGGTGAAGAGATAGTCCAATCCTTAAGGTAACTTAAGAAAATAAAAGGAAAATCCTTGCGTCGCGGGTTCAATCCCCGCCCTCGGCACTACGAAGTTAAAAGTTATAAAGTTTTTAAAGTTCATAAAGTATTTTATAACTTTATAACTTTTAACTAATCACGGGCTGTGGCTCAGTTGGCTAGAGCGTCTGCTTTGGGAGCAGAAGGCCGTGGGTTCAAGTCCCACCAGCCCGACCAAGTTAAATAACTCGACCGTTCCCGAAGAATTTGGAACGGTTTTATTAGAAGCCCGCGAATACCCCGTATTTTGCTTGCGGGGTCGGGTTTATTATTATATGACGATCGAATATATTAGTACCGGTGGTGAAATTAGAAATGAAGTAGAGTTAAAATCTCCACCAGAATCAGAAAAAATTGCAACATTAGAAGGTAAAAAGATTGTCAGCTTATTGCCTAAAATAGAGAGATATATATCTTATATTGAACGTCAACATTATCCCAGCAATTCTTTTGAAGTTAATAACGCGCTTGAACTAATGTCAGGGTTATTAAAAAAAGTCCAAGGAAGATTAGAAGATCTTAAATTATTATCAAATCAAGAAGAGTGTAGAATGGGAATTAATAACTTATTGGCAGATATTTTGGCTGAAGGGAGTGAACTAAAGGATATTGAACCAAAGGATATGGTGACTGTGAGATTAGGCGAGCCTTTAAAATTGAGAGACGCTGATGAAGAAAGTTTGGCAGGCTCTTTTAAATCATATTTAAAACCGTTTTTTTATTTTTTGACGAGTGAATTGAGAAAATTGTTAGCATGATATTGGAATGTAATTTTTTCCTTGTCGCCACAAGAAGTCAAAGTAAACACGATAGCTTTTGGCAATGGCTTTACTGTGGATTTGGATAATAACGGTTTCGACGTCATAAATTTCAATTGTTGCCATTTCCGGTGTGATTCTGGTTTGTGTAATATTAGAAAAAGCCGGTGGCATTATTTTTAAGATAGTATTTTTTTCTCTAGCAAATTTTTCCTTAAATCCAGCCGCGGTATCATCCGGAGATATTTGCCATTTAGTTATTTTTTTACGCTCTAGAGTATTGATATAGGTTTGGTACCAATCACCGATAACGCGATAGAAATCTTTGGCCGCCGCGCCGCCGATGATACGCATAATTTTATCGTGACGAGCGGCTGAAGTTATCACATCTTGCAGATTATTGATAAAACCCTCGTGTCCGTACATAATTTTAACCTGCAATTCGTCTGTTTTGTTTTTTTGTAATTGTTTTAAGTTTGGTATTATAGAACGCGTTAAATCTTCTATTTTGTGTATATTATTGAGTAACATATCCGGGCTTGAGGCTTGAAAATATTTTCGGTTATGTTTAATAACATGGCTCACTAGATCACGAGTTGTTAGTTGGTCCAAAGCTTGGTAAACTAACTGGCCATGCAATTTGGTTTTTTGTCTAATTAGCCCAGTGGTAGTTAATCCTAGTGATAGTAGAGCGTTATAAACAGCAGCTTCGTTTTTAGATAAACCAATTTCTTGTAATTGGTTAAGACACGATTTTTTGAGCATAAATTTTTTAGGTTAAATATATTGACAAAAATATTATCTTATATTATATTACCACATATTAATAAAATCATCAAATTTTGATGAAATATGATTATAGCCAACAAAACCTTAAAATTGGATACAAATAAAAAGTTTGTAGTGTTTGATTTGACCAAGGAGATTGAAAGTTATGTCCAAGCAAGTTTAATCAAAACTGGAAATATTGTCGTTTATGTCAAACATACAACCGCGGCTTTAACCATAAATGAATATGAGGCCGGCTTGTTAGAAGACATGGAGAAAATATTTACTAAATTGACGGTTGGTTTGGATTATAGACATGATGATTTTGTTTTGCGATCCATCGACCCCGGTGAAAACATCAATGGTCCGGCGCACATGCAAGCCATGATTTTGGGGTCAAATCAATCTGTTCCCATCATAGAAGGTCGGCTTGATCTGGGGCGTTGGCAACATATTTTGTTTGTTGAATTGGATGGCCCGAGAAAAAATAGAGAGGTTAGTTTACAAATTATTGGTGGTTGATAAAATAGCTAATATGAAATACAAAAAATATCAAGATTTAGATTGGCAGGATCGTTTTACTTACAAAAAAAATGTTTTATTTACCGCCGATGATTTTAATGTTAAGAGAGTCAAGTTTCAGATTGTTTGTTTTGCCCCCAAAACTTCTATTAAAGACCATTGGCACCAGAAAACCACTGAATTATTTTTTATAAAATCCGGGCGCGGCTTGGCTATTATGAATGGGAAAGAAATAAGATTAGAGCCGGGCGACACCCTGTTATGCGAGCCTAAAGATCACCATGCTTTTATCAATGATGGCGATGAAGATTTAATATTGTTGGATTTTAAGGTGAACGAAATTGATGATGATATTTATTGGCCGGAGACAGGAGAGTAGCTAGAACTCACCGATAACGGTGAGTATTTTTTTTAAATCTTCTAAAGGTTTATAATCTCATGTAACCTTGGCAAAAATAAAAAATTGTTGTATAGTTTAAATGTTCGAATCATAGTAGATATTTTGTATAATTAAATATTCTTATATGGCGGGAGCAGAGAAATTAAGTGGTGAACGTGAGGTTACCCCACGTCCTAATTTATTAGATATTGTCATGATAAATGGACGTTGGGCGCAAGTAATTTTTCATGGTAATTTAGTAAGGTATCTTGATGATAAAAAAAGAGAACGAATTGATTGGGAAGATTTTATATTAAAAGAGAAAATAAATTTCTGTGTTAGAATAGCCAGAGATGAACGTGGATATACTTTTACGGCTCAAGAAATGCAAAATATGCATTGGGGGCCAGAAGATCAAGAAAGCCCAGAATTAAAAGATGAGATTAATGTTTACGGAATATACGAAAAAAATAAATTATCTTAAAAATATGTTTACCAATAAAAAATATTATATAATCACCGCGTTATTATTAGTTTTTTTATTACCCGGTTGTGGCAATACCGGAAAAACTAATGATAATAATGCCCCGCTTTTACCTGTTAATTATGAAATAAAACAAACCGACAAACAAAAGGCAAAAATGTCCATTCCCATTAGCTTGCCAAATAAAAAATCATTAGATTTTAATGCCGATGTTACTGTTAAAAGCGATGGTATCGCTGGAATTTTGCCTAGTGGCGTAAACGCGAAATATGGTTATATAACCAACTGGCAAGTTTACTATACTTATGATGAAGTTTGGGATCAGATAAACATGGACTTGGGGTTAATGGGAACTTGTACTTTTAGTAAAAATGAAATTCAATATAAGGCAATGTTGGAGTTTGATCTTGGTCAAACAGATAAAGATGGCTATTTTAATGTTAGTATTAAATCGCCAACAGCTAATATAGATAGCCTAGATATGGTCTGCGTCGGTTCTTATGGAACGCAAAAAATCCCGGTGAGCGCTTTTAGTAAACAATACGCCCCTTCTTTTGCCAAAGGAAAAATTACTAACATGACAGCCGAAGGAGCAGACATAATTTTCCCCGACTCATATATCTATAATAGTGGTGATTTTAAAACAACGGATAAGGCCATTGTTTTGAAGGTAAAGAAATATTAAATTAATACTCCAGCAAATATTTTTCTTTTTCCCAGTCAGTTACCGCGATTCGGTATTCATCCCATTCCTTTGTTTTGATGTGAGTGTATTTATTAAAGGTATTTTCACCTAGTACTTCTTTGATAATCGGATCTTCGCTCAATGCTTTTAAAGCGCTGTATAAATCCGCTGGCAATGTTTCTATATTTCGTTTCTTCATATCTTCTTCTGTTAGTTCGTAGACATTTTCTTCTATTGCTTTGGGGATCATATTTTCATTTTCAATTCCATCTAATCCAGCGGCCAGCATTACCGCGAAAGCCAGATAGGGGTTAGTAGCTGGATCTGGGCAACGCAATTCGGCGCGCGTGGAGTTTGGTTTATTGGGGTTAACTTCTGGTACTCGCATAAGGGCCGAACGATTAGTACGCCCCCAAGTAATATATACTGGCGCTTCGTAGCCGGCCACTAGTCGTTTATAAGAATTAATTATTGGGTTTAAAATAGCGTTCATTGCTTTTATATGTTTTAATTGCCCGGCAATAAATTTTTTAGCAATAGCACTTAGATGATAAATATCTTCTGTATTATAGAAAGCATTCATATTATCTTTAAATAAACTTTGGTGTACATGCATACCAGAACCATTTATACCAAAAAATGGTTTTGGCATAAATGTAACATGTTGATTATATTTGGCGGCAATAGTTTTTAGAGCGTATTTCATGGTGATAACATTATCCGCGGCAGTAAGTGGTTCGTTGTACCGAAAATCTATTTCATGTTGACCGTGCGCTACTTCGTGATGAAGGGCTTCAACATCAATATTAAGCCCTTGTAAAGCCAGTGACATTTCTTTGCGCAGTTCAGAGCCAGCCCCAGATGTTTGGTCAAAATATCCGGCTGTATCGGTTGGCGCTGAATCGGTGACGCCGTTGTTTTTGTTTATAATAAAAAATTCCAATTCAGGCCCGACGTAATAAGTATAGCCCATGGCGTTCGCGCGAGTGATTTGTTTTTTGAGAATATAACGCGGGTCGCTTTCATATGGCTGGCCGTTCGGCGTGTAGACATCGCAGATAAAACGAGCGGTGAGTGAACCATTGCTTTTTGTCCAAGGTAAAATGGCGAAAGTATTTAAATCCAATTTTAAATACATGTCACTTTCAAAAATGCGCGCGAAACCTTCTATAGACGAGCCATCAAACCAAACATTGTTATCAATCGCTTCTGCTAGTTTTGTCGTTGGTATGGTTACTGCTTTTAATTTGCCCAGAAGATCGCTAAATTGTAGGTCAATAAAATTTATTTTTTCTTTTTCGCAAGTTTCTAGAATTTTTTCTTTAGTATATATTTGTGGCATAAAATAAAATTAATATATATATGCTCTGGGGGAAGGAATCGAACCTTCACTAACTACGTTAACAGCGTAGCGTTTTACCATTAAACTACCCCAGAAAAAGCGAAAACTCCCCGAAGTGGGGAGTTTTGAAGTTTTTTAAACTATAAACTACCCACGACGCAGAGGGTTATTATTATTTAAGTTGTTTGTCAATTTAATCATAATAAAAATATTATACCGGTTGGAAAGGGTTAATGTCAAATTTTTTTATCCCCAATAGAAAATAGAATTTTTAGTCTAAATTTGCTCCAGGATCTTTTACTGTCGCGTCTTCTTCCTCTGGCGGTTCGCCACGTTCAATTACTTCCCAGACTTCTTTTTTAATTTTGCCTATCAATTTTGGGTTTTCTTTTAGATATTTTTTTGCGGTT
Organism: uncultured Gammaproteobacteria bacterium; assembly: GCA_964482695.1. Classification (GTDB taxonomy): domain Bacteria; phylum Patescibacteriota; class Patescibacteriia; order Magasanikbacterales; family GWA2-37-8; genus CAYZYP01. The sequence continues at coordinate 18,816 of CAYZYP010000010.1, read as the reverse complement.
TCACGACCAACGCCGAGTTTTTCTTCTTTGTAAGTAAAAGAATTACCTGTTTTAGAAATTACTTTATACAGAGTACCGGCATCTATTAAATCACCACTAACAGAAATGCCTTCATTATACATAATATCAAATTCACAAGTGCGGAATGGCGGAGCTACTTTATTTTTAACGACCTTAACTTTTACTCGATTGCCAATAATTTTGTCGCCTTGTTTTATTTGCGCCGCGCGGCGGACTTCTATGCGCACTGATGAATAAAATTTTAGCGCCATACCGCCAGTGGTTGTCTCTGGATTTCCAAAGAAAACACCAATTTTCATGCGTGTTTGATTAATAAAAATAACAACGGTTTTGGATTTACTAATTATGCCGGTTAGTTTGCGCAAAGCTTGGCTCATAAGTCTGGCTTGTAGGCCCATGTGACGATCACCCATTTCGCCTTCTATTTCCGCCTTTGGTACCAAGGCAGCTACCGAATCTATTACTATGACGTCTACAGCATTTGAGCGCACCAAAGTTTCTACTATATCTAATCCTTGTTCACCAGTGTCTGGCTGGGAGATGAGTAAACTGTTAATGTCAACACCAATTTTTTTAGCATAATCAGGGTCAAGCGCGTGTTCGGCGTCAATAAAGGCCGCCAGGCCACCCATTTTTTGTACTTCGGACACAATGTGTTGTGCTAGGGTAGTTTTACCGCTGGCTTCTGGACCATATATTTCTATAATTCTTCCTCGTGGCACACCTTTGACGCCCAGCGCGATGTCTAGAGATAGACAGCCAGTAGACACGGCGTCTACACGCATAATTTTTGATTCGCCAAATTTCATGATGGCGCCATCACCAAACTTTTCTTTGATTTGTTCTATAGCGCTTTGCGCTGCTTTTAGTTTTTCTTCTATCTCTGAATTTTGTTTAGGCATATTATTTAGTTATATTACATAATAACTAATTATATATTATGCTTGATAAAGTAATATATAAAATTAGTTAATTTTTTTATAAATTGAATTAATACCCTTTATTATCTTTAACTATAATGTGTCTAATAATGGTGGTAGTTTTACCATGTTTTTTGGTAGCTGATATTGTAATGGTATTAACGCCTTTTGGCAAGTCGAGCATAATTTCAAATTGACCCTGATTGTTGGTCATTACTTCTTTGCCATTAATAGTAAGTTTGATTTCTTTGTCTGTTTCACCTTGTATCATGGTGCTTAAATGGTTGGTGACATAGCCTTCAAAAGGAGTATAGATAACTAATTTTGGCGGGCTTAAAATACCATTAATTTGCCAGATTAAATAACCAATAAAACAAGTAATAAGTATTATTAAAGTTATAGTTTTTAACCACCAGACAATAGAATTTAGAGGTTTTATTTTTAAATGACCCAGGGGGTGGAAGGCATGTTTTTTATTTAAATTAGCTTCGGAAATAAATTGGCTTAAATAATCTGAATGGTTTAAATTTAAAAACGTAGCGTATTTTTTAAAATACGCTACGCAAAGAGCCTTGGCTTGAGGAAAATGTTCAAAATTTCCTTTTTCAATGGCCAAGAGATATTTTTCTGAAATAAGAGTAGATAAAGATATTTCTTTAAGAGATAGTTTTAGCTCTTGGCGTTTCTTTTTTAATATTTCTCCGGCTCGAATAGGGCTGTTCAATTTTTTAGGACAAAAGATAGCCATATTAGTTTAAAATTTTTAACTAGCTGTTAAATACTGTTCCTCCGGCGTCTAGATTTTGTTCTTTTTCATCTATTTCTTCGTTTGCTTGTAGTCGTAAATGTTCGGTGAATACTTCGCGCGGTTTAGCGCCATCGGCTGGCCCGACTACTCCAGATTCTTCTAACTCATCTAAAAGTCTGGCAGCACGAGCATAGCCGACTTTCATACGTCTTTGCAAAAGTGAAGCACTGGCTTTGCCAGATTCTAAAACTATTTGTTTGGCTTCGTTAAATTTAGGATCAAATTCATCGCTCGGACCGCCAAACATACTTATAGTTCCGTTGTTTGCGTTGCTAGTCGAAATAATAGTATCGTCATAGCTTGGCGGTTCGTCGCCTTTGATAAAATCTACCACTCTTTGCATTTCTTCTTCTGACACGAATGAATTTTGTATTCTTTTTGGTTTTGAAAGTTCAGCAGTTAAAAACAACATGTCGCCTCTGCCGAGTAATTTTTCCGCTCCCGAACAATCTAGAATAGTTCTAGAATCTATAATAGAAGCAACAGAAAAAGCGATTCTGGCTGGAATGTTTGCTTTCATAAGACCGGTGATAACTTCAACACTCGGCCTTTGAGTGGCAACTACTAAATGGATGCCAATAGCTCTGGCCATTTGAGCAATTCTTATAATACCAGCCTCAACTTCGCTAGCGGCCGTAGCCATTAAATCGGCTAATTCGTCTATCGCGAAAACAATGTATGGCAAAGGTTCTGACGTTGTTTTATTGTAAGAGATGATGTCGCGTTTACCAGCTTGAGACAATAGTTCAAAACGGCGATCCATTTCGCTTATTGCCCAACGCAAAGCATTAACTGTTTTTTTCGGGTCAGTGATAACTGGTGTTAAAAGGTGAGGAATACCATTATAGTTAGTTAGTTCTACTCTTTTTGGATCAACCAAAATTAAACGTAATGTTTCCGGCGTATTTTGGTAGAGTAGACTTAACAATATTGTATTTATACAAACAGTTTTTCCAGAGCCGGTAGTTCCGGCAATAAGCAAATGAGGCATTCTTGGCAGATCGGCAAACCATACCTTGCCAGCAACATCTTTTCCCAAAGCGATGCTCATGTTGTTTGGTCTATTTTTCCATTCTTTACTTTCTAATAATTCACGTAAAGTGACCAAGGCCACTTTTTGATTAGGCACTTCTATACCGACCAAAGGTTTTCCAGGGATAGGCGCTTCTATTCTTATGGGGTGGGCAGAAAGAGCGAGTGCTAAATCGTTGTTTAGCGCTGTGATACGTGAAAGTTTTATGCCTTTAGCCGGTTTTAAAGAGTATTGAGTTACGGTTGGTCCAACACGGACTTCGCCCATATCAACTTCAATACCAAAATTAAGCAAGGTATCTTTAATAATTTCTGCGTTACTTTTTATATCACCAGCCGTTGGCTTTGACTTTGAAGTAAATAATAAATCTAAAGGCGGCAGATCACGGAAAATTTTTGGTTTAGAAATAGCCATTTCTTCTGTTTTTTCTACTTCATCATTTTCTAGTTCGTCTTCATCTTCCACAAGTTGGTTGTTTAAGAGATGTTTTTTGAAATTCCTTTCTTTTTTTATTATTTCTTCATCATCATTGTTGGTTTCTTCTGCTTCTAGTTCATTGCCCTGGTTGCTATTTGTTTGATAGTCGCCTTTTATTTTAAATTTAATTTTTTCTTGGTCACGTTTAAAGAGATTAGAAAAAGTGATAATTTGTTTTCCTAACCAACCTAGCAATAAAAAGAATTTTTTGTGCAAATTAACAATTTGCGCCAAAGAAGTGTTGAAAAGAAAAATTATACTGATTAGATTTAAGCCGATTAAAATTACTGTTCCACCCCAATAACCAAGATAAGCGCCAAACGGCCAAGCCAATAATAACCCAATTAAACCGCCACCATAGCCCTGGGTAGACATAGGCCACATTTGGTCGATTGATATTTGTAGATGAATTAGAGCATTAAAACTAATGATAAAAAATATTGATCCAATCCAGTGTGTTGGTCGGTATTCGTAATCTAAATCTTTGATCATTAAAATAGCCACTAAGATTAAAATAATGGGAAAAACATATCTTACTTGTCCGAATGTTATTGCCAGTAACGAATCAATAAATTGCCCGGCCACGCCAGCCAAAGAAAAAAAACTTAAAGCGCAAATACCGCCGATGATAAATAAAAAAACAGCCATCAGTCCGCGGCTAATGTCGGGGTTTAGATTAATGCGTTCACGCCAAGTTAGTTTGCGCCGGTATCGTGACATATGGAGATATTATATCACAAATTAATCATTTGAGAAAAAGAAAAGGCAGCGGGGTTTAGCTATGCTTATATTCCCAACTGCCTTTTTCTCCGTATTCAGCTGCAACAAGAATTGCATGTATTAAACACTAGATCAAATTTCAAAAACTTCCTTTTGGCAGTAAAAATTAAAGCCGAAAAGGAGGAGAGAGTGTTTTCAATAATCCGATCTGGTTGAGACATCAACTCTTGCGCAGCTGACTAAGGAGAAAATTAAAATTATCTCTACATATTGTAGATGAGAGCAAGAGTTTGTCAAGGCCGGAGCATTATTAGTTGTATCAATAGTAAAACTAATCAAGTTTATTTGTGACGCAGGCGAGAGAAATGGTTCGCCCAAGAGCGGAACATTTTCGAGCCGAGGAGCAAATACATGGTCAATACCACGCAGCTTGCTACGGAAAAAGAGCTCAGAGCTTGCTCTAGGTTAATACCCCTTATATTGCGCTAAATTTTAAAATACCAGATATTAGATATTATTCCCGTGAATATAATATTTAAATTGTACCTGTGTATAAGTTTTAGGCAGTTTTTTAGATAGTTGGTTTTTTTGGCTGTTTTAAGCCTAAATTTAGGTTTGGCTTGACAAATTTATTTATTTTTATATTACATTTGACAAAATTTTGATTTTACGGTAAAATTTAGCTACTTTAAAAACAAGATATTAGATTTTTGGCAAGTCTAATCCAAGTTCTTCATATCATATTACGACATCATGCCGCCATTATTTTCCTCAGCGATAAAATAGAAATTTATCAGCACCAAGTAAAAGGGCGGTTTTTTAGTTATGTACGAATGTACGAAACGCTCCATGTTAGTCTGTTTATTTAGATAAATAAATTTTACAGGGCGTATTCTTAGATTTATACATTATTAAAAAAACAATGATTAATTAAAACATATGCCTTCCCTTTTTAAACGCCAACCAATAAAAGATAAAGAGCGTAAATTTTTTACTGATTTGCGCGACGCAATGCCGTTGCCAGATTTGATAGAATTACAAAAGAGTTCTTACGATTGGTTTTTAAAGTTTGGTATCAAAGAACTATTTGATGAAATTTCACCCATTACTGATTTTACTGGTCGCGATTTAGAGTTATATGTTGAAGATTATTATTTAGATGAGCCAAAATTTGATGAAATAACCTGCCGAGAAAGAAATATTACTTTTGACGCTCCTTTGCGAGTTACCGCTACTTTGGTAAATAAAAAAACCAAAGAAAGAAAATCACAGGAAATTTATTTAGGAGATATTCCTTTGATGACAAAGCGAGGCACTTTTATTGTGAACGGTATTGAAAGAGTCGTAGTTTCCCAATTAATTAGAAGCGCGGGCGCTTTTTTTACTGCCGAAATTGTACGCGGACGTCGTTATTATGGAGCAAAAATAATTCCTAATCGTGGAGCTTGGATTGAAATAGAAACCGATTTAAATAATGTTATTTGGGTAAAAGTAGATAGAAAACGAAAAGTAGCCGCCACCTCACTATTGCGAGCTTTTGGTTATAACGCGGATCAAGAAATAGTAGATTTATTTAAAGATGTTAATTCTCATCCAAATATTGATTATATAGAATCTACTCTTAAAAAAGATATCGCCGAAAATACCGAAGACGGTTTAATAGAAGTTTACAAAAGAATTAGACCAGGCGATTTGGCAACTGCCGACAATGCCAAGAGTTTAATTCATGCCATGTTTTTTAATTTTGATCGTTATGATTTGGGTAAAGTAGGTATATATAAATTTAATACTAAATTTGATCTGGGGTATCAATCAGAGGATTACGACAACAAAGAGAAACGCGTATTGTCTCCGGATAAGTTGTTGTTGGTATTAAAAGAAGTGGTGCGTTTGAATGTTACTCAAGAAGATCCAGATGATATTGACCATTTAGGCAATAGGCGCATTAGAGCCGTGGGTGAATTGGCCCAGAATCGTTTTCGAGTTGGTCTGGCGAGAATGGAAAGAATTATTAAAGACAGAATGAGCACTCAGGAAATTGAAAATATTAATCCTAACAAATTAGTAAACGCTCGACCGGTTATTAGCGCTATTCGTGAATTTTTCATGAGTTCACAGCTTTCTCAATTCATGGACCAGACAAATCCTTTGTCAGAATTAGAACATAAACGTCGTGTCAGCGCTTTAGGTCCTGGCGGTTTATCGCGCGATCGGGCGGGGTTTGAAGTAAGAGACGTACATACCACCCATTATGGGCGTATTTGTCCAATTGCTACCCCAGAAGGCCCTAACATTGGTCTGGTAAATCATTTGTCTAGTTTTGCCAGAGTAAACGAGTTTGGCTTTGTAGAAACACCATATCGTAAAGTATTAAGAAAAGTTAAAAATGACACTGGTCTTCTCGAAGGAGAGATTTTGTACGAGACAATTGGTAAAATACAAACAGGCACCCTTATTACCAAAGAGATAGCCAAAGAATTGGAAAAAACAAAAAAGGAAGAAATTTTTGTTCAACCTCGCGTTACTAATGAAATAATTTATTTAAATGCTTTTAGAGAAGAAAAAGTAATTACCGCGTCGGCAACTACCGAGTTAGATGAACGTGGTTATTTTTTGTTAGAAATCATTCCAGCTCGTATTTATGGTCAGCCAGGAGTAATAAAATCAAGTGAAGTAGATTATATTGATGTCTCTTCTAGTCAGATAGTTAGTATAGCTACTTCTTGTATACCATTTTTAGAACATGACGACGCGACACGCGCGCTTATGGGTACTAACATGCAACGCCAAGCAGTTCCTTGTATTAATCCAGAGCCGCCATTGGTTGGTACTGGCGTAGAAAAAAAGGCAGCCGCGGATTCTGGGCACGCGATAATTAGCGAATGCGATGGTGAAATAAAAGAATTAGATGGTAATCATATTGTGATAGAAGATAAAAAGGGCAATAAATATGCTTATCAATTAAATAAATTTATAAGATCCAATGCCTCAACCTGTATTAATCAAACACCAATTGTTGATTTAGGTGATAGAATTAAAAAAGGACAAGTTTTAAGCAATGGTCCAAGTATCACAGATGGTGAAGTAGCGTTAGGACAAAATGTGTTGGTGGCCTACATGATTTGGGATGGATATAATTACGAAGATGCCATAATTGTTTCTGAGCGCTTGGTGTTGGAAGATAAATATACTTCTATTCACATAGAGGATTATACTATTGATGTTAGAGAAACAAAATTAGGCCCGGAAATAGTTACTGCTGATATTCCTAATGTTAGTGAAGAAAAATTAAAGAATTTAGATAGCGAGGGCATTGTTCGTATAGGGGCTGAAGTAAAATCCGGGGATATTTTGGTAGGCAAGATTACTCCAAAAGGTGAGACAGAATTAAGCGCTGAAGAAAGATTGTTAAGAGCTATTTTTGGGGAAAAGGCACGCGATGTGAGAGACTCTTCTTTGTATTTAGAGCATGGCGAACACGGACGTGTAATTGGAATTAAAGTTTTTTCTGCTGAAAATGGCGATAAATTACAACCAGGCGTTATTAAACAGGTACAAGTGCGAGTAGCTGACATGCGCAAAGTGCAGGTTGGCGATAAAATGGCTGGACGCCATGGTAACAAAGGTGTAATTTCCAAAGTCGTTGCTATAGAAGACATGCCATTTTTAGAAGATGGCACACCAGTAGATATTATTCTTTCGCCTTTGGGGGTTATTTCTCGTATGAATTTGGGACAACTATTAGAAACACACATAGGTTTGGCGGCCAATGCTTTGGGCTATAAAGTAGCCACACCGGTTTTGAATGGTTTAACGGAAGAAATAATTAAGCAAGAATTAAAAAAGGCTGGTTTGCCAGAAAGTGGGCAAGTAAAATTATTTGATGGCCGCACGGGTGAACAATTTGATCATAAAGTAACTGTTGGCTATAACTATATTTTGAAATTAAATCACATGGTTGAAGACAAAATACATCAGCGTTCTATTGGGCCGTACAGTTTAATTACTCAACAACCTTTGGGCGGTAAAGCTCAATTTGGTGGCCAGCGTTTTGGTGAAATGGAAGTTTGGGCTTTGGAAGCATATGGCGCCGCGCATATTTTGCAAGAAATGTTGACTATTAAATCCGATGACGTGCCAGGACGTTCGAAAGCTTACGAAGCTATTATAAAAGGTGAAGAAATTAATAAAGTAAATTTACCGGAATCTTTCAATGTTTTAGTGCGTGAATTAAAAGGGTTATGTTTGGATGTCGAATTATTGAAACGCGCGGATTCCGGAGAATATGTAACTTTTGATGAATTTAAAAAAGAAGAAACTCGTTTAGGTAAGTAAGAGACAGGAGCTAAGTCAAAAGAATAATAATAATTTATTTTTTTAATATTTAATATGTTCAACGACAACTCCAGTTTAATAGATTTTGAAGCTTTGCGTTTGCGATTAGCTTCTCCACAGGTAATAAGAGAATGGTCTCGCGGTGAAGTAAACAAGCCAGAGACAATAAATTATCGCACACAAAAGCCAGAAAAAGGTGGTTTGTTTGCCGAAGAAATTTTTGGCCCTACTAAAGATTGGGAATGTTACTGCGGAAAGTATAAAAAGATACGTTACAAAGGCATTGTTTGTGATAAGTGTGGAGTAGAAGTTACGCGTTCTTCTGTGCGTCGTGAACGAATGGGCCATATTGAATTAGCAGCTCCTGTTGCTCATATTTGGTTTTTACGTTCCGTGCCTTCGAAAGTTGGCTTGATTTTGGATTTATCGGCTCTAGCTCTGGAAAAGGTAATTTATTTTGCTTCTTTTATTATAATTCAAGTAAATGAAGAAGAAAAGAAAAAAACCGCTGATTTGTTGCGTCAGGAATACAAAACAAAGAAAAAACAAATTCAGAGAGAAACAGAAATAAAGTTTAAAGAAGCTAATGATAAAAAAGCAGGCGCGAGCGTGCTAGAAGCTATCCAGCAAGAAGCAGAAAGAAAATATACTGCTTTGGATGAAGACTTCCAACAGGCAGACAAAGATTTAAAAGAAATTCAAATATTAAAGATAATTTCCGAAAATAAATATCAAGAGCTTTCTTTACGTTATGGACATTTATTTGAAGCTTCTATCGGCGCCGAAGCTGTTCGTAATTTATTAGAGCGTATTAATTTAGAGGAAACCATAAAGAAATTGACCGAAGAACAAGAAAGCACCAAAGGTTCTAAATTAGAAAGAATTATTCGTCGCAAAAAATTATTAAAAAGTTTTATTTTAAATAATATTCGCCCCGAATGGATGGTGTTGCAAGCAGTGCCAGTAGTACCTCCGGATTTGCGGCCAATGGTAGCTTTGGATGGTGGGCGTTTTGCTACCTCTGATTTAAATGATTTGTATCGACGAGTAATTAACCGCAATAATCGTTTACGTCGTTTGGTAGAATTAGATGCTCCAGAAGTTATTTGCCGTAATGAAAAACGCATGCTTCAAGAGGCAATAGACGCTTTGATAGATAATAACGCTAGACACGCGAAAACAGTCACAGCTTCTACCGGCCAGAAGAGGCAATTAAGATCTTTGGCCGATATTTTAAAAGGCAAACAAGGCCGTTTTAGACAGAATTTATTAGGCAAACGCGTGGATTATTCCGGACGTTCGGTAATAGTGGTTGGCCCAAAATTAAATTTAGACGAATGTGGCTTGCCAAAGAGAATGGCTTTGGAATTATTTAAGCCATTTATCATGAGTGAAATTATTAAGAAAGAATTAGCCCATAATGTGCGTAGCGCTTCGCGTTTTATAGAAACAGAACATGATGAAGTTTGGGATATTTTGGAAGAACTAACCCAAAAAACAAGAGTATTATTAAACCGCGCGCCAACATTGCACCGCCTAGGTATACAAGCTTTTCACCCACGTTTAATAGAAGGAAAAGCCATCCAATTACATCCGTTAGTTTGCGCGGCTTTTAACGCCGATTTTGATGGTGATCAAATGGCCGTGCATTTACCATTAACCGCGGAAGCTCGTTGGGAAGCAGAAAATTTAATGGCAGCGGAAAAGAACTTGCTCAAACCGGCCACCGGTAGCCCAGTAATAACCCCTGCTCAAGATATTGCTTTGGGGTGTTATTATTTAACTCGCTATAACATAGATGACACAAAAGAAGTTACAAAGTATTTTGGTTCGGAAAAAGAAGCTACGGCCGCTTACAAAATAAGAAGAATTGGTTTGCAGGAAAGAATAAAAGTGAGATTCACCAATTTAGACAAGTTTGAAAAGGGAACCGAAGCCATGGTTGAAACTTCTCTTGGCAGAATACTTTTTAATAGTGTCTTGCCAAATAATTTACCGTATTTTAATGAAACTATCAATAAAAAGAAATTGAGCCATGTTATTCGTTTGTGCATGGAGCTATATAGCAACGAAGAAGTCAGCCAATTTTTGGATGAATTAAAGAATTTAGGTTATCGTTATGCCACTAAATCTGGTTATTCTCTGGGCATGGACGATTTTCCTAATATTATTGAAAAACCAAGTTTGTTATTAGAAGGTGACGCGTTAGTGCAACAAGTAGAAGAGCAGTATCAAGAAGGCTTGCTTACTCAATCTGAACGTTTGGTAAAAGTATTGAATATTTGGGCAGAAACCAAAGAAAGAGTAGTTGCCAAAAACCAAGAAACATTAGATAAAAATGGCCCGGTATTTGCTATGATTGATTCTGGAGCGCGTGGTAGCTGGGGCCAGCTTGGCCAGGTAATCGGCATGAAGGGTTTGGTGGCTTCCCCATCTGGAGATACTATAGAGCTACCAGTTAAAGGCAATTTCAAAGAAGGTTTTAGTGTATTGGAATATTTTATTTCCTCTCACGGTACTAGAAAAGGTTTGTCTGACACCGCTTTGCGTACTGCTAACGCCGGTTATTTAACTAGACGTTTGGTAGATGTATCCCAGGATGTGATTGTTTTTGAAGAAGACTGTGGTGATACAAACGGTGAGTTATTTACTTCTGAACAGTCAAAGGAAATGGGTGAAAAATTAGCTGATCGTATTTGGGGCAGATATGTTATAGATGAAGTAAAAATTGGTAACAAAGTGATAGTTGAGGCCGGTGGCGTGATAGATGATAAAACAGCCAGAGAGATAGAAGAAAAACAGATTAAAGAAGTAAAGGTAAGAAGCGTTTTGCAATGCAAATTAAACAAAGGCGTTTGTCGCAGATGTTATGGCTATGATTTGGGTAAAAATAGGCCAGTAGAATTTGGCACAGCAATAGGCATAGTGGCCGCACAATCTATTGGTGAACCTGGCACACAGTTAACAATGCGTACTTTTCATACTGGCGGTGTAGCCGGTGGCGGCGATATTACACAAGGTTTGCCGCGAGTAGATGAATTGTTTGAAGCGCGTAAACCAAAAAGACAAGCTGTTTTGACAGAAGTAGCCGGCAAAGTAGAAATAGAAGAAGCAGATGGAAAAATTATTACTTCGCCAACAGGCAAGAAAATTTTTGAGGGTAGACGTGGGCAAAAAATAGTCCATATTCATTTTTCTGGCATAGATGAGATGAAAATAAAGTTTAAGAAAGGCGACGAAGTTATGATTAAAGATGGAGAAATGATAAAGACGGGCGACGTTTTAGTAGTACGCGGCAGTTCTGGAGAAGAAATTAAGGCAAAATATCAAGGTTCTGTTAAAATAGAAAAAAATAATATTACACTTAACTACGAAGGCCCTCGCGTATTAGATTATGTTATTCCGCTGGGTTATAAATTATTGGTAAAAGAAGGCGAAGAAGTAGAAAAAGGCCAGCGTCTAACAGATGGTAGTATTCATTTGCACGAACTGTATGAATTAAAAGGGCGTGAAGCAGTACAGAGATATTTATTAGAAGAAGTGCAGAATATATATTCTTCCCAAGGTCAAAAAGTTAACGACAAACACGTAGAATTAATTATCCGTCAAATGTTTAGCCGTGTTTATATCGAAGATGCTGGTGATACCGACCTTTTGCCAAGTGAAGTAGTAGAAAAGGCGCAGTTGGAATTTAGTAATCATCAGGCTCGCAAAAATAACGGTAAGCCAGCTGTTTCACGTGAATTATTTTTAGGCATTAGCCGTGTAGCTTTGTCAACTCAGAGCTTCTTGTCGGCCGCCTCTTTCCAGGAAACTGCCAAGGTATTAATTAATACTTCTATCACTGGTAAAATTGATTATTTAGAGGGTTTGAAAGAAAATGTAATTATTGGGCGATTAATACCGGCTGGCACTGGATACAAACAATAGCCGCTAACTAATCTCGTAAATATTTTAAATTAAAAGACGCTCCAAAAAAGGGCGTCTTTGTTTTTTAATTTTTCTTGATTTTCGGTCTAATTTAGAGTAAAATATTGGTATTAATTCATGAGAAAATTAGTGGTTCCTATGTCTGGTCACTCAAAATGGCACAACATACAAGGTAGAAAGGGGAAACAGGATGCCAAGCGTAGCGCTTCTTATTCTAAATTTTCCAAACTTATCAGCGTGGCATCCCGCGCTGGCGGTGACCCGAACGCTAATTTTGGTTTGCGTTTAGCGATTGATAGAGCAAAAGAAGTCGGCGTGCCAAAAGATAATATTGAGCGAGCTATAAAAAGAGGCACTGGCGAATTGGCAGGCGCACAGATAGAAGAAATTTTGTACGAATGTTATGGGCCGGGTGGGGTGGCGATACTTGTTAAGGCCTTGACCGATAATAAAAATCGCACTGTTTCTGATTTAAAACATTTATTTAATGAATATGGCGGTTCTATGGCTGGGGCGGGCAGTGTTTTGTGGATGTTTCAGCAGTTTGGGATTGTTGAGGTAAAAGATCAAAAAACAAAGATCTCCGCCAAAGGCGGATCCGCCTTTGGCGGAAAAAATCGAGATGAGTTTGAATTATTATTGATAGATAGTGGCGCTGAAAATTTTGAAGATGTAGATGAGGATTTAATAGTAAGAACCAAAGTGGAAAATTTACAGAAAGTTTTGAATAAATTAAAAGAATTAGGAATTGAATTTGAAGAATCTAGGTTGGAATGGATTGCCAAAGACCAAGTTCAAGTTACGCCAGAAATAGAAGAAAAAATAGACAAACTTTTAGAAAAAATATCAGATCATGATGATGTGGAAGATTTTTTTACTAACGTGGGATAAAATTATGATAAGAAGAGAAATAATCCTCGGCATTGATCCTGGTTTTGGTCGTATTGGTTGGGGCATAATAATACAATTTGGCAGTGAGTGGCAAGTAGTAAATTACGGTTGCATTGAAACGGCAATGAGCGATCCGTTTGTTGATCGTTTGGCAGAGCTTCATAATGAAATAAAAAAAATAATTAAGAAATATAAACCGACCAGAATGGCGGTAGAGGATTTGTTTTTTTTTAAAAATTTAAAAACTGCTATTAAAGTTAGCCAGGCGCGCGGGGTAATTCTACTTACTGGCGTGGAAAGCAAATTACCAGTTGACGAGTTTACCCCGCTTCAAGTAAAACAAGCAATTACTGGCTATGGCCGAGCGGAAAAATTACAAATGCAAAAAATGGTGCAAATGATTTTGGGTTTAAAAGAGAAAGTTAAATCCGATGACGCGGCTGATGCCTTGGCCGTTGCTTTGTGTGCCGGGCAGAGTTTGTGGGTGAAAAAGTTTAAGTGAATATGAGAGAAAATTTTGTTTTAATTCTCCCCAATATCCGTAGTGCGCACAATGTGGGCGCGATGTTTAGAACGGCCGATGGTGCCGGGGTGGATAAAATATATTTGACCGGTTACACGCCATGCCCCCCTCATCCGCGGCTTGATAAGGTTTCTTTAGGAGCGGAAAAGTCGGTGAAGTGGGAGTATAATAAGCAAGCTGGCCGATTGCTCACGAAATTAAAAAAACAGGGTTATTATATCGTGGCCTTGGAACAAACTAAAAACAGTGTTAGTATATTTAAGTGGAAACCTGAATTTCCGCTGGCTCTAATAGTTGGTAACGAAAAAACTGGTGTGGAGAAAAATTTACTAAAATTTTGTGATATGGTTGTTGAAATACCGATGAGAGGAACAAAGCAAAGTTTGAACGTTAGTATTGCCGGCGGGGTGGCGATGTATCACGTTTTAGAGAGTAGGGTATAGAGAGTAGGAAGTAGCTGTGATTGTTTTTTAAATTACTACTTCTTACTCTTTACTCACTACTTCTTAATTATGAAATTTACTATTCAAATTTATCGTCATCTTTACAATAATTTGCCACCACTTTTTCCAGAGGAGATTGAAGAAGAAATAAAACAAAGTTTAGAGAGGTTTGAAAATAATATTAGCGCATCTTTGGAAGAACTGGAAAATGAAATGGTAAAGTATGGTTATTTTGTTTGGCCATGGCGAATGGCTTATCGGGATTATTTAGAAGCAGCTGATTACAAAATTGGCGAACATTTTTTATTGTCTTACCTAGACGAGAGTTTGCAGGATAAATATAATGAATTTAAAGCATGCGGTGGTACGTGGCATGATTTACATTCTGGGCGGCCAGCGGAATTTTTTACTAGTGATGAACGCATGGAACTTATGCCAGCGTTGGTAGAGACAAAGAAAAAAATACGAGAATATGTCGACCGTGATTTGGTTGGTTTGACTAAACAAGATTTTTTAAAAAAGGTGGAAAAGTACGACCAATTACTTGGTGAAGTTAAAATAGAATTAATTAATTTGAGAGAATTTTTGGCAGCAGAAAACGACCACCCTGTTTTAGTAGAGGAAATGAGAGGAAAAATTAGAGATATTGAACATAGTCTGTGTTTGTTAGGAAATGAATTGCGATATGATGAAATAAAAAATATGCAAGAATTTTTTAAAGGCAGAAGAGAAGATCTAAATAGAATGAGAGGAATTCATTTGCCGGTGGATGTAGATTTTTTTAACATGGATTAAAATATTAATTTTATGGTGTTGTATGGTTTTTTAGCCTTATTGCCTTTGCACCAGGTGTTAATTATCTATTTAGTATTAATAAACATAGCGGCGTTTGTTGTCTGTGGCGAGGATAAAATAAAAGCCACGAAACAAGCGCGACGAATAAGTGAACAAATGTTGTGGTTTTTAGCATTGATCGGCGGGTCAATTGGCACACTTATTGGGATGCATGTTTTCCGCCATAAAACAAAGAAACTTTCTTTTCAAGCCATGCTAGCGATAATAATATTATTACAAATTTGGTTGGTGTTACGATTTTGGGGATAAAAAATATTTGGTAACAAAAAAACGTATTGATAAAATACGTTTTTTACATTAAAAATTTTTTAAACCAATTTCGGCTCAATTTTCGCGTATTTTGAAATCATCCTTTTGATTCCTTTTTGGTTTAGTAGTCCTTGGTGCGGCCCATGTTCGGAAATTACAGAACAACTATTGGCAACGCCCCATTGTATGGAGGTTGGCACATCATGATTGTAAAAGCGAGCGGATAAATAACCAGCAGAAAAAGCATCTCCAGCGCCGGTTTTTGCCACTACTGTCACGGGATAGCTGTCCAAATGCCAAATTTCTTCTTCGTTGCCAGCCCAAGCCCCGCGTGTGGCATCTGTAATAATCACTTCTTTTACGCCCTGTAGTAATAGTTTATGGATAATAGCAGAAATTGTTTTTGCTTTTTTTAAAGTTGTATTAGCGATTTTTTCTGCTTCTTCTAAATTAACAAATAAAATGTCAGTTCGTTTAATTATCCCAATTAATGTTTTAAGAGCATTTTTGATTTGATAAGAACCCGGATTAATAGCCAAGCGCACTGTTGGGTGTGTGTCTAAGAATTTTATTAGTTTATTTTGCATAACCTCGAAACCTTTGCTTAGACTAGTATAATAAATCCAGTCTGTCGGCGGCAAGTTTTGTGGCCAATTATATTTTCTTTTGGCGTGGTAAGAAAGAATAGTTCTTTCACCTTTAAAGTTGAGGATAATTGAATAACGAGTTTGAGTTTGATTGTCTAGATTTACAAAACTAGTATTAACGCCGTATTTTTTTAGTTCGTCGACGATCATTTCGCCATTAGAATCATTTCCAACAGAACTAAAGATAGCTGTATTTAATCCTAATTTAGTGGCCCCAATAGCTACATTGGTAGCATTACCACCCAAACATTGAAAACTGCCTGCAATTGGTATTTTACTGGCGTAATCAAAACAAAGCTGACAATGTTTGTGATTAATGTCGCATTCTAATGACGCTTGGTCTATTTGCACGTGAGTATCTACGACCGCGTCGCCTATTGTGATAAGATGGTACATAAAATATAGGGTAAATACCCTTTATTTTCCTGATGGGCATTTATACTTTTCTACCAATTCATTGCTGTGGATATGGCGGCCGAGCATAATTTCTATGAGTTCGATAAGACTACCAATAAAAAAACCACCCATTGCTATGCAGAAAATAGTACTGCCAATCCAGAGAGCAAAGACAAAAAGACATCCAGAACCAACGACAAACACCGCGTCTTGCCGACGTTCAGCTTCTAAAAAAATACCATAGGTGAGTAGAATTGCTCCCAATCCAGCGACAACATTCATGACAATGTCGATTAACGGCCAAGGAAGGGTTGGTAATAAAGAAGAAAATGGCGGCATATAATAAAATTAAATTTTTTTAGTCTTCTTTCCACTTGTTGATATATTCAATGGCTGCCAAAGCAGCGGTAATACCTTGCCCGGCAGCAATTCCGATTTGCTTGTAAGGGGTGTCGGAAACATCACCGGCCGCGAAAATTCCGGGAAAATTGGTTTGACACTTTTTATTAACAATAATTTCACCGATTTTGTTTTTTTCAATAAAATGAATCAGTCCGGAATTTGGTAATTGGCCAACGTGGATCATAATAGCATCAACTTCGAGCGTTTTTTCTTGGCCATTTTCTTTTTTATATTTTAACCCTTTTACCTTATCTTGTCCAATTATTTCCAAAGCAGAAGCAGAATAAATTACTTCTACATTAGGTAGGGCCGTAACCCTTTCTATTAAAATATTTTCGCCAGGAGGGAAGCCGTAGTTTTTTTCTTTTGTGTCCGGGTATTTGCTTAAGAGGTATATTTTACTGGCAATTTTAGACATCGTATAAGCTGATTCCAAAGCAGAGTTGCCGGAACCAATAGTTATAGTGGTTTTTCCTTTAAATAAAGGACCATCACAAACGGTACAATAAGTAACGCCTTTATTTCTGAATTCTTTTTCACCCGGTATATTTAGTAATCTAGGGTGGATGCCAGTGGCGATAATAATTGATTTTGTTTCGTGTTGTCTGATTTCACCTGTGGCGTTTTTAGCAGTAACAGCAAAGTGTTTTTTAATTGGTTCAATTTTCTCTACTTTCCAGCCTTCTTCAACGTCAACTTGATAATGTTTAATATGGGCGATAAATTGTTGGGCTAATTCAAAACCTTGTGTTCTGATAACACCTGGCCAATTACCAACAATTCCCGACAGCGCGACTTCACCGCCTAAATTGTCGGTGATCATTTTAAAGTTTAAATTTCTTCTGGCCGCGTATACCGCCGCGCTGCATCCTGCGGCAGAACCGCCAATAATGATAAGATCTAACATAATTATAAATTATTCTAGCTATTAATTATTTGTTTTAATTTTTGATATTCTTTTTTAATATTATTTGTTTTCATCAATGCGCTACCAATATTAAATACCTCTACCCCCCATGATTTTACCAAGGCAATATTTTTTGCGTTAATCCCACCATCAATAGCTATCAATGGTTTAATGTTTAATTGACTAGTTTGTTTAATTTTTTCACCAACTTCTGGTAAAAATAGCGCGCCTTGTTGGCCGGGATGAACTGTCATAAATAATACTACATCAATCAAGTTTAAGTAAGTCGTTATTTTTGATAGGGGTGTTTCCGGGTTAAGAGCAATACCGGTTTGCCAGTTATTTTTGCGTATTTTAGCGATGGTTTCCATTGGATTGTCATCGGCTTCAATATGGAAAATTACTCTAAAAACATGCTGGACGTTTTTCCATTTGATGATTTCATCAAGCGGATTTTGCACCATTAAATGTAGCTCATATTTTAATTTAGTTTTTGTCTCGTCATTGAAGAACTTACTTAAATCACGGTTCTCGTTGTAATTGAATGATTTATTATCAACAAATTGCCCATCCATAATGTCTAGTTGGGCGTAATCAAAAAAAGGTTCGACTTGTTTTAGTTGTTTTTCTAGTTCTTGATAGGTTGGGACAAGTAGGGTGGGGGTTATTTGCATATTTATTTTTCTATTTTTTCTACTTTTTTTAATCTTCTTACATGTCTTTCATCATTGCTAAACGGCGTTTCTAAAAATTTTTTAACAATCGCCAAGGCATGGTCTTCGGTAAGCACTCGGCCTGCCAAACAGAGAATATTGGCGTTGTTGTGTTCTTTGCCCAGTGTTGCTGCTTCTATGTTGTAGCCAACAATCGCGCGAATGCCGGTAACTTTGTTGGCTGTGATGCAGACACCATTGCCTGTGCCACAAATCAAAATTCCCAAATTATCGTTATTTTCCGCCACTTTTTTGGCCAAGGGAATAGCATAATCCGGGTAGTCGTCGGTTTCTATAAAATCATTTGGCCCCATATCGGTTACCGGCTTATTTAATTCGTTTTCTAGGTATCTAATAAGGCGTTTTTTAAGTTTATAGCCACCATGGTCGGATGCGATATAGAGCATATAAATATTCTATATTAGTGTATATTTGTGATTTAAATTAGTGGTTCTATTATATCTTTTCCCTTGTTTTTTGGCAAATTACATACATACCCTGTATTGGTACCATACATCTGACACACTCAGAAATGTATGGATTATC
>CAYZYP010000009.1:0-50710 GCA_964482695.1 uncultured Gammaproteobacteria bacterium | reverse complement strand
AACCGTACAACACATTAGCAGTGTGCCGCTTTCGACCACTCAGCCACCTCTCCATTAATAATTTTTTTAAAAGCATTTCCGCTTTTATACGATTTAATTGTTTTTTCTTCTATTCTAGCTTGTTGTATAGTTGATAAAGGTTTATAACATACTAATTTCCATGGGCCTTTAAATTTTGTATATTTACAGCCTAAATTATCATTGTGGTCTTTAATTCTTCTATTCAAATCATTAGTTGAACCTATATAATATCTGTTATTCTGCTGGCTTTGTATAATATATACACAATTCATAAACTAGAAAACTTGCCGCTTTCGACTTCACCCCGCCATAGGCGGGGCAAGCTCAGCCACCTCTCCAAAATTTCTATAATGTGGTATAATTGTAACAAAAATTAGCAAATAGTCAACACGTCAAACATAACGCGTAATATTTAACTATGAAATCTGGGTTACACAAAATTATTCTCCTTGTTTTCGGGTTTTTTATTATCTTAACCATTATCTCTAACACCTTTGATGGCGACTTTGGCTGGCATTTGCGTTTTGGCCAAGATGCTTGGAATAACAACTTTCAATATACCGACAGCTATACCTGGACATATTACGGACATGAATGGGTAAATCATGAATGGGGCGGGGATATTGTGTTTTACTGGCTAAACAAAAATCTTGGCTATTTTTCACTGGTAATTTTAATCAGCCTGGCTATTTGGTTGGCTTTTGTTATTGCCGCCAAAATATTTAATAAAAAGCTAACGCCATTTTCAATAATTATAATTCTGCTAGCCGCGCTTTCTGTGAAATTTATCATGATGATGCGACTATCTATGCTCTCTCCCCTATTTTTTGTTTTACTATGGTGGAGTTTGGAAAAACTGCCAACAAAAAAAACTTATTACTGGTGGCCGCTGATATTATGGCTATGGTCATTTTTCCACGGCAGTTGGATATTAGGGTTTATTACGATTAATATTTATCTTGGAGGAAATATTATACAATTGATATCTGATAGATTAAAAACAAAAAAATGGTTAAAATACTTTTGCCTTAAACAAACAAACTGGACAATAAAAACTATCTATAACGTCATAATTTGGCAGATAATTGCTGGCTTGGCGATTATTATAAACCCCTATGGCTGGAAAATGTGGTCGGAGGTGATACATTATTTTACCAACAGTTTTTATAAAATGCATATAAACGAGTGGTTGCCTAGTTTTACTTACCCTGTTTACTGGTGGCCATTGGTAATAGCCGCGATTGTTATAGCAATTATAACAATGAACTGGCAAAAAAAACTCTTTACTTGGCCGCAAATATTGTTATTTATCGCTTTTTTTATTTCCGCTATTCAATATAAAAGAAATAACTTTTTCTTAGTTTTAATTTGTGTGCCACTACTAATGGCGGTGTGGCAAGAGGTGGTCTCTCTACTTAAAGAATCAAAAAAATATCATCTGTCCTTCCCGCAGAAGCGCAAATCCAACGCATTTTTCTTCTGGATCCCCGCTTCTGCGGGGATGATATTAGTGTACACGATATGCCTTGTTTACGCCATTTGGTTTCTTCCGCATTTGCGAATAAACCAAAACGTGTGGCAAGATGAAGAATTACTAACAAAATACAGCTTCCCGGTAAAAGCCACGGAATTTTTACAACAAAAAATAAAAAATGAAATTAGTCCGCGTTTTTTTAACGCTTATTCTTGGGGAGGCTATCTGGTTTGGAACCTACCAAACGCGCTGTTACATTTAGACGGCCGTAGCGCGGCCACTTGGATAGCTGATGATGGCGAGTCTTGGCTACAAAAACATATTGAAGTAATTACCAAAGAGAACAAGCTATTAGAGTTAGAAAAAAACCAAGTAAAATACATTGTTTTAGAAAAAAAATTACTAGCATACCCAAAACCAAATTGGATGAACAAAATGCTATTTGACAAAAAAGACCTTGATCGCCTGTTTTCTTTAGACGCTATGCAAATAGAAAAAGATCTAGAAAATAGTAAAAACTGGCAATTGATATATACAGATGATACTAGTAATGTCTGGGAGTTTAGCCCCTAGCCATCGCCACTCCCCAAACGATTTTTGCCCCATTTTCCTTTAACACTCGAGCGCATTCCTGCATAGTAGCGCCTGTGGTAAAAACATCATCAAATAACAAAATAAACGCTGGGGCTGGTTGTTTTTTTATCCATTTAAACGCGCCACCCATGTTTTTTCTTCTCTCTGCCCCTGTTAATTTGGCTTGTTGTTTAGTATTTCTAATCCGACACAAACTTAAATTATCAAAATTTACCTGCCAACCTTTTTGTTTTAATTCTTTATAAAATATTTTGGCAAACACTTCGGCTTGATTAAAACCACGCTCGCGTAGGCGGCGAAGGTGGAGGGGGATGGGGAGAAAAATAAATGGAATACGTGATAAAACACTATCAAGGGATCCCTCGACTACGGCCGCCTGCGGCGGCCTCCGCTCGGGATGACAAATACCACCAATAATTTTTTCCCACACCCCCACCATATCATTCGCCCATTGATATTTAAACTGTTTTAATAATTTAGCCAACGAACTATCTTCTTGGTAATTAAAAAAGGCCGTTATCCCATTTAAACATGAAACGGCCAAACATTTCTCACATACTTCTCCCCTATTTGTTTTTATTCCGCAAACCGGACAACTTTGTATTTCTGCTAACTTTAATTTTGCCCAACATTGTTCACACCACCATTCCCCTTCTTTTTTACATTCAATACAAAATACTGGAAATAAAATTTCAACCAAAAAATTTAATCCCCTCCTTAGCATATAAATTTCTAAAATCTAAATAAGCCACGACAGATATTAAAAACTATTTCCATTCAAACTTATTCACCAACCACTGCCCGCTAACATAACTCAAATAAACAGTGGCTGATTGCTGAGTATTTTTAACTGTACCATTACTATCTTCTGTTTTCATTGTCTCCAAAGAAACAATTGCCGCTGAGCTAGACCAACTAGTTATTTTACTACTAATAACCTTGGTAGTTACCCCAGTAAAATCATTTGATTTAACACCCGTCATCTTGCCGCTTAATTCCGACCACAATGAAGACGCGCACAAACTCTTAACTTCTTTGATATTCTGATAATCATTATCCGAAGAATAACTACCATAACGTTCTATAAAAATTTTGGCAAGCTGCCTAACGCTGTTTTTTTCTACCTCCTCGGTAGTGGGCACTTGCACGGCTAATTTTTGACCAGCTTGCCCACTTAAAAGGCCACTAGTGTCGGTAATATAGCCAGAACCATCAGACACCAAACCATTGTTATCACCAACGCTACTAACCGTTGACACGGTTGTAGTGGCTGTTTCCGATTGTTTTGTTTTTTTGTTAATAACCATTAACAAAATGCTAATACCTAAAACTATTAGGACAGTAGCGCTAATAAATACAAAAATACGAGTACGTAAAGGCATAAAATTAATTATATAAATATATAAACTTTATAACTTATCGTCCGGTTTCTCGCGCGAATTCTTGTTTAGCTCGCTCAATTTCTAATAGCTGTTCCGGGTTAGTAGTAACTAGCTGGTCTTCGGTATACGAGGCGGTGATTTTTATAGCGGCATGCTTATTGCCTGCAAAGAAAATACCTTCACCTACTCCGGCTTCTAGTAACAAATACTTTTCACTGTCAGTTAACAAGAAAGTTTTTTGAATCAAATCGGCGGCCGCCGAAGACTGGCGCAATAATAATTGCAGAGCCGAGTTATTAACTATGGATTGACCGTACTGTGAACGCAAAAAATCATTTACGTCTTGGGTAATAGTGGTAACCCCCAAATAATATTTACGGCATCTTTTAATTAAAGCAAAAATAAAACGAGCGCTATCTTCGTGTTGCATCAGCCACCAAGCTTCGTCTATAACCAATATTCTTTTTTTACGCTCCGAACGCACCACGTTCCAAATATAATTAACTATAGCATATATAGCCATTGGGCGCAGTTCTTCTTCTAAATCACGAACACTAAAAATTACCAGTTGATTATTCATTTCTACATTTGTTGGCGAATTAAACAAGCCGCTAAAAGTGCCACTAGTAAATTTACTTAATTTTATCACTAATTCTTCAGAGCCTGTCATACCTTCTAAAACCTCTTGCAAATCTTGCATTATAGGCGGCTTAACAGCAGTCAAATCAGCGTCCGCGGTAATATCTTTTTTGGCGTAAGTTTCTATAAGCGCCCTGTCTATAATAGCGTCTTGTTCGGTGGTAAGCCCACCAAGCATAATACGCAGCAAGCCTTTGGCGGTAATTACCGCGCCACGAATTATATCTTCGGTAGAAGTTTCTTGGCCCATTGGCCGTGGCAAATCAAAAGGATTAACTTTGCTTTCCGAAGATAAAGATATATTAATATAAGTGCCGCCAACAGCTTCACATAAATGTTCGTATTCTCTTTCTGGGTCTATGACGATAACATCCGTGCCCATCATCATAGAGCGTAAAATTTCTAATTTGATAGCATAACTTTTACCAGCGCCAGAAGTAGCAAAAACACACATATTGGCGTTTTGCAAAGAAAAACGATCAAATAAAATCAAACTATTATTATGGCGGTTAATGCCATAAAGTATGCCATCGTCCGAAGTTAATTCGGCAGAAATAAACGGAAAAGAAGCGGCGATAGGCGAAGAATTCATGTTAAAAGAAATCATCAGTTCGTCGTTAGCCAGAGGCAAAGTAGAATTAAAACCTTGTTCGGTTTGATAAAAAACTTTTCGGCTGTAAATTAATTTAGAGCCAAAAATATTTTCTATATCTTCTGATACTTGGTCTAACTCTTCTTTTGTTTTAGCATAAATGGTAGCGTAAAAGGCAAACTGGAAAAAATGTTCTACGCCTTGGGTTAAATCATCGCGCAGAGATTCTATATCGCGCAAAGCTGTTTCTCGTATTGGATCTCTGGGCGCGCCTTTTTCGGCATCGGCCGAAATTTGCGCTTCTAAAGCGCCGACTTTGTTCTTTAATTGTTTTAGAATAATAGCCGATTTAACCGGATAAAAAAACATGGAAATATCCATGGTAATGGATAAATTAATAATCGGCGAGCTCCAGCCAATAGAAATATACCTGGGATAAGTAATAACAAACATTGTCCGACAAAAAATATCTCCCAATTTTAGATAGTTTGACTCAACATTAAAAGCCGCTGGCGCTATTAATTCGCGTATAGAAACCGTGCCTTCACGGTACAATTTTTCTTCTTGCAAAGTTAATAATTCCTCGCTTGCTTTTTTGGCTAGCTTGGTTTGATCTTTGTTCAAAGCTGTTTCCTGCTTTGCCGCGAATTTTCCGATTTTAGGGATAAATGCCATAATAATTTTGTCATTCAACTCTTAATTGATCCACTGGCGATAAATATTGGCTAAACGCTACGTCTGGATTATACGTAGAATAAAGTAACTCTATCAAAGACTGCGTATCCAAACGAGCCACTTCCAATCCCATACTAGCCAAACCAGATTCTACCTGCCTTACTCGCATATCTAAATCTTTTTTTCTCTGCAAAAAACGATTCTCTTTTAATTTTACGATCTTTACCGGATTTACCATTTCTGCCGCGCGCGACCAAAAACTGCGTTTTTTATTAGATAGCGGATCGTATGGCACAACAACAAAAAATTGTTTGCTCATTATTTTCCCCAAACTAACCATCTCCGAGACAAAAGAACGGTAATCGGCAATTTGCGCGCGTAAAAGCTCGTTGGTTTGCTCGCGTTCTTTTTGTAATAAATTTTGTAAATACGGCTTGATATATAACTGCCGCGATTGAATTACTATTTGCAAAGGAAAATCCAAAGAATTTAAAAAAGAAACATAAGCAGAAATCAAAGCATTTTGTTCGTCTTCGTTTTTTAAAGCAAAATTAATACTAGAAACCATGAGTACCGCCCGCAATGTGCCATCTTTCATTACAACCGTGTCGGATTTCACCTCTACAAACGGCAAATGCTGTGGTGTTGCTGGAATACTTTTACGTTTTTTTTCCGCTTGTTTGTTTTTCATAATCATTTGAATAGCCATCTTCACGCGTCACGCCAAGGGATATTACTTTTTGAGCGATCCCGCCTTGGCGGGACGATTCAAAAAGTCATATCCCTTGGCGCAAAGAGTTAAATTTACGTTTACTTTGATTAATCTGGCTTATAATATCCACCGGTATTTACCACCAATGATAAATCACGTATCCTATTATACGACAAACGCGCGCGATGTTCAATGTGTTCAGTTATTTCAAATTTCTGTTCTTGACGAAAATCTTCTAATTCTGTTTTAGTATACTCTTTGCGCCAAATACGACGGCTTGGCCGATGAATGGTTTGAAAAATATTTAAAATAAAATAATGAAATGGCTGACCGTTAATTTTGACAAAAGCCAACACCAAGGCGCTACCGCCAATTAACGCCAGTAAAAAAATAAACAACATGGTATCGGCCAATTTAAAAGCAATAAACAGTGTTAAACTAGCGGATAATAAAATTACAAATTGACGGGTTGTAATTGGCCCAAAAATTTTATCTTCAACGTCTATAAATTGTGGAACAACAAATTGATTCATAAATTCCGTTATAACTCCCGCTCCATTTTCACTATGGCCTCTAGCTCTGCCACCTGTAATTTATTCTTATCAGCCATCGTTGTTTTTAATGGCTGTCTTTTTAATAAAGACAGGCTTACTGCGCTGATATAATCACGAAATAACGGGCTATTGTGCCAAGCGGCTAAGCCATCTAAATACAATAAATAGGCTTCGTCTTTTAAATTAAGCAGCTTTTGTTTTAAACGCGCTGCCGCTTCTGCGGGGTTTGGAGATAAACGACGAAAATCAATCAAACTCATCGCGCCAATATCTTCTATCGGGCCCATTTCTACTACTGGCGAGACAACGTCTCGCATTACTTTTTTAACAGCCGGCGCGGTATTTAATTTTAAATTATCGTTTGAATCGTATCGCGACAACCTTGCTTGATTGTTATTCTGAGGGAGCGGAGCGACACCTTTTCTTTGTCCACTAAATGTATTAAATGGCGTACTCGTTGCTGGTACTGCTGGCTCATGATAAACCTGCGGCAGTTCTTCTGGTTCTATCATTGGTATTCTGTCATTGCGAGGAGCCAAAGGCGACAAAGCAATCCCGCTCTTTGAAAGGCCGTCTTTCTTTAATTGTATAGCCGCACCCTCGCTAACGTTTTGGCTCGCGATAATAGACGAACACGCCGCCATCACTTTTTCTGTTTGTTCTTCTGGAAGCGCCATACCGCCTTCTAGAACTGGCTTTAGCAGAGAATCTCGTGTCTGTTCTTCATCGCGAATATCTTTTAAACGCAACTGAATGATGCTCTGGAAACGATTACTGTTTTCTGGCGCTATCTTAAAATTTAATTTGCTCAAAACTTGCGCTACTTGATTTTGACGCCCCAAACTTACTAGTGGAGCGTTGTTTTCTTTTTTGTCTAATTTTTCTTCTAACAAAGACTTGCTATCTTCTCTGGTCCATTGCTTAACACTGGTTGGATTGATTATTTTTTCTGTCTTTTTAATTATTGGTTCAATAGAATAAATAGGCGCGAGAGGTTTTTTAATTTCAACTTGAGGCTGGCTTGGTTGCGCGACAGCTGTTGTTTTTTCAGTCTGCATTGCTTTTACCTGTTCCAAAGTCATCCGCGTGGTGGTGCCATCGGCTTTTTTAACTAAAATGGTAGGTTGTTGAGTTAAATCCGTCATAATTTAAAAACTATAATCACCCTTTTTAATATGCACAATAATATTTAAGGCTTCTCTAAGCCAAGCGCTGTAGATTGCTCTCCCTGATTGATTGGCAAAAATTTCGTTAATATATTTTTCCTGGCTAAAACCACCGCCTAAATTACTGCCAGCCAAGGCGTAAAAATTATTTAACAAAATATTAAATTGTTTAGTTTCTTGAGTGGTAAAATTAATTACTATCATTTCATCATTTTTTTCAAAAGCCTTGACAAACATTTTTGCCTGTTTATCTTTACTTACTGTTGTTAAAATAATATTGGTAAAAATATGCCTAAAAATTTCACGCAAAGGCACGTCGCAAACAATAGCTTGATAATAATAACTTTGCAATAAAAATTCTTGCTCTCTTTCGGATAAAAATTGGAAAGCTTGCCAAACAACGTCAAGGGTCAAAGCGTATATAAAAACTTCTGGCCAATCATACTCTTTTGGAGAATTATCAGCGCGCTCGCTATACAACCATGGTAAAATTATTTTAGCTACTTGGCCTGTATCTTGGTTGTCTAAAGCTTGTCTTAGAGTATAAACCAAGACAATATCTTCGTAATGCTTAAATGTGCCACTAACAATATTTGTTAATTCTTCTTTATCGTAAGGGGTAATATTTTCTAAATTATTTAAACCAGCGTTGATAAAAACTAATTGAATAGATAAGTTGGCCAAAGCTTCTTGACTGTTGGGGTTATCAATTAACGCCTCTACATCTGCTAAATCCAATAAATTAATTATTTGCTGGTTTAATTTGGCGTAAAAACCATCGGTGCTATTTTTATTGGCTAAATAATAAACTGCTGAAAAGTAAGTAAACATTTTTTTCGCCGGCTCGCCCAAAGATTTTATTATTTGTCCTTTATTTTTCTGCAACTCTAAAATAGCTTCTCGGGTTTGTTCCCAGGTTTGGAAAATATAGGCGTAAATTGGTTGAGGTGCATTTTCTAGCATGTTTTTTTTTAGTTTGGCAAGTCTATTCCTTCTGTATTGTTTAAATGCCATTTGTTATCACTGGCGTCAAAATATACCAAAGAACCATAATACTGGCCATAAAGTTCTTCGTAAATATTATCTAATATTAACACGCGAGATAAATACGGCTCTTTGTCCCAATCCAAATTACGAAAATAATTGATTAATTGCATTTTGGTTCTAAACGGACGATGTAATAACTGTAAATATTGTTTAATTTCTGCTGTTTCATTTTCACTAATATCTTTTTTTACAACTTCTGCCCAACTATATTTTAAATACTTTTCATCTTGATCGCTCAACAAGCCACGATAATCTATTAAACTTCCTTCGTGTAAACTAGTATAGAGATAAATTAATTCTAATAGTAAATCTTTATTTTCTGGTGCTAATTGGTATTTCTGAATTTGTTTTTCAACATAAGAACTATGAATGGCTTTATCTAAATATTTACCTTGAGAATATTCATCAAATTGTTTTAAGAATTCGCCAACTGTTAATTGATTATTAATGTACAATAATTGTTGGCTCTGAAAAATATTTTGCGCTAAAGAACCGCTTAAATTAATATAATCAATTACTTCTGGCTGGTCGGCCAATAATAGAGTTAGTATAGTTCTAACAGGTACTTTATATTTAATTGCTTCCCAAACATATTGTTTGAATAATTCTGTTTTTTGCTCTTGTGACGAATTATCTAAATTAGCAAAGGCTAAATAAAGCAAGCTAACATAGAATAAAGTGTTATAAAGACCTTTAGTATTTTCTGGAGTAAATTTTGTGTTTAATAGTACAGCTATTGCTCCCCAGCCTGTTTCCGCGTCGTGGCTAGACACGGCTTGGCCCAAATAACGAATTATGCCTAATTGTAATTCTCTATTGCTTTCTATATCATTAGGATCTTTTCCTTTCAATATTTGTAGGGTTTCTTTAAATTTTTTAAAAGTAGCCGGTGTTTCTTTTGGCTGATAATGTAATAAAGAAGCCATGATAAATTGAAAATTTACTTTGCAAGGTTCATAGACTAAAAATAAATCATTAAACAATTTTATCACTTGACTCTGCGTTTCCGTGTTTAATGAATTTATTTTTTCTCCTATTTCTGCTACGCCTTGTGGGGTTAAATCTAATTTATTACCTAATAATTGCCACTGGGGAGACGTGATTGATACACTTTTAGCTATTAAGGTTTTTTGTTGACCTAATAGTTGATTAATCTGTTTTGTGTAATCAAGTATTTTTTTTAATAAATCATTATCTAATAAATCTAAAAGATTATAAAAATAATTAATATAAACTTCATCTAAAATATTAATATTTTCATCTCTGCCTTTTAAATCTTTCTTATCTTCTAAAACATCATTCAACCAACGCCAAACAGAAATATCTGCGATTTCACTCTTAAACAAAGAAGACACAATTAAATTTAATTCTTTAATCTTAGAAATACTAACCAATAATTTTGTTTTTGGATCACCTATATCCATAAAAATTATCGAATTTTAAACTATTTTTTATTTAATCACTACTAATTGGGGACACCTCTTCGTCATCTTCTACGTCGCCATCAGTTGTAGCTGGGGTAGGAGCGGCATCAGTGGCGGTAGTAGTGGTGGTGGTAGTAGCGGTAGCAGTGGCGGAGGTGGTAGTGGTAGTGGCTGGAGTGCCCGCTGCTCTGGCTGCTGCTTTTTGAGCCTTTGGTAATTTAATCTTGGTGTGATCCAATGGGCCTATTTCTCTTCTATCTCGCTTACCATCACTTCTTTGAGCGGTGCGCGTGTTTATCCATGTTGTAAAATCCTCCAAACTTCTTATTGGTACCCCAAATAAATCTAAATTCATCTTGCCCTCCATAGAGTCTTCAAAAGAAACACCGCCGCCTGTTCCTAAATAAGCCATCAATGCCTGCGGCGCTGCTTCCAAGGCAACCGCAAAATCTCTAGCCACTTCTTCTTGAGCATCTCTTGTGGCCTGCTCTATAGCGTCTTCTCGGGAACTAAACTTAGAACCTCCTTTAATAAATCTAGCTAAATATTTTTCAACATAATCTTTTGTCAAAATAGCAGAACCCTCGTGGCCAATTTTTAAAGCTCCTGTTTCTTCATTGTTTACAAACTCCTCATCCGCCGCGTACTTTACTAAATGACGTTTGAAACGAGTATCTGGCTGTTCTAATTTAGTCTTGGTATCAACACCTTCAAAAGTTGCACCTAATCTTCTTTTATCAAAATTACGCAAGGTACCACTATCTTCATCCATATCACCAACAGCGTGTGATTTTAAACTACTCATTTTTTTAGAAGCATTTAATTTTATCCAATCACCCAACATAAACTCCATAGCTTCATTGGATAATTGTCCATAAGCATAACCTTCTTGCATGTCAAAATAACCATGGCCGGCGTCGTCAATATGGGTGGTATTAATAGCTACTGGTTTCATTTCTGTTAATATTTCTAGCTGGTTGCCATACTTCTTAATATTATCAACAAATTTTTTCGCCATTTCATGGGGGTCTGTTAAACCTTCTACAAATCTATCATTAAACTGCTGCATTTGTTTGGTAAATCTGTCACCAGACCATTCTTCTGCTTTGATAACTTTGGCCATATGTTCATCTCTTTGCAATTCTGTGGCCACAGCTGCCGCCCCGCCTGAGGTAGTTTTGATTTTTTCCGCCAACTGTTTTGCCGCTTCCGAACGCGTAACTTTCTGACCTTTTGCTCCCAACATGGCATGGTACGCGGCTACCGCATTTTCTGATTGTAACAATCCAGAATCACCAGCAAAAGCCATTAATCTGTGCATGTCGTTTGTTCTGCGATTAGAAGAATCGTTATCTTCTAAATTCCATTCACAATCATCCACCAAAATACTTTTTAATGTTCTAGCTTCTTCGGCTGCTACTGAATGATCATTTGCGCCATACCCATCAGCGCTACGAGCAACATTTGTTAGCCTAGCTAATAAATCATCGGACCAGCCATTTTTGGTTAAAAACTGCAAAGACGCCATATATTGCGCTTCTTGATCTACGTCTAATTTTCCTCCATCAGCTTCTACTCGTTTTTTTGTTACTAATAATTTTTTAAAAGAATCGGCTGCCATCGCCACCCCGCGCTCTCTTTCTACACCCTCTAGTGCTTCCATTTGTTTTTTACTTGCTTTTTTAAAAGCAGAGTTTGGTGTTTCATTGCCAGTTCTTTCAAAACTCATCATGCTTTCTGCCTGATCTACAGCCATATCTTTGGAAATGCCGGCTAGTCTATCTTTGTAATAACTATGAGCAATTTCCGCTAAAGCCGCTTTGGCACCGACATTTTTCATTTCATTAGCTAACTCGGCATAAGTTTTTTCACCTTTTTTCAGTTGTTCCATGGCTTGTGCTAATTCTTCTTGCGCGCCTTCAAAAATATCGCCAATTTCTTGTTGTTTCATCTGACCTACCAAATCTTCGGCAGCCTTTTTTTCTTGCTCAGCATGAACCATTATGTGTAGCGCCATTTTCCCTTGCGCTACTTGTCGCGATCTTGCTTGCGCTAATTTTATTTCATCTTCTGTCTTGCCTTCTTGCCTCATTTTTGCCGCGTCTACCGGCTCGGCTTTCGCGGAACTTAACGTACTTTTTGTCCACTCTCGCGATTGATCGCCAGCCAAGAAAGCTCGCTTTGCGTCTTCTAAGTGCGCGTGTTCTAATCCTTCCCAAGCTTCGGCCGCTACCAAATGAGCCGCTTTTTGCTCTTCTATTGTTGGATTTTTATCTTCTAACCCACCGTTTTTTATACGCGGGCTGTGGCCAACCATTATCTTGCCGACTGCTTGAAACTCTTTGGTTTTTGCTTCTGATCTGGCTTTTTCTTCGGCCAACATGCCTTGTTCCATTCTGTCTAGGGCTTCTATTTTTTCATCTTTAGACATCATCCAATACGTAGGCACACCGGTAACGCGTTTACTTAATAATTCTTGTCTGTTTTTAGCAAAATCTTCTGTTTTCTTTAATTCTTTTTCCGATTGCATATCTTTGCGCGCGAACCAATTGGCCGCTCGTTGGATATGGTGGCCTTTTCGTTTTTCCATTGTTATATTTCCATCTTTATCTTTCACTGGCCTATATCCAGTATCATAATACCAAGATTTTAAACCTGCGAACTGTCTTTTTGCGCCACGCGCCCATTTTTCACCGCCTACTAGTGGCATATACCACAACGCCCCTTTGCCAACTTTTGCCAAGCCACTGCCCACGGCGCTTACCGCATGCTCTCCCTTGCCAACCAACCAATGCCCAACCGCTACGCCACTGGCGATAGTGGCTACCCTTTTGCCAAAATCACCAACTTTGCTCAACATGTTCGCGCCGTGCGCGCCGGTTTCCTGGGCTTTTTGAGCGCCAACATACAACATGCCAATAGCAATAAAAAAGTTGGCCATACTGTCCCAGCTCATGGCTTTGGTAATACCGGCCGAACCACTGGTAGATTGGCCAACAGCCCCGGCTTCTGATTCTACTGTTTGCGTACCCAAGCCAGCTTGGGCAGTAACACTGTTTCCTGTTATATCACTATGAACATTAGAACTTAAGGTAACAAAAGACAGCCACAAAAAGAAAGCAAGTATGGGGCCAATAAGTATTTCTTGGCTAAATTCTTGCCACCAATTTTGCGCGTATTTTTGCGTATGCGGAATAACGCTTAAAGCAAAAGCTAATGGCGAGAGAACGATTAAAATCCATAAGGCTATCATTCTAAGTAATAATATCAGTAAATAAACAGCTATCATGGTCAATGCCATGACAGAGAAAACAAAGGCAGCGACAGAAGCCATAAACACATTGCCATCTTGGGTTATTTGGTCTGGTTTGGCTGCGGCGCTAAGCTTCATGATATCGTTGAAATTGAAAAAATTTATCAAATTACCGCCAGCTGTGGCGGCTACGCCGTTTATAAAAGTAATCATGACTACTTGAGCCGCGTCTATAATTAACCCACAAATAATACGGCTAAAATTAATAAGTATGGCGGCGAAGAAAAATTTTACCAATAATTTTTTCCATTCATAGCTTTCTATGCCCAAAATAGTGCCAAAAGCGATGAGTAGCAGTATTACTACAAAAAACATATTACCAACATCGCGCACCATTACCCAGCCAACTGTTACTGCCGTTGAATCTATATAGCCATTATAGCCGCCAATTTCAATAATAAATTTTAAAGCAAAAATAGTTAGCTTGATACAAATTTCCGCTAACCACAAAAATGCTTTGCTAAGTAATTCCAAAAAACCATTATATATCGCGGTTTTAAAATCTGTTTCTGCAAAAGCTACCGACGGGACGATTAATACTCCTAATGTGAAAAATAATAAAATTAAAAAACTAAAAAGACGCAATCGTCGCTGGCGAGCGGATAACGTTTGATAATAATTTTTTAGACGTAAAAATTTATTTTTTAAATATCGCATGGGATATTTTAAATATCCAATTATTTAGTATTATATCACATTTCACTCTTGCCAACAACGATAGTGGGGATAAAATTGTTCTGTCCAACTTTAACTAAACAACTCTGAAAAATTCAGAGTTGTTTAGTCGGTGGACCCACGGGGACTTGAACCCCGGACGTCGCTTACCAAAGGCGATGTTTTACCAGTTAAACTATGGGCCCATAGAGTCCACCAAATGTATTATAACCAAAGACAATAAAATGCCTATAAAATAATTATCAAATTTTTATAAAATGAAATATCAGCAAGTAAAATCCACGAAATCTATAAAAAGCAAAAAATCCCAATTAAGGGATCTTGCCTGGTAAGCGACTGCGACTCATAGTTTCCCAAAAGTCACCGCCTTAAATTAAATATATCATAAATCAAAATAACGTCAAGAAAACTTATCCACAGTTTTAGTTGTTGACAAAGTTAAAATATGGCACAATAGAAATGGCTAAATGGGTGTATTGACAAAAATGGTTATTTGTGCTTAAATATACTGTTTTATAAACTATATACTTTATATGACTTTAAAACTTACTACAACCTATCATTTAGAAGATAAATTCTATGTAGCTTATTGCGCGGAATTGGGAGTAACTTCTCAGGGCGAAACATTAGAAGAAGCGGAAAAAAACTTAAAAGAAGCAATAGAATTATATCTAGAAGACGCTCCGCAAGAAGAAGTATATTGAAGAATTTATTAAATGTAAATAATTTAAAAATCAAAAATGTTCTTTTACAACTCGCGTATTTTCTTTCTCCCGCAAGGGAAAAAGAAAATCGTGAAATAGGAGAGGAAAGAGAAAAAGGGAATGGGGAAGAAAAAAAGCACGACACTTCTTTTGTGTCTTTGGGGAAATAAAATTTTTATTTTGTTTTTCAAAAGACACAACTAAGAGGAGGTGTCAGATGCAAAAAAGAATGAAGCTGGTCGCGAT
Organism: uncultured Gammaproteobacteria bacterium; assembly: GCA_964482695.1. GTDB lineage: Bacteria > Patescibacteriota > Patescibacteriia > Magasanikbacterales > GWA2-37-8 > CAYZYP01. Next base: position 35,492 of record CAYZYP010000009.1, on the reverse strand, counting down.
TTTCTTCGCGATCACCCCATTCATCGGTTGCGGCACCGATGATGGGGGGAGTAATCCCCCGCCGCTGTCGGATAGCCAGCAGACGTCCGACACCGGAGTCCGAAAGGACTCCGCCCAACCCCTCGACTCGGGCTCTGGCAAGCCCGACCTCTTCGTGTGCAACTTTCCCAAAGATTGGGAGGTTGAGTGGGTGTGCGCGGAAACTCAAATCATCTGCACGCCTTCTTCAATCCCGATCAATGGGAAAATTAACTTCTCACCTTGCTTTTTTTGCAATGATTGTCCTGTCGTCGATTCCAAAGGCACTCTCACGTGCCATACAGGAAAAGACGATCGAGAAATCACCTGCAAAAAGAATGCAACGGCACAATAGTCTCGTCGCACACCGAGACTCCCATTGAATAGAAAAATAAATTTTCTCTTCATAGGAATATAAAATCCCGATTTCACTCGGGATTTTATATTTACTCTTTACAGTCTTTTCTATTGTGGCGCTACGATTACTTTCATTGTTGAAGTAGAAGTCCAAGATCCGTCATGTGAATCACATTCATTATCTCCACCTACTTGATGTGCATTATAGCACCCTATTCCTCCATCACCAGTTGCACTCCCGCACACCCCATTACACCACCCCCAATTATCTTTTACTTTTGCTTTTGGATAGTAAATGCAACAGCCGTTGGTGAATTCTTGCGGACACTTACCAGAGGCGAAGGAATAGTAATATTCTGCTTGGTCTTTTATACATTGGTAAGAATGGGTAATACTTTGATAGCCGTTTTCGCAAGTAGTGTCTAACACTTGGCCAAAGTTTGGCGACGCGGAATCGGCCAAACATTGTTCTATGCGTTTACAATCATTATCTGTGGTACAAGTTTTACTTGCTATTTTAAATTTGCCGGTTGTATAACTGCCTTTAGTGGTATCCCAATAAGTACTGGTGACATTGCAAGTTCCTGATTGACAAGCGCCATCTACCAGCCCGCGTTTATTGCGGTACATGCCGTTGAATGGGCCAACAACCGTGCCATCGCCCCAATTAATTGTAATTTGTTTTAATGGCATTTGATTTATATCGGCAAAAGTATAGAACTTCATTGTCGCGGCCGCCGGCCAGCTGGTAATTTGTACCTCGGCATTAGACTTGTTGTTTACTGTTATACCTTCAGGTCCTTCGTAGCATTTGCCGTTTGACTGGCAATTAAATACTGTTCTTATCTGCGGGGCGTGTTTATAGGCGTTCGCGCCTTCGTTGGCTATTTCGGTGTAGTTGTAATTTACGCCATAGGCAGTGTCATCTTTTGTGTAGCCTGTGTTGGGATATGATTTAGTATAAGTAAAATCATTATATGTTTTATAAACAGGATTTTTTTGCCAATCAACACCGCCTACTTCACCCAAAGTAAACACATTCAAAGTTTTTGCAAAAAAATTGGGCAGATATTTTTTCGCTTCTTTTACAGAACCTATCAAACCTTGATCTGGCGCTAATTTGGTAAAGTCTAATACTGGCGTTGTTTGTGAAGTATCTACCTCACCACCGCACTGACCATAACAACCAAATATAGTACCAGAGCTATTTACCAACTGACGCGAGCTATATAGCCAAGCCCAAGAAGAACCAGTGCCAAGAGTTTTCATAGACAAAGAGCCTAACGGCGCCTCATCTATTGAATATGAATATTTTAATGTTGGATCTAGAAATTTATTACTAGTGCTTTGCCATAATTTATCTGTCCAGGCAGCATTGCCTGTGCCATTACTAACTTCGGCAATAGCGGTGCAGTATTCACGAAGATCGACGTAAATACTTACAGGAAATTCAATACTGTTATCATCACCACTAGCTCCTGTTTCGTATTCACCAGAAGAACAGTTGGCAACCCCCAATTCTTCTAATTGATCATTTTTATCAAATAATAAATAAACCTCAAAGGTATCTTGCTCTATCTCATTGCCGTTATCACACATTTCTGACGCGCTCCACTGATCATCATATCCCAACTTATCTCCAATGTCTGAAAAAAACCCATATCCATCAAATATATAAGGAATCGTATCGTGGCCTATTGTTCCTGCTATTCCACTATCCTGATTATCCCAAAAAAATCTCATTACTTTTTTACCATTATTTTTTACGCCTTTTATAGTATATATTTTACTCTCTGCCTCGTCGGTATCGTCATTTAACAATATCTCTCCACCTGTTTTATCACAAGCCTCTACTATGGTTGGGCTTTTACTTGTAGGCAAAACAGCTACCCCCGCCGCGTCTGCTTCTACCACGGTGCAACCGTCAGTACTACTCCCCTTATCATACGAGCTACCCAAATCAGTCACCATTGTTCCTCCGTATTTCCCATATCTAGTTTGTGCTGGCGAATCAACACTACTTTTTGTGCTATTGCTTATTTTTACCCCATTTCTAATATAATATGTGCCTGTATGAACCATATCTCCAGCATAATCGGGACTCGAAACAAATGGCCATGTTTTGTTCCCTACCACTATAACCGCTCGATCTATATCGCGAAGATAAATACCTTTATTTAACATACTATATTGAACCCAGCTATAACCGCCATTGTAATGTGTAGTTGCTTTATTCATTTTCGGAGGAGAACCAACCCACGTACCATCCACTCCAAAATACGTTTCTGGCATTAATTGTTTTCTATACGCCTTTCCGCTTACATCCCCATACCCGCCTCTTGCCTCTAAACAATAATAATTTCCATAAGAAGATGGTTGATAACCGGCTGATGGCACGCTGTTAATGTCTAGGGCCCCAACTGGATTTTCTATTGGATACCAGGTAAGACACGGGTTTTTATTTTCATCAGAATACAAATAAGCGCCAGAATCTTCTTCTAAACAATAACCGCTCCAGCCAACAAACCTTGATTCTTTCTTAAGTAATTGGCAAGTACTGCCGGTCATGCCAGTAATGGTAGACGCGCAATCGCTGTCGTCGTCGCAAGCAAATTCTTTCCCAACCTTGCTGCCGCTACAAATACCATCCACTTTATCTTTGCTAGTTCCTTTTCCGTCTAACCCATTATTATTCGGCAAAGTATAATTCCAATATTTTGTTAAACTATCGCCATAATTATATTTGCCGTAATTACACTCGCACAACGTGGCGTCTTTTTCTTCGGACGTAAAGCCAGCAGTGCCAATAGCTTCGTTGCAGAAGTTTACATTTGTGTAGACCTGGGATTTGTTTGGCGCCATGTTGGTAAAATTCGGGAATGGCGAATTTTTTTCTGGATAAGACCGGCAAGCTTGTTTGGTTGTCTTACTTTGCAACTCGTTAAAACTAGAAACTTTGCCATTTGGCGATTGCACACACAAGCCATTAATACAAATGCCTTCGTTGTTCTTGCCACAAGATTGATAAACAGCAGAGCCTGCGGTAGAAGACGTTAAACATGCTGTTGACTCTGGCTTGGTAGAAGCGCATATAGCACCACCGCCGCAAGCAACCGCTTTTACCAAACGATAATCTGGATTATTGCTAGCGCCAATATTAAACTGAACCAATTCTTCTACTGGGTACACGTCTAACATGCTAAACCCAGAAAAATCCATACCTTTTCTGCTAACATCTCGGTTAACATAAAGCGCCTGAGTTAATAATTGATCGGGGTAATCATGTCTGCCTGTTACCCAATTAGCGCAGTCAGTTTTACTCTGAATGTTGCCGGCTGTTGTCGCGCTGTCACAACGGCCAATATAGTCGCAAACTTCTTTATATTTAGAATTTTTATCATCCCATACTGTGTGTGAAGTTCTGCACTGCAACCATTCGCCACACTCTCTGTCGCGCACTACTTTCATTATTATATTAGAATTATTTGCCGTAGAGCTAGAAATTGGCTTCGCTAAAGCGTAATTTTTCTGTTTGCTATCTTCATAAGTAGAAGTCGTGTGGTAATACTTATTGACTATATCGGTCTGATCAAACAAAACACAGCCGTAATTTTGGCTTACTTGAGTATTGCAGGCACTAACAGCTGTTTTTATTTTGCTATCGTTAATTACATAATAAGCTTGGTCATTATTACTATGATCAATAAATTCTGTACAACCGGCTTGCTTTTCCGGGCATTCACCAACAAACCCTTCGTATTTGCCGGTTGTGCCATAAGACCAAATATCATAAACATTGCCGCTTTTTTTATAATTCGGGTAGCACGGCTGGCTATCTTTGTTAACGCAAGATTCATAGCCTTTTACTGCCGAACAGTCACTATCGCTAGAACAATATTGTGTTGGGCTGTAAACAGTTGTTACTCCTTGGCTGGTAGAAGTACCACAGGCGCCAACGCCTTTCCAAAACCAACCGCTGGATTTAATACTATTCACTGTCGCGTCTGTTTTATACTGACAAATTTTATTGCCAACAATACTTGGATCTTTAAAATACAAATTAGCGCCATCACTGCCGGTATAAGCGTTACAGCCAACAGCCTCGTTTTGGCATAATATCTTATTATAACTGGCTGGATCATTTTTTATAAGCACAGTGTCGTAACCTAAACCTGTTGGTGTTGACTTTTCTTTTCCAGCATTAACACAACCAACATCAATTTTATTGCAAGTAGCTGTTTTATTAGCCACCAAATATATTGGCGAATTTCTGTTAGTATCGGCTGGTATATATATAGTAGAAGTAGTAATAATACCGCCCGCGAGAGTGGTAGAAGCAACAGTAAAGCCAGAAATATTTTTTACATAACAGCCTGTTTCACCTGTTGGCACCGAGCAAGTATAATCTTTTACGCCAAGAGTAATTTTTGCTGTAGAACCGCCTATGCCAGTTATCCAAACATTATATAAATTTGGATTAATGTCTGTTTCTGTATTATATGTATCAATTAAAGCTGTACAGCCAATAGCCGAATCGCGGCACAAATAGCTAAATCCGGTTAAGTATATTTTGTTATTATTTGGGTCTGTATAGGCAGAACAGCCCAACGCTTCGCCCGGCAGATTATCGTTTGGACTGCTGTCGCAAACCGCGTCTACCGTAAGAGTATTTTTAACCAGATAAACATAGCTTGTTATTTCGGTTAATTCTACGTTATCTAAAAACACGCTAGGTAAAATTTGTTCATTGCCAATCAAACTAAGGTCAAATTCCAAAACTGTAGAAGTAACTGTGCCAACCAAATCAACTGGCCCTAATTTGTAATAATTCCAAGAATTATTCAAAGCTATGGTGCCAAGTTTTACAGAACTGTCATTTTTTAAATTTATAGTTACAGATTTAGAACCACTGGCTTTGGCCCAAAAACTTAAAGTATAACCTTTGTATGGCGTTAAACTTAAAGATTTGGTAATTTTGTCAGCACTACCTTTTATAGTATAACCCATTGAGTGTTCGCCAACATGGGTTGATTCGGCCGACCAGAAAACGTTGCTAGACCAATCTTTTAGAGACAGTGTGGTGGTGGTACTTTCAAAATCATCTTTAAATATTTGTTTAATATTATTACCAGCGTTACCCTTGTATGCCTTGCAAGTATTGACGCTTGCCGAACAAGAACGACTAGCGCCAGCAGTAGAAGTAGCGGTACTAGGCAAACCATAATAGAAACAAAAACCTTTTTTATATTCACCGCCCTGGAAACATAAATCGCATTTGCCGGTACTGCTGTTGAAATTTCCAAGCTGATAATCACACTCTGTTTCGGTGGTAATAGCGGTTTCTATATACATGTCAGTATCGTTCAAACGATACGGCGTGCAAGTTTTATCAACTACAATTGTTTTTGAAAGCAAACGATAATAAATTTTTCCTTCGTCATCATTAAATTGGCGACAGTCCAAGCTAGCTGTGCCTGCTTTGTACGCCTGCTCACTACAAATAGAATCGTAAGTGTTTTTTTCGACGCTCGTGCGGTAAAAATATTTTGGCCCGCCTGTAATAGAATCTTTCTCTAAAACATAAACTTTTAATTGATAACCGCCAATAGTAGAGCCTTCGTAAGTATAGAAAGTTTTTTGCTTGGCAGTATCTGGCAAAATACAAGGCCGTAAGTACGAATAATAATCTACTTTTTCCAAACCGCCACTAGTTGTGCTGAGGTCTGTAAAACTAGCGCAACCTTCGTCGTCAGACGTACAGGTAGAGCCAGACGACGGAATTATATACGCTACGTCTTGGCCATTGGAATAGCTACTAGACATTTCGCGATAAGCGTCATAACCTTCGCATTTGGCATCGCACTGATCGTTCCAGACAATTTTGCCGGTAGAAGAAACAACCGCTGGTTCGTAACGCCCGGGTATTTTGGTAGCTGTATTATTAGTTAAAATATACCAATTGCAATTAGCTTCATCGGCAATACAGACGCCGGCGTAATTAGCGCAGTCCTTGTTTGGATTTAATTTTGACAAATCAGCTTTTGTTTTTGGCCATTGTACTCCTTTGGTGGTTAATTCTGTATCATAACAATTTAAATAACTTGGCGCTTTTTTAACATACAAAGTAGTCGTATTGCCAGAAACAGAAAATGCCGAACAGCCACCAGAGCCAGAAGAACATTTTGTAGAAACAGAGCTGTTTAAATAAACCATCGACGATTCCCAAGACGCCACAGATGTCTCTGTTATTTCACCCTTTCTTAAAGTACTTAAATCAGAACTTGAATAAGTCTGCCATTTGCCATCTTTTTGCTTTAAACTATAGGCCGAACAACCGCTATTATCTTTATCGCAAAAACTAGTGTCCAAAGTCCGATAAAGATAATTTGCCACATTCTTACTGCTATCTTTAAAAGAAACACAAGTGCGATATTGGCTGTCGCATTTTTCCGCGTCTAAACGCCAAGTATTTTTATCGCGTAAACAATAACCATAAGACAAACAATTCCCCTTGCTGTCGTAACTGACGCAGGTAGACATGTCTACGCACTCTTGAACTCGTTCGGCGCCAGCGGAAGTAAGCAAGGTATTGGTATAGCCCATGGCATTACATTTTGTAAGCGATACTTTTAGCACCCAGTTAGGATCTATTAAGTGGCAATACTTATAATTTACCGGATCGTGGCTTATACCCACAATATTACCCTGGGTATCTTTTTGATAATTACATTTATCAAAACCTTCAACAACATCATTTAATGTCCATGGGCTGTCTGGATTACTGTTTAAAGTAGCAATTTCAAAGCCCAACGGCAATATGCCAGCTCGACGCAATTTTACGATATTAGAATAACAATAGGCTTTTTGGTAACAATTTTTATCTGAGTTATCAGTAGTATTGTCTGGCGGAATTAATTTCCAATCTCTATTAAGCCAGCCTTTGTCAATTGCTTCTTTAATAGTAATTGGCTTACCATACCTTTCTTCTTGCACAGCTTGAGCGAAATTTTCATCCATGGCGCAATTATACATGCCTGGGGAACTCGGACAACTAGAAAGATCAGCCAAAATATTATATCTTTCTACTGTCTGAATACTAGGCATGAGTAGTTCACTAAACATTTTTTCGGCCGCTCGCCTGCCGCCAGTTGCTCCGGCCGAAGTATACGACGCGGCGGTAGATCCACTGCCACCTTCGTCGTAGCCAATACCAAAAGGAAACATCCCTTTTTGCAAATTACTTACCATTTCACCCAAAAAAGTATTAATAAACATGGAAAGGGTAGATGGTAAAATTTGCCAAACTCCAGCGCCCATTACTTTACCAAAATCATTATCGCTTAATTCTCGTTTTTTAGCCGAACCAACCGAACTTAACTGAGCTTGCACTTCTTGGGCTGGCGTTCTAACTTCGCCGGAAATAACGCTTTCTACCGCTTTAACGCCTTTGCCCTCTAAACGTTTTAATTCCGCGGCCGTGGCAGATTGAGCAACTAATTGATCAACTTTTGCACTAGCGGTAATGCCCAAACCCAGATCTGTTTGGTCAACGGCAAAAGAAGCATTAAATCTGTTTTCCCAAGATTCTGATGAACCATACATGCTTTCCCAATTTTCCGCGCTCCAATTACTAGTCATCTCGGTAAAAGTACAATTCGGCGCTTGCGGGCTATTACCGTCAAATTTCGTTTTTAAACCCATCTTTAATGCTAAATCTATTTTAATATCCGGTATTTTACAAAGATTAAGACCGCTGGCTTCGCTTAAGGCGTCTATAGCCTTGCCGCCAGCTTCGTTAGCTGTGTTTTCTAAATAATCACCAAAGCCATCTTTATAAATCAACGCACTTTCGCCTTTGCCACCAGCAGCCAACCAAACTGCCGCGTCATAAGCCACTTTGCGGGCAAAATATGATAATGTCTGCACGACCATGTTAATAACAGCTGTTTGAATTGTTTTACCGATACTTGCCTCTACTTTATCGACCACTTTAGTCACATCAGCTATGATTGTTGCATCCACTGGTATACCGACAGCTTTGACTGATCGCACGAACAACAAGCTCCCGCCTATGCTCATAAAAGTAAAAATCAGCAAGAGGGTGGCAAGAGTAAATTTTGTAAATTTACGACGCATAATTTAGAAATAAATCCTAAATTGGATTTTAAAATTTTTAATACTTAATTACTACTATTTACCGTTGTTGTTGTCGCGCTAGTTGCCTCACCTGTTACGCTCATTGTTTTTACCACTGTGGCCATTAAATCAGCATCAGAAATTTTATCTAGATCAGCTTTGCTCATGCCAGCGGCGATTAACATTTCTCGCACTTGTTTAGGATCCTGCAAAGCTTTTTCAAAATCAGCCACTGTCGTTGTAGGGCTCACGACATTTTCAAACATCACGCTGGTGCTAACACTGGCTATAGCCGTGCCGCCAGTTGAACCAATACAGCGATTAGTTCCAGCCACGCATAATGGGCTAGAACCTTTTTTAATTTCTTCGTCGTCTGTTATACCATCAGAATCTGTGTCGGCTAAATATGGGCTGGTTTGATAAACATATAGTTCGTCAAAATCACTTAAATTATCTTTGTCGGTATCGCGATAACGCAAAGCATTTACATCGTTTACAATACTATCTGCCAAAGCCGGCACTTTTTTACTTAACGCAAATGGCTTGTACATTGTATTTCTAATTTGAAGTATTCCCAGACCAACCGCCAAGATAGCAAAAACAGACAGCAAGACAAAACCTGTCTTCTGTTCACGTGTTAAGCCGGCAAACGTTTTTCCAGCAGACATAATCAACTTTTAAATCCGAAATTTAAAGTTTGTTTAGAATTTTAGATTTATGATTTATTTAATTATACCACACCTACCCCCTCTTTCACAACACTACAGCAATGTGGATAATTCACGCACCAGCGCTTGCCACTGTTTTACCGATAATTCTTGCGCGCGAACGGTTGGCAATAATGATAATTCGGAGAATATTTTTTGTACAAACGCAAGATCTTGCGTCTGTATGATTGCCATTAAATTTTTTATCAATAATTTCCGCCGATTCGCGAATCCGGCTTTCACAATACGGAAAAACGTGGATGTCCCATGTACGGACAGGTCGCGACCTGTCCGTACATTTATTTTTATCACCGCTGAATCAACAGCAGGTTCTGGCCAAAAATATGTTCGCGGCACATTCATAATTATTTCCGGCTGGGCACAGTACTGTACAGCCACCGACAATACCGACATTTTCCCCGGTTTCGCCCGCCCGCCAAAGGCTTTGTCGCTAGGCAAAGTCGGGTGGGCGCAAATTCTTTCTGCCACTTCTTTTTGCACCATCAGTACCATTAATTCCGGTTTATTTTCTGCTTCCAAAAAATAGCGGATAACATTAGATGTAATTTGATATGGCAAGTTAGCCACCACTTTATACGACTTTAAACTTTTAATTTCAGGCTCCTGATTCCTCAAAATATTCCCCCAAATAATTTCTAAATTTTTTATTTTGTCATTTTTGATTTTTTCATTCCAATATAAGTCTAACTTTTTCTCTATCTCAAACGCCAACACCTTTTTTGTCTTTTCAGCCAACGTCAAAGTCAGCTCTCCAAAACCAGGACCAACTTCTATAACAACATCATCTTTTTTTAACTCAGCCGCTTCTAACATTTTTTCAATCGGCTCGGGATTAATTAAAAAATTCTGCCCGTATTTTTTTGAAGGGGTTAAATTATATTTAAGGCAAAGTTGTTTTAAATATGATGGATTAAATAAATTGGACATAAATAAATAAATTTACTTATTTGCAATTAATCAGCCCTCCTTGTCTCACCACTATTAATTCATCCCCCACCACACTAACTATCGTACTTGCTTTATTCTTTGGCAACCTGCCACAATCAAGAATCGCGTCCGGTTTAATTTTTCTTTTCTCAAATAACTCTACTATTGCATTAACATCATAAATCGCTTCTTGCCCAGATATATTAGCCGACGTAGAAACCAACGGATATGATAATTTAGAAGATAAATATTTTAAAATTGGCTGGTTAGTTACTCGCAAAGCCAAAGTTTTTTTATCACTTACCACCCCTTTTGCTAAATCATTTTTTTTAATTTCAGAAATAATTGTTAAAATTCCCGGCCAATAATTTTTAGCGAGCTCTCTTAATAATTTATTCCATAACAAATATTTTTTCGCCATCATGATAGTCGGTACGACAATTAACAATGATTTGTTTTTATCCCTTTTTTTAATAGCAAAAATTTTATCAACCGCTTTTTGGTTATTTGCCACACAACTTATGCCGTACGATGTTTCCGAAGGCAAAACCAAAACCTTGCCTTGTAACAACAAATTTAACGCTTGTTTTTTATCTTTGATTACGATCATAAAAACCTATTTTTTCCTCCACTTCAAAAAACTCTCGCACAACGGCATGAGTTCGCCTTCTAACACCGACTCCGGATCACTTGACTCGTATTCCGTACGATGATCTTTTACCATATGATATGGGTGCAAAACGTAAGAACGAATCTGATTCCCCCACTCCGCCGACTTATATTCACCGCGCAATTCCTGCTTTTCTTTAGCTAATCGTTCTTGTTCCAATTGAAAAAGTTTTGCTTTTAAAACTTTTAAAGCAGTTTCTTTATTTTGCTGTTGAGAACGTTCATTCTGGCAAGAAACACTGATATTAGTTGGAATATGGACAAGACGCACAGCCGAATAAGTAGTATTAACACTTTGCCCACCATGGCCGCCAGACATAAAAGTATCTATACGTAAATCTTTGGGATCTATCTCTATCTTTACCTCTTCATCTAATTCGGGCAAAACTTCGACAAGCGCGAAAGAAGTATGACGCATCTTTTCGGCGTCAAAAGGCGAAATGCGCACCAAACGATGCACGCCGTGTTCTGATTTTAAATAACCAAAAGCATAACAGCCGCGCACTTCAAACATGATAGACTTATAACCAGCTTCTTGCCCGCGCGATTCATCTATCACGCGAGTAGACCAACCTTGTTTCTCGCAAAAACGCAATAGCATGCGCAGTAGCATTTCGGCCCAATCTTGCGCTTCGGTGCCGCCGCTACCGGCATGGATAGCGATAATAGCGTTATTTTTGTCGTAAGGTTCATTTAATAAAAGAAAAAATTCATAATCTTGATATTGTTTTTCTAATTCTAAAAATTGCTGGGCAATTTCTACGCTCAACGATTCATCGCCGCTTTGCGCTAATTCTATCAAATCAGCAACTCGTTTAGTGATTTCTGACCATTTATCAATTTCATTTTGTACATCTTGGTAATCGCGAGAAATGGCTCGCGCATTTTCTTGGTTATTCCAAAAATTCGGCTCGTTCATTTCTGTTGCCAACTGTTCGGCTTTCTTTTTCAAGTCGTCAATTTTTAACAACTTGGTGGTACTATTAATTTTCTGTTTTAATTCTTCAAGTTTGTCTAACATAAATAATTAACTTCACGCGCCACATTAGTGGCAAATGTATAAGCAACATTTACACGTACTTTAAAACACCTTTACCGCGCCGATGGTAATAAGTAATACAATTATGGCCGAAATACAGACACCGCCAAAAATATATGGCAAAGACTTTTTTATTGGCACGCCTAAAATAAATGCCACCAAAGCGCCGGTAAAAGCTCCTGTCATAGGCAGTGGTATACCAATAAAAATCATTAGCCCCAACAAACCATACTTTTCGTAATCTTTAAAAGCTTCCTGCGCCCGATGTAATTGCTGTATCCATCTTTTAGCTAAAAAACCAGATTTTTTTTCTATCCAACTATGAAAATTGCCGGCAAATAATAAAATAATAATGGGCGGCACCATATTCCCAGCTATCGCCCAAAAAAAGGCTTCCCAGATAGGCAAGTGATAAACAGTAATGCCTACTGGCAAAGCCAAACGTAATTCGCCTACTGGCAACATCGCTAAAAAAAAAGTCGCCAATTCCGGCGGAAAAGAAGAAAAAAAATTGACTATATTTTGTAACATAAAAAAATTTTAACCCCTAACGATTAATTATTTCTTTAAGACAACTTCGATCAAATTATTATATTCTAATTTGACTCTTAACCATTACAACAACTAATTTGCCTTTTGTCAACAACAAAAAAATCACCCCGCTTTTAACGAGGTGATTTAATTAATTATTCGTGTAAATTTGTGTAAAATATTAGTGGTTCAAATTCGTGGTTTCTAGTACATCCCTCCACCCATGCCACCCATTCCCCCCATACCACCACCCATTGGCGGCATAGCAGGTTCATCTTTCTTTGGCAAGTCGGTAACAACAGCTTCAGTAGTTAAAAACATCCCAGCAATAGAAACCGCGTTTTGCAAAGCAAAGCGAGTTACTTTGGTAGGATCAATAATACCAGCTTTAATCATATCTTCGTAAACGCCAGTAGCCGCGTTATAGCCATAACTGCCTTTATTCTTTTTTACTTCTTCGGCTACGACAGCGCCATCAACACCGGCGTTAATAGCTATTTGGCGCAATGGTTCTTCTAAAGCGCGAAGTAATATTGATTTTGCCACTGCTTCTTCTTTTTCCAAATTTAAACCTTCTAACACTTTAATCGCGCGAATAAGAGCTACACCACCACCAGCAACAACGCCTTCTTCTACCGCCGCTTTTGTAGCGCCAACTGCGTCTTCTATTCTGTGTTTAACTTCTTTCATTTCTGTTTCCGTGGCCGCGCCAACTTTTATCACTGCCACGCCGCCGGCTAATTTTGCCAAACGTTCTTGTAATTTTTCACGATCAAATTCACTGTCGGTTTGTTCTATTAATTTTCTAATTTGAGCGACGCGTTCTTTGACTTCTTTTTCATCGCCTTTGCCTTCGACAACTGTTGTATTGTCTTTGGTAGCAATGACTTTACGAGCAGTACCCAAATCATCTATGGTGGCATTTTCTAATTTTAAACCAACTTCTTCGGTAATTACTTTGCCGCCGGTTAAAACCGCGATATCCTGCAACATTTCTTTGCGCCTATCGCCAAAGCCAGGAGCTTTAACTGCCAACACATTAAAAGTGCCACGTAATTTATTTACTACAAATGTAGCCAAAGCTTCACCTTCAACATCTTCGGCAATAATCACCAATTCTTTCTTACCGCCCTGCGCGACTTTTTCTAACAAAGGCAAAATATCATGAACAGCGGTAATTTTTTTATCGGTAATTAAAATATATGGTTCATTGTATTCTGCTTCCATGCGTTCGGTGTTAGTAATCATATAAGGAGAAACATAACCTTTATCAAACCGCATGCCGCGAACAGTTTCTATATCCATGCCAAACGATTGTGACTCTTCTACAGTAATGACACCATCTTTACCAACCTCTTTCATGGCCGCGGCAATCTTTTCGCCGATTTCTTTATCATTAGCAGAAATAGAAGCGACATTAGCAATTTCATTTTCATCAACCGGCTTGGAAATTGTTTCCTGCAATTCTTTTATTATAGCGGCTGTACATTTATCTAAACCACGTTTTAAAGCAACCGGATTAGCGCCGGCAGTAACATTTTTCATGCCTTCTATTACAATGGCTTGCGCCAAAACAGTGGCCGTGGTAGTGCCATCGCCAACATCATCATTGGTTTTAGAAGCTACTTCTTTTACCAATTCCACGCCCGCGTTCTCAAATTTATCTTCTACTTCTATTTCCTTGGCTACTGTCACGCCATCTTTAGTAATTGTCGGCGCGCCATAACCCTTATCCAAAACCACATTACGCCCCTTTGGGCCCAAAGTAACCTTAACCACGTTAGCCAAAGCATTAATGCCCCGAAGCAATTTTTGTCTGGCGTCTTCTTTGTATAATATTTGTTTTGCCATATATGTATAAATTAATTAATTTTTAACTCTCAAGCCAGCGGTAAATATGTATTTTTTCAGAAAAAAACAGTCGGAAAACTTTTTGTCGTAGCGTAAGCGTAGGCAAAAAGGCAAACGGATAACTGTTTTTTTCTGAAAAAATACATATTTACCGCTGGCTCAATAAAAAACATTTTAACGAATTTCAATAAAATAAATTTGGTTATTCAATTACCGCCAAAATTTTATCGTGGGCCAAAATCTTATATTCCATCTCGTCTTTTCCTTTGCCAGTCTTAACATCTTCCCCACCCCATTTTTCAAACAAAACTTTCTGGCCAACTTTAAGTCCTAGCTTTGTCAAATCTTCGCCATTGCCTAAAGCGACAATTATACCTTCGGCCTTTTTTTCTTTATCAACGGTATCTGGCAAAACAATGCCCGAGGCCGTTATTTCTTCTTCGATCACGAGTTTTACCAACACGCGATCACCAATTGGTTTGATGGTCATACTTGTATATATAAAATTAATTAAAAAATATTAAATATTGGATGGATATTGAATATTAAACTCTCCAAAAATATTCAATACATTAATATTTAATATTTCCCGCTATTTATCACTCATCAACTATGAGTGATAATGTATAAGGCATATTACAGCAACAAAAAAACCCTGTCAAGGATTTTTTAAAAACAAGTTATCCACAGAAAAAACTACATCTATTCTGGCTCTTTTAGTGATAAGCCAAATATCACCCACCACATTACCACTCCAGAAAACAAACTCCACTGCCAGTGTTCAAATAATCCAGCAACCAATAAAGTGACAACTACTGGAACAAACATAAAATTACTCCGCCAAATACGCCTTACTAACCAACCCCAAATAAATAAATAAACTAACGAGCCAAAAACACCAACCTCAGCCAATATTAAAATATACATATTATGTATTGGCTGGTAATCCCACGAATTCAAATTAGGATTATCTTTATACATGGCATAAGTATACATGCCCGGGCCAACTCCTAGCCATGGACGCTGTTTAAAAATAGTTATTGCCTCGCTATATTGATTGGCTCTTTCTTGGATTGATTTTATTTCTAAACGATTTTGCAAATTAAACCGAGCGAAGAAAAGAGGGTGAAGAAAAATTAGAAAACAAAGGATGATTAGAAGATAGTAAAAGAGATGTTTGAATATTTTTTTTAGTAGAGACGCAATATTTTGCGTCTGTGCATTCATAATAATCACAATCAACGCCACTACCCCCATCCCCGCCGCTAACCATGCGCCTCGCGAAAATGACAACAATAAACCAGATAAAATTATTAATTGGCCAATGGTAATACACGTAGAAACGCAAGATTTTGCGTCTCTATAATTCCACGTTTTTTTTAAATATAAAAACAAACCCAACACCAAACAAACCGCTAAATAAATCCCCAATGGATTAGGACCGCCAAAACTACCATAAGCGCGAAGCCATCTTTCACCGCCAGATTCAATCACGCCAGCTCCCAAATTAAAAGAAGACTGTGAAGCTACGCCAGAAAAAGGCAGGTGATAAATTTGTTGGCTAAAAAATTGCCAAATCGCTAAAAGACCTTGCAGTACTCCACCAGCCCATAACGCCATAATATAATAATATACAGACACAAAATTTTGCGTCTCTATGATTATCATCCCCACGCACATTCCGCCCAATACCCACAAAAAATGCTGATACGAAATTTGAAAATTTAAACTAAATAATGTCGGCAAAAATAAACCAAAAATAATTAATAAGCCAATTAAAAAATTATACTTATGGGTTTGCCAATGTTCTTTACTCAAAATTTTTTGCCAAAATTCTTTTTTCCTAAACTTATCAGCGACAAAAAAAACAACTACCAACCATAATAAAATTTCCACAACAAAAAAACTCAAAGTGCCGTACTCCCAGTGTCCACCATTTAATTTCCCTTCGTGCCAAATTAGCCTTGTTTGCCAAGGTAAAAGAAAAAGAAATAAAAGCAAAAGATAATTGATTATTTTATAAAAAAACATAAAATTAAATCCTAAATTTTACTTTTCCATTCTTGATAGTACCAAGTCCGGCGATCATTTAAATGAAATTTTAAAATGCCATCGGCTAAAATCACGGCCTTATCATCTTTGCTGGCTCTTTCTTTAAATGCTGGCTGCATTTTGGCCAATTGAAAATTTTTTGCTTGTGTTTCTAATAAATTGCCATAGGCAATGCCCCACATTTTTTCCCACATTTTTTTCCAAATACTGCCTAATTTGGAGCTTGTAACGCGAAGACGGTGGGTAGTGGAAACACAAAATTTGGCGTCTTTACATAATATATCGCGATCGTTTACGTTTGGTAAATATTTTTTAGCCCACTGATTAGCTGTTAATATTTTATCATGTAAATTTTCTGGATCATAAATTGGCAATAACTGATTAAGCCAGTAAGCAAGATAAACATCATCTTCGCGTTGGCGTAAAGACGCTAAATTTAAATGATCATTATCAACATAAAAAGAAAGACAAACGCGATTGCTAACGCGTTGCCCATAAGCACGCAAACCAAAAAGCCGCAAAATTAAATTAGTAAAAAATCTTACTAACCAAATTCTTTTAGAAGACGTGATAATAAAAAAATCAATATCACTTTCAGCGGTAGCCTGCTCCATGCCAACAGTATTGCAAACAAAAATAGCGCGCAAATATGGCACCGAGCGTATTTTTTTGGCAGCTTTGGCCGCTAAATTTAATTTTTGCTCAGAAAATAATAAATTTTCTCGTCTGCTTTCAATATTTTTTTCTTGTCCTGGCAAAAAATAATAACTAAATTTTTTCTCCAAACAATTAGTATTCTCTAATTTTTCTAAAAATTCTTGGTAGCCGATTACTGGCGGTTGCCATAGAAAAAAGTACAAATCTTCTTTGGTCAAAGGAAGCTTGGAAATATCAAAAAAAACAAGCGTTTTTATAATTGATTGTTCTAAGGGGGTAAAACTCATACCCCCTCTTTTATTTCTCCACGCGGATAAACCAAAGTTAGTTTTACACCATTTAAATCCACCACCAAATAATTACCGGCTTTTATAACCACATCGAAATTTTCACCAGGAGAATTTTTAATTATTTTTTCCAATTCCTCTCCTTTCTCTGGAGTGGTAGCGAAAACATATTCTTTTTTTACATCTGATTGGCCGCTTAAGGGAGCCCCTATTTCTTGTTTAAAAACCGAAGGAATAAAATCTTTTACATATTGCAATGACTCATTGCTTAATTTATAGGCTTCTATTGTTTTACTGCCTTCCAGCATTTTACCAAACCCGCCTGCTGTTAATTGTCCTAAAAAATTTCTTAAATTTTTACAAAAATCCAATACTTTATTTTCTTTTTCACTTCTTTGCGCTTCTACGTCATCTACCTTTGGGGGATACTCGTCGCTAGAATCTGCTATTCTGCTTCTTACCTTTGTGGTGGCATCACTGTCTTCTGCTTGAACTAATGACATGCCATTACTTACAGCTTTCATAATCTCTATCATGTCTTCTTCTTGTAATGGCTCTACTCCCAATGGTTTACCAAAAATTTCCGCGGTAAAACCACCAGTTGCTTTTCTAACAATAGACTCTTGGAGTTCTTGTTTGTGACTTTCTTTACTTTCATCTTCTTCTGGATAATCTTTTGCCGAAGTTAAAATATCTTCTTCGTGTTCTACCATAAATAATTTTATTATTATTTATTCCTATTTGCTTAACATAGCGCTGGCAAAAGCGCCAGCTGGCTGGGTTTTACTTTTAACCGCATGCACCTTTTTCTCTTTCACAAAACAATCGTCCACCACCATTCTTTCCAATGTAATTTCTTTTACTTGATTTGGTTTAATAAGCAAAGTTTGTTTGCTTAAAAAATTTTCTTTAACAATATATTCCCGCACGCTATGGCTTTCCACGTCAAAATTAATATCATAAACTTTCCCAAGTTTAACACCGGATTGAGTAGAAACAGGCAGACGTAAGATAACGCGAATATTTATAAACATAACTAAAATTTAAATGATGTCTTCTTTGCTAAAAATTACTTCTTTACTACTTCCCCCTCTATCACCTTTCCACCTTCAAGAGTAACCGCGACCGGGTGCTTTTTATTCATCCATAATTGTTGCAAAGCCATTAAAGCGGTGCTAAAAAACCAATACAAAGTAAGACCGGCCGGTAAACTCATACCAATTATAACCGTTAACGCCGGCATAAAATATAACATCTGCTTGTTCATCATGCTCATCATGTTTTCGTCTTTCGCGCCAGCCCCAGCTACTTTTGGCGGTTGTTTGCGACTTAGAGTTTTGGCTTGTAAATATTGCGCCGCGCCAGCTAAAATCGCCAAAATCACGTTTGGCTTGGCCATGTTAAAAAAACCCAAAGAAGTTTGATTTATAACGCCAGGATTATAAACAAAACTATATAATGCGGTGCTTAAGTTAGTAGAAGCCAACCCATCACGCAAAACCATGTACAAAGCGATTAAAATCGGCAGTTGAACTAACATTGGCAAGCAAGAAGTTAACGGATTAACTTTATTATTTTTATATAAAGCCATTATTTCTTGCGTTTGTTTTGCTTTGTCAGTAGCGTACTTTTTTTTGATTTCTTCCATTTTTGGCTGTAAACCTTGCAAAGATTGCTGGGCTTTGATGCTAGAATTGGTTAGAGGCCATAAAGCCAAACGAATTAAAATAGTAATCGCTAAAATGACAATGCCAACATCATGGCCAGGAATAACATTATACAGAGCAACAAAGGCGTTAAAAATTGGTTTGTAAAGAATAAGATTAAAAAGTTGAGACATAAATATTAATAAATAAAAAATTTAATATAAATACAAACTGAAATTGAGTATATCATAAAAAAAAAGCAAGAGCAATAATGACTACTAGCTATTTTTCTTAAACGGCATATTGTAAAACTTTTACTTCGTATTTTAATACATCCGCGAGTGATGAGGATTCTAACTCTAACTCATATCGAGTCTGTAAATTTAACCAAAATTGAGCGGTAACTCCAAAATAACGACCCAAACGAAGAGCAGTGTCTGCGGTAATAGCCCTCTCACCGTGTACGATCTCATTAATTCTCCGCGGTGGTACGGAAATATCTTTAGCTACTCGGTATTGAGTAATTTTAAGTGGTTTTAAAAACTCTTCATTTAAAATCTCACCGGGATGAATTGGTTGAATTTTTCTAGCCATATGATTATTATTTAATGATAATCTGTTATCTCAACATCATACGCGTCGCCATGACGCCAAATGAAGCAAAGACGCCACTTCTCATTTATTCTAATACTTTGTTGTCCTTTTCTATCGCCGAATAAAACTTCTAAGTGGTTGCCCTGTGGCACGCGCAAATCGCAAAGTTCACTAGCGGCATCTAACATCCACAACTTCCGCATAGCAACTCGCTGGATAGAATAAGGCAATTTCCTAGATATTTCGCGATTAAATATTGCTTGGGTTTCTTTATCTCGGAAATTTTTTATCATATATCACTATATTAACGCGATACGGTAATATTGTCAAGTATTAATAAACTATATCTTCTTTTTGAAAGAAAAAAATTACATTGGGTAGGTAAGTAAACAAAAAAACCGCCCTTATTCAGAGCGGCTTAATTTAATATTTAATATTATTCCTCTTTCTTTTCCTCGGATTCTTTCTTCTCTTCTAACTTTTCTTCACTTTTTACTTCTTCCTGTTTGACTTCTTTGGCGGTTTGTTCGGTTTCTTCTGTTTTAGTTGTTTCTTCTTTTTCTACTACTTTCGCAGTAGCTTCTGGTTCGGTAGTGTCTTCTATTGGAGCAACCTCGCCCTCTACAGCATCACTAGAAACTTCTTGTGTGCCACCTTCTTCTAAAACTTTTATGTGCCAACCGGTAAGTTCGGCCGCCAAACGAACATTTTGGCCACCGCGGCCAATGGCCAAAGAAAATTGCTCTGGTTTGACAAATACCTCGGCTGACTTTTCGGTTTCATTTAATTTTACGCCACTAACCTTGGCAGGCGATAAAGCCTTGGCCACATAAGTTTCGGCATCGTCGCTAAAACTAATGATATCAATTTTTTCACCGCCTAATTCTTCTATAATGGTATTTATGCGCCCACCGCGTTGGCCGATACAAGAACCAACCGGGTCAATAGATTCATCACTAGTGGCAACAGCTACTTTGGAACGAAAACCAGGGTCGCGGGCAATGCCTTTTATTTCTATCACGTTGTCATTTATTTCTGGAATTTCTTGTTTAAAGATTTCTTTGACAAAATCAATACTGCTACGCGATAAAACAATCTGCGGACCTCTAGGACTCATTTCTACTAATAATACCAAAAATTTCATACGCGCCCCAGGGCGATAAATATCTCGTCTAACTTGTTGTTCCGAAGGTAAAATGCCGGTTATTTTGCCTAAGTCAACTAACACTTTACGACCTTCTACTCTCTGCAAAGTACCCATGATTATCTGCCCTTGCTGTGTTTTAAAATCATCAAACACAATGTTGCGCTCGGCTTCGCGTAATTTTTGGATAATAACTTGTTTGGCGGTTTGCGCGGCCATGCGGCCAAATTCACTGGGAATTTCTAATTCAATTTCCAAAACATCGCCAACTTTGGCGCCCTTTTTAACTTCTTTAGCCGGAGTTTTCATCATTTCTAATTTTGGATTAAAACGCGGTAAATCAGCCAGCTCTTCTTCGGTTAATTCTCTGTCTTCTTCGCGCGCTTTTTCTCGGCGAGCGATAAGTTCGGCTTGAGATGCTTCTAAAACATCTTCGGCAATATCTTCTACCACGGTTTTCACATCCCATACTTTCATACTACCGTTATCTGGATCAAATTTAACCTTAATATTTTGTTGTTTGTTGCCAAAATCTTTACGATAAGCGGCCGCCAAGGCAAACTCTATTGCCTCCATGACAGAATCATAAGGCAGGCCTTTTTCATCGCACAAATGTTGAATGGCTTTGGTAATTTCGGACATATGTATAAAAAATTATTAAATTATTTATTATTTAAAAGGGAGCGACTTTTCAAGCGCTCCCCAATATCATCTTCTTAAACTAAAAAAAGTATACTGTATTATTAAAAATTAGTCAAGGTCACTTTTCCCCATGTCACTTTTCCCCAAACTAAAAATCATCTTAAAAGATGATTTTTAGAGTGGAGCCAAGGGGTATCGAACCCCTCTATCCGAGCGCTAACCACGGATTCCTCACCTAGAGGTGGCCCCTTAAACTCCACGTTTTGTATTATAACATTACCCTAATAAACTTTTTATAAAATAGTATTAAAAAAAATATAACAAAAAAAGACCGAGAAATAAATCTCGGACTTATGGGATTCCAGACAGAACCCGTGGTTAGCATTATTACTATACTAAATTAAATTATTTATGTCAATATCTGTCTTGTAGTGTGATATGCTTAAAAAACACTGTTGTAAAACGGTGTTTTTTATTTTATTACAAGCCAATCTCAATATCCCCTTTTTTATCCGTGCGCAAAATTGTTGCTTTAATTCTTTCTAACTTTTTAGCTACCCTTTCCGATGGGTGTCCATATTTATTTTTGCCAACAGAAATAATTGCCTGCAACGGTTGTACGGCGGCTAAAAATCTTTCACCAGAAGAACTATCACTGCCATGATGCCCAATTTTCAAAATATTACTCGCTAATTCAGGACACTTCTTAAAAATATTTAAAGTAGACGAACAATATTTTGTAAGTAGCGCTTTTTCTATTGGTTCTTCCATATCACCGGTAAACAAAATTGTCGTGCTAACATAAGCCAGCCGGAACACTATTGACGCGTTATTACTATCTAATTTAATATTTTTAATCAAACTGGGATCAGGATTTAAAAATTCCAAATTCGCTTGGCCCACTTGCCATACTTGCGGCTGACTAATTATATATTCTTTCGCTTGTTCCAGCTGTCTAACCTTGTCCCATTCTTGCCAATAATTATCCCCTTCTTTTTTCTGACCATTAGTAATTATATTTTTAACCTCGTATCTTTTCAAAACATCAATACAACCACCGTAATGATCCAAATCAAAATGAGTGATAAGTAGATAATCTATTGTTTGATCATAAAAAGATAATCTAGTTCCCAACTTGGTTAAAATCTCTTTATCCGCCCCGCAATCAACCAACATTTTTTCGTCATTATTAAATTTAATCAGCGCGGCATCGCCTTGACCAATATCAAAAAAAATAACCTGAAAATCATTTTTCTCTTGATTGTAATAATTAACATAAATAAACAAGCTCGAAGTAAGAAAAAAACAAATAAATAAAAAAAGAAATATTCTTTTCATTTTCTTTTAGAAAAATTAGCCAGCGGGGAACATATCCAAATTTTGTCCGAGGACTTGTTTGAGTCCCGACCCTAAGAGGGTCGGGACGAGATCCACAGGACAAAATTTGGATATGTTCCCCGCTGGTGCTAAAAATTATATTTACACAAACTTAAAATCTACTTTTTTATCAATAATATTTGGCAAACCCAACCCTCGCCTTCACGCGTAAAAACTTCTTCTACTACCTTAAAAGCCAAAGATTCCAAAATTTCTTTTACTTGTTCCGGCCGATGATAATATGATTCAATTTTAATTTTACCGGCCGGTGTTTCTACTTCTGGCGGTTCTTTTTGATTAATATTAGTAACTAAAAATATCCCGCCATCTTTTAAAACACGATAAGCTTCATCAAAAAATTTGATAGGATCTTTTAAGTGAACTACTAAAAAAGCAGCGACAATAATATCAAAACAATTATCTACAAAAGGCAAACTTTCAGCATCGGCTACTTTTGTCTCTATTTTGTTTTTAGTTTTTTTACGTAATACTGCCAACATTTTATCAGACACATCAACGGCAGTTATTCTGGCTCCTAATTTTAATAATTCAACCGCCAATCTGCCAGTGCCAGCGCCAACATCCAAAATTGTTTTATCTCTAACATCCCCAAGTAAAGGCAACAACCGGTTTTTTTCAAAACTATTTAAATATTTTTCTTTTTTATCATAAATACTGGCGGCCAAATTATAGCCGGCCTGGGAAGATAAGATTTTTATTTTTGGTTTCATAGAACTTTAGATTTTCGTTTTTTAATTACTAGCCATAACAAAATTATATACGCCCCTACCATCCCCCACCAAGGAATTTTTAAGTCAATCGCGCTCCAAGACTGCTTACCAAACCAATTAACTATCATTATAACATAATCCATTCCCAGGCCACCAAGCCAAGCAATAATTTGCCCCAAAGGAAAAAAAATAAAACCGGCGATAACCGCTAAAAAACCAAATAACATTAGCCAGGGTATTGTCCACAAAACCAAAACATTAACTATCGGCGCGACAATTGATAATCGTCCGAATTGAAATAATATTAAAGGCAGAGTGGCGATGATGGCAGATATTGTTTGAATAAATGTTTCGCGAATTGGTTCAAAAATTTGTTTTGCAACAATGTTCCGCGTCATAGGGACAGGTCGCGACCTATCCCTACCCAATTCGTTAACAATCGGCGACAAATACACCAACCCCATTGTTGCCAAAAATGATAATTGAAATCCGGCGTCCCAAATCAAAACATAAGGATTAAATAGTAACATTAAAGCGGCGGTAATCGCCAAGACATTACCAATGCGTGAAAGCCGGCCTAATTGTTGCGCGATTAAAACAATTACCCCCATAATACCAGCGCGGACAACAGAGGCCGACGCGCCAGTAAAAATAACAAATAAAATTATACAAACTACTGAAACCCAAAATGCTTGTTGGCGATACAAACCAATACTAATAAGCAGAGTTGATAATACCAAAGCAATAATACTAATGTTAAAACCGGAAATAGCAATAATATGAGTAACACCAGTACTGCTAAAATTTTCTTTTAATTCTTGCGGCAAGCCGCTTCTGGCGCCATAAAGCAGGCCGGCCATTAAACTGCTTTTTGGTTCGGGCCATAATTTGTCTATTTGGCTACTAATCTTTGATTTTAAATTTAATATTTGTTTCATAAACCTGGCATGTATGGACAGGTCTAGACCTGTCCATACATCAATTGCAATAATATCGCTAGGCCACTGACACACCGACCACACATCTTGCCTAGCTAAATATTGTTTATAATTAAAACTACTATCCATAGTATTTTGTGGTTCTTGCAAATTACAAGTCATCTGTAACTGATCACCATAATTGTATTGAGGATATAGGGGTAGTTTAATCAATACTTTGTCAGAAACAAAATTCTGTCTATCAATTATATTCACATTAACAACATATTTTACATCCATTATTCCCACCTCTGGCTCTTGGCTCACTTGCCCCGTAATCTCTACTTTCTGACCATTATAATAACGAAGATTATCTGGCGTATTCTCTGGAATACTAATTAAGTATCTCATACTGCCGATAAGGAAAAAGAAAAAACAAAATAAAATTAGTATAAAATTTCGCTGGTGCCAAAATAAAATAATAAAAGATAAAAGTATAAAAAATAAAATAATAATTACCAATAAAATGACAGTTAAATATTTTTCTGGCGCGATGGCGGAAAATAGGCCAGCGCCAAAAATAAAACAAAAACAAAACATCAAAAATGTTTTGCTTTTAGAACGCAAAATTGTGTTTTTCCCCTCCTTCATAGAACCACGAATTTTTTACACGAATTTACACAAATCGCTAATTATATCTTTCAATAATTAAACCACTATACTAACTAACTTACCCTTAACATAAATAACTTTTTTCGGTGTCTTACCTTCTAACCATTTTATTACTTTTTCTGATGCTAAAACTTTTTCTTTGGCTTCGCTTTCGGAAATGTCTGCTGGTACTAAAATATTATCACGTACTTTTCCGTTTATCTGGACTACTAATGTGATTTCACTTTCTTTAGCTAGTTCGGGGTTATATTCTGGCCAAGATTCATAAGCTAGTGGTTTTTTATTACCCATCAAACTCCATAATTCTTCGCACATGTGCGGCGCGAATGGTGAAAGAATTTTTAACAATATTGAATATTGGATATTAGATATTGATTCTTGTTTATGCATTTCATTTACCAATTCCATCATTTTAGCAATGGCTGTATTAAAATGCATTTTTTCTATGTCTTCGGTCACTTTTTTAATGGTTTGATGAAGTAACAGCTCAATTCTTTTATTGTCATCCCCAATCTTTTCTTGCAAACTCCAAACTCTATCCAAAAATCTCCTCACCCCCACCAACCCATTCGTATCCCAGGCAACGGCTTGATCAAATGGCCCCATAAACATAATATATGTTCGAAAAGCGTCAGAACCAAATTTTTCTACCATTTCATCGGGATTAATAACATTGCCACGCGACTTGCTCATCTTTTCGCCGTCTGGGCCCAAAATCATACCGTGAGAAGTGCGTTTTTTGTATGGCTCTTTAAACGGTACCGCGCCAATATCATACAAAAATTGATTCCAAAATCTGGAATAAAGTAAATGTAAAACAGTATGCTCCATACCGCCGTTGTACCAATCTATTGGTCCCCAATATTTTAATTTTTCTTGACTGGCTAATTCTTTATTATTGTTTACATCCATATAGCGCAAAAAATACCAAGAACTGCCGGCCCAATTTGGCATGACATCGGTTTCTCTTTTTGCTTTACCAGCGCAATGAGGACATTTTGTGTTCACCCATTTTTCCATTGCCGCTAGTGGCGACTCGCCAGTATCTGTTGGCTGATATTTTTTTACTTTAGGGAGTTCTAGTGGCAATTGATCTTCGGGAAGCGGTATCCAGCCACAATTCATTTCCGAGCCAACGTCAAATTCATTTAACAAAGAACGAAACTCTGTATAGTCGGATCGTCTATTAAAATGACCGCGATTTTCATATATTTTTACCCGGGCATTTAATTTTTTATAATCTTTTTCTACTGATAATGGAATATATGGATCGTTGGTGGAAAAATAGATAACCGTTTGTTCAACCAAACTATTTATTTTTTTGTAATCTAATTTTGTTCGCCCAAAACTTTTGACGCAGTCAACTCCTTCTTCTGCTAAGCCAGCCTTTCTAAGATTATTAAAATTATCTTCTTGCTGGCTCGGGCCAATAGGAGCGACCAAAATTAACTTTTTAATTTTAAAATTTAATTCTTCCGCCAACTTACAGGCAACCGGCCCGCCTAAAGAATGTCCAATAATAGTAATCTCATCTTTTTCGTTTAGAGGTATTTTTTTTAACTCTGCCAGCCACTTATCTAAAGCGGGCTTATTGGGATTTGGTAAATTAGGCGTAAATACTTCGTAATCTAATTGTTCCATTTCGTTCTTTAGCCAAGGAAACCAATTTTCTTTCGCGTGTCCGCCTATGCCGTGAATTAAAATAATCTTTTTGTTTTTTACTTTTTGTTTTTTATTACTTTGAGCACAATTCTCGCAATACACCAATGGTATCGGCTCGCCCCAATATCTTTGGCGAGAAAATACCCAATCGCGGAGTTTATAATTAATAACTCTTTTGCCCCAGCCTTTGGCTTCTATATGATCCATTATTTTTTGAGTAGCTTCATGAATATCCAAGCCATCAAGAAAACTACTGTTAATCATTGTCCCGTTTTCTTCTTGCACTTGTTCCGGTTTGGTAATCGGAGTTTTGTCGCCGTCTTTGCCAACCACCACTCGCACTATATCTAATCCTTTGGCTTGCGCGAATTCAAAATCTCTTAAATCGTGCCCTGGCACGCCAACAACCGCGCCAGTGCCAACTGTCGCTAAAACAAAATCGCTCACATAAATTGGCATTTGGCGACCGTTTAAATTATTTATCGCGTACAACCCGGTAAAGATGCCTGTTTTTTCTCGACCTTCGGCTATTCTGTCTATATCAGATTTTTTCTTGGCTTGTTTAATATATTTATTAACTTCATCCTTGTTTTTAAATTTATCTATATTATTTTTTACAAAATCACTTTCTGGCGCGACAACTATAAAAGTGGCGCCAAAATTAGTATCAGGCCTGGTGGTAAAACAAATAATTTTTTCCTTCAAACCCCCAACTTCATACTCAATATTTATACCCTCTTTTCGCCCAATCCAATTTTCTTGTTGTACCTTGGCTCGTTCAATATAGTTCACTTCTTTTAACCCTGCTAATAATTTATCGGCGTATTTGGTAATAGAGAGCATCCACTGTTCTTTGTCGCGTTTTTCCACTTGCCCGCCACAACGTTCGCATTTGCCATCTACCACTTCTTCGTTGGCCAAACCAATTTTGCACGACAAACACCAGTTGATAGGCATGTTTTTTTTGTAAGCTAGCCCGTGTTTAAATAATTGTAAAAATATCCATTGGGTCCATTTATAATACTGCGGGTCAGTTGTATTTACCGCTCGCGACCAAGCAAAACTATAGCCTAACATTTTTAATTGGCGGGTAAAATTAGCAACATTTTTTTTCGTCACTTCAGCCGGTGGTTTACCAGTTTTAATGGCATAATTTTCGGTTGGTAGTCCAAAAGCGTCAAAACCTATTGGAAACAAAACATTCTTTCCTTCCATTCTTTTTTTCCGGGCTATAACATCCATGGCCGTAAACGGCCGCGGATGACCAACGTGCAAACCTTCGCCCGATGGATAAGGAAATTCTATTAGGCTATAAAACTTTTCTTTTTTCTTGTCTTCTATTACTTCAAAAGTCTTATTTTCTTCCCAATACTTTTGCCATTTCTTCTCAATTAATTTAGGATTATATTTATTCATAATACTATTTACAACTAATTTAATTAGTATTCTATAATCTTACCTAATTAAAACCAAAAAATCAAATCACAATCTCTATTGACTTTTACCGCCAGTAACAGTAGTAATACCAATAACCCCTCGGTTTCTGTCGGCCAACATAGAAACCGCCTATTCCCTCGTATTTGAGGGGGCAGGTAGCCCAGTTTCCGTTTGCTAAGCCTTTTACAGGCAAGAACGGATGAAAGTCCCGTATGGGGTAGCCGGCCGCTGAGCAATGTGGATCAGTTAGAAGACAAAAGCGGGGTCGAAGCCGCGCGTGTGCTCACGCGTGGTGGAAACTTGGCCGAGTATGGCCCCCTGATTAGTCTTTTAGCCGATCCACTTCCTTTCTAAAACAAAAGCGCGTCATCCGCGCTTTTTTAATTTCAATCACAAACGTAAAATTTTGCGTCTTTGCGCTAATTTACGTCACCTTGTCTATCATCTCTTTTAACTTCTCTTTCTGCACCCCGCCAGTAATTTCATCAATCACTTGCCCGCCTTTAAAAACTTTAAAAGAAGGGATGCTCATTACATTATACTGAGCCGCGATATCATTATTTTCATCCACATTGCATTTGCCAATTTTAATATTCTTACCCTCGTATTCTTTGGACATCTCATCTACTATCGGCCCCATCATCTGGCAAGGCCCGCACCATGGCGCCCAAAAATCAACAAACACCGGCTTGTCGGATTGCAAAACCTCTTTGTTAAAATTGTCGTTAGTAAAAATTAGAGACATACGAATAATTTAAGATTTATAATTTTAATTATCTTCACGCGACACGCCAAGGGATATTACAACACTAATTTTTTTTCTTTCTCCTCCACATTATACGCCTCCAGTATATCATTTTTTTCTAATTTTGTCTTGCCCTCAAATTGCAAACCGCATTCGTTGCCTTCGGGCGCTTCGTCTACTTCTTGTCTGCCTGCTTGTAATTGCGCCAAAACGCCTTTGCCAACTTCTTGTTCTTTTCTTTTTACTCTTAACTTACAACCTTTTTTTAATTTGCCAACGATCACCCGACCGCCAACAATCATTTTATTTTTTTCTGATTTAAAAATAGCCATTACTTTAAACTGACCGACTTCGATCGTTATTTTTTCTGGATTTAATAATTTGCTTACTTCTTCTTTAATATAATCTATTAAATCATAAATAATTTTGTATTCACTAAATTTCAAATTCTTTTCTCTAATCAATTCCTGAATAGAATGCGGCGCTAAAACATTAAAAGCGCAAACCAAAGCATTGGCCGCTTCTGCTTTGGCTACATCATCGGCAGTAATATTGCCAAGGCCTTTGCCTACTACTCGTACGCCAATTTCTTCGTTTTTAATTTTGGCCAAAGAACTAATTATTGCTTCTAAGGAACCGAGTGTGTCGGCTTTAATGACAACATTTAAAATTTGTTTTTCTTCCTCTTCTTCTGTTGAATTTAAATTGGTAACAACCTTTCTTTCTGCTCCGGACTGTTTTACTTTTTTAGATTTTACATCTATTAGTACTGCTTTGTCAGCGCTGGAAACATCTAAAACATCGCCAACTTGCGGCGCAACCTTGAAACCTAATATTCTTACTGGACAACTGGGCACGGCTGCAATTAAATTATCACCTTTATAATTTCTCATGGCTCTTACCTTGCCATAAATTTCGCCATTTATTACCAAAGGATCGTTCATTTTTAAAGTACCGGCTTGCACTAAAATAGTAGCTACCGGGCCTTCGCCCTTGCTAACTCTGGCTTCTATAACAGTACCGGCTGCTGGCCTGTCTGGGTTGGCCTTTATTTCTTCGCCGCGTATTTCTGTTACTAATAACAAAACATCTAAAAGTTTGTCGATGTGTAAATTTTCTTTGGCAGAAATTTCTACCATTGGCACGTCGCCGCCCCATTCTTCGCAAACAACTCCATGCTGTGACAAATCAACGCGCACCTTTTCTGGATCAGCACCGTCTTTATCTATTTTATTTATTGCCACTACCATAGATAACTTGGCGGCTTTAATTATATTAATTGCTTCTAATGTTTGTGGCTTAACACTGTCATCGGCCGCGACTACCAACACCGCGATATCGGCCACTTTGGCGCCGCGACTACGCATAACACTAAATGCTTCGTGGCCTGGGGTATCTATAAAAGTAATTGGTGTTTCTACCGCTGTTTTGGGATTTTTCCAAATTACTTGATAGGCGCCAATATGCTGCGTAATACCGCCAGCTTCTTGGTCAACAACATTAGTACGGCGAATAGCGTCTAATAATTTGGTCTTGCCATGATCTACATGGCCCATGACAACTACTACTGGCGGCCGAGAAATTTTATTACTATCAGCCAAAATATTTTCTAAATTCTGTACATGTTCCGAATTAATATGGTCGGTGTTTTTTTCTACCGCTTTTTCTACTTTATAACCTAACTCTTGGGCTATTAGAACAGCGGTATCATAATCCAAATTTTCATTTTGGGTAGCTAAGATGCCATTTTTCATTAATTCCATTATTAATTGAGTGGTTTGAATTTTTAATATCTCTGCTAATTGTTTGACAGTTAAAATAGATGGGATAGAAATTACCACGCCACTTTGCTGGCGGGCTTGCTTTTCTAATTCTTTTTGTTTTTGCGTTTCTTTTTGTTCTCTTTCATCTAACACTCTTTTAATTCGCCGCCAAGCTTTGGTTATTTGTTGGGCCACGCGTTCATCAATTTTAACCGCTTTGGCGCCAATATCAAAACCAAACTCAGGCAAAATTTGCAAAAGTTTTTGTGGGTGGACTCTTAATTGTCTAGCTAATTCGGAAACGTTCATAGAACCACTAATTACTACACGAATTTACACAAATTAATTAGTGTAAATTCGCGAAAAGATTAGTGGTTCCAGTATACAGTAATTATTATGGTTTGACAAGGTTTTGTATTAAAATTTATTTGATGACCTCCAAAATTATGGTATACTCAACACATATGAATTACGCTTTTATTGACAGCCAAAATCTAAATCTTGGCATACAAAGTTTGGGTTGGAAATTGGACTATAAACGATTTAGAATTTACTTGCGGGAAAAATACAAAGTGCAAGTTGCCTATTTATTTATCGGCTATATTTCAGAAAATCAAGATTTATACAGTGATCTGCAAAAATCCGGATATATATTAAAATTTAAACCAGTTCTGCCAAATAAAGATGGCAATCACAAAGGCAATGTTGACGCCGACCTGGTTTTACAAGCAGTTGTGGATTATTATGAAAAAAATTTTGATAAAGCCGTAATAGTAACAAGTGACGGCGATTTTTATTGTTTAGTTAAATTTTTATATCAACGTTCTAAATTGGAGATTGTAATGAGCCCATATAAAAATACATGCTCTTCTCTACTAAAAAAGACGGCCAAAGAAAAAATAATTTTTATGGATAATTTAAGGGTTAAATTAGAGTACAAAAAGAAAAACACCGCTTAAGGACTAACCCATTAAGAGGTGTTTATTCATGTAAATTCTAATATTAGAATATAATTAAAAAGTCAGTTTGTCAATAGCTTATTATCCACTGTCAATTTTTAAGTAAAAAATATTTAATTCCAAAACAACCACTTACATAGTGGTTGTTTTTCATCTTAAGATTACAAGTTGTTATAATCTTAAGGTGGTTCTGGAGTAATAATTGCGCGGTCTCCAGATCCCTCCCATTTTTTTCTCCTTTTCATGTTGGTATAGCCAGCCGTGCCTGGCTTGTGCTGTTCACTCCTTGTTAATCGGGTAGTCCTCCGCCAGTTTCATCAGGGCGAGGATGGCGATCCGAGCGGCCTCCTCCTGGCCGCAGACGCGAAACTCATTGGTCTGCCGGTTGCCGTAGATGGCATCCACCGCGCCGGCCCAATAGCCGCCGTGCGTGGAACACCAGACGAAGACTGTAGCCTCCTCCATGGAGTAGAACAGAACTCCGCGCCTGGTCAGCTCTTCGTGCTGAGCCAGCAGTCGGGGAGGCAGATAGCCATCTTTGTCGGGGCGCGCCTGGCCCTCGTTGAAGCAGGTAGTGGTGGCGCCGATGCCGACGTGGTACGGAAGTCCAAGCTCTTTAGCCGCCTCGACCATGGCCATGACCACGCGAAAGTCGGCAATAGCCGGGTACTCAATAAGCGCCCAATTATTGCTGGCTCCGTCCAGACGAACAGCCGCGGTGCAGATGGCCGAGTCGCCGATGTTGGGTTCCCTCTGGAGGCAGGAGCTTGAGCCAACGCGGATAAAGCGCCTGGCCCCGCTGGCCACGGCCTCGGGCAGGACGATGCCAGTAGTGGCACTGCCCATACCGGTCGTCACGACCGACATCGGGATGTTGTCCATCATGCCGGTGAACGACTTGAGCCCGCGATGGTCGCCGACCTTTTTGGGGTCGGTGAAGAACTTGCCAGCGATCATCTCGGCCCTTTCCGGATCGCCCACCAGCAAGCAGTGGGTGGCCAGATCCCCTGGCCCGGTATGCAGGTGATACATCTTACCTTCGCTTGAAGTGGGGATATTCGCATCCATTTCTCTTTTACCTCCGTTGGCTGGTTGTGGAACATTACCCAGAATGGGCATTCGCTCGTGGGTGAACTTCTACGGCAAGAAGCTAAAGCCGAGCGGGTAGAGATCCCCTATCGTGGTGATGAGGATCTCCCCGTTGGGCTGAAGGGCAATCACCCTGGTTGACGCGTCCTCCAACGCGTACTGGGAAATAACCGTGCGGCAATGACCGCAAACGGTGTTCGTGATCTGAGCAGTCGCACTGATCGCTGCCCCAACCAGCTGGGGCGGACAGGTGATTTCAACATCTTCCATGCCCAAAGCGATTGCCACCGCAGCAACGCTTTCCATTTCGTCAAGATCAGCGGTAGCCATCATAGTAGCCAGGGCACCGGCTTCGGCATGAATAGTGCCAGTGTGGGCGATGTCTTCCACATTACAACCACCAAAAATTTTACCTTTTTTTGAGCGCATGGCCGCCCCCACCTTAAAGTGAGAGACAGAAACACGAGCCCTCCGTCGCACCTCAATAGCTCTCTGAAGGAGCTCTTGATCTGTTTGGTCCAACTCGTCCCACTTGGCGATGTAGAATTTGCTCACATGAGTGAGTTCTAACATTGGCTTCCTCCATTCCAATGGTTGAAATTTTGGTTGGTGTTACAGCTCTTTCAAGATACAAACTACCAAATGGCTAGGTACAAGTCAATGATAATTAAAAAAAAATTTGACTGCCCTTAATAAAAATGATAATGTTTTTTCTAATCACCAGCGCGTTTGGGGCCAAACGCGTAAGGTGGTACAAACCAAAAACTCAATTCGACAGGAGAAATTACTCATGGATCGCTTGATCAAAGTTCTGTTACTTCTTGCTTTGCCCGCCTCGGGTAAATCCGAGGTGCGCAAGGTGTTGGCTTCCCTCACCCCCCAGAGATGCCGAGACGAATTCTACATGGGGCCGACCGTCCAACTGGACGATTACCCCTACGTGGAGTTCATGCGCTTCGTGGACGAAGTGGCAGACCATCTGCTCCACCTCGGCAACATCTTCTTCCAGGCGCATGATCGACCGTTCAAAGACCCCTTTGAGTGGCTCACGCTCATCGAGCTACTCAACGAAGACTTCGCCAACCTGCACGAGACCGTTCTCACCGTATCAACCACACCCGCGCTCGACTTGTTCGACCGCATCGATCGAGCCGAACGCCGAGCTGGCGCGACCATAAAACTGGGCCGTTTGCCGTGGGACATTCGGCAACTGCTGGCCATACACCTGAACGAAAAGGCAAAGAAGATCCAAGACAAGCTGGTTACTGAACATCCAGACCTTCTGGAAGGAAAAACCGTAGTCATCGAGTTCTCCCGCGGCCATGGCCCCAACGCCCTCAAGCCGCTGGATCCTCCGCAAGGCTACGAAGCTTCGCTCCGCCACCTCTCGCCCCAAATCCTGCGCCAAGCCAACATCCTGTATGTCCAAGTGGACCCCGCGGAGTCGCGACGCAAGAACGCCAAACGTGCTGTGCCACCTCCGGGCTGCACGGACACAACGATCTACCACGGAGTCCCCACCAACGTCATGCTGAACGACTACGCCGGGGACGACATGGAAGATCTGATGAACATGTCTGGCCAACCAGGCACTGTGTGGATCGAGGCGCATGGCGAGAAGTTCCGCATCTTCACCGCGCACCTGGACAACCGGCAAGATCTGACCTCGTTCGCCCAGGCTGGCCCGCCCGAGAGCTGGGATAAGAAAGATGTCAACGCCCTCACCGCGGCCATCTCGCGTGCCATGGAGCACATGGCCCCCTGCTGATCACGCCACCCCCCCCCCGCTCCTTTCAGATCTCGCGTCGGCCCCAACGTAGAAGTCTGACCCCACCTGCTTCCCCAATACAAAGAGGGAAGCAAAAACACCACCTGCTTCCCTTTATATCTATAATATATGTTATAGATATAAAAAGGAGATATAAAATCAGGTGGTGTTTTTTGTTATATAATATTCCACTATTCAAATAATTATCCACACTTCTACTATTGACAAATCTTCGTCTGTTTTAATCGTTTTTTTAAACGGTATGAAAACAAATTTTGATTATTTAGTGTATAATTTAATCAATAAAATATCACTTTATGAACATTAAATTTTTTGATAACACTTTGGAAAATTTTATTGCTTCACTGGAAAAGCTGACAATCGCTAAAGTATTAAGAACAATTGACCTTTTGGAAAAGTTCGGGCACTTACTGGGTATGCCGCATAGTAAAAAAATAGGACGGTGTTTATTTGAACTGAGGATAAGAGGAATACAAAAAATAAGAATCTTTTACACTTTCTATGACAAAAAAATTGTCCTTCTACATGGATTTATTAAAAAAACGAATCATATCCCAACAAGAGAACTGCAAACCGCTAAACAAAAATTAAAAACATTTGACAATATATAACATATATGTTATAGTGAAAACACTATGAAATCATACACAAAAATAAAAAAACAATTTTTAAAAGATAAAAAAATTCGCGAAGCCTACGAACAAATCGGACCAGAATTCGCGTTGGCAGAAATGCTAATTAAAAAACGAATTGAAAAAGGGCTGACTCAATCCGCACTGGCGAAAAAAATGAAAACCAAACAATCCGCGATCGCTCGGCTTGAATCCGGTTCTTATAATCCGTCGCTAGCTTTTTTGGCAAAAGTAACCAAGGCACTAGACGCGCGTTTGTTAGTTACGGTTTCTTAATTTTTGTCAAAATATAAATTTAAAAACAACCACTAATTAGTGGTTGTTTTTCATCTTAAGATTATAAGTTGTTATAATCTTAAGATGATTGGAGAGTGCGGTCCCCAAATCCGAGTGTGTCAATACTTTTGTGTAAATGACTGTGCATAAGGCACGGTTTTTTGT
>CAYZYP010000008.1:0-51521 GCA_964482695.1 uncultured Gammaproteobacteria bacterium | reverse complement strand
TAGAGCGCGTCACTGATAATGACGAGGTCTGAGGTTCGATTCCTCAATCGCCCACAACAAAACAACTTTCAATGTCCACAAATTAAAATCCCGACTAAGTCGGGATTTTAATTTGTCAAAAATATAAAAGTGGTATATAATGTTAATCAGATATTAGATATTGGTCACATCAACGGAATGTCTAATATTTTAGTATTTAATATTCCAAAATATTATATTATTATGGAAATTCAGCCGCCAGAAGAACAAACGAATTTTAGAAAAAAAGCTATACGTAAATTAGCCGAGTTCGGTTTATTTTTTTTAGAATTAGTGAAAGTTGGCGTTTTGGCAGCTGTCACTATTATTTTAATTAGACATTTTTTATTTAAACCTTTTTATGTTAAAGGCGCTTCGATGGAGCCAAATTTTTACGATAAAGAATATTTAATTATAGATGAATTAAGCTACCGTTTGCGCCAACCAGAACGTGGAGAAGTGATAGTTTTTCATTATCCAGAAGATCCCAAAGAGTATTTCTTAAAAAGAATAATAGGTTTGCCCGGGGAAAGAGTGAAAATTTCTGATGGTCAGGTTACTATTTACAACCAAAATTTTCCAGAGGGTTTTATTTTAAAAGAATCTTATTTAGAGGGAAACGTGCCGACTGTTGGCGAGAAAGTTTCTTCTTTAAAAAGCGACGAATATTATGTCTTGGGCGATAATAGGCAAAATAGCTATGATTCGCGTCGTTTCGGAGCTATCACAAAAGATGTTATTGTTGGCAGAGCGCTTTTTAGAGGATGGCCTTTTAATAGAGCGCAGATAATTCAGGCGCCTACTTTTGAAAATTAATTATAAAATTAAAATATCAGATATTTTGTAAACCTTATAACTTTATAGCAAAATTATGTCTAAATTCAAAATTAAAAAAAATATTAAACAGGAAAAAATGGTAAAGGTAAAAAAGGTGGAAAAAGCTACTATCAAGAAAACAATTGAACAAGTCGGCAGTGAAGAAAAGAAAAAAAATAAAAGAATGTTCGGATTACTGCGAGGCATGCATGATATCTTGCCAAAAGAAGAAAAATATTGGCGTTTATTTAATAACCAAGCGGTAAATTTAGCCGAACATTTTCGTTTTAAAAAAATAGAAACCCCTATTTTAGAAGAAGCTAATTTATTTATTCGTAGTCTTGGGCGTGGTACAGATGTGGTAGACAAAGAGATGTATGTTTTTGAAGATAGAGATAAAACAAAAGTATGTTTGCGCCCAGAAATGACCGCGAGTGTTGTGCGTGCTTTTAATCAGCATGGTCTTTGGAATTTACCTCAGCCAGTCAAGCTTTGGTACTGGGGATCCATGTTTAGGCACGATCGGCCGCAAGCCGGTCGTTATCGGCAGTTTACTCAAGTTGGTTATGAAATTTTTGGCGATGCTGGGCCAGAGGTAGACGCCGAATTAATCCTGGTAGCTTATAATTTTTACAAAGAATTAAATTTGCCGGTAGAAATTCATCTTAATAGTATTGGGGTTTTGGCCGAGCGGGAAAAATACAAAACTGCCTTGGTAGAATATTATCGCAGTAAACGCAGTTATTTGTGCGAAGATTGTCGTCGAAGAATAAATAAAAACCCGTTACGCTTATTAGATTGCAAAGAACAGCAGTGCCAGCCAATAAAAGAAGATGCCCCGCAAATTATCGAATGGCTAGAAGAAGAATCAAAAAATCATTTAATGACAGTTTTAGAATATTTAGACGAATTATCTGTTCCTTATGTACTGCGTCCTACTTTAGTGCGAGGTCTTGATTATTACGCGCGTACTGTTTTTGAAGTTTACCCCAGCGTTGGGGAAACAACTGCTCAAAGCGCTTTGGGCGGCGGTGGCCGTTATGATTTGTTGGTAGAACAAATGGGAGGCAAGCCAACACCTGCTTCCGGATTTTCTTTAGGTCTCGAAAGATCGGTAAGTTACTTAAAACAATGTTGCGAGCAGGGGATTTGCGCTTTGCCAGTTGTTAAGCCAGACATATTTGTCGCTCAATTAGGAGATCAGGCTTCGAGGCGGGCTTTAAAATTAGTAAATGATTTACGGAATTCCGGAATAAAAATTGACTTTAATTTTTCTAAAAAATCATTAAAAGCCCAATTAGATTTAGCGAATGAATTAAAAGCAACTTCTGCTTTGATTTTGGGACAGAAAGAGGTGCAAGATAATACCGTTATTATTCGCGATATGGAATCGGGCGTGCAAGAAATAGTTGACCAAAAGAAAGTAATAAATATTTTGAAAAAAAAGTTAGGCTTGTTTGACCAAGGTGGAAAAAAGTAGTATAATTTAATATACCATCCGAACGATTCGGATGATAAAAATTTTAAAGAAAGCGAGGTGTAATTTGTGTCAGAAGTAAAAAGAAAAAAAGGTGAAAGTTTCGAAGCTTTTTTACGACGCGTAAAAAA
Organism: uncultured Gammaproteobacteria bacterium; assembly: GCA_964482695.1. GTDB lineage: Bacteria > Patescibacteriota > Patescibacteriia > Magasanikbacterales > GWA2-37-8 > CAYZYP01. The sequence goes on along the minus strand of CAYZYP010000008.1, from coordinate 49,079 downwards.
GCGTTGGCAACAATCCGGGAAAATTTTACAAGTCAAGAAAATTCAATTTTTTGATTCAGCTCCAAACAAGAATGCCAGACGACGGAGCGCATTGCATCGTTTAACAGTGAAACAAAAAATGGAGTATCTTGAAAAAATTGGCAAATTGCCAGAGGATAAAAAATTTATTCGTAAGTAATTTACCATGAAGCCAAGGAGGCCACGACAAGGCCAGAAAAGCGAGAGAGAGAAAAGCTTGAAAGGCAAGATATTTTTTTATTTTTTATTTTTAGTTTTTGCTTTTGTTTTGGTCTCTGGTGTTAACGCGCAAAGTGTTTCACCGGCTTCTACTTCTACTATTTTAGAGGGAATACAGATTATTGAACAACCGCTTGGTTTGCCGTCAACAGATATTAGGTTAATAATCGCTAATATAATTAAGGTTGCCCTAAGTTTGATAGGTATTATCATGGTGATTTTGATGTTGTATGGCGGTTTTTTGTGGATGACAGCTGGCGGCAACGAAGAACAAATAGGCAAGGCAAAAAAAGTATTAATTAACGCGGTTATTGGCTTGATTATAATCCTAAGCGCTTATAGCATTGTTTTGTTTGTTATGAAAATGTTGGGCATAGACGTGGGAACAGGAAATGGCCCCCAATACGGTTCGCCATATACTCAGCATCTTAGCGGTTCTGGCGCTTTGGGGCGAACGGTCAAAGATCATTATCCCGAACGAGATCAAAAAGACGTGGCTCGTAACGCGAAAATTATTATTACTTTTTTCAAACCAGTGCTACCAAGTAGTTTTATAGAAGACAAAACAGAAGGCAGTGCTGCTAACAAAATTTATGGCAATTGCAAGACAGGTATGCAGAGTTGGGTAAATGATTGTGACAGAGTAAAAACCGTGGGTGGAAAATTGAGCGACAATATTATCAATATAAAAGAAACAAAAACTGGTAAATCCATAGAAGCAGCGGCTATCGTTGCCACCACCAATACTATTAATGGTATTACTGGTGTTTATACAATTGTAATTAGGCCGTTAACTGATACCCAGAGTAGTAGCGGTGGTTATTTAGGAAGCGCGACAGAGAAAATTGATTACACAGTATATTTGGGCAAGGAAATTTTACTCGATGACCCGGCTAATCCAAATTCTCCAGCATTCAAAAAAGAAATTAGCGGAGATGATAATTATAATTGGCGTTTTATTACAGACACTAAATTAGACACCACGCCGCCATATATAAAAAGCGTTTATCCTGGCAATAACGATAGTACTGCCAAAAATACTGTTATCCAAGTTGATTTTAACGAGGCCATGGATCCAACTGGTATTCAGGGTAGCTTTAGTTCTAGCAGTGCCGCTTATTATGTAGTAAGAGGGAACAATATTTATTTGGTAGCTTCAAGTAGCCAAGTGCCACAAGGTAGTTTTGATTTAAGTAATGGTTATCGTACCTTGGAATTTACTTCTACCAAAGTGTGCGGTAAAAACGCCTGTGGCAAGGATATCTATTGTTTACCGGTGTGCGACAAAGTTGGCGCGACTTGTTCCGAAGATAAATATGATATGTTATTGCGTACCGGCACGACCATTAACTCCACAACTTTTGAATCCATACCTTTTACCGGTTTTATGGATGTTTGCGGTAATGCTTTAGATAGTAATATAAATAATAAGATTGACATAGCTAGCGGCACGATGGGAAATTTCCCGATTTATAGAGGGTTTGATAATTATAATTGGGATTTTACTGTCAAAGACGAAATTGATTCCACTTCGCCATATTTACGGCAAGTAATACCAGGGCTTGACGCTTCGTGGGTGACTACTACTCAGGAATGGTCTATGGTATTTAGTAAACGAATGCGCGTGGCGCCAATGTACGGTATTGGCATCGAAGAAGTGCCCACTGGCAATGTGTCAATGTGGAAAGTGCCGCGTGTTAGTTTGCCCGTCTCTTCTCCTCATTATACAACCACCACTATGGAACATGGTTGGTTTTTGTTAAAAACAGATTATTACCCAATATTAACATCAGATATAGAAGACGTGAATTATAATTGTTTTTATCCAGGGCTTGGCCCAAAACAAAAAGCCGATAGTTTAACTAAACTTTCGTTAACATGCGACGGTCAAAATAATTGTTGCGCGGTAAGTAGCTCATCTCCAGACAGAGCTTTTTGTTGCAACGGCGCTGTTAATAGTAATAGTAGCTCTACGACTAGTTGTTTAAATAAATTGAAAGCGGAGATAGGAAATTAAAGCTAATAATGTGAAAAGAATTTTTAAAAATAAAATTATATTCTCGTTGTTATTTACCTTAGTTTTGCTGGTTGGTTTTTATGTTTTTACGCCGTCATTTGCCTTCGCGCAAAATCAAATAACCTCGGCTGAATTAGGTTTAGAACAGGTAAGCAGTACTATTGGTTTGCCAACAACTGATATTCGTTTAATAGTGGCTAGAATTATTAGAATAGCTTTGGGTTTGTTAGGTACAGTTGCCGTGGTACTTTTGATTTATGCTGGCTTTTTGTGGATGACAGCTGGTGGCAATGAAGAAAGAATAAGTACAGCCAAAAAGATAATGATAAATGGAGTAATTGGCTTGATGATTATTTTATCTGCTTACGCTATTGTAAATTTTGTTATAAATAAGTTGGTAGAAGCCACTACCGGGCAAGTTACCACCAGTGGTCCGCCCGGTGTCCCCGGCCCTAGTTATTTAGATAGAACTTTTTATATTAAAAGTTTGCCAGCTGGAGGGCAAACCTGCGTTAGAAACGTGCATTTAAGTATTACTTTTAATAAAGAGGTTAATATTGATACCTTAACTTCGTCATCGGTGCGAGTTATAACAACCAGCACCGGTCCGATAACAGAAGCGCTTGGTTCTTGGAGATGGGCAACAGCCAAAATACAAGGCGTTACTACAACAGACAAAACAACAGCAGAATATTTGCCAGAGGGTAGTTGTGGAGCAAGCGGTCCGCCAGATGATTGTTTAAGCCCATCAACTACTTATCAATTAGACTTTATAGATTGCAGTTTAATAAAAAGCACCGCGTCTTATGGTAGTTTATCCGTTAATAGCGCTCTGGGAGCTGGTTGTGGAGATGTTAATTTCATCACCGGTGAGGGCGTAGATAGACAACCGCCAGAAATAGTATCTATTAATATAATGGCCTCTACCACTCGCCCTGATCCAATTAAACTAATGGTTGGCGACGAATTAATAGCAGACGTAAGATATAGAGATGATAATGGAGTGCAAAAAATTAACATTGGTACTGGCGGAAATTATAATTTAGACAGTGTTCCAATAGCAGGTTGCCAGAAAAGCGGCACTGTTAGATTGCGTTGGGGTACAACTGGCTGGCCAAGTGGCACAACGACTTTTGACACTATTGCTTATGATTGGGCGATGCAAAGCGATGCCACTAGCACGGATAAATTATTGCGTCCACCGCATTGTTTTGATGGCGAGCAAAATCATGGTGAAACAAATATTGATTGCGGTGGTAGTTGTGGTGCTTGCCAGGGGGGCAATTGTACTTCTCACCAAGATTGCAGTCTTGGTTTGGTCTGCCAAAATGGAACATGCGAAGAGGCGATGCGGGTCACTTATTTTGACAAGCAATCAGGCGCTGTTGGAAATTACGTTTCCATTTCTGGTTATAAATTTGGCACCCAAGCTGGCAAAGTTTACATGAAAGATAATAGTGGCCAGTGGAACGTAGAAGCTCAATTGGCAAATTGCGGGCCATACTCTTGGACTAACAATCAGATTATAATTATTGTGCCTCCTGGCACAGCCAGTTCAACCCCTATTAAAGTTGAAACAGCTACAACCACAGTAGGCAGTCAACAGGTAAAATATGTAGACACGACAGACACCAGTACTCCGCCAACGCCAAATTTTCCACCAATTTTATCTAACTTTCAAGTTACCAATGAAAAAGCGCCTGGCTTATGTTATGTTGTGCCGGATAGTGGAATAATCGGGAGTAATGTCTTATTAGTTGGCAAGGATTTTGGGCCTGCTAGCGGGGTAAATGGAAAAGTCGTCTTTGGTTCTACTAATGCTTACGTAAATAATTGGACCAATGTCTATATTTCTTCTACCGTGCCAATAGCCCTGGCTCAAGGATATACGGTAATAAAAGTAGTTGATAATAATTTAAAAGAAAGCAATGGCGTAAGATTTTTAGTTACATCTGGTATAGATTCGTCCGCGCCATTTATAGAAAGCGTGGAGCCAGCAAGCGGCGCCAAAGGGGAATATATTGTGATTACCGGTAAAAATTTTGGCAATAATGTAGGCAAGGTTAATTTCAGAGATAGTTTAAACGAAGCTTTGGCGCAAACCATACAAGGCGATTTTTCTTTTCCAGCTGGTTGTAAAATTCCTTGGAGCGATAAACAGATTGTTGTAAAATTTCCAACAGATGATAGGACTGATATTCCAGGTGTGATTGGCGCCAAGTATTATGTCCAGGTAAAAACCGCTGACGTGGTTTGGAAAAAGTCGGTATTAGCGGCCGACAAATCTTTTACTTTGCAAACAGGCAGTCCAAAACCTGGCATTTGTGATATAAGTCCGTTTTCTTCTCCAATTCCATTACCTAGTAGTACTAGCATGAAAATTACTGGCGAATATTTTAATAGCAGTTCCAGTGTTTATTTTTGGCAAACAGCCGCTTCGTCAACAAGCATTAGCGGTCGTTTAGGAGTTTTACCACCATTAACGGTAGCTGATGTTAGCGGCGGTAAAAGAATTTTTTTAACTTCTGTGCCCAGTTCAACTAAAACTGGCCCAGTAATTGTTTATGATAATCAAAAGTTAAGTAACTCAGCTTCTTTTACGGTTTTAGATTGTACCAAAAATAATAATACCTGCACTATTTCCAATACTCATTGTTGCTCTAGTGGCAACGAAAAAGGTATTTGTAAGCCAATTGGCGAATTGTGCGATGGCGAAACAGTATCTACTGGCTATATTTGGCGTTTTAGTACCAAGGGCATTCCTTTGGTGCCGCATGTGTTAGAAAAGTGCGATAGCGAAACAGAAGCAGGCGAGGCACTACCAACACCCTCCCCAAGCGTTTTGTGGGATCAAGCAGGCGTTCCTGCCACTCAGCAAGTTCACAGAAACGTTTGTCGAACAGCTACTGTGGTAGTGGAGTTTAGCCAGAAAAATATTAATCCAATTGATATTAGTAATAGTGCCAATGCTGATTTAACAATTAGTAAGTGCGGCTCGTCTAGCGCTGCCGGCAGATTAGAATGTGACAATCCACAGCAAATAGAATTTAAAGACAATACTCAAAAAATTACACCGCAAGTTAGCTCTTATTCTGCTTCTGTCAGCACTAGTTATATACAACTCATGTCAAAAGCAGGCAAGTGGGAAGATAATACATGGTACAGGGTAGTTTTAAAAGATACTATTTCTGCCGGTACCTCGGCTACAGGCACGGCTTATCTCGCCAAGGATAGATCCTGCGATGTAAGCGGTTCGGCTTATTGTTTTATGTTTAGAACAGACAGCGATGATTGTAGATTAAGAGCTGTAATAGTTGTTCCTTATAAATATTGGACAAATGTCCTTACTGGCTTGTTGCAAAAACCAATTCCCGATTTAACTTATCACGCTTTGGGTTTAAGCGAGCAAAGATGCGTTATCATGGATGTTAGTGGATTTAAAACTTCATGGGCTTCTGCTAGCACCACTTATGCTAAAATTCCTAATAACAAGAAAAATACAGTTACTTCTACTGCCTCTTCCGAAGCAAATACGGTTGGTATTTTGACAAGAGACGCGGTAAATATAATAGCCGCTTTGTCAACCACCACCAAGACAGTTAAAGGTTTTAGTCCATTGACCATAGATTTAAGCGACCCACAGATAGTTGATTATTGGCCGAATTGTTTAGAGGCTTGCCCTAACGCCGAGGTAGGAGTGAAGTTTAGCGTCACCATGTCCAATGTAAATTTAAATAATGGCGAATCTGTTAAAATGTATAAATGCGTGGATGAAAATTGTTTTCAAACAGGCTCTTCCAATGAACAAAAAATTCAGGCAGTGCTTAAACAAAATAATTCTAATGATACAGAAATAGCAATTAATAGATTAGAATTAATCGGCGGTGTTTATAAGCTGGTTGGTTTAGAGCCAAACGTGATGTATAAGGTAATAGTGTCCGCGTCTAGTTCCAATGTTTATGATATTAGAAAACTTTGGTCGCGCGCTAATAGCGTAGTTTTATCTAGCAAAAGCAAACCATATAATAAAGAATTTTCTTGGCGTTTTAGAACTAAAAACGCTGATTGTGAAATAGATAAGGTTGTTGTTAATCCAGATAATTATATAGCTACCTATATTAACGACAAAACTCTTTTTGACGCCGATGTTTATTCCAAGCCGGATAGTTGTAGTTCTGGGGGCCAGCGTTTAAATCCTTGGAAATTAAATTGGCAATGGAAATCATCTGATATTGAAATAGCCACCACTACGGCTGTGGTTACTTATGGCATGGATAAATATTGTACCACTCGTTGTATCAAAAAAGGCAGTGATATACCTTATGGTTTGGGATATGCCTATCCTGTCTGTGGTAATAGTCAAACAGAGGCTGGCGAAGATTGCGATCCGCCGACGTCGAGTAGCACCAAACGATGCGGTTTGGATTGCCTTTATATGGGAAATTTAAATGTTACAACTACTATTTCCACTACAACAGGCTATTGTGGCAACGGTATAATAGAGCCAGACTATAGCGAAGAGTGTGACACCAACGATAATAATACCAAGGTTGGTTGTAGCGTGAATTGTTTACATACAGGTTCTTCTGAAAGTACTGCCGCTAGCAATGTAACAGCTTCTATTTGTGGCAATGGCATGATAGGCAGTGGAGAAGATTGTGATATCGGCATAACAGCTACCACGACTGATCCCAAGTCAGCTTATGGCTGTTCAGCGCAATGTTTGCACACAGGCACAAAGCTGGCTAGCAATTGGTGTTTAATTAATAAACCTAATTTTGGCGGTTTTGATAAAAATGATTTTTCCAAAGTTTGTAAAAATTCGTTAAGCCAATGTGGTGATGGTGTTTTTAGCGAAGACGAAGATATGGGTTGTGATGAAAATATCGCCGGTAAAATAGAAAAGGCAAGTTGGTGCAATAATTTGTGTTTGAAAACAACCGAAAATCCAGCCGACCTCGGCGCTATTAGCGAATGTGTCGCTAACCAGGAAGGTTGTGACAGCAATGGTCAGCATCTTGGTTCATCGTTATTTTATAAAGACATCTCTTTCTGTGGCGATGGTGAGCCAGAAACCGGTGAGGATGATTTTTGCGAAACAGGTAATTTAACTTTTGTCCACGAGACTACTAATCCATGGGCGTTAGCAGAAGGTGTTGGAAAAAGCATAAATGTTATTGGCAATCCACCAGCTCAAATCGCAGATATAATTGCCACCGCGAGGGTTACAACTTTACCCAAGCTAGTAGATGGCAATGGCCAGTTTATAATTCCTTGCGGATATAAAGAAGATAGCGAATGTCTATTGTCCACCAGTGTCGTGGAATACGGCGTGGCCAAAAATTCTTGTTGCTATCCTCGACCACGGTTGATTAGTGTTTATCCAAGTTCGCCCACTAATACTTGTCCCAATACTGTTTTAGAAGCAGAATTTGATAAAGTAATAGATCAGACCAGTTTAGCTGACAATTTGCTTATAGCACGCGGTTTTACTTCTGTCTCGGCCAGCAATTGTACTTCTACTGATGACGTTACCAAATTAATAAAAGTGACTTATGGTGGGGGAAATAATATTCCTTGGTATAAACAATTATGGCTAAAAATTGCTAATTTTTTCCAAAAATTTTTTGGCAATAAAGTAATGGCGGCTTTCAACACGCCTGATTTTGCCAATATTGATCAATGGTGTGCTGGCGATGATGTTGGTACTGGTTTGGTGCATGAAATTACTTCCACGACTTCCAAAATTAGTGTTAGCTTGTCTAAACCTCTGGCCACCACAACTCACTACGCCATTATTTTAAAAGAAGGCGTAAAAGATAAGCTTGGCGTCAGTATTGGCAATGATGTTCAAAATAAGACGGCCAAAGGCACACCTAATTGGAATTGGCAATTTAAAACAGCCGACAAAATTTGTGAGGTAGACAGTGTTGGAATTAATCCCTCGCAAGTCTATTTAAGTAAGTATGGCGCGACTTCTACTTTAGAAGCAATCGCTTATACTGGCAAAGATAAAAGCCAACAGAAAATACAATCAATCCCAAGTTATTATTCTTGGGAATATATTTGGGCGCCAATGACTAACAGTTATGTTACGTTGACCAATACCACTTCTACTTATAATTTAATTACTGCTCAGAATCGCAATGGCGAGATTGATGTCTATGTTTCGGCTAATATCACAGACAATAAATATACTAACAAATTTGGTATTGTCGCCACAGGCAAATCACACGTGGTCGTTTATCTTTGCGAAAATCCTTGGCCACCAAAAGATTTATATTTAAAAACAGGCGGCCAAACTACCGGTCCGTTTATTATTTTCCCTTATGAGGATAAATTAAATAATAATGATAATTACGACGCGGCGTCTGGCACATTTGACAACAAGCCTTTGCCAGAATCACCATTAGGCGGCTATTTTAATTTTAGCGCTTATTATTGCGCTGATAGCGGCAGTACAGGTACCCATGATGATTTGCCGTATTTAAAATCAGCAGTCCAGGTAAGCGGTTCGTTGGTTTCTGTTTCCACTTCTTTAAAACGATTTTTGTTTGCTAATAATAAGAATAACGATGTCATAGGCATTCAAATTTTTTCCAATCCAAAACATTTAGCGGTTGATAAATGGTTTCAAACCGAAAAAGGTTTTGTCGGTGCTATGAATAAAACCAAAGTAGACGGCTACGAAGCTGTTACAGACGGAAATAATATCTATGTTGATGTTTTAAATTACGCCACATCTACCGGCGCGTCGGGCGGCAGTCTTTACACCAATGTCTATTTGTTTAGTATTAATTCCGACGCTCAATCAGAAACTAAAAAGGTATTTGATGAAATGATGAAAAATATAAAATTTAATATCAATTTAACTAATTATGGTTATTGTGGATCGGCCATGGACAAGCCAGGCGCCACTACTACCTGTAAAGATGATTTTGATTGTGGTGCTGGCGAAATTTGTTCCGCGCAGACAGATAAATTAAAGCGTAATTATCAACGTTTAAAAGATTTGCAAGTAATAGAATTAGCTTTGGGTGGAAAAACAGCTACCTCTGGCTTTCCGGCTCTAAAAGAAGGAACTTATTTAAAAGGACAAACTATAAGCACTTGGAATTCTTGGTCAACTCTTGGTAGCGCGGTGAATTATTCTTTGCCATCCGACCCGATTAACGAACTAGGCAAAGCCGGTACTTGTAAAGATAAGCCAGAAATTTTATGTTTTAGTGACGCGATTTGTCAAGCATTAGGAAGTACAACTTCAACTTGCGCCTTTCACGATAGCACCTCTGGTTGGAGCGTAGAAGATCGTCGTTTTAGTTTTGCTTGCAATACTAGCTCTTTGGCCTATCGTTATATAATTTCTACCAGTACTGGTTATGTTGTGCGCGCTCGCTTTGAAAATCCATTTGGCAATGGCCTGGTAAGTGACATTTCTAATTGGTCTACTTTGGTTGATGATTTTATAGATGCTAATACGTCTAGCAAGCGTTTCAAAGTAAGTGAGTCAAGTGGCGTTTGTTTGCAAACCGAAGAAGTGTCAACATTAGTTAGCGGTTATTGCGGTGACGGACAAATAAATAAAGATAAAGGCGAAGAATGCGAAATGCCGTCTGTAAAGTATGACAAAAGCGGTTGTAATGCCTCTGGCGGCAAAATGATAGTTTACACTTGCAATAATAAATGTGGTTGGGATCAAAAAAAGCAATCTTGTGTTGTTAAAGAAAATTGCGGCAATAGCACAGTAGACCCAGGAGAAGATTGTGACGAAGGCAATAAAAATCAAACTTATAATGTTTTTTGCACTAATAAATGTAAAGTTCCTTTGAAATCGGCAGTAACATGGCCGTATTGCGGAGACGGCCATACAAACAGTAAATACGAAGTTTGCGATTATTCTTTAAATAAATTTTCTTTATACCAAGCTAGTTCAACCAACAAATTATTTTCTTGCAATTATGATTGCCAAAGTTATGGCCCATATTGCGGTGATGGTATGGTTCAAAATGATTCTGTAGATAAAACAAATATTGGCGCTAGCGAAGAATGTGAAGGCAGTATGCAAAAATCATGTACAACAACTATAAATACTATTGAAGTTGTTGGCATCCAAGCCTGTGTTACCTCTACTTGCAAATATAGTTCTGTTTGTACTACTACTGCTAGCATGGCTGTGGCTACTAGCACTAAATGTGGTAATGACAAAGTAGAAAGCGGTGAAAAATGCGATGTGGTAAATAGTCTGGGCGTGGCGCAAAATGGGGTTGTCTGTACGCCAACGTATGGCAAAAGTTGCAGTTATTGCCGCAGTGATTGCAAAGAATGGGTAGATGTTCAGCCAACAGAATATTGCGGCGATGGCATAATGCAAGGCAATGAGGTGTGCGACGCTGATCCAACTTCTTCTACCATTATTTACGTGGCTACAAGCAATGCTTCTACCACCGAAACTACAGTTTCTAGCACCCACAATGGTTATCGCGTGTTAGCCTGTGAAAAAGAAAAAACAACTCTTTTTGTGCAAAGAAAAGGCAGTAAATCTTGTGATAGCTGTAAACAGATAAAAGATGAATGTGTGTCTTGTGGTCTTATGGAAGATGATGGTAAAGTGGCCGCTAGCATTAGCGGTGAAGTAATAAATGTTTTAATGCCAACCAGCACCAATCCGCTTATGGTAGAAAGTCTTAAAGCTGGCACTATTCATATATTTCTTGGAAATAATTTTAATAAACCGCTAGCTGGGTTTAGCCACCCTATGTCTTCTAACCCACTTCCTATAGCTAAATTTACTCTTAGTATTTTTAGTTCGATTCTTAACATGTCAACTGGCGAAAAAACAATATTAAAACCAATCGTACCTTCTAGTAAGATCGCTTATTTTAATAGCAATGGCATTTGTTCTTATGGCGATGAGCCAAAATATAAAATAGAATTTAATGCTGGTGGTGGATTAAGAGATTTTCCAATATTGTCTCCAGAGGCCACGCAAAATAGCCCTTGGCAATATGATATGATGTTGTCACCGTTTATTTTAAAAAGCGTTAATGAGCAGAAAAATCATATAAGAGTGGTAGTAAAGTGGACTGGCGACGCGGATTTTTATGGCGGGTTTAAGGTAGATAAATATACGTACGTAGGACCGACATTGATTGATTACAAGTTTGCTAGTACAACCACTTATGAAAGTCTTAGTTTTAAACCAACTATTGGTCGGTATTATTATAATAATACCGCAAGCACGAACAAGGTAGCTAATATTTGGTATCATGGATTTGGGGAAACCAAAATTGGCGGTACTCAAGTTGAATCATTTACAGCAGACATCGGACAAATACCTCTTGAAAATCAAAATTATTCTTTTTACGTCAGGCTTAATGAAACTGATAAAACAAAAGGGATAGAAGGCGTTAAAAACAGCGCTAATTTGCAAGTAGAAGTTTATTTGCCGGATGATTATACTGGTTACGAAGGTTATCGTTTGTTTGATAAACCAGATTTAGTCTATAGCCTTACTTCGGCCACGCCTTCTAACAATAAAGGCGCCAAATATTGGCAAGTGTTTAATTTAAAAACCGGCAGCGATCCAACAATTAGTAGTATTGTTAAAAAAAATACGATAATAACAAATGTCAGTGATTTTCAATATTAAAGAAATTTTATGGTAGATGAAAATTTTCCACAAATTAATCAATCATCAACCAATCAGCCACCAATAACTTTTGGAAATAAAAAGAGAGTTATTTTAATAGTAGTGGCAATTGTTTTGGCATTGGCCGTTGTTTCTTTTTTGGTTATGTACTTTTATAATAAAAGTAGATTAGATAAAAATAGCATTTCAACAACCAGCTTGAAAAATGAAACAGCACTAAAAGAACAATATAATAAGAATTTACAGCAGACGTTTTTGGTGGACAAGGACTTTGATGGTATTTTGGACAGTGAAGAAGTAAAATACGGCACCAGTTCAACATCTTCTGATACCGACAGTGATGGTATTTTAGATCGCGATGAAATAAATATTTATAAAACAAATCCATTAAAGGCCGACACAGATGGTGATGGCTATAATGATGGCTACGAAGTAAGACGCGGCTATAATCCAAAAGGGGCGGGAACGTTGTAGTTAAAAAGTTATAAAGTATTAAGATGCTTTATTAATTTTAAAAATTTTATAACTTTATAACTTTATAACTAATTAATTAATATGTTTGACGATAATCAAACAAAAAATAGCAATTTGCCGCCAAATAATTTGCCAACCGAAGAACCAATAGATATTTTTTCTGGCGTGGAAGAAAACAATAATTCTTTGGGAAAAACGTCGGCCGTTTCTACCCCAGACGCTTTGTCTTATGGATTATTAAAGAAAAAAGAGTTAACAGCGGCAAATGTGGTAAACAATCCAACTTCAGAAGCAGAAATTTTAAATCAAGAACCGGTGTATGATTTAAGCAAGCCAATTTTAGGCAAGGTTTTGTTGGTAATGTTAATTATTGTTGTTATAGGTGGCTTGGTATTAGGGGGATGGTGGTTGTATGATAAATTAACACAGAAAGACAGCTCGTCTAGCCAAACAGCCAACCAAAATACTATGTCTGTTGCTTCAACTTCTGAAATCAGTAAAGCAGATAGTTCTATAAGCGCGACAACCACTGCTATTAATCTTGTGGCAGCAACCACCACAAAAACGACCTCTACTGACTTATCTAATCGTAATAACAGTGATAATATTTTATTTGGCGAGGCAGTTGACACAGATAAAGATGGTTTAGATGATATTAGAGAAAAACAACTTGGCACGGATGTTTCTAAGGTTGATACGGATAATGATGGTTTAAGCGATGGCGACGAAGTTTTGATCTGGAATGCCAATCCTTTAAAGGCAGACACAGACGACGATGGTTACTCCGATGGTCTTGAAGTAAAAAGCGGCTATAATCCAGCTGGAGCAGGGAAATTATTTAACTTACCAAAGAGCAGTACAACGACTGTTGCGACAACCAGCGCAAATTAGCAGTATAATTTAATATTTGAGTATTTTTTGAATATTAAAAAAAGCAGTATGTTTGGGTTTAGAAAAAAAGAAAAATCAACAAAAGAACAAACGAACAAAGAGTTGGAAGTTTCTACTATGCCGGCTGATTTTTATGGTGGCGTTAATCCGGTTGTAAAATTTAAAGACGTGGAAAAAGAAATTTCTTCTCAATATTCAGAAAAAAAAGAAATTCCTTTAACCAAAAAAGAAAAAGAAATTTTTGATAATCAAACAGCCAAAGGCAGTGGTAATATTTGGCATCCAGCCAATCTTTTAACCAATCGCCGTTTTTTGATTTTAGGAAGCTTGGCTGTTTTTTTGTTATTTATTATTGGCGCTAGTATTTATTATTGGTCTTTAAATAGAAAAGCCAGCATGGTGACAGAAGAAACACCTATGGCTGATAATTCGTCTGCCAATAATAGTTTAGCCACCAGCACTTTTTCTTCGTCTACTGTTATCGCGGCCACTACTACTGTTTTTGAAACGACCAGTTCCGCCACATCGTCCATTGCTTCTACTAGTATTAAATTATTAGCCGGGGAGACGGCTGTAGAATTTCCTACTGTTTTATTAAGTTATGGCGCGGATTTAGATGGTGATAAATTAAGTGATGAAGAAGAAAAAATTTTTGGAACTGATCCGGGAATAATAGATACAGACAAAGATGGTTATTCCGACGGTCAAGAAGTTTTTTATCTGTATAATCCAAACGGCAAAGAACCAAAAAGATTATTAGATTCCGGCAAAGTTATAGAATATACTAATCCTATTTTTGGTTATAAATTATATTATCCAGCCAGTTGGGCGGTTGGCAGCGTAGACCAAGATTACAGAGATGTTTTATTTAGTTCTATAAATGGAGAAAATATTGAAGTTAGGGTTTTTGACTTAAATTTTGGGGAAACTTTTGCTGATTGGTTTGGTAAGTGGGCCAGCCAAGAAAAATATAGTGAATTACAAGATTTTAACGGTGTTTTTGATCAATCAGGTAAAAAGCGGAGTGATGATTTGGTGTTTTATTTTCTAGATAGTAAACAAAAGCAGGTTTTTTTGCTGGTTTTTCACGTGCCAACAGGCACAATAACTGTTAATTTTAGAAATATAATAACCACAATGGCTAGAAGCTTGCGTTTGTCAGATAATACCTATATTAAAGTTTGGCCCGGTGAAACAGTCTTAACCACTATTTCAGCCACCACCACTCTTGTTGTAGGAGCAAGTTCCACTTCAACAGCAACCTCAACTAAAGTGGATAGCGCTAATTAAACAATTGTCTATGGCAAGAAAAGGTGAACTAAATGTAAATATTGTTAAAAAGGCGTCTTGTCCTTGGACTAAAACCATGATAGAAAAAGTGATTTACCAGACAGCTAGCGCCGAGAAAAAGATAAGAGGAGAAATAGAAGTAAATATAATAGGTGAAAAAGAGATGAAAATCTTAAACTACCAATATAGAGGTTTTAGGAAAGTAACCGATGTTTTGGCGTTCGCTTGGCAAGAGGATAAAATAGTGCAAAGCGAGTTTTTAGGAGAAATTTTTATTTGCTACAGGCAAATTATTAAACAGGCGAAAGAATTTGGGGTTGATACAAGAGAAGAATTTAGTCGCGTTTTAGCGCACGGCTTGTTACATTTAGTTGGTTATGATCATCAGACTGCAAAAGAAGAGAAAAAGATGTTTGCTTTGCAAGAAAAGATAGTAAAAAAAGTAAGTTGTAATTAAATATATGTTATCTTTTAAGCGTTTGTTTCAGAGTTTTTTTGATGCCAGCAGAGGTTTGATTTATGTTTTCAAGCATGAACAAAATTTTCGCGTGCAAATTTTTATATCAGCGGTAGTATTATTTTTTGCTTTTTATTTTTCATTGCGTGCCTGGGAAATGATTTTGGTGTTGTTACTGATTTTGTTAGTATTGATTATGGAGATAATCAATACAGCTCTAGAACAATTTAATGACTTGTTAAAACCTCGTTTACATCACTATGTATATTTAATAAAAGATACAATGGCTGGAGCGGTTTTTATCACTTCTTTATTTGCCGTAATTATAGGTTTAATTATTTTTTATCCGCACTTTATAAAATTGTTAAAATAGTGTATAATTGTTATCATATTATTAATATTATTATGAAGAATCGTCAAGGACATTTAATAAGTGGTTTAGATATTGGTACAAGAAACGTACGCATGGCAGTGGGACAAGTAATAGAAAGACAAGAAGGCGGCCAAGAATTGCAAATTTTAGGAGCAGTAGAACATCAATCCGAAGGTTTGCAAAAAGGGAAAATTAACAGCATAGAAGACGTTGTTTCTTCTGTTTCTGCTTGTTTAGAACGCGCCGAAAGAATGGTTGGGGTTCCTGTAGATAGCGTGTGGGTGGGAATTTCTGGTATGCATATAATATTACAAGCTAGCAAAGGTGTAGTAGCGGTTTCAAAAGCTAATAACGAAATAGGAGACGAAGATGTTAACCGTGCTTTAGAGGCAGCTCGTTCTATCGCCACTCCTTTAAATTATGAAATTCTTCATGTTTTGCCTCGTAGTTACTCTGTAGATGGCCAAACAGCTATAAAAGATCCTGTGGGTATGACGGGTATTCGTTTAGAAGTAGAAGCTTATATAATTTTGGGGTCTTCTTCACAAATTAAAAATTTAACTAAAGCAGTATATCGTACTGGTTTAGAAATAAACGATTTAGTTTTGGCAATACTTGCTAGCGCTGAAGCGGTTTTAACTCGCAGACAAAAAGAGCTGGGGGTAGTTGTGGTAAATATGGGTAGTTCAACTACGAGTTTGGCGGTTTTTGAAGAGAGCGAACTATTACATATGGCTGTTGTGCCGTTGGGCTCTGATAATATTACCAATGATTTGGCAATAGGATTGAGAACCACAATAGATATTGCAGAAGAGGTAAAAATAGCTTTTGGTGATTGTCGCCAGGATTTACCAAATAAAAAAAATGAAGTAGATCTTTTTGAAGCAGGACTGCCGGAACACGAAAAAATTAAGCAAGGCTATATAAACGAAATAATCGCTGCCAGAACAGAAGAAATATTATTTAAAATAGACGAAGAGTTAAGAAAGGTGCAGCGTTCTGGTTTGTTGCCAGCCGGAGCAATATTCGTAGGCGGTGGGGCGAAGTTACCAGGACTAACTGAATTAGCAAAAAAAGTTTTACGTTTGCCAGCTATGCTTGGGTATCCGTTAGAAATAGTAAGTGTGACCGACAAGGTAAATGATTTGGGTTACGCGACAGCGGTTGGTTTGGTAAAATGGGGCAAAAATATGGAACTAACTAGTTCGGGTTCGGTCTGGTTGACAAAAGGGGCTTCACGCGCTGGCAGCCAAATTAAAAAATGGATAAAAACTTTAATACCATAGAGAGAGAGTTATACACAAATTAAGTTGACAGTCAGTATTTAACCATATAAAATATATAGCGGAGCAAGACTCCGCTTTAATTATTAGAATACATTGAACAAAAAATGTATTCAATTAAATTTTTAAAAATTGACATTTTTCATTTGAAATTAATAAGTATTATATGCCCCAAGTTAAACCAGATATCGAAACATTTGCCAAAATCAAAGTAATTGGTGTTGGTGGCGGTGGCGGTTCGGCAGTAAACAGAATGGTAATAAGCAATATAAAAGGGGTAGAATTTTTGGTAATGAATACCGATGTACAGGCTTTACACCATAATACCGCTCAACAAAAATTACACATAGGTAAAACTGTTACTCGTGGATTGGGCGCTGGCATGAACCCAGAAATGGGACGGCGCGCAGCCGAAGAAGCGCAGAACGAGATAAGAGATGTTCTAAAAGATTCGGACATGGTTTTTGTAACTTGTGGTTTGGGCGGCGGAACTGGCACTGGCGCGGCTCCACTAGTGGCGGCAATAGCCAGAGAATTAGGGGCATTGACAGTGGCGGTGGTAACCAAGCCTTTTGCCTTTGAAGGCCCGCAGAGAAATCAAATAGCCGAAGATGGTTGGAACGAATTATCGCAAAATGTTGATGCTATTATAACAATTCCTAACGATCGTATTTTGCAAATGATCGACAAAAAAACTTCTCTTTTAGATTCTTTTAAAATTGTTGATGATGTTTTGCGCCAGGGTGTACAGGGGATAGCAGAACTAATAACTATCCCTGGGATAATTAATGTTGATTTTGCCGATGTAAAAACTATCATGCAAAACACTGGCTCGGCTTTAATGGGTATAGGCATTGGTAACGGCGAAAACCGCGCAGTTGAAGCAGCTAAAGCTGCTATCTCTAGTCCATTATTAGAATTATCAATAGATGGCGCCAGTGGAATTTTATTTACTATTACTGGTGGGCCGGATATAACAATGAACGAAGTGCACGAAGCAGCTAAAGTAATTACTAGCTCAGCTAGTGAAAACGCGAAAATTATTTTTGGTTCTAATATAGACGAAACAATGAAAGATGCTATTCGGGTTACAGTAATTGCCACTGGTTTTGACGACCGTCGTTCAAATTCGGAATCAATAGAAGATTTATCCAATCAAGCAATACTTGGTAATGTACCGCGACACATGCCAAGTACTTTTATGCGTAAGGTGCAAAAAGAAAAAGCTGATGATGAAAAAAAGTTTAAACAGATAATCCAAAAAAGCGCTCCGCAATCAATAATGTCTGACAATAGGGTTTTTGCTAAACCTGCCGAAGAAACAGAAGACGAAGAATTGGAAATCCCGGCGTTTATTAGGAAGAAAATGGGGATGTAAAATTTTTTCGGCCCGTTCGTCTATCAGCTAGGACATCGCCCTCTCACGGCGAAAAGACGGGTGCGATTCCCGTACGGGCTACCAGCCGGTAAACATCATTGTTTTCAGTTTGGCTTTTTCGGATATAAAAATTAATATGCCCGAACGCTCAACAAGATTATCAGAACTCAAGGAACAATTACGCGACGCGCAAGAAATATCGCTTGATGACACACCTCATTTTTCTTTGGAAAGCGCGCCATATAAAAAGGTAGAGCCTATTACCATTTCTCCAAAAGAGCAAATTCGTTATAAAGAAAACGACGCCTTTGCCGATGCGGTGTATGATGATTTACATTGGTTATTGGCGCAGACGGGTAAAATTAGTGTTGAAGAATTCGAGCAGAGGATAGAAGTGGTAGAAAAACGTTTATCGCCAGCGCAAATTGAAGTTTTCGCGCGTATTCGTGATCGTCTAAAATCCGCTATTGAGTCAGCAACTCAAATTGACCAAAAAACGATTGACGAGGTTATTCAAAAAGCGCGCGAGCTTCGTTATCTGTTACCGCGTGCTAAACCATCAGTAGAAATAACACCGTGGGGAGCTATTATTTTGAGTGTTACAGAAGAAGAATTTAGCAGTCCTATTGATAAAAGTAATTTTAATAAATTAGCCTTCAAAGTCATGGAGGTGGCCAGGCAAGGAATAGATGATCCAAGATTGGTAGCATTGCTTGAAAGAATAATTGTATTAAAGAAAACGGACAATGAAGAAAAAAACGCGAGAGTAAAGAAGCACGAACTTTTTCATGACGTGTATGGCGTTGCTGTTCGACCTGAGCAACCGACACTTTATGACGATGCCGCGGAAAAAAGATTGTGGGCGCAAATAAAAGATGAAATTCTCGCTTATCTTTTTGAAGGACGATGGCGGCCAGATCTTCGTGCTTTATGTCACGATGTGCGATTAAAAGACAGAACAGCCGCAAAAGATTTTTATGGTCATTACATGGATTTATGGGGGTTTGTATCAAGAAGTTTGCAAAAGGAAATGTCCGTGGATGAGGCAGCGGAAAAAGCGGATGAATTTGCTGATCATGTTTGGCTTTTAGTTCGTGAGTTAGCGCGTTTGTACTACTCTCGCGCTCCTGTTGAAGATGGAATCAAGGCAGTACTGACAGCGCAAGACGCGAAAGAAGCAATGTATAAGTTGTGTCAAATTGGTGACAGGGGGTGTCTTGATGGCGAAATCTTGTGGAAAGTAATTCGACGTGAAAGTCAAACAGACATGTACAAAGCCGATGAATTATCAGCGTATCAGATAGAGAATTTTATTTATTATTTTTCTTATTACCGCCTGCCTTTAATAAAAAATCATGATAGATTTTTGTCGTCACTAGAGGGACATATTCAAACATTAAAGTCCAAAGAAGTTGTTCCTGAACAAAAAATTAGCCACGAAAACAATGTGCGCCTTTTAGAGCAAGTTCGCGCTGATTTGCGAGAACGTGAAACCCACACCAATTCATCCGAGTAGGTGAGCAATAATTTTTTAACTAAAAATTAAAATAGAACCAATTTCATCCCTGTCCCGACCAATGGATTATTCTGCGTTCCGCCAGTAACATTAAACTATTTGAAACATAGCCTAAAATTCCTATTAACAGAATTCCGACATAGACTTCTTCCATCGCCAAAACGCTAGCAGCGGCAAATATACGGTGGCCCAAACCATTTTGAGACCCCAAAAACATTTCCGCCACCAGCTCGATAATTAACGCGAAAGAAAGGCTAACGCGAATGCCAGCGGTGATGTATGGCAGCGCGGATGGTAAAATGATCAAGCGGACGGTTTTGCTAAAAGAAAATTTTTTTAGTTTGCCCATCAGACGGCGTGTCTGGGAAATATTTTGAAAACCATAGAGCGTGTTGATAAGTACAATAAAACAGGCCGCCCAAGCCGCTACAAAAATTTTGACTATGTCTCCCAGGCCAAACAAGACAATGAAAAGAGGAAACAGCGCCGTGGCCGGAATGGAGCGAATAAAGTCCATGGGCAGTCGTAGAGTTTGATAAAGTGGCCGGAAAGATCCAAGCATTGTCCCCGCTATCACGCCCGCCACTGTACCAAGCGATAATCCAATGACCGTTCGTTTAAAAGTAGCCCAAATATCATTGTACAGTTCTGGCGTGTGTATTAAAGCGATTAAATTACTGATTACCGCCCAAGGAGAAGGTAAAAATAACCGATTCACGGATAAAGACAATAATTCCCAAGCTAAAAAAATAATTAAGATGCCAAGAATATGGAATTTCATATTAGGGAAGTCGCCTGTAAAAATGATTGGAGCACGGCGCGGTGGTATTGAGAAAATATTTCACTTTGGAGCAAAATAGGCGCGCGGGGGCGGGGGAGATTAATTAGATGGCGTTTAAAAATTTTAGTTGGTTGATTTCCCAAAACTATTACTTCATCGGCCAGATATATTGCCTCTTCAATATCATGCGAAACCATGATAATGGTGGTCGGACATTTTTCCCACAGTGTCAAAAGCTGTTGTCGCCAAGCAAGCCGTTTTTCATAATCAAGCGCTGTGAACGGTTCGTCCATTAAGAGTAATTTTGGCTGGTTGATAAATTCACGCGCTAGCGCCAATATTTGTTGTTGCCCGCCACTGCATTGGTAAGGATACGCTTCCCAGGGCAGTGTAATATTACGCTCCTTGGCCCAGCGTTTAATATAATTACACCTTTTCAATTTAGAAGAAATTGGTTGTTCTAGAGAGCAGGTGATGTTATTGATATTTTTTAACCACGGTAGTAGAGATTCGCGATAATTTTGGAAAACAAAACCAATATTAATATTATGGTTGTCTTTGCCATTAATTTTAATATTACCTTTTTCGTATGGTGTTAAACCGGCTAAACAATTGAGTAAGGTGGTTTTACCACAGCCGTTTGCCCCGATAATAGCAATAATTGTGTCGCTCGTTAGTTCTAAAGAAAAATTATCAAAGACTACTTGTCGCGTTGTGTTGGGATGAGCGTAAGTTTTAGTAAGATTCGTAATGGTGATAGCTGGCATGTTTATTGTTCTAGCAATCCATCGCCAAATAGTGAATTGACTTTTATTTTAGTTTTAAGCAATTTATTGTCATATAGATAGTCGGCAAATTTTTGTACTTGTGCGCGATTTTCTTCGCCTAATTTCGTATAATGGAATAATTTTAAATCCGCGAGCACCTTGTCTGTTGATCCTGCTGGTATTGGCGTGTATTTGAGTAGGGCCTTTTTAGCCTCGGTCGGATTGCTACTTATAAAGTCAATCGCCTGATTAAGCGATCGTACCACTGCTTGAGCCGAAGCTTTATTTTCCTTGATAAACTTGGTGGCCAGCGCCGCGGCTGTTGAAGGGAACGGCGACATAATGTATTTAACACGAGGATTATCAGATACCAGCTTGGCTTGGCCGCCAAGAAGCGCGATATTAGAGGTTGGTTCAGTAGTCGAAAGAGCGTCGTATTCACCGGCCAAAAGTCCTTGGATCTGCAGTCGTGGGTTGATTTCAATAATTTTCACCTCGTTTAAATTAATTTTCATGCCTGTCAATATGGCTTTGAGAAAATTGGCTTGTACTAATCCTCCATAAACACCGATTTTTTTACCGCGTAGATCTTGATAGGAACTGATAGTAGAATCTTTTTTAACAATAATGCTGGCGGTATAATTAGTTTC
Organism: uncultured Gammaproteobacteria bacterium; assembly: GCA_964482695.1. Lineage (GTDB taxonomy): Bacteria > Patescibacteriota > Patescibacteriia > Magasanikbacterales > GWA2-37-8 > CAYZYP01. The sequence continues at coordinate 27,316 of CAYZYP010000008.1, read as the reverse complement.
TGTTTCTTCGCTGGCAGAAAATAGTTTAAAGGTATCTGGATATTGAACGGCGGACGGAAAAATAATAGTATAAGCTAAAACTGGCGCGAAATCAATTTTGCCAGCTACCAAAGCGGCCACAATGTCGTTTGGCGAAGTGGCCTCAGAGGCTTCAACGTTCAGGCCGTTTTGTTTAAAAATTCCTTGTTCCAACGCCACAAAAAGTGGCAAATTAGCTGTCAGAGGCACGTAGGCGGCTTTGACAGTTTGGGAAACCGGTTGAACCACTGTTGGTTTTGTAGTGTTAGCATTAATCGCGCAACCACCTAAAAAAATGGTGGTAACGCCTATAATTGTTAAGAATGTCAATAATTTTAGGCTGTTTTTTTTAAAATGCCTGACGAACGCGAAATTTGACATAGTTTTTTATTAAAAAAATTAAATGGTTTGTCTTGACTTTACAGCTCTATTTTGTTATTGTAAACTATGTCGAGACATTTCCACGACAATAATCTAAAATCATATGAATATAAAAAAATTACTAGAACTTTTCGGATTGCGCGATATCGAAGCCAAGCTTTACGAAGAATTATTTATGGGTGGGACGCTGTCGGCTAGTGAAATAGCCAAGCACGTTGGTATTAGCCGTACCTCGGTTTATGATTTATTAGAGCGTTTAATTGAGGCTGGATTAGTAACAGAAACACTTCAAGGTAGTACAAAAAAATTTATTGTTCAGCCGCCCGAGAAAATTCAATTACTCATTATTGAAAAAGAAAATATAATAAATGACGCTAAGCGCGTTGTTCAGGAGCTAAAACGGGCATATGATCACAAACGTATTTCCGCTAAACCACGGTTACAGTTGTTTGAGGGGCGGGCGGAATTGCAACAAATGATGAAGGATCTTTTATTATACCGTGATATTACGGTGCGGGCATACTGGCCAGTGGCCAAAATGTTAGCCTTATTATCTCCTGAATTTTTAATCAAATTTCATCAGGAGCGCGCGGCTAGAAATATTACCCTCCGTATTATTTGGCCGGCAACACAGTTGCCAGCTCTCAAGAATCACCAATTTTTAAATAGCAATTTAGAGTTAAAACGAGAAGCGCGTGTCGCGCCTCATAACATTGATTTTTCTTTGGGCTATTCAATTTATAAAAATACCGTGCGGTTTATTTCTTCGAGCAGTGAAAATTTTGGATTTTTAGTCGAAAGTTTTGAGTTGGCGGAAATGATGCAAACGCAATATGATATTTTGTGGAAATACTCCAAGCCGTTAAAATAATTATTTTTTATTGTCAAATTTAAACCATGCGGTGACGTAAGCGAATACAAAATAATATCCTTTGATATTAAAAACCCGTCTTTTAGACGGATTTTTAAATTGAAAATTTTAAAATGTTTTTACCCCAGTCCATTTATACTTGCTACAATTTTTTTTGTTATAGAAAGTAGGGAAGGGACTGGAGTTAATAGTCCCTAGTAGGCGCGAGATTTCGTGCCTATGGCGGGAAAAGAGTTTTAGGGCAAGGTGCGAACGCACCTGAACCCCCAGTCATCATTCTTTTGGGCGGGGTTCCAACCTCGTCTTGCGGCGGCACGGAGGTCGTTCGGATCCTTTATGAACGATCCGCTCCGTTGCACGCGGGTGGTGCCGGCGGTTGGGCCGATGGGATTTGTAACTGGCGCGGAGTTTCCGCCTCCATACCAGTCGTTGATCCACTCCCAAACGTTGCCGGCCATGTCGTATAAGCCCCACGCGTTGGGCGTTTTCTGACCGACAGGCCATGTCTTGTTTGACGAATTTTGGGAGTACCAGCCAATTAGGCTGGCGTTCGTGTCGGCAGTCGTACAGCTGCTGACGCTACCACTATAGAATGCCGTGGTAGTGCCAGCGCGGTAGGCGTACTCCCATTCGGCCTCGGTGGGCAGACGGTAACCCGGGCAAGTGTAAAACTTTGCCCCGGCGTAAGTCGTCGACTCAGAGCACACACCAGAAGAGCATATATAGCACTGGGTGAGGCTTTTTTTTGAGGAAAGCACATTGCAGTAGGTCACCGCATCGTGCCAGGTGACCTGCTCTACCGGGCATGAACCGCTGGAACAGCTATTGAAGTATGATGGGTTTGAACCCATCCAAGCCAAGTATTGCGCCTGGCTCACTTCGGTGGCCATGATCTCAAACTTGTGCGTCAGCGTGACTTGGTGTTGCGCTTCGTCACTTACCCTACAGGGTTCGGTGGTAGGTGAGCCCATAACGAAACACCCGGTTGGGATCGTGCACCAGCCAGCGGTGCAGTTTTTGACGACGGTGGGATGTTTACATCCCGAACCAACGTCAGGAAGGATCAAATCGGGGGACTTGGCAGAATCTACTTTAACGTCGGTAGTTTTGAAGTCAGCAGGGGGGTGGACGAGGTCTTGCTGTACGTCCTGTGTCAGATCTGATGAGGATGTGTCGGGCTCGTCCGCCTTTACATCCGTTGAAGAAGTATCGAGCGACGCATCCGTCGCCGGCGTCGTTCTTGTCAAATCGTGGCAACCACTAACACAAAAACCCACCAATAAACAAAACAACAATCTTCTTTCCATGGCCATCTCCTTTCCATGGTCTGTTTTGTGTTCCACGAACCACCATAGTCCGTAAGTGTATCAATAACACAGTTTTAGATATTTGCCAACCTTTTTTGACTTTTTCCTTTAAATTAGCTAAAATTACCTCTAGCTATGAACATTGTTAGGGTTAAAGAAAAAATCATTAATTTCATCAAAAAACAAGCTGGCAAAAAGCCGGTTATTGTTGGTTTAAGCGGTGGAATAGACTCGGCTGTGGCGGCATATTTGGCGGTTAAAGCATTGGGAAAGAATAAAATTTACGGGTTGATTATGCCGTCTAAAACAAATTCTAAAGACGATGTTAGGTTGGCGAAAAAGGTGGCGGAAATTTTGAGTATCAAATATCAAGTATTAGATATAGATAATATTATTGATAGTTATCAAAAAACAGTAAAAATTTTTAATAATCAGAAAATTCTTGGTAATTTAAAAGCACGGGTTAGAATGTGTCTGCTATATGGCAAAGCCAACGAAACAAGCGGATTGGTTTTGGGTACTGGTAATAAAAGCGAAATAATGGTTGGCTATTTTACTAAATACGGCGATGGCGGAGTAGATATTTTACCAATTGGCGATTTGTATAAAACAGAGGTAAGAGAGCTTGCCAAGCATTTAAAAATACCCAAAGAAATAATTGATCGTCCGCCAACAGCTGGCTTGTGGGCAGGGCAGACAGACGAAGGCGAGCTGGGTATTGTTTATAATAATTTAGATAAAATTTTATTAGCAATAGAAAAAAAACAAAGTTTGGCTAAATTTAAAAAATTTGACGTTAAATTAGTGAAACAATATATTAAAAATTCAGCGCATAAAAGGAGAGCACTTTTATGAAAAAAGTTTTGTTTGTTGGCCGTTTCCAGCCTTTTCATTTAGGGCATCTGTCGGTTTTAAAAGAAATAGATAATAGAAACGATGTTGAAGAAATAATCATAGGTGTTGGCAGCGCGCAATATAATGGCACCAAAGAAAACCCGTATACTTTTGAACAAAGAAAAATAATGATTGAAAAAACTTTGAGCGGTGAATTAAAAAATAAATATAGAATTGTCGCCATACCAGACGTGCATAGCAATGATTTATGGGTAGATCATGTTTTAAATATTGTCGGTGAGTTGAGCGATGTGTATACTGGCAATGAGTTGGTGAAAGAATTATTCTTAGCTAAAAAATTTCAAGTTAAGCCGGTAAAAATTTATAAAAATATAACAGCAACTAAAATTAGAAGTTTGCTTAGACAAGGTGATGAGAATTGGAGAGAGATGGTGCCAAAAGCATTGGTGGAAATTTTGAATTGTTATCCTAATTAAAAGATCCTAATTACGCTCCTGAGCCCATCTATTTTTAGAGTTTGTGAGGCAAAATTGCATGGTTTTTTGCGAAGCAAAAAAATTTTGCCGAGCACTTAAGTAAATTTTTTCGCTGGAAAAAATTTATGTGTCTAAAAATAGATGGGCTCAGGAGCGCCAAATAAGATTTAAATTCATATGCAAGATTTAATTAATAAAATTAACAAATTAAAAAAAACCAAACAAGCGGTTATTTTAGTGCATAATTATCAACGGCCGGAAATTTACCAAGTGGCGGATTTTATTGGTGATTCTTTGGAATTGGCGCGAAAGGCGGCGCGGACAAAAGCGAAAATAATTGTGTTTTGTGGCGTTGATTTTATGGCTGAATCAGCTAAAATCCTTAATCCAGATAAAAAAGTTTTGCTACCTGCTATTATGGCCAAGTGTCCTATGGCCGCTATGGTAGACGAACAAGGTTTATTAGAATTACAAAAGAAATATCCACAGGCGCAAACCGTTTGCTATATCAATACATCGGCTAATACCAAAGCGCTTTGTGATATTTGTTGCACCTCGGCTAACGCTGTACAAGTGGTTAAAAGTTTATCAGCCAAGCAAATTATTTTTGTGCCAGATAAACATTTGGCCGCTTATGTCCAGTCGCGTTTGCCGGAAAAAGAAATAATTCCTTGGGAAGGTTTTTGTTATGTGCATTCGCGAATTATAGTTGAGCAATTAAAAAAAGCGCGTGAAACGCGTCCATTGGCCAAAGTAGTAGCTCATCCAGAATGTCCGCAAGAGGTTTTGGCGCTGGCTGATCATATTACTTCTACTTCTGGCATGATTGTCTACGCGCGCGAAACAGGCGCAAAAGAGTTTATTATTGTTACCGAAATGGGCATGGTTAATCGTTTGCAAATAGAAGTGCCAAGTAAAAAGTTTTATAGTGTTGGCGGTGTTTGTGTGCAGATGAAAAAAAATACTTTGGAGTTGGTTTTAAGAGAATTAGAGAACGAGGAAAACGAGATTATAGTTTCCGAAGATGTTAGAATTAAAGCGAAAAAAACTTTAGATAGGATGTTAGAAATATGAAAAAAAATATTATAAGAAAATATTTTGTACAAGCCGATAAGCTTAAAATAAATAATAGAAGATATTTTCAACAGGTGAAATTTTTATTAAACTTTTTTTTACAAGAAGATTTGGCTGGTAAAGGTGATGTTACCTCTAATTTATTGTTTAAAGCAAATAAAACAGCAGGCGCGAAAATAGTGGTCAAACAAAATGGTATTTTGGCAGGGTTAGAAGAAATAAAGTGGTTTTTACGTCAGCACAAAGTTAAATTTCAGGTTAAAGCCAAAGATGGCCAGCCGGTGAAAAGGGGAGAGATAATTTTGGTTTTACGTGGCAATTTGAGAAAAATTTTGTCATTAGAGAGAACCATACTTAATATTTTGCAGAGGATGTCCGGCATTGCGACGCAGACAAAAAAACTAGTTAAAAAAGTTGGCACGACAGTTTTGCTTTGTCCGACTCGTAAAACGCAATGGGGATTATTGGATAAAAGAGCGGTTGTTGTGGGTGGTGGTGGCACGCACCGATTAGGACTTTACGATTTTGTGCTGATAAAGGATAATCATTTGAAAATCCTTAATTCTCATTTATTAACCGAAGGAAAAAAATTTCAAATCCTAAATTTCAGAAACTTTTTTTGGGAGATTGAAGTGGAAAGCGCGCGTCAAGCAGTAAAAATGGCAAAATTAAATCCTGGGGCGATGATGTTTGATAATTTTAAACCAGCTGATATAAGACAGGCGATTAGAAAAGTTAGTGTTATTGATAAAAATATTATTTTTGAAGCTTCTGGTGGTATAAATGAAACAAATATTATTAGTTACGCCAAGAGCGGTGTTGATCTTATTTCTTTGGGCAGTTTGACACATTCGGTAAAGGCGTTGGATATGAGTTTAGAGGCAATGTAGTTAGCTGGAATACCCTTTTCTTTTCTGGACTATCTACAAGCCCGAAAGCAAATATGTTTCGCATATCAAAAATTATCTAAAAGCGTATGTTTCCAATGAGTATTTTTGCAATGAAATAAACAAAAATTATTATGAAAAAAAATAATCAAAAATCACAAATAGTAATCTATAAATCAAAAACCGGGGAAACTAAGATCGATGTAAGGTTTGATGGAGATACGGTGTGGCTTACACAAAATGCTTTAGCCGAGTTATTTCAAACTACAAAAAATAATATCAGCCTACATGTAAAAAATATTTTTGAGGAAGGTGAGTTATTTAAAAGTGTAACTGTTAAGAATTACTTAACAGTTCAAAAAGAAGGTACGCGCGAGGTTTCGCGAGATTTAGAATACTACAACTTGGATCTGATTATTTCAGTCGGTTATCGCATTAAAAGTAATATTGCCACCGCTTTTCGCCAATGGGCGACGGCACATTTACGCGAGTATGTTGTTAAAGGATTTGTGTTGGATGATGAAAGATTAAAAAACCCTGATTTGCCTTTTGATTATTTTGAGGATTTAACGCGACGAATTGCGGATATTCGGACCTCTGAAAAAAGATTTTATCGAAAAATTACCGATATTTATGCCACGAGTGTTGATTATGATCCAACCGATGAACAAAGTATTCTTTTTTTCAAGACCGTGCAAAATAAAGTCCATTACGCGATTACCGGAAATACGGCAGCAGAAATAGTCGCCAGCAGAGTGAATAGCAAAAAATCAAATGTAGGTCTGACAAATTTTAGAGGAAGTAAGCCGACAAAAGAAGAAGTGACAATCGCAAAAAATTATTTAAATGAACAAGAGCTTTTGGTCTTAAATAATCTAGTTGAGCAGTATTTGATATTTGCCGAAGGGCAGGCAATGCAAAGAATTCCAATGCATATGAAAGACTGGATAGAAAGGCTTCATGAATTTCTCCATATTAATAGAAAAGATATTTTGAAAGATGCTGGCAAAATTTCGCACGAACTGGCAAAAGAATTAGCAGAAAAAGAATATGATATTTATTATGCAAAAAGCTTGAATGAGGCAAGCAAGGCAGATAATGATTTTGACGTTTTTGTGAATAAAACCGTTAAATTGATTGGTAAAACTAAAAAGAAAAAATAATATGCTTGATCAAACTACAAAACGAAAATTTGATTCTGCTAACTAATTAATCAACGGTCTAAACTTTCAACTTTATGACTTGTAATATTCATTATGCAATACAACTTTGATTATCTTGTCATTGGTTCTGGCATTGCCGGGCTTAATTTCGTGTTAGAAGCGGCCAAGAGTGGAACAGTGGCCATAGTAACAAAGAAAGAGTTGATGGAAAGCAACTCTAACTACGCGCAAGGCGGCATTGCCGCTGTTTTGGATAAACACGATAGTTTTGCCAAACATATTAAAGACACGCTTCAAGCCGGTTGTTATCTAAATGATAAAAAAGCAGTGTCAGTAATGGTAAAAGAAGGGCCTAAACAGATACAACGATTAATTGAATTTGGTGTTGGTTTTAATCGCGAGCGTAATAAATTAAATTTAACCAAAGAGGGTGGCCATTCTTTTAGGCGTATTGCTAACGCCAAAGATACTACTGGCAAAGAAATTGAGCGCGCTTTGGTTTTTAACGTTCGCCACCATAAAAATATTTTTATTTTTGAATCTCACCTAGCCATTGATTTGATAATTAATAAGGGCAAATGTTTAGGTGTTTTAGTATTAGATGATGAACAAAAAAAAATAAAAATATTTAATAGTAAAATTACTGCTTTGGCCACTGGCGGCGCTGGTCAGGTTTATCAACGTAATTGCAATCCTAAAATAGCCACTGGTGATGGCTTGGCAATGGCACAGCGTGCCGGCGCTGTTTTGCGCGATATGGAATTTATTCAATTTCATCCAACAGCTTTGAATAAAAAGAGTAAACCAATTTTATTGATCTCCGAAAGTTTACGCGGCGAGGGAGCTTTTTTAGTTAATAGTCAGAAAGAAAAGTTTATGAGCAAATATCATTCCCTGGTCGATTTAGCGCCGCGAGATATTGTTAGCCGAGCGGTTTATGAAGAGCTAAAAAAAGGGTCTGTCTATTTGGATATTAGGCATAAAGGCAGTGCTTACATTAAACATCGCTTTCCTTATTTGTATAATGAGTTGTGGTGGTGCGGAATTAAAATGGATAAAGAATTAATTCCAATAGCTCCAGCCGCTCATTATGTTTGTGGTGGCGTACATACTAATTTAAATGGCCAAACAAATATTGCCAACTTATTTGCTTTTGGCGAAGTGGCTCATACCGGAGTGCACGGTGGCAACCGTTTAGCGTCTAATTCTTTGTTGGAATGTGTTGTTTTTAGTTATCGAGCTGCCAAAGCAGCCAAAAATATTATTAAAAATTTTAAAGACAAAGATAAAACAAAAATCAGGCTTCCCAAAGTCAAGCCATTGATAAATGGCCAACTTAATATTTTTAAAAAAGAAATTCAGAAAATAATGTGGCAAAATGTAGGAATCGCCAGAGAATATAAAAAAATGATTGAAACTTTAGAACGATTAAAAAATATAGAAAAAGAAACTAATAAACTTTATAGCCAAGGCGTAAATAGAAAAATTATTGAATTAAGAAATTTAGTTCAAGTGGCGATTTTAATTACCTCTGCGGCTCTAATTAGAAAACAAAGCGTCTGCGCTCATTACCTAACAAAAAAAAATTAGTATGGACACGCCTGTTTCTTATAAATTTTACAATACAACTGTCTCTGCTTGGGAAGCTATGTACAAGTCAGTTTTAGGTGCGCAAAAATCTGTTTATTGGGAAATATACATGTTAATAGATGATCAAGTAGGTAAGCGTTTTGTGGATATTTTGTGTCAGAAAGCCGCTCAAGGAGTAGATGTAAAAATAATAGTCGATGCTGTTGGCAGTTTTAGTTTGTCGAGTGCGGCTACTAGCAGTCTAAAGTTGGCTGGAGTTAAACTACTTGTATTTAATCAGTTGTATCCTGATTTACGAATAAAAAATTGGCTACGTCGAGTTTGGCAACGAACGCACTGTAAAATTTTAATAATAGACGAAGAAGAAGCTTTTATAGGCGGGGTTAATGTAGAATTTACTTCGCAAGAATGGGATGACTTACATTTAAAATTATCTGGCAAAGTAGTCCGACCTTTGTTGCGTCATTTTGCTAAAACATATATTAGGGCAGGCGGCGCGAAAAAAGAAGTGCGTCATTTATTACACCCAAAAATAATAAAAGGCTTGGGGCAATTTCGCGAGAATATTAAATTTATTTTACAATCACCGTTTTATATCCATGGCCGTTCACCATTTCGCAGATTTTATATTCAAGCGATTGGTATGGCCAAGGAAAGTTTAAATTTACTTACTCCTTATTACGCTCCTGATTTTAAATTTTTGGAATTGATATCAAAAGCTAAAAGAAGAGGGGTTAAAGTAAATGTTATTTTACCATTACGCCCAGACATTAAATTAATGGAATATATGGCCAAAGCTTTTTATGGCATTTCAACTAGAGCTGGTATTGCTTTTTATTTTTTACGGCGCATGAATCATGGCAAAGCTGTTAGCGTTGATGATAAAATAGGCATGATTGGCAGTGCTAATTTAACTCCGCGCAGTTTTTTTATTAATCAAGAAGCCAGCGTGGTATTTTCCGATAAAAACATGGTTTCTGATTTAAATGATATTTTAGCTGATTGGAAAAATCAAGCCGACCCGCTGTATGAAGTTGGTTTTAAAAGACAAGGTTGGCTTAAAAGATTTAAAGGTTGGTGGCTGACGAAATTGAAAGATTACGTGTAATAATTTTCTTTGTTGATGAAATATGAAACAATTAAATACAACACCTCTTGCCGATCGTATGCGGCCGTGTGATTTTAATGAATTTGCCGGTCAAGAAGAAATAGTGGGTGAAGGAAAGTTATTAAGAAGAATAGTAGAAAAAAATGAATTATCGTCATTTATTTTTTGGGGTCCACCCGGGGTAGGAAAAACAACCTTAGCGCGAATTGTTGCCGGTAAAACAGATTCCGAGTTTGTTATTTTATCAGCTGTTAGTAGTGGCAAAGAAGATTTAAAAAAAATTATCAAGCAAGCGCAAATTGATCGTCAAAATAATCGGCGAACAATATTGTTTATTGACGAAATTCATCGTTGGAATAAAGCGCAACAAGACGCGCTGTTGCCATACGTTGAAAAAGGGATTATAACTTTAATCGGCGCGACAACCGAAAATCCCTCGTTTGAAATTATCAGAGCGTTACTGTCTCGCTCGCGTGTTTTCATTCTTAAACATTTAAATAAAGAAGACATTGTTAAAATTATTAAACGAGCGTTGGCGGATAATGATAGGGGATTAGGGAAAATAAAAATAGAAATAAAAACAGAGGTGATTGAGCTACTGGCGGAGTTGGCAGGCGGGGACGCGCGAGTGGCGCTTAATGGGCTGGAATTAGCGGTAAAATCCAAAACCCACAATTTGAAATCTGAGATACATATTAATAAAGATGATATTAAAGAAGCTCTGCAGAGAACGCATTTAATTTTTGACAAAAAGGGCGCGGAGTTTTATAATCTAATTTCCGCTTTGCATAAATCAATGCGCGGGTCAGACGCGAGCGCGTCTTTGTATTGGCTGGCGCGCATGTTAGAAGGCGGTTGTGATCCGCTTTATGTCGCTCGGCGAGTACTTCGGTTTGCTTGCGAAGACATAGGTATGGCCAACAGTGAGGCCTTGGTGCAGGCTAACGCGGCTTATGACGCCTGTCACAAAATAGGTATGCCGGAATGTACCGTGGATTTGGCTCAAGCTGTGGTTTATTGCGCGAAATCTAAAAAGTCTAATTTACTTTATCGCGCTTATAGCCAAGCGGCCGAAGACGCGAAAAGAACTTCGCATTTGGGTGTGCCATTGCATTTAAGAAACGCGCCAACAAGTTTTATGAAAGATATTGGTTATGGTAAAGATTATAAATATAATCCGGATTTTAAAGAACCGGTGAACCAAGATTATTTACCAAAAGAATTAAAAGGAAAAAAATATTTATGATTGGAAATTTTAAAAACAAGACAAAATTTTTACTTCATACTTGTTGCGCGCCGTGCGGCATCGCGGTGATTGAAGAGTTAAATAAAACTTTTAGCGTTACCGCTTTTTTCTATAATCCAAATATTTTTCCCGAAGAAGAATATTTAAAACGAAAGAAGTATGTGATTGAAATTTGCCAAGAATGGGACGTGCCCATTATTGATCTGGATTACGAAGCGCGAAAATGGCACGACGCGGTTGCTAGCGGATTAGAACAAGTAAAAGAAGGCGGGGCAAGGTGCGGATTGTGTTTTAAATTTCGTTTGGCAAAGACCGTTGAATACGCGCGTGATAATGGCTTTAAACATTGGGGTACTAGTTTAACCATGGGGCGCAATAAAGATGCCAAAATTATTGGCGCTATTGCCAAGTCGTTTAGCGAACATTATGGCATAAAATATTACGATGTTGATTGGAAGACAAGTGGTCGGCAAGAAAAGGCGGCTAAAATGGTGAAAGAGAGAGGAATTTATCGTCAAAAGTATTGTGGGTGTGAATATTCTTTAGATCACTAATATACTTCGTCTATTTTTTCCAACATGCTCAATATTTACCGATATTGTTTTTTTATTTTTTAACAATGTTGTTAATTTTTCCGGCCATTCAATTACACAGATGGTGTTTTTTTCTCCTAAATAATCTTCTACCCCGATATCTATCAATTCCTGTTCATTTTTGAGTCGATAAGTATCAATGTGTATTAACGTTGACATCGTCATTTCGTTTCGTACTTTCGTAATTTTCGTATTTCGTATCTTATATATATTCATGAGAGAAAACGTTGGGCTGGTAATTTCTTCTTTTATCCCCAAGCCCAAAGCAAGCCCTTTGACAAAAGTTGTTTTACCCGCGCCAAGGTCGCCAAATAGCAAAACAACGTCACCGTTTTTTAGGCGCGCGGCAAATTTTTCACCGTATTTAATTGTTTGGTTTTCTGAATTAATTTTCATAATATATTCTCTTGACTTGCGGATTAAATAAATGTTACTATAACAATAGGTTAAGCGCAAGGACCGGTAAAAAATGTTCTACAACCTTTTTTTGCAGGTTTGCCGATATTTGTTTGGCCCGTGGGCTAAACGTGAGGCTTACCACCCTATTTTTTAGGGGCATTCTACCGTTTTTAGCGCTAACCTGCCAAAGTCCCGACTTACTTAGTCGGGATTGTGGTGTCTAAAAATATTGCGGGCTATATATGGCATATAGCCCATTTTCGCTCGGAAGAGAAAAGCAAACTTTTCTCTTCTCTCACTCAAACGGGCTATAGCGAAGTTGGTATCGCGCATGCATGGGGTGCATGAGGTCGTGGGTTCAAGTCCCACTAGCCCGACACAGACAATTTTTCTTATCAAAAAGGTTGTTTAGTTTAACGACTTTTTATATTTTCTTGTTTTCTAAAATTGTCCAACAGAATCGTTGATCGGATTTGGATATTTATTTACAATAATTTATGTATGGGTTATTATATATCTTGTTCGGTGCTATTCTATTTTTTAGAAAAATGCTTTTAATTATTTAATCAAAATACTATGGGAATAGAAGATAAAAAACATTCAGAAGGTATAATAGTTGAAGACCGACGACCAGTCGCATGTGAAAAACATAGCCAATTATTCAAAGATATAGCTTCAAAGGGTACTAATGACGGACTAAGCGAAGAAGAATTAAATGCATTAGATGAAGCTTTATTATGTGAAGACTGTCATGACGCAGTAGATGAATCATTAGTGGAAAATGAAAAATTGACAAAAAAAGCAAATTAATTGTCTGTAAAATTAAAAGACAAAAAATTAAATCTATAAAATTACTTATTTCTAACTAATACTAAAACCCAAAAATATCGGTGGGCTTTGTTTTGGCCAAATAGGTTCCCACTTCGTCCCATAACCCCGACCAACTTAAACTTTTTTAATTTTAATTATTTTATATATTATGTCAGCAAATCGTAGGGGAGAAACAAGAGGAGTCGATCCTTATCGAACAATGCCTTTTATAGCCGAGTCAAAGAAAAACAATATTATTTTGCGTCAGCTTAGTAAGGTGGCAGAATATATGGATACAAAGAATCCTCAAATACCACCTATTCAGCGGATTTTCGCGAGTACTATCCAACAAATGCTACAGGAAGGACGATGCGACCATGTTCGTTTGTTGGGAGATGTAAAAGATCATGTTTACCCCCATGTTGTTTCTCATATGCCAGATGATAAAGATAAAGAACTAATGTTAGATCTATTGAGATCAATGATAGACTCTTTAGAAAAAATAGTGGCAAAAAATAATCAATAATAATTAAAATCAAAAACACCCCAGCAAAGCCGGGGGTGTGAATACGATCCTGGTATCGTTCAGACGACGGTAACCTTGCGATTATGTCTTTACTTTAAATTAGGTATTGTCAATGGGCAGGCTTGTTGATAAAATAATAGTACCAATTAAGTAAAAATTAATTTTTAATCTCAAAGTCTATGGAAAAATTTGACCAAAACAATTTTGTACAGAATGAGCCTGCACAATTAAAATCACCAAAAACAGTTTGGATAGTTATCATTACCGCAATTGTTGTTGCTATCTTAGTTGGTGTTGGAGTGTATATGTTGCAGTTACAGAGAGTAAAAAATCTTGAAAAACAGCTTAGTAAAACCAACGAAACTTTAAAAGCACTTGCTTCAAAATCAGTATTAGTAAAGGATAATAATGCTACGACTACCAATAATAGTAATATTATTACCGTTACCACGACCAAAAACACAGATGAGACTGTTAGCTGGCAAACGTATAAAAATACTAAATATGGTTTTGAATTTAAATATCCCAACAAAGATTATCAAGTGCTTACAGACAGCACTAATTTGTATGGTTGGCCAAATTCAATAGCACTATTATTTTCCACAAAACCGGGGGTACAATCTTATTCTGCTTCTATAGCCATATTTGATAAGTTGGAAGATTATAAAAAATCTCCTAACGGTTATAATGACAAACCAAGTTTTTATTTATTTATTAATGGTAAATATATCAGCTTTGACTATTGGAATGATAATGAGGCAGAAATAATGAAAAAAATAATATCAACTTTAAAAATTTCTAGTAATACAACTACAAATAGCACAACTACAAGCGGATTACCAAGTTTTTTGTCAAATATAACGCCTGCGACATATAGTACTACTTGGAGATGGGAAACTTATAATGATAGTCAATTTAATTATAGTATTAATTTTCCTGGGACTACACCAGCTCTCTGGCCAAAGGAGGGTACTGCACAACCAATTACAACTCTAGCCACCAAAGACGAAGGGTTTGTTTATAGGACAGCTTCTTATGGTGCTGGATTATCAATTAGTGTTTTGACTAATAATAGTAGTTTAGATATATATAGTTGGATGACGAGATATAAAAGTTTGAATTCATCTTTAATGAGTGACTTTACTAATAGCGAAACAAAATACATAGTGGATGGAAAGCCAGCTTTGCGTTACTATTATAATGGTAGTCCCCAAACTTATCCAATCTCAAAAATATTCTTTGCTAATGGAAAATATTCGTATGTAGCACAATGTTCTCACAACAGTTATGATCAAAGCAAAGTAGCTTCTACTGAAAAAACTTGTTTAGAAATATTATCTACTTTAAAATTTAGTAACTGATTAAAGTTTTTTAGTTTTTTAACTACAACTTAGGATTAATAATATAAGTGATTAATTTAACAAAAAATATGGAACAACCAAGTCAAAATGATTTAATTCAAAATGAGCCTGCACAAATCAAATCACCCAAAACAGTTTGGGTTATTGTTATTACTGCTATCCTGGTGGCGGTATTAGTTGGTGTTGGAGTGTATATGTTGCAGTTACAGAGAGTAAGAAATTTTGAAAAACAGCTTAGCCAGGTTAATCAAACATTGAGTGCTCTTGATCAAAAAAATGTAATTACAGATAAAAAAATAAACAACAATCAAGTTGATAATGCAAATAAAACATCTACAACTACGATTTCAAATTTAACGAATACCACAACGGTAACAGGCCAATACGATAATTTACCACTAGTTAAAAAGTTATTTACAATGCCATCTAGTTCGGACATCCTTTCAAGTTATGGTACTGCAAAAGTAAAGGGATATTTGAGTATTGAAACGCGAGTTTGCCAACCCGGATATCCTTGCTCAAAAACAGTTGAATCTGCGTCATTAATAATTACAGAAGAACCAAGTAATTCTGATTTTGCCAAATTTATAGATCTAGGTAATGGCGATGGTGGTAATAATACAGTTGTTGGTGATAAAATTAGTTTAGGTTGTTATGAAAAAGATAAAAATAGAATATATTCAGTAAATTTTGGTGGACTTGAAAATGACATGACTTCTATTGATAGTTTTGAAAATATAATTACTGGCGATGATCTAAAGAAATTATTGAATAGTACAAAAAATAACCCAGTTACTATAAGGGCTACCAAATCCTACCCAGCTTTTGGCCGAGGAGCACCAGATTGCTATTCATTTTTAAGATATTTTGAAGTATATCAAGAATAGTTTAAAAAATAGCTCGCAAATTGTTAAAAACGTCCTTAAAATCAAAAACCACCTTTTAATTGGTGGTTTTTTTAGTTTATTTTTTACTTTGTCTTCACCATCGTTCTTCGGCAAGAAGAGCAGGCACGAATACGTTTGCCTTCTATTTTAATCAATTGCAAGTTAGGTTTTTGTTTTCTAGGCTTTTTAACATTAGAGTGGCTAACATGATTGGCTCTGCCAGCTTTTTTATTGCACAATACACACATGCGGGTCA
The DNA here is from genome assembly GCA_964482695.1 of uncultured Gammaproteobacteria bacterium. Lineage (GTDB taxonomy): Bacteria > Patescibacteriota > Patescibacteriia > Magasanikbacterales > GWA2-37-8 > CAYZYP01. The sequence goes on along the minus strand of CAYZYP010000008.1, from coordinate 11,508 downwards.
TATTGATTAGATGTTATATTTAGAGTATAATTGTAAATTATAGGCTATTTAACTTATTCTGTCAATATGCAATTAATTCAATTACTATTTTACTTTCTAATTATTATTCCCTCGGCCATTATTCACGAATACGCGCACGGCTGGATGGCCGATAGGTTGGGCGATCCAACAGCCAGATATGCCGGTCGTTTAACACTTGATCCGCGCGCGCATATAGATTTGTGGGGAACGATTTTATTGCCATTATTACTATCTGTCATGAGTAATGGTAGTTTTTTGTTTGCTTATGCCAAACCAGTACCATATAATCCGTATAATCTTAAAAATCAAAAATGGGGTCCGGCTTGGGTGGCGTTAGCCGGCCCGATGGCCAATTTACTGTTAGCGGTTTCTTTCGCGGTTTTACTTAGATTTTTGCCTGTATCAACTTTTAGCATGTTATTAGCAATAATAGTTCAAGCTAATATTGTTTTAATGGTTTTTAATTTGGTGCCAATTCCGCCGCTGGACGGTTCAAAAATTTTATACGCTATTTTGCCAGATTCGGCAATTGGCGTGCGCCAATTTTTAGATCGTTATGGTTTTGTTATTTTATTATTTTTCGTTTTTTTTCTTTTTAAATCGATTTCGCCGATAATTAATTGGATATTTAAATTATTGGTAGGGTGAATTTAATAATTATAAATTTAAAGCATTAAATATTTTTTATTTTCGAGCGCAGCGAGAGTAGTCAAAAAAATTAATTTTTTCTGACTACCGAGCAAGCGAAGATAAATACACCGCGGTTTGCTGTGATCCTTAGGCGAGTGATAGTGATCAGGGGCTAGGTCTTGCCCTGGGGTTTAATACCATTTATTTATAATAGTCAAAATTATATGAAACTTATTTTACGTTGGGTAATAAATGCCGGAACATTAATAGCTATAGCTTACTATATTCCTGGCATTAGCGTGCAGAGTTTTTATTCAGCTTTAATCGCGGCTTTGATTTTGGGTTTAATTAACGCTTTAATCAGGCCGGTGATTTTGTTGTTAACTTTACCGGTAAATATTTTAACTTTGGGTTTGTTTACTTTTGTTATTAATGCTTTGATGTTTTGGTTGGCGTCAACAATAGTTAAGGGTTTTTATGTTGCTGGTTTTTGGCCAGCGTTTTGGGGCGCGCTTATTATGACGCTCGTTAGTTGGGTTGTTGGTAGTTTGTTAAAAAAATAACTATATAAGTTATATTAACATATAAACTTATTCGTTCGGAAGTTAATAAATTTTATTTATTAACTTCCCTCACTCATTTCGTTTATGAAAAATTATTCTAGTAATCGCGCGCAAAAGGGAAAAACCGCGTATCGCACGCCGCGGCGGGTGGCCAAAAGTCCGGTGCCCAAAGGTCAGCCATGGTCTGGAAATCTGGTTAACAGGAATTGGAATAGAAAGGTAAAACATGTTTAAAGTTAATTTTTTATTATGAAATACAAAATTATTTCTGTCGGTGGTTCAATTATTATCCCCAAGACCGGTTTTGACATTGAATTTTTGAAAAGGTTTAGTAATTTAATTATTGAACAGGTAAAAAAAGGGGATAAGTTTATTTTGGTTGTTGGAGGCGGGTCAACGTGCCGTATGTATCAAAAGGCTTTGGGAGAGACGCTAAAAGTTTCGCAAAATGATTTGGATTGGTTGGGGATTTATACTACTTGGTATAATGCCGAATTTGTTAGGTTGTTATTTGGAAAATTAGCTTATCAAGAAATAATTAAAAATCCAACTAAAAAAATTAAAATAAATAAGCCAATAATTATTGCTGGTGGCTGGAAGCCGGGATGTTCTACTGATTATGACGCGGTATTGTTGGCGAAAACTTATGATGTCAAAGAAATTATTAATGCTTCTAATGTTTCTCATGTTTATACTAGTGATCCAAAGATTGATAAAGACGCCAAACCATTAGAAAAAGCCACGTGGCAAGAATTTAGAAAAATTATCGGTGACAAATGGACTCCTGGCGCTAATTTGCCATTTGATCCAAAGGCCGCCAAAGAAGCGGAAAAGTTAAAATTAAAAGTATTATTTGTCAAAGGAACAGAATTAAGTGAATTAAAAAAGGGAATTATTGGTGAAGCGGTGAATGGGACCATTATTTATAATAGTAATACGTAAATGTTATTTATTGTGCTAAGAATATTACTTTTTATATGTTAAATCCCCGGACAAAATATCTCCAAATCGCTTTTAACCGTTCGCTAGACGAAGTAGAACGGATGGTTAAGGCTTTGCCAAAATCAGAACGTATTTTGGTAGAAGCCGGGACTTCGTTTATCAAAAATTACGGTCAAGAGGGGATAATGTCTTTAAAAAGTTGGTGGGGTGGTTATGTGGTAGCTGATTTAAAATGCATGGATAGGGGATCGGCCGAGGTGGTTATGGCGGCAAATGCTGGCGCTAATGCCGCCACTTGTTTGGCTTTGGCGCCAATTTCTACTATTGACGCTTTTATCGCGGAATGTGAAAAAAATAACATTGATTCTATGGTTGATATGATGAATGTCCGGTTTCCTTTTGAAATTCTTTCTAAGTTAAAAAAACGGCCAACAGTCGTTGTTTTACATCGTGGTGTTGATGAAGCAGAAAATAGCGACAAAGAAATTCCTTTTATGGATATTAATCGTATCCGCGCTACTTATAGCTTGCTTATTTCTGTCGCCGGCGGCGAAGATGCTCGCACTGTGCGCCGGGCGGCGTTTAATGACGCTAATATCGTGGTTGTGTGGAAAGAGTTTAATGAAAAATCGGACGCGATTATGGAATTAACGAATGAATTTTTAAAAGAAGTTAGATAATGATTATGGATGAAATTAACTGGAAAAATTTTTATGGGATGATAATCGTAGCCTTGCAATACGCTGTGATGATTGCTATTTTTGTTTTTTACCGAAAAAAAGTTCGTAAAAAAATAAATAAATATTTTAAAAATAATAAGGGTAAAGAAAATGAAAAGAATCCCGGCGAAGTCAGCGAGGAATCATTAAAGTTAACTGGTTTTAATTTAGTAAATTATTTTTTACAACAGGCGATTCAAAAAGCAAATGTTAGCCAGGATGTTAAAAATAAATTAAGCAATTTGCCAATAGCTAAAAATTTTTTAAATTTATCTCAATCTAGACCAATTTCTGTTTTGAACGAAGTGTCAGACGACAAAATTAAAAAAGAGACTACAATAAACAGCTTGTTATTTACTGGCTCATCTAAATTAGAGCGTCATAAAAAATATATTCAAGTAGCTTTGAACAGTGATTTATTTGAGGCTCAAAGAATTATTTCCCAATTGCCACAGTCAGACAGAATAATAATTGAAGCTGGCACGCCGCTGATTAAAACGTTTGGCGCGAGCGCGGTTAGTAGTCTAAAAAGTTTTTCTATGTCGCCAAACACTTATGTTGTGGCTGACACCAAGACCGCGGATATGGGAGAAAAAGAAGTACAAATGATGGCTAGTGTTGGCGCGAGCGCGGCCACTGCTTTGGGAGTAGCGCCAATAGAAACAATTAACTCTTTTATCAGTGCCTGTAAAAAATACAACATTGATTCCATGGTTGATATGATGAATGTAGAAAATCCGCTTTTAGTTTTAAAAAAATTGAAACAACAACCGCGCGTAGTAATAGTTCATCGTGGCGTAGATGAAACCCAAGAAAATAAAAGTAAAGTATTGCCTTATTATCAAATCAACCAAATTAAAGGCTATAATAACGAAATTTTAGTAGCTATTGCCGGTGGTGATTCTCCGCTAGAAATACAAAGCGCCGTTTTCAACGGCGCTGATATTGTAGTTTTATGGAAGTCTTTTTATAAGGCAGAAGGTGATGTTGGGCAATTGGTGCAGGAATTTTTAAAGACTATTAGATAAAATTAAACTATCTTTTTTACATTTTACCAGCGGACAATATATCTTTTTTGGAAAAAAAGTAGTCGGAAAACTTTTTGCCAAGCGTAAGCGCAGGCAAAAAGGCAAACGGATAACTGCTTTTTTACCAAAAAAGATATATTGTCCGCTGGTGCACTGGAAAACATTCACGCGTATTTTTCAATTCAAATAAATTACTTCCTCGTGGTTAACAACGATTTTACCCCTTCCATAATCTCCACTGGCACGGCAAAGATAGTCATCTTAGAAGGATCTGCTTGCAATTTTTCCATTGTCTGCAAAGTGCGTAAAGATAAAGCCCCTGGAACAGATTGAAGTAGATTAGCCGCTTTGGAAATATTTTCCGCTGCCTGAATTTCACCTTGCGCTTTAATAATAATCGCTCGACGTTCACGTTCTGACTCTGCTTGCTTGGCCATGGCGCGCTTCATATCAGCCGGGATTTCAATATCCTGTATTTTTACGTCTGTTACGTCAACCCCCCAGCCGCTAGTAACCTTATCCACGATTATTTTAATTTCACTAGCAATCTTATCGCGAGCAGTGAGTAGTTCGTCTAATTCTACTCCGCCAATCACATCGCGTAAAGCCGCCATAGAATATTGCGAAATAGCGTAAGTATAATCTTTTACTTCCAAAATCGCCGATTCGGCTTTTTCAACATTAAAATATACGACCGCGTTAATACCAACAGGGACGTTATCTTTGGTAATAGCTTCTTGTTGAGGTACGTCAACAGTGTTGACGCGAATATCAACCTTACTCATCATTTGAAAAATTGGGATAAGCCAGGTAAGGCCAGGGGTTCTGGTGCCGGTATATTTTCCCAAAGTTAAAACAACGCCTCGTTCGTATTGTTTAACCACGCGCAAGCCGATTAAAATTATAACGGCGATGATAACTAGAATAGTATAAATCATAGAATCTGCTTAATTATTTAAAATATTTAATTAAAGTTTGACCTTTGTAATAAGTAGTATAGCAGAATTAGAGAGCTATTAGCAAGGGTGTGGATAAGATGCGGCCTTTAAACATTGACTTTTTTAGGGAAAGATATATAATATCGCCAACCATAGATAGCAGGTGTAAACATAAATCCTGCCGAGGTACAAAATAGCATTTTTTTAGCTAATCTAAGGTCGATTTGTACTACGTTGTCTGTGGAATAATCCACAGATTATTTTTTTATCTTATGCCAAAAACAAGGCAACAAAAACAAGAGACAGTAGCTTCTTTGCTTGCTGGTTTAAAACAATCAAAATCGGTTGTTTTTGCCAACTTTCAAGGGCTAACAGTTAGCAAAGCCGAAGAATTACGCAAAACATGTCGTAAAGAAGGCATTGATGTCTTGGTAGCTAAAAAAACTTTACTTAAGCGCGCTTGTCAAGAATCTGGTTTAAATGAAATTGACCCAGATACTTTTGATGGTGGTGTAGCTAGTTTTTTTGGTCAAGACGAAGTTACTCCCGCTAAAATAGTAAACACTTTCGCCAAGACAAACGAAGTAGTGAATATTTATGGCGGTGTGCTAGAAGGAAAATTTATAGATTCTGCCATGGTAAAAAGTTTGGCCGCGTTGCCAACAAAAATAGAATTACTTGGTAAATTGGTTGGTGCGTTACAAGCGCCTATTTCTGGCTTTGCCAATGTCTTGGCCGGTAATTTGCGTAATTTAATTAATGTTTTAAATAACATTAAAGAAGCAAAAGCTTAAAAATTTTAAATTAGAGTACGCGTGACGCGTGAAGATAATTATTAATTAAATCCAATAATATGTCCGAAGAAAAAAAAGAAGTTGTCGTGCCGGAAAAATTCAAGGCACTGGTAGAACAGGTTGAAAAGATGTCTGTTCTAGATTTGGCCGAATTGGTCAAATTGTTAGAAGATAAATTTGGCGTTTCCGCTTCTGCTCCAGCTATGATGATGGCGGCCATGCCGGGCGTTGGCGCCCCAGCCGTAGAAGAAAAAACAGAATTTAACGTTGAATTAACTTCTGCCGGCGATGCCAAGATTAATGTTATCAAGGCAGTTAAAGAAATTACTGGTTTGGGTTTGGCCGATGCCAAAGCATTGGTTGACGCCGCTCCAAAGGTGATAAAAGAAAGTGTTAAAAAAGAAGAAGCCGAAGAGATGAAGAAGAAAATTGAGGCAGCTGGCGGCAAGGTAGAATTGAAGTAATTTAAAGTATTAAAAAAAGAGACAGGTTGTGACCTGTCTCTTTTTTGTAGATATGTAAAAATTTTAGTTATTCCAGACCCCCCTTTTTTTTATCTTCCAATATTTGCTATTCTTTGTTATAATATATATATATTAAAAATAAAATTTAAATGCCTTTAATCAAAACTTTAAAAAATCCAAAAGCTTTACTAATAGCCGGTGCGGTATTTTTAGTAACCGCTGTTTTTGGTATATATTTTGCATATGGACCTTCTTCAAAATATCCAGAGCAGATCCAAAATGCCAAGGCAAGTGCTAGTTGGTATAATTCTGGCTGGTCTTACCGAAAACAGATTACCATTGATAACACGAAAGTAGATAATGATTTAACAAATTTTCCTGTTTTGATTAATTTGTCATCGGATAGTAGTCTAGCAGCTAATGCTTTGGCAAGTGGTAATGATATATTATTTACCTCATCGGACGGTACAACCAAACTAGATCATGAAATTGAAACATATACCAGTGGTTCTGGAGCTTTGGTAGCATGGGTGAAAGTACCAAGCTTATCCAATTCTGTTGATACAGAATTGTACATGTATTATGGAAATTCTGGGGCGTTGGATCAACAAGCAGCCACCGATACTTGGGATGCTAACTATTTAGGTGTTTGGCATATGGATGAGACTTCTGGCGCCATAGATGATTCTAGTATCAATAATTATAATGGTAATAGAAGTGGTGGAGAATTAGACTCAGTTGCTACTTCTAGTCAAGTTGGTTTCGGTCAAGCTTTAGTCAGTAGTACTATATCAACTAGTCTTAATATATTCTCTACAATGAGCGGCTCTTTTACAGCTGAAGCATGGATAAATAATCCCAACAGTGGACATGGCTGGGGTTGGATATTCGGTGGTAATGGTTGGGTATTTCTTTTGGGAAAGCAAGAATTGGAAAGTTCCTTCCATGTAAATATTGGTGGTATAGGCTCATGGTCTAGTATGGCCTCCGCCGAAGATGCTTTCGATGGCAATTGGCATCATATTTCATGGGTTTATGATAATTCTACTGTTCAGTTAAAGCTTTATGTTGATGGGGTTTTGGCTCAAACCGTGGCGGATGGACCAGGAGCAACCCTAGATTCTAACATGGTATTTGGTTCAAATGCTAGTACAGAGTATTTTATAGGAAATTTAGATGAGTTGCGAATTTCCAATTCCAGTCGTTCGGCTGAGTGGATATCTACAGAATACAATAACCAGAATAGCCCAGATACTTTTTATTCTTTGGCCAGTGAAGAGGTCAATGTGCCAACAGCCCCGACAAGTTTGTATGCTAATAATACCGATGCCTCTGCCGGATCAACTAATCCAACTGATTTGACTTCGCTCACTCCAGTTTTTAGTGCAATTTGCAATAGTACGGGAGGCAATTGTTTAACGGCATACATCGAGGTGGCAACTAATACGAATTTCACTTCGCCAGTTTGGCAATCAAGCGCAATAGATATTGCTGACACTGTCAATGGTAATAGAATAGCAGATATTACCTACGCCGGTGATCAACTTAATTATAACACGACTTATTATTGGCATATTAAATTTACAAATACTTTAGGCACGGGTTCTTGGTCAGACGGGTTGGACTATTTTTATGTTCCTAGGTCAATTGAATTACTTAATTTTAATTATGGTGGGACTGTTCAGCAAGGGCAAAGAATATCAATTAACTGGTTGTCTTATGGAGGTGAAGACAATGAAACAGTTAGATTGGAATATTCAACCGATGATTTTTCCACTACCTCATCAATTTCTTTGTCAGAAAGTTCATTATCATCCACCTCAACCATTCGTTCATATAGTTGGACAATACCAAGCATATCTAGTTCTAATGTAAAAATTAAAATATCTTCCAATAACGACGGCAACAATTACAGTGTTACCTCGTCTGTTCCTTTTACTATTCAAGCTGGCACAGCCGACGGGATTTATCTTGGTCAGGATTTTAGCAATCAAAATTTTTATACTTTAAGTTCAAGTACCATTAATTTTAGTGAAGGACAGGCCAGTCTCACGGCTAATAGCTGGTACAAAAGAAAAGCTATTATTATTGATGAAAATAGTGGTTCGACTTTAACCAATTATCAGGTAATGGTTACTATTACTTATGATTCTGATATGCAGGCTGATTTTGATGATATCCGGTTTTTTGATTCAGATGGTTCTACTTTACTTGATTACTGGCTTGAGTCAAAAACAGATTCAGTTTCTTCTACTTTTTGGGTAGAAATTCCTTCAATTTCTGCTTCAGCTCAAAAAACTATATATATGTACTATGGTAATACTGAGGTAGACAGTACGAGTAGTGGTACAAACACGTTTATGATTTTTGAAGATATGTCAGTCACTCCATCTGGAACATTGGAAGCTAGTGCTACCTATGACGATGTTAACAATTGGGTGCAGTTGACTCCAAATAATATGGATCAGGCTGGTCGTTTAGTCTATGATTATAATCCAGGCGATAATTACGCGGTTGATTTTGAGTTTTATTCTGGTGATGGTGATGGTGCGGATGCGGTTTGGTTTTATATTTATGCCGATAACGGTAGCCCTGCTATAGAGGATGACGCAGTGGGTGGTTATGCCATAGTTTATGACGAATGGGAAGATAGCATACAGCTCAAGTGGAACGGATCTACAATTGATGGTACTGCTGACTCGGGTCTTGATAACGCCCAGTGGAGGCGAGCAAAGGTTGAACACTACGGCACCAATTCAAAAGTTTATTTAGACGATGTTCAGAGAATAAATCATAATGATTCCAGCCGGACACAAACAGGTTCTTATCTTGGGTGGGGATCAAGGACCGGAGGTTCAAGTAACACACATAGTATAAAAAATATACGTTTGCGTAATTTTGTTTCTTTGACACCCAGTATATCGGCTATAGGCGAAGAGGTGTCATATACTTTGACCGAATCAGTAGTTTTAAATTATTCCTATCCCTTCAATACCGTATCTTTATTTACAGCTTCTACCACTGTTAGCGGTTCCGGAGCTGTTAAATTTCAAATTTCTGATGATGGTGGTACTAATTGGTATTATTGTGTTGGCGATACACTGACCAGTTCTACTTTGGGCTATACCCATTCAAATACTGAGGCCGAGATTACCGATGCGTGCTTAAGTGAACTGACTAGCGGAGGGACATTTAACGTCCGTACATATTTATTTGGCGGAGCAGAGAACGCGGCTTCTATTGATTCAGTTTCATATTTATTAATTTCTAATACGGCTCCAACTGCAACAGCTATTTCACCTGTTCAATCAACCTCCCAACTCGTCACCGTTACCACCACCATCGCTGACACCGATTCTGATGTCACCTCACTCATTGTCCAATATTCCACCGATGGTGTAACCTGGGTAAGTTCAACCTTAGCCACCGTCACTCAAGATGATGAAGTAGGCGGGGGAGTAGACGGAGTAGCCACTTCCACTGGCAGTATCACTGATATTGATACCGACAACGATGGTTCAATTAATCTTACAATTCAATGGAATGTTTTTGCAGATTTACCTAACACCGACGACACCACCGTTTATCTTAAACTCACTCCCAACGACGGCACAACAAGTGGTACAGCAGTATCATCCACTGCCTTTGCCATAGACACTTCTCCACCAACCCAAATGGGCAATCTATCCGTTTCGTCGGTTGGTATTGGTTCAGTTGAACTGTTCTATCCAACCACCACTTCCACTGACACCAACTTTGTAGAATACATAATATATTATTCCACTTCCACTCCTGTCCTTACCACCGACACAGCCATTACTTCTTCCACCGATCCCAATCTAGGTGATTCCAATTTTAATGGACAGTCAACCTATTCTCTGGCTGATCTTGGTCTTAATACCACTTACTATTTCACCATCTACGCTTACGACAGCTGGGGATATTCTACTTCATCAATCAGTGAATACACCACCACCACTTTGGCCAAAGAGCCAAGCAAACCGACGTTAAGCAACTCCACCACTAGCACTATGGATATTGTCATAGATGCTAATGGCAATCCGGATAATACTGAATTTGCCGTATACGAAAATATCACTTTTCAATACGTCCAAGCCGATGGTTCTTTGGGCGCCTCTCCTTATTGGGGTGTCAGTTCTGCTTTTACCACCATAACCGAATTAGATTTAAACACCGAATATTACTTTTCAGTCCAAGCCAGAAACCTTGGCAACGTAGAAACCGCTTTTGGCGGCCAAAGAAGCGCTTACACCCTGGCCAATGTTCCCGGCACGCCTACCACTGCTAACCCAACCGCCACGGCCATGGAATTGACCATTAACACCAACAGCAATCCGTCTAATACCACTTACGCCATCCAAGACGATGGTACTTTGGAATACATTCAAGCCGACGGCTCTTTGTCTGCTTCAGAGTTTTTTCAAGATGCGTCTGCTTGGGGTACAGTCACCATTATTGCCTTACTTCCCAACACTGAATACGCTTTTATCGTTACCGCTCGCAATGGAGACAGTGTTGATACCTCGCCATCGGCTTCATCAATTGGTTTGTATACCTTGGCCAACGATCCAACTACTTTTACCACCATTACTACCACTACCGATTCAATCACTGTTCAATTTAACCAAAATTACAATCCTTCCGGCACAGTTTACCAGATATATGGTTCTAACTTTACCACCACCACCTATACTTCAACCCAAGACGGTGGTACAGTAACCACTTCGGTTTCTGTCCCAACTCCCAACACCAGTTACACTATCAATGTTCGTTCGCAAAACAACGATCTCTCTTACAACACCCCGGTTTCAGTTACTGATTATACTAAATCAACCAATCCATCCTCTTTCACTATTTCATCTACTTCCACTACGTCAGTAGTACTTTCTTGGGATCAAAATGGCAATCCAGCAGGAACCAATTACCAAATATATGGTACCGGCTTTACCACCACCACCTACACCTCTTTAACCACTGGTGTTGTAACCACCACCCTCACCTCACTTACTCCTAACACCAGTTACACTATTAATGTTAGATCACAAAACAATGATGAAACGTACAACGCGCCAAGCAGTGTCAGTGATTACACCATGTCCGAAGACCCAACAACTCTCATAACCACTGCCTCCACCACCACCGCTATCTCACTCTCCTGGTCAGCCAATGATAACCCGGTCGGCACCACTTACCAGGTTTACGGCACAGGCATCACCACCTCCACAGTCATTTCCACTTCCACCACAGTCTACAAAACAATCACCAGTCTAACTCCTAACACCAGTTACACTATTAATGTTAGATCACAAAACAATGATGAAACGTACAATACGGCCACCAGTACCAATGATTACACACTAGCCACCATACCAACCACCCCAACCGCCA
>CAYZYP010000007.1:0-51952 GCA_964482695.1 uncultured Gammaproteobacteria bacterium | reverse complement strand
TAGAGCACTGCCCTGTCACGGCAGAAGTTGCGGGTTCGAGTCCCGTCCGACCCGCAAAAAAACACTCTCTAAATTGAGAGTGTTTTTAAAATGTATCTCTTTTAACTAATCTGATTCTTTTTCCGGCGGCAAAATTTCTAATTCGTAAACACTACCACTCTTGGTGGTAACTTCGTATGTTGTGCCACTGCCTAACCTTGCTATTCCACTTACTTGGCTACTATTAAAATGGCCAAATTGCTCGCCTTCTAGTGTGTTTCCGAAAACCATCTTTTTTCCCGTCATAATTGGTTGTTGAGGCAAATAGAATAATTCGCCTGGTACTACTTCTCTGCCACTCTTTGTTGTTTTTGTTAAACGCAATTTATTAAACCGTGGAATACCTATTATTTCTTCTATGGTTTCGCGCGTTTCTCCTGGCGCCCCTCCCCCTTTTACATCTTCACCAAAACCTCTATTCATATTATTTTAATTAAATTAATTAACTTTAAACGTGGCGATATTTTTAAAATTAACTTCAAAATTATCTTTATCACCGGATAATTCTATAATACCACCCTTACTGTAGCCATTGGGATAAACTTCTACCACGCTATATTCATACGCTTTTTCATCACGCGCGTTAAACTTCTTAATCGCGTAATCCTTCCAGGTTGAAGTGGTCACAGAACTGTCTGGCACGGCATAACCTTTCTTTTGTTTTAAAATAGTAAACCAGCCTTTATTATCCAAAGAAGTAAAAGTAACACTTTCTGATTCATGTTTAACTCCCCAATTTGTGGGGTAAAGTATGGTGAATTTAACAAAACTATCTTCGCTATAATAGCTGGCTTTTGGCAACTTAGATTGTAATTCTTGGGTAATATCATTGCGTAAAGTACCTTTCATGCGTATAATCTCGGCTGTTAATTCGTTTTTCATACTCTCGGCCACCTGTTGGTTATTAACAGTCTGACAAGTGTAGCCACCAAGAGCGGTAAATATACCCAAAGTGCCAAAAATTAACAACATCTTTAAAGCTAAAGCAGTTTTGTTAATTTTTTTGCCTGGTTTTTTAGAAATTTTCTTTTCCATTTCTGCTATTCGAGCTCGCGTTTTGAGCACTGTATCCGGATTAAGTGAAATACTATCTATCCCCTCTTGCACTAAAAATTCGGCAAATTCAGGATAGTCGCTTGGCGCTTGGCCACAAATTCCCACTTTACACCCATACTTGTGGGCCACTTCTATTACTTGCCTAATTAACATTTTAACAGCTTGATTTTTTTCATCATAAACATGGGCTACCAAAGCAGAATCGCGATCAACACCTAATGTTAATTGGGTTAAATCGTTAGAGCCAATACTAAAACCATCAAAAATTTGGCAAAATTCCGAAGCCAAAATAACATTAGACGGAATTTCACACATCACATAGACTTTCAAACCATCTTTGCCGCGCTCTAGCCCAAATTCTTTCATTGTCTGGATAACTTTTTTACCTTCTTCTACTGTTCGACAAAAGGGTACCATGATAATAATATTTTTTAATCCCCATTCTTCGCGCGCCTTTTTTAAGGCTAAACATTCCAATTTAAAACCAGCTTTATATTTTGGGTCATAATACCTAGAAGCACCGCGCCAACCAAGCATTGGATTTTCTTCTTTTGGTTCAAAATCCGCGCCGCCAATAAGAGTAGAATATTCGTTGGTTTTAAAATCAGAAAGCCTAACAATAACATCATTAGGATAAAACGCCGCGGCAATAAAAGCCATGCCTTCGGCTAGCTTATCGACACAATACTGTTTTTTATCTTTATAGCCAATTGTTAATTCTTTTATTTTTTCTTTGGCTTTTTTATCTTTTAATTTATCGTAGTTTATCAAAGCTAGCGGGTGGACTTTGATAAAATTGGAAAAAATAAATTCTTCGCGCGCCAAGCCTACGCCATCGTTGGGGATGGCGGAAATAGCAAAAGCGTTATCTGGGTCGCCAACATTCATCATTATTTTGGTTTTGGTTGGCGCCATTTTTTTAATTTCTGTTCTTTCTACCACAAACGGTAAACGTCCCTTGTAAATTTTTCCTTCTTCACCTTCGGCGCAAGAAACAGTTACCTCGGTTCCACCTTTCAAAACTTTACGCGCGTTTTTGGCGCCAACGAGACAAGGCACCCCTAATTCTCGCGAGACAATCGCGGCATGAGATGTTTTACCGCCCTGTTCGGTAACAATCGCTCCGGCAATACGCATGATTGGCTCCCAGTCCGGATCAGTAATTCTGGTAACCAATACTTCGCCAGCTTTAAAATTACTTAATTGTTTGGGTGATTCAATGATTCTCACTTTTCCTTGGCCGATTTTTTGGCCAATGCTCATGCCGGTTAGAATTTGTTTACCGGTTTTTTGTAATTTATAAGTTTCAATAACATTAACTTGTTTTTGGGATTTAACGGTTTCTCCGCGGGCTTGGACAATAAACATCTCGCCGGTTTTGCCATCTTTCGCCCATTCTATGTCCATGGCATGTCCATAATGCTGTTCTATTTGTATTCCCCATTTAGATAATTTAATTACTTCTTCGTCGGTTAAACAATACTTTTTTTGTTCGGAAACAACGACTTTGGCTTGGATAGTGCCTATTTTGCCATAAATTAATTTTACCTCTTTGCTTCCCAAGCGACGACTAATAATTGATTTATAATTATTTTTTAAACCTTCTTTAAAAACAAAATATTGGTCTGGCACTACTCGGCCTTTTACTACATATTCGCCCAAACCATAGGCAGCGTTAATTAAAACCACGCCGTTAAAACCGGTTTCAGTGTCGCAGGTAAACATTACTCCGCTATATCCCACGTCAGAACGTACCATTTGTTGCACACAAACAGACAAAGCAATTGACATGTGGTCAAAGCCTTTGTCTTCGCGATAAGAAATTGCTCTGTCGGTAAACAATGAAGCAATACATTTTTTGGTGGCTTCCATTATTTCTTTTTCACCACTAACATTAAGATACGTTTCTTGTTGGCCGGCAAAACTGGCATCGGGTAAATCTTCGGCCGTGGCGCTGGAGCGAACGGCCACGTCTATATTTTTTCTGCCAGCCTGTTTAGATAATTGTTGATAAGCTTTTTTAATTTCCTGTTCCATTTGCTTGGGAAACACAGCGTTCATTATTATTTCGCGTACTTTTTTGCCAGCAATAGCTAATTTTCTAACATCGTGGACATCTAAATTATTAACAATTTGTTTAATTTTTTTGTCTATTTTATTAAACTTTAAAAACTCCCAGTAAGCAGTGGAAGTTAGAGCGAAACCATTGGGTACTTTTATCCCCTTTTTGGTAAGCTTAGAATACATTTCGCCCAAGCTAGCGTTTTTGCCACCAACAAGCGGAATGTCTTTGATATTTAGTTCTTTAAACCATTTGATGTTCATATACGCCCAAGTGTTTTATTATTTTCAACAATAATATTATACCACAAAAATCATCAAACACAAAAGAGGAGGGTACTAACCGGCGAACAGACAAAAAACAAAAAACCACCCGCCTCCTGTTTTGAGACAAAATTGTTTGTCTTAGAACCGGAGGGTTTCGCGGGTGGTTTTTTGGATTTTAAATTACGGAACTATAGCCAAAGTATTGCCGCTGGTAAGATAGTTAGCAGTCGTATAGACGAAATTATCAGACAATCTTTTTACCGTAAAAGAACCAACGTAAGCTTGATAAGAAGAAGGATATACTGGATTAAAGGATGCTGAACCTAATAATTCTATGATAGTCGTGGTTCCAGCCGCGAGTGTTAAACTGTTGTTTAAAGTAATTTCAACCAAATTATTCACGCCCATAGGTGTGGTTGATACTTGTAAAGAACTGGCAGAATACGTGCCTAAAATCGTATTTGTCATGGCGTTGCGGACTATTAGATTTCCAACCAATGGCGTACCAGAATATTTAACGCCTATCTTAAATTTTTTTACTTCTAGATCTTGCGTGCCAACAGTTAAGCCAAACTTTGCCAATTGGGCGTTAGACGCTCCTGGACCCAACAAACCAACCGCGCTGTCAACTGTCTTGCTAATCTGTAAATCATTTGCAGGTATTACCACCGGTTTATTCTTGTTGTAATTATTTAACACTTGTGTAGCTGTCAAAGCTTTGTTATATATTTTTAACTCATCCATAAAGCCGGAATAAAAATTTTTCCCCTGATACCCACCAACCACCAATTGCATGCTATTGGTTTTAATAGCACCACTTAAAGGAAAACTTTGTACTAAAGCACCGTCTTTATATATTTGAACAGCAGAGCCATTGTAGGTCATAACAATATGATTCCAAACACCAACAGTAACTACATTGCCAGAAGTTTTAAAATATTGTGTACTCTTACCAACTGGATTTATTACAGCTTGGATTTCGCCTTTACCGGTTGTGCCCAACTGATAACTTAATCCCTTTGAAGCTATCACATAATAAGGAGTGTTGGTAGAAATAAGTACTTTAGATGGTTTTAACCAAACTTCTATACTAATATTTTGATTGACAGATAAAGAACTGGTACTGACGGCTGAAATAAAATCGTTTTGGCCATCAAAAAAAACAGCTGTGCTAGAAACGCCAGCTTGGCCAAATAAAGGACATTTACCTTGATTTTTTAAACAAGTGCCACGATTGCCAAACCCAGAAGAATCCTTGGCTATATGCGAACCAATTGGCTCGTTGAAACGATAAAACAAGACATTGTTGCCAGCTGCCAATGCTTTATTGCTTATTAAAAAACTGCCTAAAATTAATACTAAACTAGCAATAATTGGCAATGTTACCCTCTTGTAATGATTTAAAATTATATTCATAGATTAAATTAAAAATAAATAATTTAACTAATTCTAACAGTAGATAATCACATTTGATTTAAAAAGTCAACCAGTTGCTGTGCTATAATTATATTTCAGACATCAAGGTCAATAGTTCAAAAAGCTGCTTTTTTGCCTTTTTAATATATTCAACTTTTTCGGCCGTATTCATTTTATCATATTCGTAGGCTTTAATAGCCAAGTTTTTAGCGACTGCCACGGATTTTTCATTGGCCGCTGCACTAATAAATACCCCGCTATAGATTAGCGAGCTTAAAAGAGACGCTATATTGCCAAACGAATTAATGTTTAAACAATTATTTTTATAAATGTCTTCTATAAATGGAGACTTTTCCTCTTCTTGGTCGTCTTTTTTTTCTTCCAACTTTGTTCTCCATTTTCTTCTCGCTGAATGATCACTGCCAAAATTATCTATAATATAAGGCTTATTTAAAAATTGACCTGCCAATTTAACAAACAACGGCAGTGTTTTTTTGGCGGCCTCTCTGCAACCAATATCAATGCTTTCATGTTGGATATTTTGAACCATTATTAAAATTTTCTCTATCTCAATTTCAGGAATAATAAAAACTTCCGCCGGCACAACCTTTATTGTTTGGCCATCATATTCGTATTCAACTTCATAAGGTTGGCCAGAATTTTCTTCTGGCTCAAAAGGTGTAAAATCTTCTTTCATATCCGAAATGTTAAAATTAAAATAACTTTAAAAATTCTTTTTCATCTATTACTTTAACCCCTAATTTTACTGCCTTATTATGTTTACTCCCAGGATTTTCGCCTACAATCACCGCAGTGGTTTTACGACTTACCGATTCACTAACTTCCCCGCCAAAAGTGCGAATTTTTTCTTTGGCTCTGTCTCGCGACACAGAACTTAAAGTGCCGGTTAAAACAAAGGTTTGACCGGCTAATTTTTGATTTTTAATATCAGCTCTTTGTTCTTCTACTTGTACTCCATTTTTAATTAAATCGCCAATCAGTTGGACATTATCATTTTGGCTAAAATAAACTATGATCGCTCGCGATACTTGAGGCCCAATGTCAGATACTTGCTCTAAATTCTCTGTTTTAGCGTTTATAATTTTTTCTAAACTGCCAAAATAATTAGCCAAACGAATAGCGGTCTCTTCGCCCACGTGTCTAATGCCCAATGAATAAATAAATTTAGACAAAGTAATGATTTTTGCTTTGTCGATTGCTACTACTAAATTTTCCGCCGATTTCTGAGCAAATCTTTCCAATGGTTCTAAATCGCCTTGTTTTAAAATAAAAATATCAGCTGGCGACTTTATTAAGCCAATATTCATTAATTGTTCTACTATTTTTTCTCCCAAACCATCTATATCAAACGCTTTTTTAGAAACAAAATGAATTATTTTTTCTAATTCTTTGGCGTAACAATTTTTATTAAGACAAAACAAAGCAACGGATTTTCGTTGCTTTTTGTCAACAATTTCTTGTCTGCTTACTTCTGAGCCGCAAATAGGGCATTTTTTTGGCTCTTTTATTGTTTGTTCTTCTCCGGTTCGCATTTTTTCTAAAATTCGCACTACTTTTGGTATAATATCGCCAGCTTTTTCTACCACAACAGTATCCCCTATTTTCACTCCCAAACGAGTAATTTCATCATAATTATGCAAAGTAGCGTGAGTAACGGTAGTGCCAGCTAATTTAACCGGCGCCATTAAAGCCACCGGGGTCAAAGCGCCTGTCCGGCCAACCTGCCAATAAACTTCTTTAATTTTAGTTGTCCCTTGTTCGGCTGGAAATTTATACGCTATTGCCCAACGTGGCGCTTTGCCGGTAAACCCCAATATATCTTGATATTTTTTTTGATTAACTTTTATGACAATACCGTCAATCCAAAACTCCTGGCTATTTTTCTTTTTTTGCCATTCATTATGAAATTTCAATATTTCCTCAATATTCTGACATACCTGCCAATTATTATCTGTTTTAAAACCTAAATTTTTTAATAATAATAATTCTTTTTCTTGCGTTTCAGTTTGCGCTTTATATTTCGCGTCTGATATCTTCGAGACATCATAAGCTGTTAAGGCCAGTTTTCTTTCCGCTACTATCTTGGAATCAAGCTGGCGAATTGTGCCAGCGGCCGCGTTGCGTGGATTAGCAAATAAAGCTTCGCCTTGTTTCGCTCTATTATTATTTATCTCTTTAAGCATGTTACGGCCTAACCAAACTTCGCCTTCGGCCACCAAAGAAATTTTATCTTTTAATTTTAACGGCACTGATAAGATCGTCTTTATGTTTTGGGTAACATCTTCACCAACCGCCCCATCGCCGCGCGTGGCCGCTGTTATTAACTCGCCTAGTTCATAAGTTAAAACAATATGCAGGCCGTCTATTTTTAATTCACAAACATAATTTAAATCTATTGGCTTTTCACCCAATTTTTTTTCTAAAAACTTTAAAATTCTTTCTTCCCAATCTTGTATATCTTGCCCGCTAAAGGCATCATTAAAAGACCACTGCGACACCGCATGTTTTATTTTACTAAACTCCTCCAAGGGTTTGCCGGCTACTCGCTGCGTTGGTGAATCCGCGATGATTAATTCTGGATGTAGTTTTTCTATTTTGTCTAATTCAGCCATTAACCCTTCGTACATCGCGTCGGTTACTTCGGGATCATTTAAAACATGGTAGCGATAACGCAAATCATCTATCTGAGCGCGTAATTGTTTGACTTTCTGTTGCGACTCAATTGTAACCATATATTTATTTAAATAATGTTAGATACCATTCTGTTATTTTTTGCCCCCAAAATATAGCAATAAACGTGCCAATAGCTAAATAAGTTCCAAAAGGAGTTTGGCTATTTAAACTTCTTTTCTTAAATATCATTAATAACAAACTGCCCGCTGCTCCCAAAACATAAGAGACCATTAAGGCAACCAGGATCAAGGGCCAGCCTAGCCAGACACCCATTATTACGCCCAAACGCACATCCCCGCCGCCAATCCAACGACCGCCAGAAATTAAATATTGCAATAAAAAAAAGCCGCCGGCAATTACAATTCCTATAAATAGCGACAAAACAGAAAAATCCAAAAAAAATACATTAAACAAAATACCTATAAAAACTCCCAGCCACATTACATGAGAAAGAATAATAAAATACAGATAATCGTAAACAAAAACAACAATAAGTAAACTAACAAACAAAATATCACGATAATAAGTAATATAGCCAACGCTATTTTCAGTTAAAAAACATTCAGTGTGATACCAAGTAACAAAAACAAAAAGAAACGCCGTGGCTAATTCAATTACAGTAGATTGAAGAGGTATTTTTGCTTTGCAAACAAAGCATCGGGCTCTTAAAAAGAGATAACTGACAACAGGAATATTTTCATACCAATTAAGCTGGCGATGACAAATTTCACAAATACTGCGGCCGCGGGAAATCCTTATGTTTTCTCTTAATCGCCAAATCCACGAGCTTAAAAAACTGCCCAAAGATAAACCTAAAATAAAAATAATAAAATAAGCAAAAAAACTAAGATTGAAAAAAAAATCATTATAACTCATAAATAGATTTGGTTATAAAATAGTATAACATGTAAAAAAAAATCAGTAAATATTGTTAAATAATCATTTTACCACTTTTCTTGTCTTGTATAATTAAAACCCCCCGCTCTTTTAAAAGCAGGGGGTTTATTTCGTTAACTAAATTTACAACAAAATTTTGTTGCCTATTTTTTACGCTAATTAAGTGCTGGTGGTTGAAATACCGTTAGGTGTCACGTAAATATTACCCGACAATCCGTTTACAGTGCCTTCTAGCTGAGCTGTAATAGAATACGTGGTACTGGCCGCGGAAACATAAGAATAACTATAACTACCTGGATCGGTTGGTACTAACCCCATATATTTGGTAGTTCCGCAAAGAGCATTAGTTGTTATACCATTTGAACCCAAACAATTATAACTCGCGCTTCCCAAAGTTACCGCTGTAGCGGCAGATGGATAACCATTTCTATCGGTATAGTAAAGTTCTAAAGCTGTCTGTAATTGTTTTAAATCAGATAAACGTTTGGAATCGCGTGCTTTAGTCCTGGCGCTGCTTAGAGCAACAACTGCCAAAGTTGACAATAAACCAATAATAGCTATGACAACTAATAATTCAATCAAAGTAAAACCTTTTTTATTCATATTTTCACCCCCTTTCCATGTAAAGTTATAAAGTCCATAAAGTTAAAAGTTATAAAGTAGCAGCTACTCTATAGAATTTGTAATTTTATAAACTTTAAAAACCAAAGATTACATCTTTAGCACCTTTCTTACTTTATCGACAACTTCTGATGGCTTAAAATGTATTTTTATTAAATAATCCACAGCGCCCGCTTCGACACCTTTTTCCACGTCATCTTTTTGGCCTAAGTTTGTCAAAAGTATAACAGGTATTTTATTAGTTTCTTTACTTTCTTTTAAAATTTTTAAAACAGCAAAACCATCTAATTTTGGTAATAATATATCTAATAAAATTATATCTGGGATTTTCTTTTTGGCATCTTCTACGCCTTTGCTACCGTCTTCGGAAACACTTACTTTAAAACCTTCTATCTCAAACTTTTTTTTGTAAATGCCTGCCAAAAAAACATCGTCTTCTACTATCAGTACATGCTTTTGATTTTCATTTTTTGCTTTTGCCATATTTAATGTATTTTATTACTTTATGAACTTTTAACTTTGTAGCTACAATATTTTATTATACTTCATTATACCATACTTCTAAGCGCCAAGCCAATAGCCACTGACATCCGTGGAGCAATCCCTCGTAATATCGGCTTTAAAGCTTGTTGGTGAACTACCCGCGCCCAAGGATCGCCGATATAGCATCTTACTTTAAATTTTTCTGCTATATAGTCGGCTAGATAAGGCAGAAAAGCGCCGCCGCCAGTTAAGATAATTTTTTCTGGTTTTTTATTTGTATTATTTATTTGTCGTAAATATAATTCTAAGCTTACCCCTATTTCTTTTGTTATTGGTTCAACCACCGCGGAAAATAAATTTAAAAATTGTTCTGCTTTTATTTCTCTATTTTCTCTGACAATTGGCCAATTATTAAATAAATCGCTCTTTATTTGTTCGATAATATCACTTTCAACTCCTAAAACAGTTCGCAGTACACGATCTATTTTATTGCCGCCAAAATCAATACTTTGGTGAGTGATAGGTATTGACTGATCAATTATAAAAAAATTAGTTCTTTCGGCGCCAATATCAATAAGCATTGTCACTGCCTGATCGCGACCAACCAAACTACGGGTTAAAGCCGTTGATTCTGGTTCTAAAGCTTCTAGTGTTAAACCAGCTGTTTGGAAAACCTTGGAATAAAAAATAATTAAACTATTTGGCACGGCATTAATAAGCACGCGTTGTGTTTTTTCTTCTTTTTTACTATCTAATACTTGATAATCCAAAGCCATATCATCTGCCGAGCCGTGAACAAACTTTTTTAATTCGGCTTTTAGCAACGACTTTAATTGTTCTGGTTTCGCTACCAAAGGCAAAGTAACTATGGCATGAAACACAGCTGAAACCGGCAAACTTACCATAGCGGATTTGGCGATAGTTTTGCTAGCTTTACAAAGAGCCTTTATTGTACTGGCGTAATTATTAATCTTTTCTGTGTCTGGCTGTTCTAAAACAGCATTATTGTTTTTTTCCGGATCAACCCATGTTCGCTCATCGGTGTTAATGTCTGTTTTAAAATCTAATTTGGGTAAATTAGAATTAGGTATTTGATGGTTGGTTAAACGATGAACGTCGTTATTTTCTTTGGTAAAACCATAAGTAAACAAAACAGGACGTTTCTTTTCATAACGTAATTCTACTAATTTTATTCCGCCCGCGCCAATATCAATACCCAAGTGAGATTTTGATTTAAAAAACATATATACAATATTATAACAAAAAATCAATTAAAGTGATATAGTCCTATTGTAAACTGTGGATAAATAGGGTAAAATAATTTAAAAAGTTTTTAAAGTTTTATAAATTATTAAGTATGCCGATAAAATTTTACGATTCCCTTACTCGTCAATTAAAACAATTTAGACCAATTAAAAGTAATAACGCGGGCATGTACGCCTGTGGTCCTACTGTCTACAACTATGCTCATATTGGAAATTTGCGCGCTTACGTGTTTGAAGATATTTTAAAACGAGTATTAGTATATAATAATTATAAAGTTAATCATGTCATGAATATTACAGATGTTGGGCACTTAACAAGCGATGCTGATGATGGCGAAGATAAAATAGAAAAGGGCGCTAAAAGAGAAAATAAAACAGCTTGGGAAATAGCTGAATTTTACACCGAAGCTTTTAAAAAAGATTTAACGGAACTAAACATAGTCAATCCAAAAAAATATTGCAAAGCTAGTAATTTTATCAAAGAACAAATTAAACTTATAAAAAAATTAGAAAAAAAAGGTTTTACTTACAAAACAACCGATGGCGTATACTTTGATACCAGTAAACTAATAGACTACGGCAAATTAGCGCGGCTTGACAGACAACAGCTAAAAGCAGGGGCGCGAGTTGATATTGGTGAAAAAAGAAACAAAACTGATTTTGCTTTGTGGAAATTTTCTCCATCAGACCACAAAAGACAAATGGAATGGGAAAGCCCTTGGGGAACTGGTTTCCCTGGTTGGCATATAGAATGTTCGGCCATGTCAACAAAATTTCTCGGCCAGCCATTTGATATTCATTGTGGCGGCATTGATCATATTCCGGTTCATCATACCAACGAAATCGCTCAAAGCGAAGCGGCCAACAATAAACCATTGGCTAACTATTGGCTACACAGCGAGTTTTTACTTTTACCAGAAGGCAAAATGGCTAAATCAAAAAACAATTTTATAACTTTAAATTCAATTAAAGAAAAAAATAATTCTCCCCTTGCCTATCGCTATTTTCTGTTGCAAACTCATTATCGCAAGCAATTAACATTTTCTTGGGAAGCTTTGGAAGCCGCTAACAACGGTTTAAAACATTTATATCAATCCGTTGCTTTGTTAAATAATGACAAAAAAATAAATGATGATAAAATAATCAGTAAATTTTTAAATTTAATTAATGATGATTTAAATACTCCAAACGCTTTAGCGGCTGTTTGGGAAGCTGTAAAAAATAAACAAATTAAATTAAGTACTCTGCTAAAATTTGATAAAATTTTTGGATTAAAAATCAAAGAAAATATCAAAACCAACAAAAATATTCCAGCTGATATTAAAAAAATGGTTCAGGAAAGAAATAAGGCCAGAAAAAATAAAGATTGGATAAAAAGTGATGAATTAAGAAAAAAAATAGAGGAAAAAGGATATAAGATAGAAGACAATAACTTAAAAACGATAATAAAAAAAATAAAATAATGTATGTTTAAAAATGAAAAAAAATATCCCCTTAAAGATGGCCAACTATCTATTATTGAAAAATACTGGCAATTAAATTTTGTTGAAAAAAATGTTTCCAAAATACCTAAAAAAATAGAGACCCATCATTTAACACTTAGTACTATTTTATGGAGTTTAATAATTATAATTTGCGGCTATTTGGGACAATATAATATTCACTGGTTGTGGGGAGCAACAGCGGCAATATTATTACAATACTTTACAGATATTTTTGACGGCGCAGTTGGACGCTATCGCGATACCGGCTTAGTAAAATGGGGATATTATATGGATCACTTCCTTGACTACATTTTTCTCTGTTCTGTTTTGATTGCGTATTCTTTTATTTTTAATGATCGTTTTAATTCTTTATTTTTTATATTAGCAATTTTTGGCGCTTTTATGGTTAATGCTTATTTATTTCATGGAGCTACTAATAAATTCAACGTTACTTACTTTCGCATTGGACCAACTGAAATAAGATTATTATTCATAATAATAAATACAATGACGATATTCTTTCATAAAGTATACCTCTCCTATTTATTGCCGTATGTATTAATTTTTTCTTTATTTTGTTTGATAATAATAGTGTTTAAAACACAAAAAATTGTTTGGCAATATGATATGAAAAATAAAACGGAAAAAAAATAAACGGACATTGTATCTAATAAAAATTCGTGCTATAATTAAACAAATTTCATCTTTCTAATAATTTTATGCCCTTTAATTTAAAAGAGGCGCAGACGCCTGGCCAAGAAGGTCTTGGGCCAGCAATTGAAGAAAAAAATAAAATCCCAGCTACTACGATAGAAACAGAAAAAAAGGCCGAAACAGAAAAAAAGACTGGGGAAAAAGGCGACACTAAAAAAGAAACAACGTTGTTGCCTAAAAAACGACCTTCTTTTTTGCAACGCAAAACAATAACAGTACCCCAAACAAGAGATGAGGTAACTGTTAAAATTGAAAAAATAATGGAAGAGGGTCTTAATGAAGCTTATCAAAGGCTTTCACCAATAGCCAAACAAGAATTTAAAATAAAGGGCGAACAAACTGCTCTAAAAATACGTGACTTGCTTAAAGCTGGGCATGTAAAAGTAAAAAAAATACTACGGCTGCTTTTAGACTGGCTAAGGGTGCTGCCTGGAGTAAATCGCTTTTTTCTAGAACAAGAAGCAAAAATTAAAGCAGATAAAATAATTGCTTTAAAAAAACTCTAAATTCTAAATATTTAAATTTGTTTAAAGTTTATAATTTAGAATTTGGAATTTATGTCTGATCTTCTCTACTTCTTCAATACAACATTAGAAATTTTGTCGAAAAACCAACAAACGGTTTTGTTTTTGCTGTATTTACTCGGCATAATTTCTTTTTTCGCCTTTTTATTTATCTTACGCGCCATAATGCACGCTCAAAATAGACAAACCAAGGCCTTTCACAAAACTATCTTTCTTATCCGCGTGCCAAAAGAAAAAAAATCAGAAGGACAACAAAATTCAATGTCTAACGCAGAAGAAAATATCAACCAAACAAGAGAAAGAGTGGCTATCGCGGAGACGCTATTTTCTTCTGTCGCCGGCTTAAGGCAAGATAAAGGTATTTTATCTTGGCTACGAGGTAGAAATGAACACCTTTCTTTTGAGATAGTCGCGGTCAATAATAAAATTTCTTTTTATGTGGCTACCACCAATAAATTAAGAAATTTTATTGAACAACAAATTCACGCCCAGTATCCACACGCCGAAATTACCGAAGAACCTGATTATAATATTTTTAAACCGCAAAGTCATATAGTTGGCGCTTATTTATGGTTTAAATACAAATCTGCTTTTCCATTTAAAACTTATAAAAAATTAGATAGCGATCCTTTGGTAGCTTTGCTTAACCCCTTGAGTAAAGTTTTAGACGACGAAGGCGCTATTATACAATATATAATTAGGCCAGCTTCACCAAAATGGCGTCGCCAAGGTGTTCATATTATCCGCGATGTTAAAGAAGGACAAAAATTTGAATACGTGGCACAACGTGGATTTATCTTGCGATCTTTGTATCGTTGGAGAAAAGTTTTGTTTCCCAAAAAACACGACACTTCCCAACAAACCAGTACTGCCGAACAATACCACTTAACGCAAATGGAAGAAGAAATGATAAAATCAATGGAAGAAAAAATCAGTCATGGCGGTTTGGAAGTAAATGTTCGTTTAATCAGTTCGGCCAATAACAAAGAAAAGGCGCAAATGAATTTAGAAAATATCGTTAATTCTTTTAGCCAGTATAATATTTACCGTTATGGAAATTCTTTTGGGGCTATTATTCCTAAAAAACCCACCCGCTTAATACAAAATTCTATTTATCGCAGTTTTGACAGCAAACATTATATGGTAGCTTCTACCGATGAAATGGCTAGTTTTTGGCATCTGCCTAACCCAAATACTGAAACACCTCATATTAATTGGTTGGGCGCTCGCAAAGCGCCACCTCCGGTTGACATGCCAAAAGAGGGAGTTATTCTTGGCCGAGCTGTTTACCGTAGTGAAGAATCTATCGTTCGTATAAAAAAGGCTGACAGACGGCGACATTTATATACTGTTGGCAAATCTGGCAGTGGCAAATCTGTTTTTATCCAAAATTTAGCTGTTCAAGATGTCCAAAACGGCGAAGGAGTCTGTATAATTGATCCTCACGGAGATTTTGTAGAATATGTTTTACAACACATTCCCAAAGAACGAGCGGATGATGTTATTTATTTTAATCCAGCAGATACCGATCGTCCTGTTGGTTTAAATATTATGGAAGCAAAAACCGAAGAACAAAAAGATTTTGTTACTCAGGAAATGATTTCTATTTTCTATAAATTAGTTACCGACCCTTCGATGATCGGCCCAATGTTTGAACATAGCATGCGCAACGTAATGTTAACTCTTATGTCCGATATGGAAAACCCGGGCACGATAGTAGAAATTCCCCGCATGTTTACCGATGATACTTTTGTCGCTAAATGGAAAAAGAAATTAAAAGATCCGATGGTTTTGGCTTTTTGGGAAAAAGAAATGGCCAAAACTTCCGACTTCCACAAATCAGAAATGCTTGGTTATTTAATTTCCAAAGTTGGCCGCTTTGTGGAAAACGTTATGATTAGAAACATTATCGGCCAAACTCATTCTGGTTTTAATTTTCGCGAAATAATGGATCAAAAAAAGATTCTATTGGTAAACTTGGCCAAGGGGCTAGTTGGCGAAATCAATTCTAATCTTTTGGGCATGATTATTGTTTCTAAACTGCAAATGGCCGCCATGGAGCGCGCTTCTTTGCCCGAAGAAAAGCGTCATGATTTCTATTTATACATAGATGAATTTCAAAATTTTATTACCGAATCCATCGCAAC
This sequence comes from uncultured Gammaproteobacteria bacterium, assembly GCA_964482695.1. Taxonomy (GTDB): domain Bacteria; phylum Patescibacteriota; class Patescibacteriia; order Magasanikbacterales; family GWA2-37-8; genus CAYZYP01. The sequence goes on along the minus strand of CAYZYP010000007.1, from coordinate 36,284 downwards.
CATCTTATCCGAAGCCAGAAAATATCGTTTAGACTTAATTATCGCCCACCAATATCTTAATCAGCTGGTAGACAATAAAGGAAAAAACACTGTGCGCGACGCAGTCTTGGGTAACGCTGGCACTATAGTTACCTTCCGCATTGGCGTAGACGATGCCGAGATATTATCCAAAGAATTTGCGCCTGTTTTTGGCGCTTACGATTTGTTAAACGTAGAACAATATACTGCCTATATTAAATTGCTTATTGACAATACCGCCGCTAAGCCGTTTAATATGCATACCTATCCGCCTCAAAACGGCAACAAAGAATTAGCCGCGGCAATCAAAGAATTATCAAGATTAAAATATGGCCGACCGCGCGAAATAGTAGAAGCAGAAATTATGGAACGTGCGGCTCTGGGGGTCACAAAAGCCAAGGCTGATAGCCCACTTAGTGAAATGGGATTATAATTATAAATAGTATGTCTACTTTATATCAAAAATACCGTCCGCAAAAGTTCGCTGATTTGATCGGACAAGAACATATAGTTCAAACTATTACCAACGAAATTAAATCTAATAAATTAGCTCACGCCTATTTATTTTTTGGCCCGCGTGGGATAGGTAAAACAACTATTGCTCGGCTATTAGCCAAGGCTTTGAATTGTGAGAATCGTAAAAATAATGAATTTGAACCATGCGATAAATGTGTTTCTTGTCAAGAAATTACTGCCAATCGACATATAGATGTTATAGAAGTAGACGCTGCTTCTCATACAGGGGTAGACAATGTGCGTGAAAATATTATTGAAAACGCTCAATTTAAACCTACTAAAGCACCTTATAAAATTTTTATTATTGACGAAGTGCACATGTTGTCTACTAGCGCTTTTAACGCACTACTCAAAACATTGGAAGAGCCACCTGCTCATGTAATATTCATTTTAGCTACTACTGAATTGCATAAATTACCAGCAACTATTGTTTCGCGTTGTCAACGATTTGGTTTTAAGAAGATAGGTTACGACACAATGCTGGCTTCGTTGGAACAAATTTGCGAACAAGAAAAAATAAATGTGGAAAAAAAGGTGTTGGAAAGGGTTATTAATAAAAGTGATGGCTGTTTGCGCGACGCGCAAAGTCTGTTGGGTCAAATTTTAAGCCTTAATCTTAAAAAAATCACTGTTCAAGACGTGGCCATTGTTTTGCCAACCTCTAACGTTGAATCTGTATTATTATTTATAGAAAACATACTAAGCAAACAAGCTAAAGAAGCTATTATTTTGTTGCGTCAGTTAACAGAAGAAGGGATTAATTTAGACCAGTTTGCTTATGATGTTATCGAGGTGATGCGCTTAATGATGATATGCCAGATAGATAAAACAAAAGAAATTGCTATTGATTATAGTGAAAAAGACGCCAAAAATATTAAAAAAATGACAGAAAAAATATCATTGTCTGCTTTAATCCAAATAATTGAAAAAGCGATTAAAAGACGAGCGGAAATAAAATCCGCGCCAATACCACAATTACCGTTGGAACTATTAGCTGCGGAGACAACTTTGACTTGTCATTCCGACCAAGCCGAACGCGATGAGGCGAGTGTGAAAAATCAATCTTGTAATCAAATAATATCTAAACAAGAAAACATTGAACCGCAAAAATCAACCATAACTAAAATCAAAGAAAAGGTTACCTTTCTAACTCATAAAAAACCTCTTAAAACCAGTTGCGATGAGATCAAAAATTGCTGGACAAAATTAGTAGAAGAAATTACCGCTGAAAATCATTCTTTGGGATTTATATTAAAAATGAGCAGTGTTAATAAAATTGAAGACAATGTTCTTAACATCGCTGTCCCCTATTCTTTTCACAAAGATAAATTAGAAGAAATAAAAAATAAAAAAATAATTGAAAAACAACTAGAAGATGTTTTTAAAGAAAAAATCGATTTTTGTTGTCAAATCGTACCGGGTTTTAATTCGCAAAAAGAAACATCTACGACCTCTGACCCAGAAATAAACGACCTGGCGGCTAATTTTGGCGGCGAAGTTGTGTCTTGACTTTCTCATTCAATATGGCTAAAATCAGACCAAACTCCGAGGTCGTCTAATGGCCCGCCGTCGCCTATGGCTTTGGCGGGCATCTGTTTTACCGATTCTGAACGATAATTTTTAATCAACGTTTTACAATAATAATCCGAGGTCGTCTAATGGTAGGACAACGGACTCTGAATCCGTTTATCTTGGTTCGAATCCAGGCCTCGGAACAAAAAAAATTATATGGGCATAGAAAACGAAATAATGGGAAAAATAAAAGGCCTGCACCAAACATTACGTGAAAATGGATTACCGGCTGTTGCCGAAGAAATCGAAACAGCTCAAAGCGAAAACCTAACTGATTTTTCTTTTTGGGGTTTTCTCCGACAATTTGGCATACCCGGACTACTAAAAGATGTCGCGCGGCTAGAAAAAGAAAGCAAAGAAAAAGGCATTGGAGCGGTAGCTAGAGAATTATTAAAAAATTTAGGCATAGAAATTCAAGCTACTACGCCGGATTGGTTAAATCAAACCGGTTCGCCTACTCTGTTTTATGGTAATCACCAATCTTTTATTGAACCGCTGTTGGTGGCAGCTTTGAGCCATAGAGATGACTTGGCTTTTGTCGGTAATAAATTTACGGTTGGTTTGGGTGATAACGCGCAAAAACATTTATTACCGGTTCTCGCTAAACGATACGCTAGTGATTCGCCAGCTGTATTAACACCTAAAGAAGCGGCTTTTATTGGTGAACGTCACATGACAAGAGAAGAAATAGAAGCAATGAATTCAGAATCCATCACCGAAGCCGCCAGAAGACTCAAAACAGGTTGGGCAGTAGGAATTTTCCCAGCGCCAAACGATTTAGACATTGAATTTCCTTGGTTCTCTGGCATCGGAAGAGTTATTAATCACTTACCAGAGGAAACCACAAATAACACTAGATTAGCCCCAATCAGATTTGGGCAAATAAGTAACGGGGAATTGGCTGAAGCTGTAAGAATTAGGTATAAAAAAGGAAAAGAACCAAAAAAACGAATATTGTCAGTTGAATTCGCGCCAACATTAAATATAGCGGAACTTGATTTACAAGGTTTGTCTGACCAAAAAATTACGGAAAAATTACAGGCAGATTATTTAGAGAGTTTTGGTGGTTAGCAAAATCCTTACTTGATAAGTATAATACTAAAAAACATCTCAACTAATGTAATCGGGATGTTTTTTAATACAAAAATCCCTGAAAGTAGGACATTTTAACTTCCCGTTGACAATGCATTGCATTGACAAAATAGCTTAAATATACTATACTCTAATGTTCTGTTGTTTTGCCACCAATAGCAGTGTTTTGAATACTTTTATTGGGGACCAAACAGCCAAAGGAGGATCCCATGCTGGCCAAGAGCATCATTACTATTGTCCTGACCGTTGCCTTCTTCCTGTTAACTGCCACAGTCATTATGGTGTACAAGGATGTAAAGAGAAACACAACGTACAAGCTGGCAGTGCAAAAGGAGGCAATACCCGGTGGTGGTGATATCCCACTGAGACCATACCTTAAACCGCCAAAAGAAGATGAATACCCGCTAGACGAGGGTATGCCACCATCACCAGGGTGGGGGCGTTGTCCTCTTAGATGCTTCAGGATCGCTGATCCTCGTCTTGGTCTGGGCATCCCGGTAGTCTGTCCGGCCGCGGGTAAAAATAAGCACTGGTGTGTACCCAAGGATGCTGTTTCAGAAACAGCCATCGCCGGAATAGATGTCCGCATCCACAATGGTAGATACTACTACATGCTCTGGCCGTTCATGGACATGAGGCAGGCGCACGAGTAGCTACTATACCTACCCCATATCACACCCACCAATCGTTGGATGTGGTCTCAAGTACATCCAACTCCCTAAAACGGTAAAAAAATTATCGCTTTAGGGAGATGTATTTGTAAAAATAAAACCACTTATATAGAAATATGAGTGGTTTTTTAAATACTTTATTAAAAACCCAACTTCAGGGTATTTATTTTTCTACTATCCTATACTTTTTTTGCAAAAACATCAGATCATTTCTGATGTTTTTTAGTTGTTGATTGCTTTTATTAAGATTATTTAATGATTTCTCATTTAATTGTACAGCTAGATCCAAAACCGTGGCCAAGGTGCCAAAATAATCCCCTACTTTAAGATGAAATTCCAAATTTTTAGTATTGACAGCCATATTTTTTAAACAAAAAAGGTCCTCCGAACCGGCGACAGTCCCTTTCGGGGCTATCCTATACCTTTTCAAGTATAGACCTCAACGAAAGGACCGGTTGGAAGACCGTCTCTATCGTTGAGGATTTGGAAACCATACCTTAGAATTAATTTAACTTTATTTTACTAATTCTAAGGGTTAGGTTTGCTATAATATTGTTGGGGATATTGTAGAACGAAAGTAAAAGGTAGTCAAGTAAAAAAAATTATTTTTACTCATTTCAATTATGAAAATCAAAGAAATTTTGCCGGCAGAACGGCCAAGGGAAAAAATGCTTAAATATGGGCCGGAAAAATTAACTAATACCGAACTATTGGCTATCTTACTAAAAAATGGCGCAAAGGGATTAAATGTGCTTGAGCTGGCGGAAAAAATATTGAAAAAATATGGACGAAGCGGTTTAGCAGAATGTTCAATAACAAAATTAAGTAGCACAAACTATGGTTTGGGGGAAACCAAAGCCTGTGAAATAGTGGCTTGTTTTGAATTAGGCAAGAGATTTTTACAAAACAAAACCACTACCCTACTCCTGTCGCCAGAAGAAGTTTGGCAGGAATTAAAAAATATCACACAATATAAAAAAGAGCATTTTATTGTTTTTTATTTAGATTCTGGTAGCCAAATTATTAAAAAAGAGGTAATAGCGATTGGTACTCTTAATGCCAGTTTAATTCATCCGCGCGAGGTGTTTGAACCAGCTATAAAAAACAATTCGGCTCAAATAATTATTGCCCATAATCATCCTTCTGGTAACTCCAATCCTTCTAATGATGACTTAGAAATTACCAAACGTTTAGTAGAAGCCGGGAAAATTATTGGCATTGAGATTATAGATCATGTAATTGTTACAGGAGAAAAATTTTTTAGTTTTAAAAAAGAAGGGGTTATATAAAGTCTAAAAATAAATAAATTTTAATAATAACTTAGACTGAATAATTAATAATATGTCAAAATTCCTCTCTATTAAAGACTACGCCTTTTCTAGCCTTTCTCGGCAATTAGAAAAGTTTGTTATTCCGCCTTTCCAACGACCGTACGCTTGGCGGCAAAAACAAATTAGTGAAGTTTGGGCAAGCGTAATTAATAACGAGGCAGGCTACTTTATGGGTAATATTGTTTTGTTGGATAAATCAACTGACACGCAAAACCGTTATGTGGTGATAGACGGCCAACAACGTTTACTCACTATTTCTCTGCTGCTTTTAACGATAAAAAATATTGGACTTAAATTAACAATAACAACTGAAACCAAAAATCAACTGCGGGAAAATATAAATCAACTGCTATTTTTTAAAGAGGATCAATATCCTTTTAACATTAGCCCAAAAATTTTACCAAGCAAATTAAATTTAAAAAAGATTTATACCGATTTGTTAACGCAAAAAATTAATATAAACAATAACGCTGTAATTGAAGAATTAGATGAAAATCAACTAGTTTTTGTTAAAAATTGCCAACTAGCTAATAACTTGATTAGCCAATACTTGATAGACAATGTTAAATTAAACTTAGAAAAATTAATTAATAAATTAACCGCGGTTGTTTTTGTCGCTGTTATTTGCGATTCGGATAATAACGCCTTTAATATTTTTGCCGGTTTAAATACTACCGGCGTTGCCTTGTCTATGGCCGACCTCTTAAAAAACGCTATTTTGCAAACCGCGAAAACAATCACTACCAGAGACCAACTAGAACAACTCTGGCAAGAATTAGAAAACGAATTTGAACAAACAAAATTGGCTCTTTTACCATTATTTCTTCGCCAACAGTGGGTTGCTAATAATGGTTTAACTGGCATAAACAATCTGTTAGAAACAATCAAAAAAGAAAAACTGGCGAAAGATAAAAATAATAAGGAAATAAAAGCATATTTAGAGCAAGTGTTAAATGACGCAAAAATTTATATTGTTTGTCATTTTGATAAAAATAACGATTGGCTGGTGGAAAAACTAAATAAAAAAATAAAGGATAAAAAAATGAGTTATAAAATTTTGGAACTGTTAAAAAGATTTAGTTTTTTAGATATTGAGATAATTTATAGCCTTATTTTAGCTTATTTAAACAAATTTTTTATTTACCCAAAATATAGCCGCAAACAATTACGAAACGACTTAACAAAATTATGGATTTTTTCTTTTCGAGCGCGAGTGATTAATTTAAGTCCTAATGAATACGAAAAAAAATTAAGCGCGCAATGCGTGCTTATTACCAACCACCCTAATGAAGTTGGTGATTTAGATAAAATCAGTAATAAATTTTACGCTGAACTAAAAATTTTGATAGAAAACCAAGAAAAATTTATTGCCAACTTTCCCACTGAATTTAAATATGGCTATGATAACAAGCTGATAACTTTTATTCTAGATACTATTTATCGCCAAAAGGATCCAGAAATCAGCTTTTCTCGCCCAACTTTGGAACATATCTTACCGCAAAGCCAAAAAAAATGGAATTTAAATGGAGAATATACCAGGGATATTGTCAATGAAATTGGCAATTTAACTCTGCTCTGCGAGCAGGATAATATTAACGCTGGAAATTTAACTATTCATGATAAAGTTAGTTTAGTTTATAGCCAATCATGTTTTAAAATGAACAAAGAACTGGTTTGTAAACAAAATGAATTTGTTGAAAATAGCCGACAAGCAGTACGCTCGCGCGGACGGGAATTAGGGATTATAGCAGAAAAGATATTCAACTTTTAGCACCATTCTCTCGCGTTCTGAAACATTTTTAACCATGGAGAAGCCGGTAAATCTTTTTTCCAATCTTCTGGCATGTATGGCCATTGCCATTTTAAAAATGCGCGTTCCGGGTGAGGCATCATGGCCAGGTGGCGGCCATCTGGCGAACAGAGAGCGGTGATGCCACAAGGAGAGCTATTTGGATTATAGGGATATTTTTCCGTTGCCTCGCCGTTATCATCAACATAAACAAGTGGCGTTAAATTTTTATTCTTAATATCGGCTAGTATATTGGCGTCTGGACAATGCAAATAACCTTCGCCATGCGCTACCCAAACACCCAAACTTGAACCAGCCATATCTTTCAACATTATCGCCGGACTTTCCAAAATTTTTACATTCACCCAGCGTGATTCAAACCGGCCGGATTTATTACGGATAAACCGCGGTTGTTTGGCCTCTGTTATCCCCTGCTTTGGTACCCACCCAAGCAAAGCCATTAGTTGACAACCATTACAAACGCCAAGTGAAAACGTGTCTGGTCGGTTATAAAATCTATTAAATTCATCACGTAAATCAGAATTAAACTTTATTTTTCCGGCCCAACCCTTGGCGCTGTCAAGCACATCAGCATAAGAAAATCCACCCACAAAAATTAATCCTCTAAATTCATCTAAACTAACTTTTTTGTCTAATAAATCAGACATGGTAACATCCCAGGGCTCAAAACCAGTCATAAAAAAGGCCGAGGTCATCTCTCTATCACCATTTGATCCTTCTTCACGTAAAATAGCTACTTTGGGCTTATCTAGCGCTGATAATAATTCTGGCTTGGCCTTTTCTGGACTAAAAGTTAATTCATATTTTGGTCCGGACAAACGAATATGATTTTGTGCTTGCTCTTTGGCTAACACAGGGTTTATCTGCATTTCTTCCAAACGATCACTGGTTGCTTCCCACCATTTTAATAACTCGTTTGTTTCAACACTAAAAACAATTAACTCGCCTTGACGTATAATAACTTTTTTTTCTTTGGCAGTATTGCCTAAAATATATACCTTTAATTTATATTTCTGTAAAATTTTATTAATCTTATTTTCCATTTCTTCTGAATCTTCATATTCAATTACTAACCCTAATTCTTCGGCAAATAATTGTGCCACAACATTTTTATCTTTAAAAATTTTAACATCCAAGCCGCAATTACCGGCCATGGCCATTTCCGACAATGTTGTTACCAAACCGCCATCACTGATATCATGCCCAGCTAAAATTAAGTTATTTTTTATCATTTCCTGAACAGCATTAAAGGCATTTACCAATAAATTTGCATCTTCCATATCCGAGCAAGTATCACCTATCTGGCCATGCGCTTGCGCCAAAGCCGAACCGCCTAAACGATTTTTACCATTAGCTAAATCAATAAACATTAATTTACTCGAGCCCGGCTTTTTAATATCAGGTGTAATTACTTTATTAATATCACTTACACCAACATAACCAGAAACAACCATTTCACCTGGCGCCTTAACTATGTCCCCATTAACCTTAGCGGCCATAGACAAACTGTCTTTACCGCCGTCAACAGCCACGCCTAATTTAATCATCAAATCACGTGCCGCTATGGCGGCATCGTACAAAACCGCGCCCTCATTAGGCAGTTTCGCGGCCCACATCCAATTTAAAGAACATTTAATATCTTGTATACTGGTAATTGCCGCCCAAACCATGTTTGTTAACATTTCACCAACAGCCATCCTAGCGCCAGCTTTTTCGTCAACCAGCATTTTAATTGGCTGTTCGCCAATAGCTATGGCCGCCCCTGAATTGCTAAAATGGCTTTGGGCGATGACGGAAACATTACTAACTGGCAATTGCAATGGTCCGCAACATTGTTGTCTGGTAATTAAACCGGTAACACTGCGATCAACTTTTCTTACCAAATAACCCTTGGAACCAACCGACGGCAAAGAAAATATTTTCTTAACTGCTTCTTCAATCTTTAAATTTTCAGGTAAAACCAAGGGGTTTAAAATTGGTTTGGCTCTTTCGTAAGTAAAAATTTTTTGTGGCATATCCCCTAAAATTTTTTCCAATTCCAAATCCACCGGCGTTGAATTGTCCGCTGAATCACAAACAATAATTTTGCCATCGCCTTTAACTTCACCTAAAACTTCACAAGTTACTTTTTCTCGGCCGCAAATATTTTTAAATTGCTCAATTCTATTTTTTCCAATAAGCAAAGCGTTGCGCTCTTGATATTCCGCGCCCCAAATTTCTAAAACAGACATGGTTTTATCGCCAATGATTATTTTGCAAATATCCACTCGGCCACCAACTGGCGCCACAAGTTCTGTTAAAACATTGCATGGCCCGCCAGCGCCTTGATCATGAATGCTTAAAATCGGATTATTATCCCCCATTTCCACGCAAGCGCGAACAAGACGATTCATTTTTTGTTCCATTTCCGCGTCACCACGCTGAACAGCATTAAAATCTAACTCTGCTTTGTTTTGACCGCCAATCATGCTAGATGCCGCTCCACCACCCATGCCAATGCGGTAAGCCGGCCCGCCGATTTGCACTATTAACATATTTTCCTTAGCGTCTTCTTTTTTAAGATGTTTATCACTAATTTGGCCAACCCCGCCAGTAAACATAATTGGTTTTAGCCATTCCCGACGTTCGCCATTGGCAAGTTCCATGCCAAATGTCCTGGTAAACCCTTGTATACATGGCTCGCCAAATTTATTACCATAATCAAACGCGCCACTGCTTTCATTAAGCATGATTTTTAGTGGTAATGCTAAATTATTAGGATATGTAAACTTACCACGATCCTCGCCAGCAATTTCATAATCAGGAATATTTAAATTACCGGTACAAAAACCAGCTGTGCCGGCGACAACCAAAGCGCCACGGCCTGTTGCCTGCACATCGCGAATCCTTCCGCCAGTGCCCGTTTCGCCCCCTGGAAATGGTGCTACAGCACAGGGAAAATTATGTGTCTCGGCTGTAAAAACCAAATGATAAATTTGTTCGCTTAAATTAAATGGTGATGTTAAACCGGGATATTTAGGTAAAATAGTTTTAATCTTGTTACCAATAATCGCGCTGGAATTATCGCTAAAAGCGATAACACTGTTTGTTGAATTAGCTTTCCAAGTTGATTTTACAATCGTAAATAAATTCTCTAGCATCTCTTGGCCGTCTATAATTAACTTGCCTTTAAAAAACCAATGACGAGAATGCTCGCTATTTGCCTGTCCAAGCTGGAAACATTCAACATTAGTTGGGTTGCGTTTGAAATAATTAACAAATAAATCATGATAAAATTTTATATCCCAATCATCCATGCCTAGCCCCATATCTTTATTAATTTTTTCTAAGGCCGAAATACCTTTTTCAATCAGACGTACTGTGAAAACTTTTTCTGGAACAATATCGCTCTCAAACGATTTTAACGACTGCGGGTATTCACATTCGGTCATCCGATCGTGATTATCAACAATAAATTTTGTTTTATCTTCTTCAAAAGACAATTTATACCGGCGTGATTTTTCAACTCTTTTTACTTTGTCTAATCCGCATGAATGACAGATAGCTACGGCGTTGGTGGAAAACGGCGTGGCAAAATTCAATCTTGGTCCTATTTCAACCACATTTTCGCCAAAATTAAAAAAAGAACTCTCCTTGAAGTTCTCTGGTTCAAATGTTTCCGCCAGTAGCCATATTAGTTTATCTTTTTCCTCTTGGCTCAACTTCTCCTCTATATCCACGTTAAAACAATCCTCTCTGTTTTGGCTGATTTTGCGGTAGAAATGGATCATAACTATAGTGCTAATTTATGAACGAATTTGTCAGTTAAATATTACGTGATATAATATACAATGTTTAAATTGAAAAAGCAATAATAAAATTGATTAAGATTCTAATTTTATGATAGAATAACGACATTATGAAAACCATTATCATTATCCCCACTTACAACGAAAAAGACAACATCACCAAACTTGTTAAAGCAATTTTTGATTTGAAGATTGAAGAATTGGAGATTATTGTCGTAGATGATAATTCTCCCGATGGAACAGCGAAAATTGTGGAAAAAATAGCCATGGGCAATCCGCTCCTGTTTCTTATTAAACGTCCGGGCAAGCTCGGACTTGGCTCTGCCTATTTAACCGGCTTTAAAAAAGCGCTTTCTCTGGGCGCTGAATTTATTTTTGAAATGGATGCTGATTTATCGCATGATCCGGCCGATATTCCACGCATGCTGAAAGCTATTCAAAATGCTGATTTAGTAATCGGCTCCAGAAAAATCACTGGCGGCAAAATTATCGGCTGGGGCTGGACGCGAAAATTAATGAGCAATGGCGCGATGTGTTTTTCTAGAGTTTTGTTGGGTCTAAAAACAAAAGATGTTACCGCTGGTTTTAGGTTATTTAGACGAAAGGTGTTGGAAAGTATTAATTTAGAAAATATCAAAAGCAATGGTTACGCTTTCCAAGAAGAAATGCTTTATCGCGTGGAAAAAGCTAATTTTATAGTTTGCGAGGTTCCGGTAACTTTTATTGACCGACAAGAAGGCAAGTCAAAATTATCCAAAAAGGATATATTTGAATTTTTTTTAATAATATTGAAATTAAAATTTTAAGAGTTGAGTAAATTTGCTATTCACGATTAAAAATGCTAACATTCAAACATACTATGTTGATCGACGGCAAACAAATAGCGGAAAAAGTTAATCAAAGAACCGCCGAATTGGTGGCAATATTAAAGAAAAAAAATATCACCCCAAAACTGGCGGTTATTTTAGTTGGCGAAGACAAACCATCGCGAACATACGTGCGTAAAAAAGGCGAATCCGCCAAAAAAACCGGCTTTGATTTTGCGCTTTATGAACTGCCGAAAAATATCAAACAAGACGAGTTAATTAAAAAAATAAAAAAAATCCAACAAGATAAAAAACTAACTGGATTAATCGTCCAATTGCCTTTGCCCGAACATTTATACGCCACCGAGGTTTTAAATGCTATTAAACCGGAAATTGATGTTGATTGTTTGACAGACGTAAACCTGGGAAAATTGGTAATGAAAACAAATTACATCGTGCCACCCACTCCAGGTGCGGTCATGAGTATTCTCCACGACCTTAATGTTGATTTAATTGGAAAAAATATTACTATTATTGGCGCTGGCGCTTTGGTCGGTAAACCATTGGCCATTATGATGATGAACGAACGAGCATCGGTAACAACTTGCAACAGCAAAACGAAAAATACAAAAGAAAAATGTCTGCAAGCGGATATCATTGTTACCGGAGTTGGAAAAAAAGATCTATTACGCGGGGATATGGTAAAAAAAGACGCGATTGTTATAGATACAGGCGTTGATTTTGAAAGTGGTAAAATGTATGGCGATGTGAATGTGGAAGAAGTTGAAAAAATAGCGAGTTACGTTACTCCGACTCCTGGTGGAGTTGGGCCTATTACAGTCGCTAGATTATTATTAAACACCGCCATTTGCGCGGAAAAATTATGTCTCAAATAACCACGATTATCGGCGCTCAATGGGGCGATGAAGGCAAAGGCAAAGTAACGGACTTTTTTGCTAAACAGGCTGATTATATTGTTCGCTTTCAAGGAGGCAACAATGCCGGCCATACAATCGTAGTTGAAAATGAAACTTACAAACTGCATCTTCTTCCATCGGGTATTTTGTATACAAACGCAACTTCTATTATCGGTAATGGCGTGGTGGTTGACCCGGAAGTATTGTTGAAAGAAATTTCCGATTTAACTATTCGTGGTATCATCCCAAATCTAAAAATCAGTGACAGAGCTCACGTCATAATGCCATATCATATTGAAATGGATGGTGGTTTAAGCGATTTTCAAGGCGAACTGGCCGCAGGAAGCACTAAGCGTGGAATCGCGCCGGTTTACGCGGATAAATATTATCGCCATGGCATTCGTATGGGAGATTTATTAGAACCGGAATTATTCGAAGAAAAGCTACAAACTTCATATAATTTTAACAAAGCCATTCTGGAAAAAGTGTTCAACATCCCCTACCCGACGACAATAGAAGAAATTTACCAAAAATATTTAAGCTGCGGCCAAGAGTTAAAAAAATACATTGGCGATACCAGTCTGGAATTATCACAAGCAACCAAACAAGAAAAAAATATTCTTTTTGAAGGCGCGCAAGGCATGTCGTTGGATATTGACTTTGGTTTGTATCCTCACACTACCAGTAGCAATACAATAGCCGGCCAAATTTTTGCCGGCAGTGGTATTGGTTATAACAAACCAATTAAAATTATTGGCGTGGCCAAAGCGTATGTCAGCCGGGTTGGCACAAGTCCGTTTACAACCGAGCTGGAAGAAGAGCAGGCAAAGGAATTGCGCGATAAGGGGCAGGAATATGGCACGACCACCGGCCGGCCGCGACGAGTTGGTTGGCTGGATTTAGTACAGTTAAGACAGACGGTACGTACTAGTGGCTTAACTGATCTGGCGCTGATGAAACTGGATATTTTAGCCGGCATGCCGGAAATTAAAGTGTGCACTGCTTACGATGTTAATGATGAAAATATTACTGAAATGCCGGCAAGTTTAACCAAAATTAGAAACGCGAAACCAATATACGAAACTTTGCCTGGTTGGGAAGAATTTAATCCGCAAATTTGCGCCGACATTGTTTCGCGCGGATATGACGCTTTGCAAGAAAACGCGAAAAAATTTATTGAGTATATTGAAAATCAAATTAATTGTCCGATTACCATTATTTCGTTTGGACCAAGAAGAGATCAGACCATTGTACTATCTTAATTTATAAAACAAAATTTTAATTACGTTTATAACTATTTATTTTTTAGACCCATTAATTTTTTCCAGCGAAAAAATTAATTTAAGTGTTCAGCAAAATTTCCCCTTCGGGGAACCATGCAATTTTGCCTCGCAAACTCTAAAAAATAAATAGTTATAAACGTAATTAAAAATTCTATAATATGCCTATCACCTACTCCCAAGTCGGCGATAACTACGACACGAAAGATCCGATAAAAAAATTAGCGCAAACAGCGGCGGCAAAAACCGGCGCTAATTTAATTAAGCATGGTTTTCGGGAAATTAACGATACTCGTGGCGAGTCGGCTTATGTTTGGCAACAGGGAAAAATTTTAATGGCAACAGTGATTGAAGGCTTGGGTACGAAAAATTTGGTGGCTGATGAAATGAGAAAAATAACCGGCAAGACATATTATGATTCCGTAGGATACGATACAGTGGCGACAATTATCAATGATTTAGTTACTGTTGGCGCCCAACCATTAACTGTCCATGCTTACTGGGCATTAGAAAATAATGATTGGCTTAGTGACGCCAAAAGAATGACTGATTTAATCACTGGCTGGAAAAAAGCTTGCGACGTTTCTGGCGCGTCTTGGGGCGGTGGTGAAACACCAACTTTAAAAGGAATAGTTGTCCCTAACACGTGCGAATTTGGCGGTTCGGCGGTGGGGATTATAAAAAATAAAAAACAACTATTAATTGATAAAAAATTAAAATCCGGCGATAGAATTTTATTGTTAAAAAGCAGTGGTATAAACGCAAATGGCTTATCTTTGGCGCGCGCGATTGCCACAAATCTACCAAGCGGATATGCTACTAAATTACCAAGCGGCCAGTATTATGGCGAAGCGCTACTAACACCAACTAATATTTACGCCAAATTAATCCAAGATTTATTAAAAGTAAATATAGATATTCATTATATTTCTAACATCACCGGCCACGGATTGCGCAAAGTAATGCGCGCTAGACAAGAGTTAACTTATGTGATAGAAAAAATCTATCCTCTTTCCGAACTTTTTACCTTTATTCAAAAGCAGGCTGGCTTGTCTGATTACCAGATGTACGAAACATATAACATGGGTATGGATTATGCCATATTTTTGCCAGCTAAAGACGTTAAAAAAGCCCAAAGTATAGTAAAAAAGAATGGTTTTGATTGCCTTGACGCCGGCTACATAAAAAAAGGACCAAAGCAAGTTATTATTGAACCAAAAAATTTAGTTTATACGGCTAATACCTTGGATTTAAGATAAAAAAATATGGACTATACCTCAATCATTAAAGAAAATTTAAACAATTGTTTAACAACAACAAACTTAGAAATCGGACAGAAAAAAGTGGGCAAGGTGCGCGATACTTATGATTTGGGAGATAAAATGGCTATTATTACCACCGATCGCCAAAGCGCTTTTGATCGCATCTTGGCGTCCGTGCCTTTCAAAGGACAGGTGCTTAATCAAACAAGCGCTTGGTGGTTTAAAAAAACGACACATATTGTGCCTAATCATATTTTGGAAATTCCCGATCCAAATGTCATGATAGTAAAAAAATGCCAAGTTTTTCCAATTGAATTTGTCGTGCGCGGCTATATCACCGGCACCACCGACACGTCGGCTTGGGTAAATTATCAAAAAGGCGTAAGAAATTTTTGCGGTAATATCTTGCCAGAAAACATTAAAAAAAATCAAAAATTTAACGTCCCAATTATCACGCCAACAACCAAATCAGACGACCATGATTGTTTAATTAGCGCAGAAGAAATAGTGAGTGAAGGGCTAATGACAAAAAAAGATTGGGATTATGTCAGTTTAAAGACGCTGGAGCTTTTTCGTTTTGGCCAAGCCGAGGCGCTAAAGAATGGCCTAATATTAGTTGATACTAAATATGAATTTGGCAAAGATGAAAATGGTAATATTCTTTTGCTAGATGAAATCCACACCCCGGATTCCAGCCGCTACTGGATCGCCAAGACATATGAAGAAAGATTTTTAAATGGCATGGAGCCAGAGAATATTGACAAAGAGTTTTTGAGGTTGTGGTTTAAAGAACATTGTGATCCATATAACGACCCCGAGCTTCCACCGGCCCCTAGAGAATTAGTAATTGAACTTTCTCGAAGATATATCATGCTTTATGAAATGATTACCGGAGAAAAATTTATTTTTCCTAAAAATAAGGATATAAATTCACGTATTACCACAAACCTACGACAAGAATTTTCTCATCCCACTTTTGTCACCGACCGAGGTCCTGAAAGCGACAGAAAACAGGTGTTATCTATGTTAAAAGTAATAATTATTATGGGTTCAACGTCAGACGAGGAACACGCCCAAAAAATTATTAATAAACTTAATGAACACAAAATTTGTTCAGAAAAATATATTGCTTCTGCCCACAAAGAGCCAAAAAAAGTATTAGAAATTTTAGAAAAAAATAAAACGGAAAAAGTTATATATATAACCATAGCCGGCCGCTCAAACGCACTTTCTGGCTTTGTGGCCGCTAATTCCAACTCTCCCACTATCGCTTGCCCGCCATTTGCCGATAAAATGGACATGCTGGTCAATATCAATTCGACTCTGCAAATGCCAAGCAATGTGCCGGTTTTAACAATTCTAGATCCAGAAAATTGCGCGTTAGCCGTAAAAAGAATATACGAATTTTATGAACAATCTAACTAATCTCTGTCCGTTAGATGGCAGATATCAAGAGCAGATAAAGGAATTACAGTTATATTTTTCTGAAGTCGCTCTCATTAGATACCGACTGATGGTTGAGGTTGAATATTTTATTGCTTTGGGGAATGAAAAAAAAATTAGCGAGGTCCAGCCATTTAACGACGACCAACAAAAATTATTGCGTAATTTATATCAAAAATTTTCTACCACTGACGCCCAAATCATTAAAGATATAGAAAAAAACATTAATCATGATGTTAAAGCCGTGGAATATTATTTGAAAGATAAAATATCCAATACGGACTTAAAAAACTATTCGGAATTTATTCACTTTGCCCTGACTTCCGAAGATGTTAATAACATTTCTCATGCTTTAATGCTAAAACACGCTTTAGATAAAATAATTATTCCATATCTTGAAAAACTAAATGATACTTTACAAAAATTAGCAATCACCTACCGTGACAACTCTCTGCTTTCCCTTACTCATGGCCAGCCAGCCACGCCAACGACAATTGGAAAAGAATTGGCCGTCTTTCAAAACCGCCTGCAAAAGCAACTGCTTATTTTAAAAAAAATCAAAATAGAAGGCAAACTTAATGGCGCTACCGGCAATTACGCTGCCGCTCAAATTGCCTTTCCCGGAGTTGACTGGCCAAAATTCTCTGTTAGTTTTATCAGCGCGTTTAATTTGGAGCCAAATTTACTTACAACCCAAATTGAACCAAACGACAGTTTGGTATCTATTTATGATTGCTTGTCTCGAATAAATAATATTTACCGCGATTTATGCCAAGATATGTGGCTATACGTTAGCCGAGGAATTTTTAAATTAAAAAAAGTGGCGGGAGAAATCGGCTCTTCAACAATGCCTCACAAAATTAATCCCATTAATTTTGAAAACGCGGAAGGTAATTTAGGGCTTGCAAACGCTCTTTTACGCCACTTGTCTGAAAAATTGCCAATGAGCCGGATGCAGCGCGATTTAAGCGGTAGCACGGTTATTCGCAATCAAGGCGTAGCGATTGGTTATTGTTTGTTAGCATATAAAAATTTAACAAAGGGCCTTGAACGCATTGAAGCGGATAAATTAATTTGTGAAAGTGAATTAGACGAACATTGGGAAGTTTTATCCGAAGCAATTCAAACGATCCTCAGAAAAACCGGCTATAATAAACCCTACGAAAAATTAAAGGAATTAACGCGTGGAGAAAAAATTGATAAACAAGCAATCAAAAATTTTATAAAAAACCTTGAAATAAATGAGGTAGAGAAGAATAAACTACTATCACTAACGCCAAAAACGTATATCGGTTTATCTGCTAACCTAGTTGATTTAATCTAATTACAGTCGTAACTTTAATAACTTTTTAACTACTGTATGTGTGGTGTCATAGGAATTTTTTCAAATAAACCGGTAGCTACTGAAATGTACGACGGTTTAATTCACCTTCAACATCGCGGCCAGGATGCGGCTGGAATTTGTACATATAATAAAAAATTTCATCTTAAAAAAGGCGGCGGTTATGTCAGAGATGTTTTTCATCAAGAAGACATTGATTTGCTTTTAGGAAATTTGGGTATTGGCCATACACGCTATTCCACAATCGGTTCTAAACGCGATAGTGAAGAAAACGCTCACCCTTTCATTATCCATTCGCCATACGGCATTGCCATGGCTCATAACGGAGATTTAACGAACTATCGCCAACTTAAAGACGAACTACTAGTAAAAGATAAACGTTATTGTAATTCCAGTAGCGACATTGAAGTAATTTTGCATGTTTTTGCGGCTAAAATGCAAGAGATTTCCGACAAAACAAATGACATTTTTGATCAAGTTTGCTTGGCAGTTGATTCTGTTTTTGATCGTTGCGTTGGCGGTTATTCCGTTGTGGCTATAATTGCCGACAAAGGGATGGTGGCTTTTCGCGACCCTCATGGCATCCGACCATTGGTCTGGGGTACAAGACAAAATGAGGATAAAAAAATAGATTATATTTTTTCTTCTGAAAATACGATGTATTATCCTTTGGGTTTTAAATTACAAGGTGATGTTGCTCCGGGTGAAGTAGTTTTCATTAGTAAAAACGGAACAATGACTCGCCGTCGTTTAAAACAGCAGATATTTACGCCAGATGTTTTTGAGTATGTTTATCTGGCGCGGCCTGACTCAATGTTAAATAACATCAGTGTTTACCGCGCTCGCGCTCGCATGGGGCAAAATCTGGCGCGTCGTTGGAAGATAGTTTATCCAAATATTAACCCTGATATCGTTATACCGGTGCCATTTAGTTCAAATACTTCTGCTTTGGCAATGGCTCATGAATTGGGAATTAGGTATTCCGAAGGGTTGTACAAAAACCCATTTATTGGACGAACCTTTATCATGCCTGGACAAAATAATAGACAAAAATCAATTTTACAAAAATTGTCTCCGCAAGAAACAGATATAAGAGATAAAAAGGTCTTATTAGTTGACGACTCCATTGTCCGAGGCAACACTTCTAAAAAAGTCGTTGACCTTGTGCGGTATGCTGGTGCGAAAGAAGTCTATTTTGTTTCCGCTTGCCCGCCGGTAAAATATCCGGATTTTTACGGCATTGATATTCCCACGCGAGCCGAACTTATCGCCGCTAATAAAAACGAAGAGGAAATTAGACAATTTATTGGCGCTGATATTTTACTTTATCAACAAATTGAGGATTTGGTTGAAGCGGTTACTCGTCGCGGTGAACATCATATTGAAAAACTTTCAATGCCATATTTGGACGGCTGGTATGTGACAGGTGATATTGATGAAGAAAGAATGCGCGAGTTGGAGAAAGAGAAAAAGGCCTGTTAAATTATTCTAATTATGAACATTCTCCTTGTTGGTTCCGGAGCCAGAGAGCATGCCATTGCCCGCACTCTTGAAAGATCACCTCAATCCCCCGCTATTTTTTGTTTTGGCTCCAGCAATAATCCGGGCATACAAAAAATAACCACCGGTTATGTTATTGGAAAAGTAGATAGCCCGCAGGCAATTTTAAATTTTGCCCAAGAGAATAAAATTGATTTTGTGTTTATTGGTCCGGAAGCGCCGCTAGCTGGTGGAGTATCAGATATTTTGTGGCAGAATAACATTTCTTGTATTGGTCCAAAACAAAAACTAGCAAAAATAGAAACCAGCAAGGGCTTTACGCGCGATTTACTTACTGAATACAAAATTCCCGGCGGGCCAAAATATAAAAATTTTAATTCAATGATCGGCGTGACGGATTTTTTAAATGAACTTGGCGATCTGTATGTTATAAAAGCGGATGGTTTAATGGGTGGCAAAGGAGTAAAAGTGGCCGGCGACCATCTGTTTTCTCACCTGGAAGCAATTAAATACTGCAAAGAAATTATTGATAATAAAAGTAAATTTGTAATAGAAGAAAAATTAATCGGCCAGGAATTTTCATTGATGAGCTTTTGTGATGGCGAGCATTTGGCGCACATGCCTGTTGTCCAAGATCATAAACGCGCTTTTAGCGGCGACCAAGGGCCAAACACCGGCGGCATGGGTAGTTATTCCGATGCTAATCACCTATTGCCATTTTTAACTGCTGACAATGTCACTCAGGCACAAAAAATAAACCAAGCAACTGCTAATGCTCTGCGCGATAAATTTGGTGAAGGTTATAAAGGAATTTTGTATGGCGGATTTATTTTAACAAAAGATGGCGTTAAATTGATTGAATATAACGCGCGTTTTGGCGACCCGGAAGCAATGAATGTTTTAGCTGTTTTAGAATCGGATTTTGTGGCTATTTGCCAAGCGATAATTGATGGTAACTTAACTCAAGAACACGCCAAATTTTTTAACAAAGCTACTGTTTGTAAATACGTGGTGCCAAACGGCTATCCGGATAATCCGGTTAAAAATCAAAAAATTGACACGTCAGCAGTGCATAATCCAGACCAACTTTATTTCGCGTCTGTTGATTTGATGGCTGATGGTATTTATGAAAAAGGCAGTAGAACTGTCGCTTGCGTGGGAATCGCGGAAACAATATTTGCTGCGGAAAAAATTGTTGAAGAAGAAATAAAACAAATAAAAGGACCGCTATTTCACAGAGAAGATATCGGGACAGAGGAGTTGATAAGAAAAAAAATGGAGATGATAAAAAACCTAAAAAAGTAAACGCGTGAAGAAAATTTATATGACAAAACAAAAATTTCTTTTACGTCTAGCCGTATTGGGATCTACTCGCGGCACAGATATGCAGGCGATTATTGAGGCAATTAAAAAAGGCGAACTAAACGCGTCTATTGAGGTGGTTATAAGTAATAAACCAGACGCTTATATTTTGGAACGAGCGAAAAATAACGAACTGGAAGCTGTTTTTATTAACCAGAAAGATAAAACTCGGGAACAATTTGACGAAGAAATCTTAAAAATTTTAGATGAAAAAAAAGTGGATTTGATATTACTTATTGGCTACATGCGAATTTTATCCGCGCCTTTTACGCAAAAATATAAAAATAAAATTATGAATGTGCATCCATCTTTACTTCCGGCTTTTGCCGGTGGGATGGATTTAAACGTGCACGAAGAGATTATTAAAGCCGGAGTCAAGGAAACCGGCTGCACTATTCATTATGTTGACGAGGGGGTTGATACTGGTAAAATTATATTGCAAAAAAAATGTTCTGTCTTGCCAACCGACACGCCAGAAACTTTGAAAGAAAGGGTGCAAAAGTTGGAAGGCGAGGCGTGGGTGGAAATAATTAAAAATTTTAAATTATAAAGTACGCGTAAATATAACTCCTTGCGCCAGCGGAAAATACTTTTTGAATCGGCGGGCTATCGCCCGTCGCTCAAAAAGTATTTTCCGCTGGCGTGGCGCACCAACAACATTTTCATATGAATACTAACATTACCTCAATTAAACGCGCCTTGATTTCCGTTTCTAACAAAAACGGCCTTGTTGATTTTACCCGCGAGTTATCCGCGCTGGGCGTGGAAATTATTTCTACTGGTGGAACGGCAAAAACGCTATCGGAAGCAGACATAAAAGTTGTTGAAATTTCTGACTTTACAGGCTTTCCGGAAATGATGGATGGACGGGTTAAAACTTTGCATCCTTTGGTACATGCGGGAATTTTGGGTTTAAGAGATAAACATCTTGAGCAAGCAAAGCAACGCGAGATTAAGTGGATTGATCTTGTTATTTGTAATCTCTATCCATTCGCGGAAACAATTGCCAAACCAAATGTTGCCGAAGAACAAGCGATAGAAAATATTGATATTGGCGGGCCGACAATGATACGAAGCGCGGCTAAAAATATTGGCTGGGTGGGAGTGGTGGTGGATTTTAACGATTATATTCCCCTACTCCAAGAGCTAAAAGAACATGGCGGACTGACTTATGATACTAGGAAAAAACTTTCGGCCAAAGCTTTTGCTCACACCGCAAATTATGACGCGGTTATTGATAATTACTTTAACAAAAATAAATTTCCAGAAACTTTAAATCTTACTTTCCATAAATACTATGACCTGCGTTACGGTGAAAATCCGCACCAAGAGGCCTGTGTTTATAAAGATCTTAATTCTCGCCTTCGCGGGAATGACAGTTCGGGTTGTAATATATTAAACGCAAAAATTATTCAAGGCAAGCGACTATCATATAATAATATTGGCGATGCTGATGGCGCTTTGGCAACTCTTAAAGAATTTGACAAACCGGCATGTGTAGTTGTTAAACATGCCAACCCTTGCGGCGTGGCTGTTGGCGATGATATTACCGAGGTATTTAAACGCGCCTACAATGCCGACGCCTTATCTGCTTTTGGCGGCATTATTGCTTTAAATAAAACTTGTAATAAAGAAATCGCCGAAGAAATTGCCAAGGTTTTCGCGGAAATTGTTTTAGCGCCTGATTATGAACCAGAGGCTTTGAAAATTTTAGCCAAAAAGAAAAATTTACGCGTCTTGGAATTAGGTACAATAACTCCACTGAAACCAATGTTGGAATTTAAGCATGTCAGTGGCGGATTATTACTACAAAACACGGATATCAAAATAGTAAATAACGAGGATATAAAAGTAGTTACCAAAAAACAACCAACAGAAACAGAATTGAGTGACATGTTATTTGCTTGGAAGGTCTTAAAACATATCAAATCAAATGGCATTTTAATCGCCAAAAATAATACAACTCTTGGCGTCGGCGCCGGACAAGTGTCCAGAGTAGACGCGGTGGATATGGCCATAAAAAAATCCGCTGATAAAATCAGTGGATCAATACTGGCCTCGGACGCTTTTTTCCCTTTCCGCGACAGTATAGACAAAATCGCGCCAACCGGCATTAAAGCCATCATTCAACCGGGTGGCTCTATTAAAGATCAGGAAGTAATTGACGCTTGCGATGAATGTGGGATAGCGATGGTGTTTACGGGCGTGAGATGTTTTAAACATTAATTTACATGATAATTCGGCGCGGATTTAATGCCACCCAAATCATGCGGGTGGCTTTCTTTTAAGCCGGCATTGGTGATACGAACGAAATTTGCTTTCTCTTGTAATTCAAAAATTGTCTTGGCGCCAACATAACCCATGCCACTTCGCAATCCGCCGGTTAATTGATAAATAATTCTCTCTACCGGCCCTTTATAGGCAACCCGGCCGCTAACGCCTTCGGGCACAAATTTCTTTTTTTCTGTAATATGCGATTGTAAATAACGATCTTTTCCACCTCTTTCCATCGCTTCCAAACTACCCATACCACGATAGACTTTATACATTTTACCTTCTAAAAATTCTACTCGGCCAGGGGTTTCATCGGTGCCGGAAAATAAATTGCCCATCATGACAGCATTAGCGCCAGCAGCCAAAGCCTTGACAACATCACCAGATGTTTTTATTCCGCCATCGGCAATTACCTTTACATTATATTCCGGATGTTTTTTTAAGGCCGTAGCTACTTCAATAATCGCTGACAATTGCGGCACGCCAATACCGGCGATAATTCTAGTGGTACAAATAGAACCTGGCCCAATACCAACTTTTACAGCATTGGCGCCGGCGTCGGCCAGTGCCAAAGCGGCTTCGGCGGTAACTATGTTGCCTATTACAAATTGCTGATTGGGATATTTATGCCGTAATTCTTTTAAGGTATTAATGACGCCATCAGAATGACCATGCGCGCTATCAATAGTAATTATATCCGTGCCAACTCCAATTAGGCATTCAACACGCTCATTTGTTTCCTGACCAATACCGACTGCGGCACCAACGCGCAATTGCTTATTGTGATTTTTGCAAGCATTTGGATAAAGCGTATTTTTTTCAATATCTCGACGGCTTACCATGCTTACTAATTTACCGGCGCTATTTACCACGCAAAGATTTTTTAAACGATGTTCTCTGATCATGATATTGGCTTCGGCCAAAGCAATACCTTGTTTGGCAACTATCAAATTTTTTATTGGCACCATCATTTTGCCGACATTTTCGGCTAAATCTTCTGGTACAAAATAATCTGTTTCGCTTATCAAACCAACCAATACTCCTTGGTTATCAACAACCGGGATTTTTTTATAGCCATGCTTCTTTTTAATTTCATAAACATCGCTGATTTTTTTGTCTTGACAAATGGTTACCGGCTCTTCTACAAATCCGCTCTCAAATCTTTTCACCATTTTCACTTCTTTTACTTGCTCATCAATAGTCAAATTCTTGTGTATAATGCCAATTCCGCCAGCGAGCGCGAGGGCAATGGCCATTTTATGTTCAGTAACCGTATCCATGGGCGCGCTTAAAAATGGCGTGTTTAATTTAATCTCTTTGGTGAGATAAGTCGTTAAACTAACATCTCTTGGCAAAACAGACGAATGCTGTGGAACAAGCAAAACGTCATCAAAAGTGAGGGTTTGTTGAAAATTGGAAAACATAAGCAATATATGATATATTATACATAAATTAGCTTAAAAAGCAATCTTTATGTTTCAAAATAACGAAATAGCCATCTTGGATTTTGGCTCTCAATATACGCATTTAATCGCCCGCAGAATAAGAGAATTGGGAATAATCTCGCATATTTATCCCAATAATGTCTCGGCTGACAAACTCAGAAATGCTATAGGAATAATTCTCTCCGGCGGGCCAAAAAGCATTGCCAAAGGCCAAAATTTGGCCTATGATCCGGCTATTTTTAATTTAAATTTGCCTATTTTAGGCCTATGTTATGGTCATCAATTAATAGCCAAGCATTTTGGCGGGCAAGTAAGCTCTGGTTTGGCCAGAGAATATGGTTTGGCGAAAATGAAAGTTAGCCAATCCCATATTTTTAAAAATATTAAACCGCAAACAATCGTTTGGATGAGCCATGGTGATCATGTAGACAAACTGCCAAATAGCTTTAAACAAATTGCCTATACTGCCAACCGCTCTATCGCGGCCATGAGCGATGAAAAAAGAAAAATTTATTGTTTTCAATTTCATCCAGAAGTAAATCATACTAAAGATGGCAAACAAATGCTTAAAAATTTTGTTTTTAATATTTGCAAAGCCAAAAAAAATTGGACGACAGAGACAATGCTAGAAGATATTCAACAAAATATTAAAAAACAAGCCGGTGATAAAAATGTTTTTCTGCTTGTCAGCGGCGGAGTAGATTCAACGGTTTGTTTCGCGCTTTTAGAAAAGATTTTGGGAAAGAACCGCATTTATGGCCTGCTGGTAGATCATGGCCTGATGAGGCAAAATGAAACAAAGCAAATTAAATCTGCTTTAAAAAAAATAGGGCTTTCTAACTTACATATTTATAGCGCGGAAAATGAATATTTAACAACTTTAAAAAACATTACTGACCCGGAACAAAAAAGAAAAATCATCGGTAATTTATTTTTAGATATTACCGACCGAGTCATGAAAGAAAAAAAAATGGCTGTGGATAAATGGCTTATCGGCCAAGGCACCATCTATCCGGACACGATTGAATCTGGAGGCACAAAAAACGCTGATGTTATAAAAACACATCACAATAGAGTCCCGCGCATTCAACAAATGATTGCTGAGGGAAAAATAATTGAGCCAATTAAAGAATTGTACAAAGACGAGGTACGGCAAATTGGACTTAAGTTAGGTCTGCCAAAAAATATTCTTTTTCGCCACCCCTTCCCCGGACCAGGACTCGGGATACGATGTCTATGTTCCGACAAAACAACTGACGCAGTATCTGCAATCGCAAACCACACGAAGTATGGCGAAATTTTCAAACTTCCAATTAAATCCGTTGGCGTGCAAGGTGATGAGCGCTCTTACGCTCAGCCGGCATTAATTATTCCAAAGACAAAAAAAATAAACTGGCAATATTACTATAAAATCTCTCCGCAAATTACGAACAAACACAAAGATATCAACCGTGTTCTATTTTTACTCCATGGCGAAAAAAATAAAATCATTAACTCCACTTTTAAAACAGCATGCCTCACCAAAACACGACTAAACTTACTTAGAAAAATTGATGATATAGTCAATAAGTATATTTTAAAAAACAAAGAATGCCAACACATCTGGCAATTACCAGTAGTGCTAATTCCTTTTGGCTACAACAAAAAGGAGTCAGTTGTGTTGCGGCCGGTTGAATCAGAAGAAGCGATGACAGTTTCTTTTGCTAAAATTCCGGAAAAAATTCTACAAAAAATTGTTAGGGAAATTAAAAAACTTGCCAAAATAGATTATATTTTTTACGATATCACCAATAAACCGCCGGGGACTATTGAGTGGGAGTAGAAAATTTTTTTTCTAATTCATCCAACGACTTTACTCTGACCAGTTCATTTCTTAATTGTTTAATATTTTCAATTTTCTCGCTTACTCTATTCCCCTTAAAATACCACGCCAGATGTTTACGAAAGGTAACCATGCCACGCTCGCCATAATGTTCTATATGCAGATGAGCGTGTTTTAAAATAATATTTATTCTTTCTTCTAAATTAATCTCATAATTTGGTTTTTGATAACCAAACACCCACGGATTACCCAATGCTCCCCTACCAATCATCACACCATCGGCACAAGTTATTTCTAGACACTTTTTAATATCTTCTTGACTATTAATATCTCCATTAGCTAAAACAGGGATAGTTAATTTTTCCTTAACTTTCTTTATTATTTCCCAATTAGATTTACCAGAATAACCTTGTATTTTGGTACGACCATGGATAGTTAAAAGATCAACACCTGCTTGTTCTAACTTTGGCGCGAACTTTAAAATATCATCTTCTTTTGACCAGCCTAAACGTGTTTTAATAGATAATGGCACTCCTAAATCCATTTCTTTGATAGTTTTTACTATTGCCACTGCCCTATCATGGTCTCTCATCAGCGAAGCACCCGCCGTCGCCCTTCGGGCTATGGCGGGCAAGCCCGCATCTTCATTTCTACCAGCAATTTTAGGAACTGGGCAACCCATATTAACATCAATACCATCTGGCTTAAATTTATCAACAAGAATTTTGGCTGCTTTGGCCATAACTATTGGTTCTGAACCAAAAATTTGGCATATAATTGGCCGTTCAATTTCCTCAAACTCGCACATTTTTAAAGTTTTTTCATTTCCACGAACTACTGCCTCGCTACTAACCATCTCGCGAAAAACAACAAAATTCTTGCCGGCTACTTCGCGACAAATACGACAAAATGGGCTGTCTGTATAGTCGGCCAGAGGGGCAAGGGCGATGATTGGGTTTTTATTTTTAAACCATTTCATAAGCGACGCAGGCGAGTGAAAAGCAAACTTGTTTGCTTTTCCGAGCCGAGGAGTTTATACACCCCGTGGTCTTTGCCGCGGGGAAGGGTTTATAATGGACTTTTTATATTCCTTAAATTTGGATTAGTCACGTGCGTGTAAATTTGCGTGGTGCGAATATTAGCATGTCCCAATAATTCCTGCACATATCGCACATCTACTCCATTTTCCAGTAAATGAGTGGCAAAACTATGGCGCAGACAGTGGAATGTGGCCGGTTTGTCTATTTTTGCCCGTCGTAATGCTTGGTAAAAAACTTTCTGTGCCGAGGTCTCGGTCAACCTTCCACCACGTTCACTGGCAAATAAATAATCGCTCCCCTTTTTGCCAGCCATTAACTGCTGTAGTTCGGACACTAAACTATTTGAAATTAAAGAAAGCCTATCTTTTTTTCCTTTACCCTGGCGCACAATCAAAGTTAAAGCGGGTAAATCAATATCCTGCAAACGTAATTTTACTATTTCGCTCACTCGCAATCCAGAAGCATATGTTAAAGCTAATATCATTCTGTGTTTCAAATTTTTTGTGCCACTAATTAGCGCTTTTATTTCCTCGCGTGATAATATGGTTGGCAAACGTTTGGTTTGCTTGGGATGGTGAATTTTATTATAGTTTGGCCGCTTGTATATACCTGTATAAAGAAAATTCAAGGCATTGGCGCATAAAGCTATTGTCTGACTGGATAAACCTTGTTTTTGTTTGCTATAAAGAAAATTTTTAATTTCTTCTTCGGATAGATCACGCGGTGGCTTTTTATAGAAAGAAAAGACATCTTTAACAACGCGTGTATACGCCTTAATTGTCTTTTGGCTATAATTGCGCAAACTCATTTCACGTAGTATAATATCCATTAGAGTCGGCATAAAAAGTATGCAGTTAATATAACATACTTAATATAACATATTATACGAATAATTGGAAGATATAAACGAGTTATGCAAAATCGCTTCGCGATTTTCCATAATGCGGTAGCTATCGCTTAGAGTTCTGCTCATCGCTTCGCGACTTCGCATAACTCCCGCTATCCGAAATATTAGAAAATTATGATATAATTTCCTCATACTTCGGATCAGCTACCGCATTATATGAAATATGCTTTTCTTTTTACGGCTAAAGCCTTACACTTTTCTATAATGAACAAATTTTATTTTTGTAGGAAGGGAGAGGGGAGCATTTATTGTATAAAGAATTACTGGGAAAGCCGGTATTTACATACTAAATAATAACCAACAAATTATGCACTTCACTGTCAACAGTTATAACATTATTGAAAACTTCCATATTGAAGAATGGGATCGTTTAGCGCTTGGTAATGATTTGTCCATTCTTATAGAGTCATTTATTGGAAAAAGCAGAGAGGATTTTATTCTGTTCACATTACAAAAACAGCTTTTTCTTAAAATTCGTATTTTGTGTTCATTGGGTGCAGAATCTATATATTACTGGGCTTGCGCACCAATTCACAATGAAAATATTCAGGCTATACAGCGAGCAGTTCAAATAGGAGTGCCGATTGACAAGATGAAATATGCCAAATTTTATATTAAAACGCCTGGGATTGAGAATAAAGTATCAATATTCTACGAAGGTAGGTTAGCTTCAGAGTTTGATAAAAATGGTTATGGATTTGAGGAGTTTTGGTTTGATTTACCAGCAGAGAAACATATAGATATTTCAATTAATTTTAATATAAGCAGAAATAGTGATAATGCAATATACTTCATTGCGGAAAAGTCAAGTAAAGTCGAGACGATTTCCAGGTCATGTTCTAGCGATATTTCAGTCGTTGCGATAGATAAACTATCCACCGAGATGATCATTCTTGAGCCAAAAGAGGTGGAAGAAAGTAGCGATGAGGAATTGAAAAAATTCAGTAATTTTATGATAACCAATCCTCAAGACGAAGAACAGCTGAAAAAAGCAAAAAAAATAAAGATTCGTTTGAGTAATTTGAAGCCTAAGTGGTGGCAGAAAATGTTGGGTAGAAAATAAAGCATCAGAGAACACGGCGCATGCGGTTCAGAAATTTTTTATTAATAAATAACATGAATATATTAAATTCGGAATCAGAACAATTAATTCAAAAACTAAAAAAGAGTTCAGAGCAAATTTTAATTGAACTCAAAAGAAGAAAGAATGATGTTGATAAATATATTTTTCTAAAAACAAAATTTAGCGAAAGTTATAACATAGAAAATGATATTGAATTTGAAAATACATACAAAACTTTCTATAAAATGAGAAATTTTTTAACAGATGAATACTTTAAGAAATATTTCAAATTATTAAATACGAGAAATTTTGGTTATCAAAATAAATTGACCGATTTTTTAACAAAGATGGATGGTATACTAACCCGTCAGAAAGATAACAGCATACAGCTTTCCTTTGCAACAAAAGCATTGCATACAATAAATAACGATTTACCAATTTACGATGTGCATGTTGGCAACTTTTTTCAGCTTAAAAACCCGAATGATACAAAATTATCAATACAAAAAAGAATTGAAACTAGACAAAAGATTTATAATGAATTAATTACTAAATTCAACAATCTTTTGTCCCTGTATGAGACAAAAAAATATTTAGGGGGAATTCGTTCAACGCTTAATATTACGGATGTAATTAACGACACAAAATTACTAGATTTTATTATTTGGTTATATGGTAGCGCTGCAAAACATGCAAAAAAATAAAGACGAAAGACTTAACAAATACAAGGGTTGCTAATTGGTCTTGCTTTAGGCGATGTTTTGGGTGTTCCTTTTGAATTTTAGAAAAAAGAAAACGTAGCTAAATATCTTGATAGCCACGAGCTTGAATCAAAAGATTTTTCTTATGGAGACATAAACTTTCCAGCTAGTTTTTACAGCGATGATACTGCAATGACCATTTGTTTAGCCGAAAGTCTTATTGAAAAAGGATTTAATCTTGACAACCAATTTGAGCGATACCAAAAATGGTATTTATTTGAAAAATTACACGAAAAAAATATCCAAATCAAAGGAAATTAATGTGGAGTCTTGGCTTCGGGGCATTCACCCCAGCCCTCTGCCCCTACGCCAAGACAAAATAAAATTTGTTCGTTATGGAAAAGTGGTTCCGCTGAGGCGGAACAAAAGAAAAGCATACATCATATAACAAGTTGTATCTGGTTACGGCTTTTTCCAAAAGCCTCCACCCAAATTGCTACGCAACTTCAGATACAACTGACGTTATGCAAAATCGCTTCGCGATTTTCCATAATGCGGTAGCTATCGCTTAGAGTTCTGCTCATCGCTTCGCGACTTCGCATAACTCCCGCTATCCGAAATATTAGAAAATTATGATATAATTTCCTCATACTTCGGATCAGCTACCGCATTCTGCGAAATGCCAATAAATTCTTTTTATTTTTAGTTTGGGGAAGTTTTATTCTTGCGTCAAAATATATGTCAAAATCACTTAATATAAAATTTGAAAAAGCCGTGCGAATTCTGTCAGAGTATATGCCACCGTCTGATGAAAATAGTAGAAAACCTGTGATGTTTCACGACATACGCGTTGGCGTGTATTTGTATGAAAATGGTTATTCAGAAGATGTTGTTTTGGCTGGCGTTTTGCACGATGCGATTGAGTGGTCTGGTGCTGACGAACAATTATTGAGAGATGAGTTTGGTGATAATGTTGTCCGCTTGATTTTTGCGAGCACCAAAGATGATACGATTGCAGACAAGGTGGAAAAAACCAACGAGTTGATTCAAAGATGTGTGCAAAACGGGCAAGACGCTCTCATTGTAAAAACTGCTGATATTATCGATAGCTTCAAGTGGTATTCCAGCCAAAACAACGAGGATGAATTGAAAAACCATTGCGTAAAGAATGCCAACGCTATTTTCAAATTTAAACCGGAAGATTTTGACGATAAGATATTTGACGAGCTGAAAAGTTGGCAAGAAAGGTTTGCGAATTAAACCGAATAAAACTTCCCCAAATACAATAAGGAAGGAAGAATTTATTGGCACATCGCAGAACACGGCATATCCGGTTCAGGAATTTTTCACATTATAATTCAAGGTAAGAAAAATTCCTTCTCCCAAATTTTTGTTCCGCTATCGCTGCACAAAAACTTCGGATGATGCCGATACGTTATGCAAAATCGCTTCGCGATTTTCCATAATGCGGTAGCTATCGCTTAGAGTTCTGCTCATCGCTTCGCGACTTCGCATAACTCCCGCTATCCGAAATATTAGAAAATTATGATATAATTTCCTCATACTTCGGATCAGCTACCGCATTATGTGTAATAATAATACATTCTTACCGCCACTGCGGTGGCGGATGTAATCGGGGCATTTTTATTGTGAAATTTTTGACGAATTGAATTATGGACAAAAATATACTTGGTAACAAAATAAAATGGATTTGGACGATGAGAAAGTTAAACACGCCACTTTCTGTTTCTTCATATCCTGAAGGTGTAAAAATGGGTCAAAAATTTTTTAAGTATCCCGCACATTTGAGCGCCACATGGTACGATCATGGTGATATTTATTTTGACGAAGAAGAAATGAATTTAATCCGTGAATTATTGAGGCATAAAACAAAAAACGATCCTACCTACCCAGACAAAATTGCCGAGCAAATTTTTTCTCTTGCAAAAACAATAGACCAACACGATGTCGGAAATCTTAAAAATAAAAATCTTAAGCAACTTGTTGCTCTATTTAAAAAGGAAGAAAAATTGTTTTTGCAGATGATTGGCTTCATGAGTTATCGTGGCTCGGTGCAGATGAGCGAGATTTTACGGGAACAAATGGAAACACTTTTGAAATATAAATTGGCGGAGGTTAAATCGTTAAATTCATTTCAAACCTATTTAGACGCACTTTCCTATCCTCTCCATGAGAGTGTCATTGCTGAAGAGAAAAAATTTGCTTTGCAATTAGCGATTGATTTCCCAAAAATTTCTGACTTGGAACAAGAAAAAAGAATTAACCTTTATATAGAAAAATTTGAGTGGCTTTCATTTCATTGGTTTATCGGAACACCACCAACCAAAGGACAAATTAAAGACAAATTCGTTAAACTCGTTACAAATGCAAGACAAAATCTGTCTAACATCAAAGTAGAACAAAAGGAAAATGAAAATGATGTAAAAAAGATTGTTCAAAAACTAAAATTTAATACTGCGGAAAAACTATTGTTAAAACAATATAGAAGTTGGCTATTTCTGCGCACTTTTGTAAAAGATAATATCAATGAAGCCGCGTTCAAATTATTACCTATACTACATGCCATCGCAGACGCGAAACAAATTGACCAAAAATTAATTCCTTTTTTAACATCAGAAGAAATTCATAATATTGAACGCCTTACAACCAATGAAATTAACAAACTTATCGATGAACGCAAACATGGTTTTAGCGCAGGAATTGTTGAAAATAAATTTAGTTTTCGAACATTCAATAAAATAACTTCACCCGAACAAAATATCAACGAAGTACAAATCAAAGGATCGGTCGCTTTTAAGGGCACTATTCAAGGTGTTGTAAAAATTATTTTCTCACCAAAAGAACAGAGCGAACTCAAAACAGGTGAGATTTTGGTAACTTCCATGACAACACCGGATTTATTACCAGCAATGGAGCGGGCAGTTGCGTTTGTTACTGATGAAGGCGGTATAACTTGCCACGCCGCAATTGTCGCGCGCGAAATGAAAAAACCTTGTATAATTGGAACTAAAACTGCGACAAAAATTTTGAAAAATGGTGATCTCGTAGAAGTTGACGCTATAAATGGAATTGTGAAAATAATTAAACGAAACGATGAAAAAATTTCACAATAAAAATGCCCCGATTACATATCCCTCGCTACGGCTCGGGATTGAGAATGTATTATTACATCATATAACAAGTTGTATCTGGTTACGGCTTTTTACAAAAGCCTCCACCCAAATTTTTACTCCCTTTAGTTGTAAAAACTTCAGATACAACTAACATTAGTCGAAAAAGCGCGCACAATTATGAATTTACTCACTACAATATATATTATCAATACGACATTGATCATCTTGCATGAGATTGATTCTTCGTTCCAAAAGGAATGGGAATTATTAAAATTGCCCGGAAAAATTACTGGTTTCCTAGTTTTTCATATCCCAATAATCATTTTTCTGTTATATGGGCTTGTAAAAATTCAAGGCGATTCGTTAGTAGGGTTAATCCTCGGGATACTTGCTGGCATTGGTGGTCTATTACCATTTTTAGTTCATAAAATTGCCGTTAAAAATGAACAATACTTTAATTCACCAATTTCAAATGCAATTATTTATCTAAATATTTTTTTCGGGGCAATTTTAATAATTCTATGTGTGCGCTTCATCGCCTAACAGCGTGTGTACGGCTACGATTTACTCCGTACTTCCGCAAGCCTCTGCCCATATTTGACTTATTTTTCTTTTATGATAATATATAAATGTTATTAAACTAATATGCGAAAAATTGAACTAAAAAATGTAATCTGGAAAGAAGGCAAATTCTTCGTGGCTTGGAATATTAATACTGATGTTTCTAGTTTTGGCAAAACCAAAAAAGAAGCCCTTGACAGCCTTCGGGAAGCGTTAGAACTTCATTTTGAGGACACTCCGATCTCAAAAATTCATAAAGTGGAACGACCAAATTTGGTGCCGTTGGCTTTAAATTATGCCTAAACCAGTATTATTGAGTCTAATATTAAAAGTCCTTAAAGATAAGGGCTTCTTTTTTGTACGCCAAAAAGGTTCTCACGCCCGTTTTCGTAAAATCGGAAATCCTACTCGCAACGTTACTATCAAAATGAGTTACAAAGAAATTCCGTTTGGCACTTTTCGGTCAATTTTGCTTCAGTCTGGTCTAAAAGAAGAAGATTTTTCTGAAGAAAAATAAGTCAAACATCGCATACACGCGAACATTATGGAAAATCGCTTCGCGATTTTCCATAATGCGGTAGCTATCGCTTAGAGTTCTGCTCATCGCTTCGCGACTTCGCATAACTCCCGCTATCCGAAATATTAGAAAATTATGATATAATTTTCTCATACTTCGGATCAGCTACCGCATTGTACGAAATACATGTTTTCCTTTTGGGCTATCGCCCAGCTTTTAAAGGAAAGTGAATTTGATTTTTTTATTG
This sequence comes from uncultured Gammaproteobacteria bacterium, assembly GCA_964482695.1. Lineage (GTDB taxonomy): Bacteria > Patescibacteriota > Patescibacteriia > Magasanikbacterales > GWA2-37-8 > CAYZYP01. The sequence continues at coordinate 1,863 of CAYZYP010000007.1, read as the reverse complement.
ATAGGGGGGTAAAAGGTGTTTTCTCCGCTCCGCTACGAAAACGATTTATTTATAAAAAAATAACCAATGAAATTTTCACTAAAAAATATTTCGGCTAATCTTATTGTTTATGGAACTACCCATGCTGTTGTCGATGGAATTTGTGCTGCAGTAATTTTTAGCATCTTTAGAGAACAAATTATTGGCATATCCATGTTTGTAAGTCTTGTTATTTTATATAATGTTTTAGCTTTCGGACTTCAATCAATTGCTGGTCTGGCTACTGACTATTTTAAATCTCCGAAAGAAACTGCTATATTGGGCTGTATTTTTACGGGAATTTCTGCTATTATTTTTTTACATTTTCCAATTTTAGCAATCATTTTTGCAGGACTAGGCAACGCATTGTTTCATGTTGGTGGCGGAAGTATCAGTCTAAATTTGACACCTCGAAAAGCAACAGCTCCAGGAATTTATGTCGCCCCTGGTGCGTTAGGTCTTTTTTTAGGTACAATAATCGGTAGGAATGGACAATTTATAGCTTGGCAGGCTATTATAATTTTATTAATTTTATGTTTTTTAATGATTATCATAAAAAAACCAGAAATAAATTATAATCAAAAAAACAATACCAATGAATATTTTAGATTAATATTGTTGTTGATATTGTTATCAATTGCAATTCGCTCCCTTGTCGGTTTTGTTGTTGTGTTTCCATGGAAATCCGATTTTAATCTTCTCATAGCACTAACTATAGCCGTTGTATTGGGTAAGGGTCTGGGTGGAATTTTAGCTGATAAGTTTGGTTGGATTAAAGTCGCGGTTGGGGCATTACTTTTATCAATTCCGCTTTTATCTTTTGGGTCAAACATGCCAGTACTTGCAATTGCAGGAATGTTCCTTTTTAATATTACTATGCCTGTCACATTAGTCGCTATCTCAAATGCGCTACCAGGCAGATCAGCTTTTGCCTTCGGCTTAACCTGTCTCGCTTTAATTATCGGTATATTGCCAATAGCTTTCGGTTTAAAACCAGTTTTAAATAATACGATAGGAATATTAGTTACTATATTTATTTCCAGCATGGTTTTATATAAAGGTCTAAAACTAAGTAATTTTAAGCAATAATTTTTAATATTTAACAAAAAAACTATGAAAAAAAAATCTAAATCACTCATTTACATTCTGGGTTTATTTATTTCAATGAATATTTTTATATCAGCCGTGTCTGCTGATATTGCAATACCACCATGTGAACCTGGACAAAGTCCTTCAAAAGATTTCTGCTCAAATTCGAGCACAAATAATAAAGATAATATCAGTGATAATAATCAGATGATTATTTATTCAATAGCAGGTGGTCTGATTGTTATTATTACTGTTATTTCAGGAATCGTTTTAATTAAAATTAGAAGAAAAAATGTTAATTAATTTTTTTGTTGCCCTACTTCTAACCGTAGCTATTGAAATAGCTGTTTCTCTGTTTTTTAACATTAGAAATAAATACTTATTTTTAAGTATTATTTTTATAAATCTAATCACAAACCTCATTTTAAATTATTTTTTATGGATTAATAACTATCTTTCTTTAATTTCTGTAAATATGAGTACTCTTTTGATATTTGAAATACTGATAGTTATAATTGAATGGCAACTACTAGTGTTTGCCATAAAACAATCTTCAAAAAGATTATTTGCCTTGTCATTCACGATGAATTTTTGTTCTTTTGTTGTTGGAGTTATTCTTTTGAAATAATAAGGAGTTTTGGATTTTGGGCATTCACCCCTGACCCCTCTGCCCAAAATCCAAAACAAAAAACAAATTTATGATTATTGAATAAAAAGCCTGTCAAAATGAAATTGAATGAAAAATATTTTTTGAAC